>NZ_BAABBF010000008.1:0-131036 GCF_039537815.1 Sphingomonas cynarae | reverse complement strand
ACCCCCGGGTGCATCTCACTCGGCGGTACCGAGCGTCTCCTTGGCGGCATCGAGGGCGGCCTTGCCGCCACGCTTCGCCTTGGGCGCGGGCTTCTCCGCGCCTTCCACCTTCTGGCCCGGCTTGCGGCCGAGACCGATCGTCTTGGCCATCGCGCGGCGTGCCTCGCTGTAGGACTCGGCGACGATTGGATAGTCGGCCTTCAGGTTATAGCGGGCGCGGTATTCCTCGGGGGTCAGGCCATGACCGGTGAGGTGACGGCGCAGCGTCCGGTAGGGCTTGCCGTCGATCATGCTGATGATGTGATCCTTGCTCGCCAGCGACTTCCGCACGGTCACCGCCGGGGTATATTCCACCGCTGCGTCTTCGGTCGGCGTCTCGACCGTCGTGCCGCCCAGCTTCTCGACCGCAGCGTACATCGACTGCAGGAACGCCGGCACATCGTCCGCGGAGGTGCGCGTGTTGGGGTTGCCCAGCCATGCGATGGTGAGTTCGGTGGCAAGCTCGACGGTGTTGGTTTCGGTGGTCATGATGATCCTGATACGTGGAGTAGATTTTATGCATCCGGCAAAGACCGTATGGCTCACCGGCATCTATGCAGGTCATGATTCATGTCAACCGCTGACGCCATTCATCAGTACAATTTATCTTCCGGTTATTAGGCGATGGCTGTCCAGATATCGAATCTTAAATTATCCGGTTGAGATTGACGGTTGTCTTACGGTGACGGCATAGCGGTTAACGCATGAAACCACGGCTCACTACTGAATCGGTTAGCCAGCATAAGGTGACAGCTGGTCGGGATGCGTCGGTCTGGCGACCGTCTCCGCTGACGCTTTGGTTCCTAGCAATCGTCGTGTTCGATGCCGTGATGCTGATATTGGCCACTGGCGTCGTCAGCACCGGCAACGACGCCGCAGGCAATGGCATGGTCGATGGTTTTCGGCAGGGCTTTGCCGAACTCACCGCTTGTACCTTGGCCCTGCTGACGCTTCTGTTTCTTGCTATCCGGCACCGCGGCCTACGCATTGCCCTGATAGCGTTGCTCGTACCCCTGACGGTGTTTTCCCTGCTACTGACGCAGTGAGGTCCGGCTGGGCCGGCAAGACACAGGGTGGGGCGATGATATGGGCACGCGTCGTCACTAGGATCAGCGTGTCAGATCTCTACCGTCAGCACTGATCGTGCCCGGCGGGTTAACACGACATCGGTAGGCAGCAGCGCCAGTGTCTGTGCCGCCAGTATGATGCTGCCGACATTCGCATCGAAGGTGATAGGGCTGTCTCGAAACACGAAGCCTATGTTCACCGTCGCGCCCAGCGTGCGGACATCGACCTGTGCGATATCGACCCAGCTACAGGTTCGCAGGCCCAGGACCCGGTAGAAGATGCCATCCGGCGTGATGACCAGGCGGGGGTTGAGGTTGTTGCTGGCCAACCCGATCCACGGCAGACAGCGCAAGCCGCTGAAGGAGGCAAGTAGCGGAATGACCTTCCCGCCGGCACCATCATCGAGGATCAGTTGCGGCGTCGCCGATGGCTTACCGGACCGCAGCCGGCGCAAAACCAGCCAGGGCAACCCCACCGTGATGAGCAAGCCGGCAAGAAACAGCAGCGTCTCGACCACGAACTTCTGAACCGGCTCGCTCATTGGATAACCATTCAGACCTCAATGCTTCGGGCAACCCGGTAGCCTCAGGAGAAGGGCTGCCCAGCCACGGCGTCAGAACCCCTCGGTTTTGACGCCATATCGTCCTCACTGTCGGTAAATAGCTGCTGGTCGCCTATCGAGTTTGCAAATGGGTCTTGGTATTATGGCTGAAGCCAGGTGAAAGCATCGAACTCGCGCTTGAAGCGAACGCGAGCCGCCCGTTCGTAGACCCGCTGGCCGCCTGCCCCGTTCGTCAGCACGACCAGACCGTCACCCGTGTTCAGATCGAGCACAAAGATATTGGCGACGCCATCGTTGGCGCCCCAGTGCCATGCGAACCGGCCAGTCCCGGCCATCTCCAATCCCCAGCCGAGCCCCCATTTGAGGTTGCCCTCCACACCGATCGTCGGGGTGTTCATGGCGGGAAAGCGTCGGGCGTAACGGAGGAACCGCGCATAATCTGCCGCCGTCGTCCACAGCCCGGCTGCCATGTTGGGCATCATGAAGATCGGGAGCGCGGGCTTGCCTAGCCGCTTCGCCATGGCAATGCGATCGTCCTGGGTCCAGGCTTCGACGAGACCCGCCGGTCCGGCCTGCTGCGCCCGTCGAAACGCCTCTGGCCCCCTGTCTGGCATCACATCGCCGCCAGCGTCGTGAGGCCAGGCTACAGCAGGATCATCCATCGCTCGCCAGCCATACGTGCTGCTGCTCATGCCTGCCGGGGCCAGCACGCGTGATCGCACCGTCTCGGCCGCCGTGCGCCCCGTAACGGCCTCTGCAAGGTGGCCCAGCAGAACGAACCCCTCGCCGGAATAACGGAAGGCGGAACCGGGTTCGAACCGGCTGACGAGGGCGCTGCCCGCCTCGGTCCGCCAGTTGGGCAGCCCGCTGGAGTGGGAAAGCAGATGGCGTGGCGTCACCGTTCGCGTGGCCGGGTCGCTGGTGAAGTCGACATGACGGGCGATCGGCTCGTCAAGATCGATCAGCCGCTCGCGAGCCAGATCGTGGATCGCCGCCGCCAGCACCGGCTTGGAAAGTGAAGCAGCTTCGAACAGGGTATCCGTCGTCGCCTGCGTCTCACCGGCCTTGGCGTATCCGGTCGCGGCCGTGGTCAGCCCGCTGCGGCCGAGCATCGCCCAACTTGCACCGGGAACGGACGCCAACGCCATCCACGTGTCGATCGGGAAGGGAGAGGCGACCGATGCCCGCGCACCAGCCGTCGCGGCAAAAGCCCAAGCGCCGCCGATCGCTCCCTGAAGCATCGTCCTGCGGGAAGGTGTCATGGGGAATATCCTCAATGCGTCAGGGCAGGCGATGCCGATGTTGATGTGCAGGCTACCGACCGGTGGCGATCATGAGCGGCATCACCGAGTATCGTCAAAATTGCGCGATCCACCGTTCGAGTGCTGCGGTATCGCGCATGTCACCGGTGTATAGCAGAACAGGCCTGGCCGGGACGTTCGAGCCGCGATGGCGGCCACGATAGACCTTCATCGGCACGACCGCGCGGGCGAAACCGCTGGGCAGCGCGACCTGACGCACGTCCATGTAGAGCGAGTCCGCGCTCGTTTCCTGACCGACATGTACTCCGCCCAGGCTCGTCCAGAGATCAACGGCGTCGAGACAGGCGGACCCGCAACCCCAGTCCGTCAGCACATAGACCCTGCCTTTCAGCTTCGGGGCCGGTTCCCCCGCCGCCACGGATGCGTCGTCCGTATCAGCTTCGCGCCACAGGGCATCCCCACGGGATTGAGCCGCGGTCATGCCCGCCGCCACCCGGTCGGCCCAGCGCTTCGATTCCTGTGACACGTCGGGTGCATCGCGCCATGCGGTGCGATAGCCCTCCAGCGTCGCAATGTTGCCGGACGATGCCCGCCAGTCGACGCCCTGCGAGTTGGACGGCAGGGCGTCGATCGCGGCGCGGCCCCATAGGATCGCGGCGACCTGCTGCGACCAGTCGGACGAACCCCCGCCGTTGCCGCGTAGGTCGAGGACGATGCGCGGTGCGGCTGCGATGGCTCCGATGTCCCTGCGCATCGCGGCAATGATCGGCGGCAGTGCTTTGGCATCGGTGCTGCCCGGATCGCCGTTGAAGCCGGGCATCGCATACCAGCGGGTGCCGTCGGCCAGTATCCGGGCGCCGAAATCAGGGTGCGCGCGCGGTGCCGTGGCCGCGAAACGCGCATCGAAATCGGCATCGGGCAGGTCGCGCCATGCCAGTTGCACATCGCGCCGCTTGCCATCGACGACGAAGCGACAGCGCACAGGCCGGGCGATGTACGGATTGCCCGCGTCCAGGAACAACCGGCCACCGTTGGTCGCCCGCTGGCTGACCAATTCCCATCGCCCCCGGAATGCGCCGACATTGCGCGCCGCCAGCGGTGCGGCCGCTATGCCGTCGCAACTGTTCAGCCGGGCGCCGAGTGGTAGCGGCGCGTCGT
The DNA here is from genome assembly GCF_039537815.1 of Sphingomonas cynarae. Classification (NCBI taxonomy): domain Bacteria; kingdom Pseudomonadati; phylum Pseudomonadota; class Alphaproteobacteria; order Sphingomonadales; family Sphingomonadaceae; genus Sphingomonas; species Sphingomonas cynarae. The sequence continues at coordinate 126,947 of NZ_BAABBF010000008.1, read as the reverse complement.
TGGCTCGTGTCATCACGACCTGCCGGCCTGCGCCGTCGAAGCCGGTCAGGAACCCTGGCCAGCGGATCGGCAATGCGACCGGCTGTGTCACGTCGAGCGCGACATGCCCGTCGTTGAAACTCGCCACATAGCCGCGCATCGCCCAGAGATAACCGGGATAGCCCCGCGTCGAGGAGGCGCGTCGCAGCGCCAGCGCCAGTCCGGCATCGTTGCGTGCGGCGAACCCTGGATCGAGCCGATTGACGGGCCCCGGATGATTGGCGGCGATCTGATCGTGATACGCCTGCGCATCGGCCCGTAGCGTCGCCGCCCAATCACGTGGCACGTCCGTGGCCCCGATCAGCAGGACGGCGGCACCCGTCAAGGCCATCATGTATCGGCGCATTGTTCCATTCTCCGTCCGGGAAACTCATAAGGCGAATGTCGCCGGCCGCTATCCACGCAACCGGGCCGGCAGGCGGATCAGCATCCGGTCGGACGCGAATCCAGCATCGCTGGCACCGATACGATCGTGATATCGGTCATCATGCGCAGATACGCTTCGATAAACGCCTTGTGCGCGGCGCCGACGATCAGCAGCGCCTTGCCACTAGGTATCGGGGCCGTGACCTCGCGCACCACTGTCGCCATGCGCAGGTTCTGCGCTTCCCAAGCCGCCACGCGCTGCCGACCCAGGGCGCCCAATTTTGGGCTTTGCTGAAGTGATAGCCACTGCGCCTGTGCATCCGCCTTGCCGAATGCCGGCGAGTTGAGCGTACGGAATACCGGCATGACACGGTCGGGTGCGGCGAGGGCCAGCGCCTTGCTGCCGAAAGGCAGCAGGGAAGGTGTCGCCTTGTCGAGCTGCGCGATGATCTCGGGGGATGCCCTGACCGCTGCGCCGAACGCCGCGTTGTCCGGCAGCACCACATCGCTGAGGTGATCGCCGGCGCCGTACACGCGTGGGAGTCCCAGCCGCACCGCAAGGGCGACGGCCATCGAGACGATCTCGCCGCGTCCGATGCCGAACCGTTCGACCTTGGTCTTCATCGTCTCGGTGATGCCATCACGGGCGAGCCGTTCGGCGGGATCGAGTTGCAGCCATTGCGTCGCGGCCGAGAACGGTTCGCCCGCCGCCAGAAACAACGCGGCGAGGCGACGGCGATCCGCGGCGGTCGGAGTCGATCCCGTCATCAGTGCGTTCGCCTGTGCCATCGCATCTGGACCGGTGATCCCCAACGCCGCCTGCGCGTCCCCGGCGATCGCCAGCGTCGGCCCCGCCCATTTGCCGGCATCGCCGCGCACCGCCTTGTAGGCATCGATCCCCGCAAGTTGCTCGCCCGACATCGCTTCGGTCAGGATGACGTCGGGGGCATAGGTGCGCAGGCGACACATCACCGGCTCCAGCCATGCCGGATCGAACGCCTTGGGCGCATTGTCGAGGTGGGAAACGCCAAGCACCATGACCTGCGTCGCCGGAGCGATCAGTCCCGACCTGCCCCGCGCTGGATCGAATGCCTGCCGGGCCGATATGGGCTGGGCGAGTGTCATGACGGCTGCGGCGCATGCGACGATCGATCGGATACGACGGGTCATGCCGGTTTGCCCTGTCGTACGCTATGCTGCGTCAACTGTGCCACAGCGGCGGCAAGGATGTCGGCGCCGCCTTCGACCGGAACGTCGGGCTCCAGCAACCAGCGTGGCCGGTCCTGCACGTCGTACACCGGCTCGGCGGAATATTGCAGCGTCAGGCCGGTGCGATCGAGCCGCAGCGGGAACACTGCAGCGCCGACCCGCATCATCGGCGTGCCAACGATTACCGCCCGCCCGATCCCCCGCATGCCCATCGGAAAGCCCTCCGCCATGCTCGCGCTCCAGCGGGTGGTCAGTACGACGACCGGCTGGCCATAGGTAAAGGGGCCGCGTGGTTCGACCATTTCGGTCCACGGCGCGCTGAACCCGACACCATCGCGTCGGCGCATGCGTGCATATGGTTTGGGCTCGGTGATGAAGCGTCCCATGATCGGCCGCGCAACCGCCGTATCACCGCCCCCGTTTTCGCGGACGTCGATGACGAGCCCCGTCGTATCCTTGAATCCAAGCAGCGCGGCATCGACGGTGGCAACGACCGCGTCGTCGGCGAAGCTGCGGATGACGATCAACCCGATGTTGCCGGCAAGCAGGCGGCTTTCGACGTTTGGCACCTCTGTCGGCTTCTTCACGGGGATGAGCAGTTGACGATCACGCCCGTCACGCGACCGCAATGTCAGGGTACGCGGCTGACCCCGTTGGCCGGAGGTCGCGATGTTATAGGCGTAGGAAGTAGCGGCAGGATCGGGACGGGACAGGCAACGCGGCGCGACACCGGCTGCGATCGTCCTGATCGGACGCGTATCGACCGCCAGCACCGCATCACCAACCCGGACACCAACATCGGCTGCCGCCGAACTTTCGCGCACGCTGGTGACGACCGCCGAACCATCGCGGTCAGGCTCCACCCACAGGTCGAAATAAGGACCGCGCAGAGCGTTGGCGGGCGGGTCGCTCATATGAGTATGAGCGTCGTACAGTTCGCCCAGCACATCGCTGACGATCGAGGCGAACGCATCGCGGGAGTCCGCGGCAAGGGCGCGTGGGCGATACCATCGGTGTACCGCGTTCCAGTCGGTCGTCTTCTCGGCGAAGAAGCAATAACGCTCCCCCAAGGTCCGCCAGAGTTCGTCGAAATCCTCGGCGAGGGTGACGTCGTGTGGCGGCTCCTGCGCCCAAACCGATGCACACGGTATTCCGGCAACGCCGAGCATGCCGACACCGGTTGCCATCAGCGATCGTCGGGTCAGAGGGGGCTGCATATGGTTATACTTCCATCGGGCATGAGGCGGAGCAGTCTGTTGGCGGCAGGACGGTGGTGGCCGATAGGGATGTCGGTCAGTTGGCCATGCCCGCGCCGAGCAGCTTGAGGTGGGCTTTCGCATGATCGTTGCTTTCGTCCAGATGCAGCGACCGACGATAGGCGGCGATCGCCTCGGCAGGCTCGTGGCGTGCCTCATGTGCTTCAGCCAGGCTGTCCCATGTGTTTGCGCCGTCGGGATGAAGGCAGGTATTGAGCAGGAATATCCGTAGCGCGTCGTCCTGCATCCCTGCACTGAGTAGGCGACCGCCCCAGTCGTTCAGTTCGTCTTCGCTCACGACAAAGCCGGCATCTGCGCGTTGAAGCCCGGCATATGTCGCCTCAGGCGCCACGGCTGGCGCTGCCGCCAGTGCTACGCGGAGCTTGTTGGCGGCGGGAGACAGACCGCCACCGTTCACCAGGCGAAGCTCTGGATAGAAGCTGCCCGCTATTTCCGCGATGAATTCCTCGGGATTGGCACCGGCGAGGTTGGTCAGGACGACGATCGCCAGATCGTCTTTGGGATAGACGAAAAAGGCTGAGCGACGCCCACCGATACCTGTGGCAACCGGATGCCGCGTATCGGGGCGCAGCGGCCAGCCCATACCCCACTGGGTGGGCTTGCCATCGGCATAGCGGCCGGGCGTCCACATCGTCGCGAGCGAGGCGCGGTCCAGCAAAGTACCGTTCTGCAATCCGATCAGCCACCAGGCGACGTCGGTGGCCGAACCGTTCAGGCCGCCGGCTGTGCGCATGAAGGGGGCGAACTCGTCAAAGGCATGTTCAAGCGCAGCACCCCTCGTCGAGCCGTCGATCGCGCCATTGGCGTAGCGGTAGATCCTGGCCCGTCCGGAGATGACGTCGCGAGTGTCGCCAAAGGCGAAATGCGATGCGCCGACCGGATCGAATTCATGCGTCTTCATGTAGCGCGTGAAAGGTGTGCCGGAGAGCTTGTCGATGATCTTGCCCAGCAGCACGTAATTGGTCTGATTGTACCGGAAGCGGGTACCCGGAGCGGCCTCCACCGGGCGTGCCTTGACGGTCATCCATGCAGAAGTCTCGTCACCGTCACCGATCAGGCTACCGGTGCCCTGGCCTTTCGGCTGCTCGAGAACGTCCGGCAGCCCGGATAGATGGGTGAGCAACTGTCGGATGGATACCGTCCCCCATTGCGCAGGCCAGTCGTCGATATAGGTCGACGCCGGGGCGTCCAGCGACAGCTTGCCGGCCTGCACCAGTTGCATGATCGCGACGCCGGTGAAGGACTTGGTTGACGAATTCAGGGTGAAGAGGCTGTTCCGAGTCACCGGGATGCCGGTCTCCGCATCCGCCGTGCCATAGGCGCCATCGAAAACGATATGGCCGTGCCGGACGATCGCGATTTGCAGGCCCGGGATGCGTCGGCGTTTCATCTCGTCGCGAACGATCGCTTCGACAGCTGTCCTCTGCGCGATGGGCAATGCGGTATTAACTGACGATGATAGGCTATCGGCGGTAACGCTTGCGGACGGAGCGGGGTGTGCCGGGGCCACCATGGCAATGCCGGTGCAGGCAAGGACCACCCCCCAGCATGCGTTAAATCGAGCAGCCACGATCGTTACCCCAATCACCGATAGCCTATCGACCACATCTGTAGTCGTATCGTCAAGGATGCATTGGCGCAGCCGGTTCCCGGTAATCCGGGGCAGTAAAATCGTGGGATGCGCCTCTGCGTCGAAACCGCGGGTTTGACACTGTTCCCGTAGCTTACAGGGCAGCCTGCAGAGCCAGCATTCGAACTGTGCCCATGGGCAGGAACAGCCGCAAGCCGTTGGATGCCAGCGGCGCAAAGCCATAGCTGGTGTAGAGGGCGAGGCGCTTGGCAACCTTATCGGGATCACCGCAGTCGAGCACGTCAAGCATGACTACAGCGATGCCCAGTACGTCGGCTGCGCCAGCCAGACGCGTCAGGCAATCGACCAGCAGATCGCCACCATAGCCACGTCCCTGGAACCGGCTGTCGACACCAATCATCGAAATATAGGCTGCTGGGATGGTGTCATGAGCCGGGCGGTTACGAGCGAACCGTTCGGGCAGTTCGGTATAATCGATGGCATGCGCGTTGACGGCATAAAAGCCGATCAGTTCACCCTCGGGGTCAGCCATCACGAAGGTGCGGATGTTGTCAGCCCTGGCAAGCTTGTTCGCTGTTCGGCGGAAGAAATTGTCTACCTGCGTGATGCCACACGAAAAGGCCGCTCGATCATGCTTGGCAGGATCGAGCGGCTCTACAACGGCAAGTTTGGAAGCCTCGGGTGTGGTCACCGGCTGATGATCGTCTCACGATGGCGGGCAAAGGCTGCCTGAAGTCTGTCGGTAGGTGGTGCTGGCGCATCGAGCGCGGCGAAGAAGGCCTGATGGTCGACCGGCTGCAACCCGGTGCGCTCATGCGCCGCGATCGTCTCCATCGCCGATCGATAGGCTGCGTTCATCGTGAAGACGGAATCATCCACGCCCGACAGGGCGGCGGCCTGCTGGATGGCTCGCTTGATGCGGGGTTTGGTACGGAAATTCATCCGTTCGCTGCTGCGCTCCTCAATGGCGCCGACCTGATCCTCAAAGCTATGCATGGCGCACCTCGTTCGACATTCATAATGATGTACGCCGTATCGGCGTACATTTCAACAATCTCTTATGCATGATCTCCGGGTCGGGGATCGCTTGATCCATATTGGTCGGCACCGCGTTGTGCTGCGGCACCGTGGTTCAAGGATTATCGATGGCAGATACAACAACGGCCGATCTCACCTGCGACGTGGTCGTCATCGGCGCGGGCACTGCGGGATTGGCCGCTGAACGGGTCGCCCGCTCGGAAGGTGCCCGTACGCTGCTCATCGATGATCGGTTTGCTGGCACCACCTGCGCAACCGTCGGCTGTATGCCGTCCAAACTGCTCATTACCGCTGGCATGGCCGCCCAATCGATCCGGCGGGCAGAGGTCTTCGGGATCGACGCCACCCCCCGCATCGATGGTAAGCGGGTCATGCAGCGGGTCCGCTGTGAACGGGATCGGTTCGTTGCCGCCACCAGGCAGGGATTCGACGATTTGCCTGAAGGTGTGGCGATCAAGGCGTGCGCCCGCTTTACGGGACCGAGCACACTTGTGCTGGATGACGGTAGAATAGTGTCTGCCCGCACCGTGGTGATCGCCACGGGCTCGAAGCCGATCATCCCGGAACCCTTCCGCAAACTTGGCGATGTCATCGACACGAACGACACCATCTTCGAACTGGACGAGCTACCACGTTCGCTCGCCGTCATTGGCGCTGGGGCGCTCGGGCTCGAGCTGGCACAGGCTTTCGCCAGTCTTGGGGTCGAGGTCGTTGTGTTCGAACATGGCGACCATGTCGGCGGTGTTCACGATCCCGTGGTGGAAGCGGAGCTGAAGCGCATCCTGCGCCGCTGCATGACCCTTCATCTCGGTGTCGACGCTTCCCCTTCAGCCGAAGATGGCGGGGTCGTCATCAACTGGGATGGCGGAAGCCAGCGCTTCGACCGGGTGTTGGTATCAACAGGGCGCGAACCCAAGCTCGATGGCCTTGGTCTTGATCAAACCGGCCTCGCGTTGAACGATCGCGGCGTACCGATCTACGACAAGTCCACGATGCAATGCGGCGATGCGCCGATCTTCATAGCGGGCGACGCGGATGCGGACCGATCCGTCCTGCACGAAGCGGCCAACGAAGGAACGATCGCCGGTCGCAATGCCGCCTGTTTCCCGAATGTCGAGGCAGTGGAGCGCGATCTACCCTTCACCATCACCTTCACCGATCCGCCGGTCGCCATCTTAGGCGAACCCGCCGGCGAGGACAGCGTGATCGGCTGTGCGCCCTACGACGATCAGGGACGTGCCAAGGTGATGGCGCAGGCCGAGGGCATGGTGCGGATATACGCCAGCAGGCCCGATGGGCGGCTGACAGGTGCAGCGATGATCGGTCCCGGTATGGATCACATCGCCCACCTGCTCGCGCTGGCGATCATGCGGGGCGAAACCGCGACCGGGCTGTTGGCGTTGCCCTTCTACCACCCCACGCTTGAAGAAGGGCTGAAGCCCGGTCTCCGTGAGATTTGTCACGAGGTACACGCGCCACTGTCCCAACGCGACCAAGGCATACCGCCCGGTGCGTGATCTACACTTCGACCCACTTGGAACCTTGCCCATGCTGACCCTTCATCACCTTGCCTTCTCCCGCTCGCAGCGCGTGCTGTGGCTGATCGAGGAGCTCGATCTGCCGGTCGAACTCGTCCGCTATGATCGCACGCCCGAATTCCGGGCGCCGCCCGAACTCAAGGCAGTCCATCCTCTCGGCAAATCGCCGGCGCTTCAGGATGGCGACCTGACGTTGGCAGAGTCCGCGACGATCCTGCGCTATCTGGACGAACGCTATGGCCAGAACCGTTTCTCGCCCGCGTCCGGCACCGCCGAGCATGTCGTGCATGAGGAGTGGCTCGATTTCGTCGAGAGCACCGCGGCGGGGCCGGTGCTGACGGTGCTGCTATCAGAGCGCGCCGGCGAAGAGGCGGCCGCCGATCGCGCCCGACCCATGGTCGACAATGTGCTCGGCTATATCGCGGACGGGCTGGGCAAAAAGCCCTTCCTGATGGGTGATCGGCCGATGCTTGCCGATATCCAGATGACCTATTTTCTTGCCATGGTGCGCATGGCCAAGGCGTTGGACAATTACCCGACGCTTGCTGCCTATCTGGATCGACTTGAGGCTCAGCCCGGCTTTCAACGCGCACAGGATCGTGGCGGACCGATGATGCCTGACGGTGGCCTATAAGGCATGCTTGCCAGCCTCCTGCTTGTCGGTGCGCCGACAGATTCCCGTTACCGCAGTTTCGCATAGAGCGACCGGTTATCATCAAGCATGCTGAGCGGGGTGGGGCCGATCCAGTCGGCACCACGCTCGGGATAGGGGCCGTAGAACAGGTCGCCGATCGCGCGGCGGTAGTGCGCGTTCATCCAGCGTCGGCGCCGATGCTCGGGGCCATCGTAGATCATGTGGCAACGCTGGCAGAGCGCGGCGAGCTGGTGGAGCGCGCTATCACTGGGATCGTGGTTGAGATGGGCGCAGGCCAGCACCACCGGCGTCCAGGCGCCGTCGGCCAGGATGTCGCCGGTCGGCCGTCGCACTCGCCGGCCCTGGCCGTTGCGCCAGTACAGCCGGCCCCGATCCCACCAGCGGCCGTCGCCGAGGTGGAAGACGCGTTCCCCGTGCGGGCGGCCGCAATGCTCGCAGCGCCCGCCGGCGCGGACGAAGCGGACGTGATGCGACAACTGCGGCCAGTCGATCGGGTAGAGGAAGACATGCTCGGCCCGGATCGGCATCAGCGGTACGGCCCCGGCATGATGCACCGCGAACCCACCGCAATCATGGCCTGAGCGACGCCGCGGTCAGCGCCCGGTAGAGCGTGGCGTGATGGCAATCGAGCAGATTGGCCGCCTCGCGCACCGAGGTGCCCTCGCCGACCAGCCGCACACCCAGCGCGATCTGGTCGGCGGTGAGCTTGGGCGGCCGCCCGAACCGTACGCCCCGCGCCCTGGCCGCCACCCGGCCGCTGCTGGTGCGCTGGTGGATCAATGCCCGCTCGAACTCGGCGATACCGGCAAAGACGGTGAGCACCATGCGCCCCGCCGGCGAGGTGGTGTCCGCCCATGGCTCGCCCAGCGAGCGCAGGCCGGCGCCGACGTCGTTCAGCGTCTCGGCGATGTCGAGCAGGTCCCTGGTCGAGCGTGCCAGCCGGTCGAGCCGGGTCACCACCACCACGTCGTCCGCCCGGATCTGGTCGAGCAGCCGTGCCAACTCGGGCCGGTCCCGGTGGGCGCCGGAACCCTTTTCCTCGAAGATGCGACGACAGCCGGCTTCGGTCAGCAGGCCGCGCTGCAGCCGCAGATCCTGGTCATCGGTCGACACGCGAGCATAGCCGGTCAGCATGTCGCGAATATGCATCGAAACGACGGACTTTAGCAACCGACTTGTGCGACGTGGGGAAACGCGGAAATGCGTTGCTTTGGCGGGTGTCGCGAAACTTAGGATATTTGCGACGCCATTGCAGCGGCAATTTGCTTGCGTGTACCCCGCAAACAAACGGCCACCGATGTCAATCGACGTTCATGTCCTATAGTTTAGTGGTTATACCTAAGCGAAGTCGACGATCAGCGGGGATGGGAGACCCATACGCACCCTGAGCTTTAGTTAGATTTTCCCCCGCCGCATATACTGCGATGTTAGAACCGATTCTCCTGGTGATTTTACCATCGACCGTGACTGTTGCCGGCACCCGTATCATCGTCAGTTCCGTCGACGGTAGGAAGCTGCTTTGATAACTGGCGCTCGTGAGATGCGCCAAGGTAGCGGCTGACCAATCGCCGACTGTGTAATCAACGCTCAAATTAGCCCGATGCCGGGGTGTGGCCCTTTCGGGAAAGAGCGCATAAAAGGTAACGTCACGATTTGCGGGGATGTTGTCATCGATCTTGGCCAAGCTGTAGTTTAGTAGCCAATTCAAGTTTCGTGATAATTTTCCTGATGCGGCCAATTCTACGCCGTAGCTTTCAAAAGATCCGACATTGGCAAATCTCGTGACGGCAATCGGCGCTGGTGTCAGCACCACTGTGACATCGACAGAACCACCCGGCGACGCGACAAGGTTTTCTGTACAAGTATAAAAAAGGGTGGCGTCAAAGTGAATGTCTGAGCCAAAGTCATGTGAGTAACTCGTCTCTGCACTCCAGACGGTGACCGGAGCCAGGCGTGGATCCCCGGTAAGATACACCGGGATCGGAACGTCGGGAGCCGGGACCATTACGCGAACGCCAAGGCTGATCAGTGATGGCAGCTGCAATCCACGTCCGCCATTGATGCGCAGTCTGTCATTATCACTGACCTGAGCGGTTACCGCGGCATTGAAGCTGATCGGTGTGATCGAGCGCTGATAGGCGGAGACCGGATCAATCTGCGGTGCTGCCGGCGTTCCGCTTTGATCCAGCCAGAGGTGATCGAGCCGCAGGGCGCCGGTAATTGCAACGCGCTCGGTCGGATGCAGGTCGATCATACCACTGAGAGCTGCGACCTGATAACCGATGCGATCGGAAAATAGGCTGCCGGACCTCAAGTGGTTGTCGCGATACTCAGCGCCAAGCCGCAGGGTATTTGCCGCGCCAAGGCCGATAAGACCCGATCCCGACATGACGGTAATACGGTTGTTTGTGCGAAGATCGGCAACGCTGCTGTAGGGATCGGTTGCAGGCGTCGTGATGCCATAGTCCGCCTGCAGCCAGTTGGTGTAGATCCGGCCCGTCAGGCTACCCCAGTCGGTATCGCGGTTCACCAGCAGCCCGACGGTCTGATTGCGAAACCGTTGTTCGGTCAGGATCTGGCTGGGCAGGAACTCGAGTTGCCGGTTGCCGGTCAGGCCGCCGTCGAGCGTGATCGAGGTGGACGCGTCGGCCTGGATGGCCAGCGATGCTCTCACCTGATCGGCATAGACGTGCCGGGTCCGTGGCGGTTGGTAAAACGCGCCGGGAATGGTGCGCTCGTCTTCGCGCTGATGCCCCCCACTGATCTTCAGACCGATCGTCGAGCTGACCGGGACGGTGACCGATCCACCGACCCGGGCATAGCCGTGAGTTCCGATTTCCGCCGTCCCGCTGACATGCCGCTCCGCGCCGGCGCCAGTGGTGATGATGTTGACGACGCCACTGGCGGCGTTGAAGCCGAACAGGGCGCTGGCGGGCCCACGAACCAGCTCGATCTGCTGGATCTCGTCGAGCTGGACGCCAAGCAGGTTCCAGTTCGTCATGCCGTAATGGTCGAGATAGACCTGTCGGCCATCGACGAGGACAAGCAGGCGGGCACTATAGGTCTGGACGCCACCGCGGACGGTCACATCGCTTTGTCCCGCTGTCCAGCGATTGACGTCGATCCCCGCATAGACCTTCAGTAGGTCCGGCACACTGCGCGCGGGAGACCGGGCTATCTCGTCGTGGGTTATGATCGTGATGGCGGCGGGGGCTTCCGATGCACGCTGTGGCTTACCGGTCACGCTAGTCGTGATCGGTTCGCCAAAGGCATCACTCAAGGTCGCATAGTCGACGATCTGTGCATCGAGATGGCCGGCTGGCATCATGGTGCCGGCCGCAGTGGCAGCCATCAGGCTGAAGAAGCGGCGCATGGATCAGACCGCTTTCACGAGCATGAGGAAGGCCGATCCGAACCGGATACCGCTTCGATGGGCGGCCGCCTTGTTCACGATGATTTGGGCCTTGCTGGCTCCACTGATTCCCACAATGCATTTTCCAGCTATGACGCAGCCAGCGTCGGCAGTGATGGTCAGAATGGACTGCGCGCTGGCGACTGCGGCGACCTCGTCCTGATGCGCGCGCAGGCCTGTCGTGACGAAAGCCGCCTTCGTGCCGGCGAGCTGGCCCAGGTTGGACACCGCCACCCGGCGCGTGCGGAGCGTGGCACGGCCCAGCGTGAAACCGCCGGTCAACATGCGCTCCATGTCGTTGGCCTCCGCTTCCGATGCCGCGTTGCCGGGCTGATAAACGATCCCGATCGGGACGAGTCCTACAGGCGTCGGTTGAACGAATGAGATGACCCGCGCGGCGACTGGTACATTCAGAACGGCTGACGGCGCGGTAGCTGCTGGCCAGAGCATGCTGATGGCGAGAACGGGGCCCGCAAGGATAGACAGGTAATTCACATGTATCCCAATCATTTAGGCCGGTTGATAGCCATGGGATATGTGCGAATAGTTAACGAGGGGCGCTGGATTGAGGTGTTGTTTTCTAAAGCTCTTCGCCTTGAGCACGATCCAATTTTGAGCTTCGGAAGCAGGTGCGTGTGACCTGTGATCCACATGTCACTGATGTACGAAGCGCTTGTGTTGTTACCGAAGTGATTACGTAAAGCTGCGGGTCTGCCGTCCACCGCCTTCTGCCGTTTCGTATCACAAAACTAGCGACATGCGAGACGTCCAGAGGTTAGGATTATTGCGACAGAAGTATCGACGCCGGCTTAAGCGTATAATATGAAGGAGTGGTTTTGATTATTGACGAAAGATATTAGCGATTGACGCTGTGCTGTTTGCTCAATCGGCGCACAACTGACACGAGCTTGGCCATTGCTGGATCGCGGATCGGCTCGGCGACGCGGATTTCGCGGCTACGTCCATCGATCGTGAGGCCGACCGTGTACGTGCGTGCATCCGGTTTCGCGGTGTCGTTCGCTGGCGTGCAGTCGAAAAAATCAGCTTGATCAGCCAGGCTTGTGAGTTCCTGACGCTCCGGGCTGTCAAGATCGCCAAAGGACACTGATTGCTCCTTGGCCAACCCCGGGAAATGGGCAAGGCCGCCCTCGATCCGTACCCGGGCCTCGCCCGTTACCGTCTCGTTGCAAGCCTTGCCCATCTGCATCAGATCACTCCAACTGTGCTCCAGGCCTCGGTAACCGCGGTCGCCTCAGCGCTGCCTGAGCCGTACAAACGCCCCGCGACATCAATCGTGACGCGGGCAAAGCCGGCGAAGTCCGTATTGGCCCTCGTATTGGGGTCTAGCAGCGCATTATACCAGATTTGGCCGGCGCGGTCCCATGCGTTTCCACCGATCGTGATTGCGGCAAGATGAAAGGCGCGGTTGGGAATGCCGGAGTTGATGTGAACGCCGCCATTGTCCTGGTTGGTGCGGACGAAGTCGTCCATGTGTCCCGGCTGTGGATCCTTGCCAAGCACCGGATCATCATAGGCTGTGCCTGGCGCCTTCATCGAGCGGAGGGCAATGCCGTTGACCCTTGCCGTCAGGAGGCCGGCACCGATCAGCCAGTCGGCCTGGTCGGCGGTCTGTCCCAGCAGCTTCTGCTTCACGAGGCTGCCAAACACGTCGGAAATGCTTTCGTTGAGCGCGCCCGACTGGTTGAAATAGGCGAGGCCCGCCTCCTTCTCGGTGACGCCGTGGGTCAACTCATGCCCGATCACGTCGAGTGAGATGGTGAAGCGGTTGAACAGCTCGCCGTCGCCGTCACCGAACACCATCTGGGTCCCGTCCCAGAACGCATTGTCGTAATCCTGGTCGTAGTGAACCGTGGCATCAAGCGGGAGCCCGGCATCGTCGATCGAGTTACGTTGATAGGCCTCCCAAAACAGCGCGAACGTCGCCCCGAGACCGTCATAAGCCTCGTCGACGGCGATATCGCCGCTGGGGCCATCGCCTTCGCGCCGCACCACCGTCGCTCCCGGTGCCTCAGGTTCGCCGCCTGCGTCGCGGATGGTCCTGAGTGGACTCGGGGTCAGGATGTTACCCGCCGCGGCACGCCGCCGCGCGATCGCGCCGGTGACGGGGCCGGCGGTGCTGGCGCGGACGATACGGATGGTTGGATCGATCAGCAGACTGCGAACCGCCATCGCCCGCATCTCGGGCGACCCGTTTTCAGCGATCTGCGACAGGATGTAGGGCGGCAGGATGCAGTGAAGCGAGTGACGATGGGTGGAGCTGCACATGGTCGTATCTCCTCAGGGGCTGGTTCAGCTGCGGGCGCGGCGAAGCACGAAGGGGACGAGCGCGACCCACATGATGGTGATGAAGGCGAGGAACTGGCTGGTCTGTTCAGGTCCGCCTGGGAGGTAGCCAAAGCCACCCAGCGAGGCTGTGTAGAGCTCGAACGAGATGACCGAGACGGCGATCGCCACCACATCTGCATCTCCCCCTCTCTCTTCCTGCGTCCCGAACCAGCGCAGCGCGACGATGAACAGGGTGATGATCCCGATCAGGATCAGCCGAATGACGATGTCGCCGGCAGCGATCCCGATTGCCAGTGGGTAGAGCGTCACCGCCTCGACGGGGAACAGCTTCACGAGACTGGCATAGTAAGGCTCAGGCGCCGGGTCAGGTCGCCGCCCTCCCCTGACCATGGGTGCTGAACGGCTGCGCAGTCGCAGCGTGCCCCGCAAAGCGGGCCGCGCAGTTGCGCCACCCTGATCATCCATTGCCGTGATCGCGCGTTGCACGGCCCCGGCATAATGTGACACTGCGGCGTCGCCGGGGGTCAGCGCCACGCCAATGGCGGTCGCCTGTTCGCAGCGGTCCAGGACCGTCGCGAAAGCCGGCAGGTCGCCTCCTTCCCCGCTGTGCAGCCCGGCGAAACCGTCGCGGGCGCTGCCGAGTGCGGTACGTAGCCCGAAGAAGGTGTCGAAGAAGCGCGGCAGGTAGCGCGGGTTGGCGGTGAATTCCTGAAGCTGGTCGGTGAGAGCGTCGGCCGCGTCCACGGCCTGGGTGAAGGTCGTCATCGGGTCCTCTTCAGGCAGGAGTGGCGAGCGAGGCGATCAGGCCCAACGCTCGGGTGATACGGTCGATGTTGAGGCGTGCTGCGGCGCGGCGCTGCTGCGACGTCAGGCGACCGGCTAGTGCATCGCGCAGTCCTCCCTGAGCCTTGGCGGCAAGGTCGATCGCGTCGGCGACCTGCGCGGCGCGTGCCGGTCCTTCCTTCGCTGCCTCGCGGGCAGCGAACACGCGGGTGGCCAACTGCTCGCGCTGATCGGCTGAGAGGCTCGCGCGGTTGCGGATGTAGGTGCGAAACAGGGCATTGCCGTAGAGGTCGTCGGCATTGCGCGCAGCCCCCCTGCCCCACGTCGTCACCTGAACCGACAGCGAGCCCAGTGCGCGATCGACGACGGCGCCGCGTTCGATGACCAGCGTTCGGACATCCTTGGTTTGCCCTGCCTCGCGGGCGAGGTCGCTGGCGAAGGCGATGAGCGCGACGAGGCTCTGGGCCTGTTCGCTGGCGACGGCCGCGTTGACGTTGGGCAGGTCGGTGCCGGCGACGAAGTTGCTGAAGCGCGCAAGCCGGTCGGCCTGGTCCGCGAAGGCCGTGATCTCGACTGAGACATCGGTTTTGGGTGCATCAAGGATAGCAGCCAGCGCATTGGCATAGTCGCTGATCGCGGCGAGGAGTGCGATGCGGGGCTCGAGTACGGCGCGCGGGCTGCTGCCGATATCGATCTCGAAGGCCGTGTAGCCAGCCGCCGGGGCTCCACCCGCAAGGCAGAGCGGTGCTGCCGGCGCGGTCGGTGCAATTGGCACCTGGATGCGCAACGGCGTCGCCGGCAAGCAGCTGGGATCGCTTGCAACGAGCGCTGCTGCTGCCTCGCGGCGACGCTGTTCGATGGCATCGAAGTAACTGGCGGTCGCCGTCACGGCTGCGCGGCTTCGAGCTTGCATTGCTCCTGCCGCCTCCAGCCGGACCACGTTCGTGGCGCAGCCGGCAAGGAACACCGGGACAGTCATCAACATTAGAAGGGCATTGGCACTGCGGTGCATGGCGGTCTCCTTCAGACTTCGGGCATCATGCCCTCAAACTGCGATCTTCCCTTCCCTTTCTTCGTCTGGAAATGCGTCGTAGCCGCAGGCGGCCCTGCGGCCGGTTGCGGGGCCGCAGGGTGGTGACGATATTGACGATACTGGTGATAAGCGCCGCGATACCTACGAGCATCGGGCCATCGATCATGTCGGTCATGTCGGTCATGTTCCGACTCCCATGTTGATCCGATAGCCCATGTTCCATATATGTTCTTTGTAGGACAGCGCTATTTTTGCACGTCAGACAAGGATGTCTTCGGGCCCGAAAATGAGCCGTCGGACCACCTCGCCAGTCGCAGCTTCTTCGTTCGAAAATCCATCAAACTGGCGCAGTTCGCCGAAATTGAGATCGGTGAGGCCTTCTATACCCGCCACGGATCGCTGGTACGTCTTGAACGCCCCGAACAGCAACGATTGCTCAGTCAGGTCGACGTCATGGTCGATGAGGTAAGCAGAAGCGGAAGGTCGGCCGTCATCATGAACGAAGGCGACCACTTTCCAATAGGCGAGCGGGATCGCGACGCCGCGATAGACCGGGTCGTTCTGCCGGAAGACGGGGCCGGTGAACACGGTTGCTCGCTCACCGACGCGGCGCGTGTTGCTGAGGATATAGTCCTCGAGGCTGAGCCAGGTACGTTGGTTGAACGCGGAAAGCTGCGGCGCGCAATTGGTGAAGTGGAAGGTGTCGCGGTTGGCGACGCCAGCGGTTGGACCCCAGTTCGGATCCTCCCGGCGGACGAGGTGGCCACGGTCGAAGTCATTGTTAGCGTAGAGTTCGTCACCGGCCTGGGCCGTCTCCGGGATGCGGCCGTCGAACGCCCACGGATCACCGCCACGGGAGACCGAGACGCTCGCACTGCCATCGATGTTGACGCCGGTGAACAGCGCCAGGCGACGGCTCTTCGACATGACGATCGAAAAATGCTCGTAGTCGAGCCGTGCGTCGCTGTTACCCGGAACGGGTAGGACATCGGCTGCAATCGCAGAGGTGTCGGGCAACGGCACGACAAACGCGCCAAGGTGTTCGGCTCGGTATCCCTGCCGTCCTGCGAACGACGATGCTGGGGAGGTCCGGACTGCTGTCGCGTCAGGCGCGAGCGAGCTTTCGCTCGTCGACGTGATTGGACGTAGATCATCGAGGCGGGGCCGATAGGACATGTCGATCATCATTGGTTCGTTCTCTCCGATGGCTTCACGTCGTGTCCGTTCGAGGCTTAGTTGTTCGACCGCGAGCGCGTGCTGATGTGTCTGGGTCAGTTTCATAGCAGCGGAAAACGGCAGGCGTGTTTCGTCTCCGATTTGCAGCGGTACGGCCAGGCTGATGGAGGTGACGGCGGTTACCCCCTCGACCAATATGTCGTTATGCTCAGCTCACGTGATGCGCGATCCGGCAACGCTAGTTAGCCGACCGGTAGCTCTCGGCCAGATAAGTCATTCTGCCATTTGACGCCGATATCGAAGGAAGAGCCTCCCTGAATGGGAGGTAACAGACCCATTCAGTATCGCAACATGGCGGCAGCCGCATAAGCATTATCTGGCGGTTGATGATCTGCTGCCATGGAGGTCAGGTGATGGTTCGCAAATTACTCTTCGGTGCAGCGTTTCTCGCTTCTGCCGCTGCGTCCATGGTGCCATCGGTCGCCAGCGCGCAACGTTATGACGATCGGTATGAGCGTTCCTACCAGGGCGACGACCGGCGGTATGAACAGCGTCCCCGCTACGTTTCCCGCCGCGATGACCGACGCTACGATGATCGCCGCGGTTATGATGATCGTCGCGGATATGACGACCGTCGCAGTTACGGGGGTCAGGGCTATGACCGTCGTCCGCAGCGGTGCAGCCAGGGCACGACGGGCGCAATCATCGGCGCGCTTGCCGGCGGGCTGCTTGGTCGGACGATCGACAGCCGCGGTGACCGTGCACTGGGCACCATCCTTGGCGGTGGGGCTGGTGCCCTTGCCGGCAATGCCATCGAGAAATCCAACAATCCGGGCTATTGCCGCTAAGCCTGCAATTACTGCCGATCGTTGTTGAGCCCAAGTGCCTTCGGGCGCTTGGGTTCGCGGTTACATGCAGCAGGCTTGCCGACTTATAGCGGCGGGATGTCCTCATAGCGGCCACCCCCTGTCGCTAAAGCGGTGACATTCGTGACGTTCGAAAGTCAGGATATCTGCGACAAAGGGAATGGTTTTAGCGGGCAGGAATGATGGAAGAGTTCTCGGTGAGTTGCGCCCGACGTTGAGCGCGACGCCGGTACCACACTGTCCAGAGCCCGAGAGCACCCATGGAGCCGTAGCCCACGAACGGGCTGGCGACCATGTAATCGTGAATGTTCAGGGCAAATACCAGACCGCAGGCAACGGCAGACGACAGGAGCAGGCCGACGCCCCAGACCAGCGTCATCGTCGTCATGATACGACGAAACCTTGGCGTGTCCCGTTTTGCCTCGAACGCGGCAACTTCGTCAGGCGATTTACGGGCCAGGCCGGCGCGGGCAAGCTGATAGATCAGTGGTCGGCCGATGGCGGCCGAACCAAGAAACACGAGGCCGATCAGTGCCGAGACAAGGTTCTCGCGAAGCTGGAGGAATTTTGCCGATCCCCCTCCCAGCATGGCCAGCAGCGACAATCCGATACCGGCCAGGACCAGCACGGACAGGGCATCGACACGGCGCCGACGAATGAACTCGGCAAGCGACCACAGCAGGGGTGGCAGGGAGGAGGCCATCAGTGCCACCACATCGCCCGAATGCGGCGCGACGCGGTCGTAGATCAGAATCGGCAGCCCGAAGTTGATACCGGCCTCGATCGCGATGAGACCGATACGGCCACCCGATTGACGGTTCATCACAATGGTGTCCTTCATGTTCGTGACGATCGTGTTCATTCTACCCCTCCCTGATTGATCCAGTTGCCGTGGAAGCCGGGTGGGATGCGGTGGGGCAGGCTCACGGTTGCGACTGGGTTGCCTTCAAATTCGCCTGCGTCGAGGATCACCAGCTCGGTGGTGTCGCTCGGCTCATCGATGACCAGGCCGATCAGCCATCCATCGTCCTCATCCGCATCCTGATGCGCGGGCACGAAGACGAATTCGCCTGGATGACGGCCGGTGCCGAAGTCGTGCACCTCCCGGGTGCCTGCGACCAGATCATGCTTGTAGAGGCACCCGGCGCTCTGGAAACGACGATCCGATTGGACCCCCATGGCGTAGGCGTAGCAATATGCCTGGCCGAACCGACGCTCATCGAGACGCGGGAACTCCTGCGGGGTTGCATCGATCGTCTGGATAGCGGTCGTCCCGGTGACGGGATCGAGCGTCCAGCGCTCCAGCCCCCGCGAGATCGCATCCGGCCCGCCAGGCTGACCGGCAAACATCGTCGGATAGGCGCAGACGTCCAGCGCGACCCTGCCATCCGGCAGGTCAAAGGCATTGGCGACGTGAAAGACATAGGCCGGTTCGACGTCACACCAGATAATGGCGTGCTGATCGCCGCCGCGTGGCATCAGTCCGACGCGGGCGCGGTGGGCCGGGTTCCAGGCGTAGGGCAGCGGCTGACCAGAGAGCAGCGTCGGCAGCGAGAAGGTCACCGGCAGGTCAAGGATGACGACGTAACGCGCGGTGATCGCGCAATCGTGGATCATGGGACCGTGCTCGACCGCGATTGGCTCCTCTCGCACCACCTTGCCCGAACGGTCCAGAACGACGTGGCGGATCTCGTTGGGGCGACGCCCCTCGTAGCAGATGCCGTGATGCTCGCCAGTTAGTGGATCACGGTGCGGGTGTGCCGTGAACGACCCGGCGAGGGAGCCGCCAAAATCATCATAGCGTTGCTCGTCCAGGGTGTCGGATAGCTCGACCGGGTAGCTGCCACCTTCGACCAGCGCGAAGGCACGGCCGGCAAGGGCGACGACATTGGTATTTACTGTGTCATTGGACCCACGGCGCGGCCCGGGTGCCGGCATCGTGCCGCGAATGGCTGCGTTGGCCTGCGAAGCAATCCAGCGGTTGCGATACCAGAGCGCCTTGCCATCACCGAGTGCGAGACCGTGCACCATGCCGTCGCCAGTGAACCAGTGGAATCGGGCAGGATCAGCATTCAACGCGTTCGGACCGATCCGCAGATAACGGCCGCTGAGCGCCGGCGGGATGGTGCCACGAAACTCCAGCTCGGTGAGCGTGAGCTCTTGGTTCATCGGGCGATGGATACCCGACAGGTAGTGGATGGCGGGTTCCGTCTCCCCGCGTTTCTTGTCGTCGATCTGCGCCAGAACGCTAGCCATACCCACCCCCAAATGTTTACAGTGTGAGCATAGAGACAAAGGTAACAGTGTCAACATGGAAAAGCGGTATCACCACGGCGACTTGCGCAAGGCGTTGGTCGAGGTTGGCCTGCGGCTTCTGGCCGAGCGCGCCGTCGAAGGCGTATCACTGCGTGAGATGGCACGTGATGTCGGGGTCAGCGCGACCTCGGTCTATCGGCACTTCCCGGACAAGGCGGCGCTGATGCGGGCGCTTGCCCTTGAGGGGCTGGACCGACTGGCTATTGCCCAGCAAGACGCAGCCAGCGGCAAGAGCGGCACGGCGTCGTTTGCGGCGACCGGGCGGGCCTATGTGCGGTTCGCGCTGGCCAACCCTGCCCTGTTTCGTTTGATCTTCACGTCATCGGCTCAGTTGCAGGCGACCGGTGAAATCGAAGCGTTGCGAATGCTGCGTGCCAACGCTGCCGCAGGATTGCCGAGCGGCGCAGACGCGGGTCAAGCCGAGACGAATGCCTTACGGTCCTGGTCGCTTGTCCATGGGCTTGCCATGCTGATGCTTGATGGCCAACTACCAGCTGACGACCAGCTTATCGAAACGCTCATCTCTGGATAGTTCGTTGCGCCACGGTCCGGCATTGGACAGCAGATTGTCGCAAATCCAGTGACATACGAGACGTCCGAAACTTAGGACATGCGCGACATGAAGGTATCAATCTAACCTATTGGCTTGGGGTCTACGGTTTGTTAGCCGCGGTCGCCTTGGTGAGGGTGCGGTGTTCGTAGTGGTGATGCTGCTAGCCCGGCTGCTTGGTTGTAGCCATTGGGGTAATGGATCAGCTCATCCGTCATGGAGTTGCTGATCGAAGCGGTCGATCTGACACATCAGTTGGCTCACACTGGCTTCAGACGTACCTAGTAGCTTCTGCGAAGCCCACAAAACGGTGGCTTAAACGCCATTGTCCGGGAACGTAAAAGAACCAGAATGGTTATCGCCCTCAGGGGAGTCTGGCAGTGTGGCACGCTCCATGGAGGCGTGATGAAGCAGCGGGACGACTGGCACCTGACAGAAATGCTTGATTACGACCACGGACGAGCGGATCCGTTCGCGGCGGCCGTTCGCGCGACACGTATGCCGATGGTCATCACCGACCCTGCACGGGACGATAATCCGATCGTCTTCTGCAACGAGGCGTTCCAGCAACTGACCGGCTACGATCGTGACGAGATCATCGGACGCAACTGCCGTTTTCTTCAGGGCGCCGATACTGATCGTGACGAGGTGGCGAAAGTCCGGGCCGCCGTAGAAGCGCAGACAGATATTGCGGTTGATCTACTGAACTACCGCAAGGACGGCACCACGTTCTGGAATGCACTGTACCTCAGCCCGGTGCGCAACGACGCCGGCGAGGTGGTGTTCTTTTTCGCGTCACAGCTGGACGTCACCGAGCGCGTTCAGGCCCAGCGCATCATCGCCGAGCAGAAGGTGGTGGTGGAGCGGGAGGTCGCGGCACGCACGGGCGACCTGAAGGCGGCACTGGAAGCCAAGACGCTGCTGCTTCACGAGGTAGATCACCGTGTCAAAAACAACCTGACGATGATCGGATCGCTGCTGCGACTTCAGGCGCGCAGCATTCCCGACCCTGCGATCACGGCCCGTCTGGAGACGATGCTCGAACGGGTCGACGCGCTCGCCACGGTTCATCGGCGTCTCTATCAGTCGGACGACGTTACCCGGTTCGACGTCGGGGCGTTCGCTGAAAACCTGATATCGGATGTCGTCGGCGCCAGCGGCCGCAGCGACATCGAGATCGAAACGCGGATCGCAACGATCGATGTGCCTTCCAGCAAAGCTACCCCGCTTGGCCTGATCCTCAACGAGATAGCGACCAACGCGATCAAGCATGCCTTCAGCGATGGGCAGGCTGGCACGATCACTGTCCGTGCCGCCCTGGATGGCAACGATGCCATCATCGAAATCAGCGATGATGGAAACGGACTTCCCGAAGGCGATACCAGGCCAGATGGCATAGGCAAAACCCTGATCTCGCGTCTCGCCCGTCAGGTAAGGGCCACCGTCGTCTGGTCGGACGCAGCGCCCGGGGCATGTGTAACCCTGTCTTTCCCGGTGAACGACTGATGCCGACCCATCTGCAAGCGCCCCTCAGCGTCCTGATCGTCGAGGACGAAGCTCTGCTGGCGATGGATATGGAAGCGATGGTTGAGGATGCCGGCCACCGGGTCATCGGTGAAGCGGCCTCACTTTTCGAGGTGGAAGACCTTGCCGGCGACCTGCGGCCAGATCTCGCCTTCGTGGACATCCAGCTTGCGCAAGGGACCAACGGGCTGGATGTCTGCGCCTTGATCCGGAAGCGGTGGACAGATGCAATCGTGATTTTCGTCACCGCCAATCCGCTCAAGATACCGACCGATTATGCCGGTGGTCACGGGGTGATCCCCAAGCCGTTCTCGCGCAACGGCCTGATCTCGGCGATGCGCTATATCGAGGAAGGCGTTTGCGATCCTCCGCCTGTCTCTCCCCAGCCCGCCAGTTTCATTGCCGCTCCAGCTTTCCTTGCACGATGGTCATGACCACGGTCATAGCTGGAGCAGGCTATTCCCAAGTTGCGTCTAGGGCAGCTTGGTCAGGGGCTAATATTGCTCTGATACAAACTGTTAGCTAGAGCTGTTCCTGTTTTGGATCGTAAGCCACTTCCTTCTTCCCCCATTGAGCCATTCGAAGCCCCTCCGCTGGTGCAGGAGGCGATCGAGGCGTTTGCGCGTGGTATCGATGGCAGCGATCCGTTTGTGGCGGCGTTCGATCATTGCATCACGCCGATGGTCGTCAGCGATCCGACGCTTCCCGACAATCCGCTGGTCTACGTCAATGCCGCCTTCGAGCTACTGTCGGGTTTCCCGGCCGCAGAGGTCATCGGGCGCAACTGCCGGTTCATGCAGGGGCCCTTGACCGATCAGACCGATGTCGAACGGATGCGGCAGGCGATCGCTCGCCGGGAACGCATCGATATCGATCTACTCAACCATCGCCGTGACGGGACGCCGTTCTGGAACCGGCTGATGGTCGCGCCAGTGTTAGGTGGTGATGGCGCTCTGCGGTACTTCGTCGCCTCGCAGCTCGACGTCACGCTGGAACGCCATCGCCTGCGGCAGCTCGAACGCGACCGCGATGTCCTGAGCGCAGAAGTTGCCGAGCGCGAGCAGGCACTGGCGGAGCGCGAGACTCGCTTGGCGCTGGCGCTGGACGCCGGCGGGCTTGGCACCTGGAATATCGACCTGCCCGACTGGCGTTTGAGCTACTCGGCGATCTGTCTTGCCAATTTTGGACGGTCTGCCGAAGAGGTTCTGACGCCTGCCATGCTGTTATCGTTCGTCCATCCCGACGATCAGGAGCATGTCCGGTCGGCGTTTTACCAGACGCTAGAAAACGGCACGCCGTACCAGGTAGAATATCGTATCCTGACTCCCTCGGGTGACCAGCGCTGGATCCACTCGCAAGGTTCTCTGCAACGCCGCGCCGACGGTTCGCCCTTGGCGATGTCAGGGTTCTCGACCAACATTTCGGACAGGAAATTTGCCGAGGAGCATCGTGCCGTTCTCGCAAGCGAACTCACCCACCGTGTGAAGAACACGCTCGCCACGGTCGGTGCGGTGGTAAGTCAGACGCTGCGAGACGCATCGTCGCTGGAGGATGCACGAACCGCGGTGGGTGGCCGAATTGCTAGCCTAGCGGTGGCCCATGAACTGCTCCTCAAGGACGAGATAGATGGCGCTGCCATTGGTGATATCGTCGAACGCGTGCTCGCACCGTTCATGGACAGTAAGGGCCAGCGGTTTTCGGCCGCAGGCCCCACGATACGGTTGACGCCGGAGGTGACGCTGGCCCTCTCCATGGCGTTGCATGAACTGGCAACCAACGCGATCAAGTACGGTGCCCTGTCAATACCTGACGGGCAGGTGATGATCCGCTGGGACGTTACAGGAAGCGCAGTGGAGCGGCGCCTTGCGTTCTCTTGGGTGGAACAAGGCGGTCCGCCGGTGGTGCCGCCAACCCGCGTCGGGTTTGGCACTCGGATGATCGAACGCGTCCTGTCCCGACATGTTCGGGGCAAGGCCGAAATTCTCTATCTGCCGGACGGAGTTCACTTTGATATCGAGGCACCGATCTAAGATGAGGTAGCCAACTTATCGGCAATGATAGAAAAATGCCCACCCCACGGACACATAAGTTAACGGCGCTGGTTTAGCTCCTACTAAATTAGGACCAAGCGTCATGTGCCATGTGCTCGTCATCGAGGATGATTTCCTCATCGCTGATCATATCATCCAGTTGATCGAGTCAGCCGGGGGTACATCATTCGATCAAGCCGCCACCCAAGACGAAGCAATTCGGGCGGCACGTGCCATGCCGCCTTCAATTATCATGTCTGATGTCAATCTTCTGATCGGGACAGGCCCCGCTGCGGTACGAGCGATTATCGCCGAACATGGACCAACGCCAGTCATATTCGTGACGGGTTCCCCCGATGCCTACCGTCTTTGCAATACCTCAGCGATTATATTGCAAAAGCCTATCAATGAGCGTGTTTTAGTTGATACCTTTCGTGATTTGGCGCCAACTTGAAAGTTGGTTCATAGCGGTAAGATTTCTTCATAGCGCCCGGCCTTACGCAGCGGGCGTACGATCCCGTTGAAGGCAGCGGTGACCCCTTGGCACGACCGATATCATTCGTCTGTGAGGCTGCATCCCAGTAGAGCACGAGGGGCCATCGCTCAAAGCAGTGCGGCAACAGGCTGCGCAGCGCCAGCCGTACCTCAACGACGTCAACCCGCCCCTCGGAACAGCGCGACACACCGGTGCGCAGGATATGCACCGACAGCGCGATGACGACGCGTCGGTGCCTGGGCAGCGTCGACACAGGCTCACTGGAAGTCGTGCGACCTGAACCGCACGACCTCCTCCGGATCCATGCCGTGGGCATGCGGCGGCCAGTAGCAATTGCGCGGCTCCGGCTTCCAGCCCTTGTCGCCGCAGTCGGGGGAGCCGGGATGCTGGCCGGCATCACCGCGGCCGGTGCGGTGCGGAAAGGACATGTCGCCAACGCAGAGGAACAGGTCACCATGGTCGATGATCCGGTCGCAGATGACGTGGATCACCTCTCCGCCATGCCGTTCATCAGCATGCCGGCGTTGTTGACGACCACGTCGAGCCTGCCATGTGCCCGGGCGAGCCCCTCGACCGCCGCGACGGAGCTCTTCTCGGAGAGCACGTCCATCTCGACGGGGTGGACACGACCCTCATCTTCTGCCCGCAGCGACCGGGCGGCGGTCTCGTTGCGGCCGTCGACCCCCCGCATGCCGGCGTAGACGATATAGCCTGCATCCCGGAGCGCCTCTGCGACTGATCGGCCGATGCCCGACGCCGATCGGGTGACGAGCGCCACCTCGCGCTCTTCCCGACGAGTGGTCATGCCATGCCTCCATGGGCCCGCACGCTCTGACCGCTGATCCAATGCGCCTTGCCCGAGACTAGCTGCTCGATGGCGTCGGC
Organism: Sphingomonas cynarae; assembly: GCF_039537815.1. NCBI lineage: Bacteria > Pseudomonadati > Pseudomonadota > Alphaproteobacteria > Sphingomonadales > Sphingomonadaceae > Sphingomonas > Sphingomonas cynarae. Next base: position 101,856 of record NZ_BAABBF010000008.1, on the reverse strand, counting down.
AATGTCATCCGGCTGGCCCAAGCGATCCGTTTCGAAGCGCTGGCAGATGAGGCCGGGCGTCAGGTGGAGGCTCATGTATGGAAGGGCATGGTTCACGTCTTTGCGACCAACGTTGCCATGCTGAAGGCATCGGCTCAGGCGCTTGATGGGACCGCGGAGTTCCTCAAGCGCCACTTCTGACCGAGCCCGGGCCCGTCCGCGTCACCGGTCGGAGCCGAAGCGCGGGCGAGAACGTCGTGCCAAACCTGCGGCCAAGCACGGCTGCGACTGGTCAGCCATGGAGTGGTGCGCCCTTCACCGCCTTCTGGACGTCCTTGGCGGGGCCTCGAACGGCAACGCCGACTAGGTCCGCAGTGTCGACCGGCCCGCGGAGAAAGACCTCTCGATCGGCACAATCGTGACCGGTGTCGAACATCGCGCGGACATAGGCCGCACAGCATAGATCGCGCTGCAAGGCCTGCTGTCGAACCCGCCGAAGGGTGTCCCACCCTCATCAGGCAACAACTTTGATTCCCCTCGTGCCAGTGCCTTTTGAGTATACGCTACGCGCTCTCGCCCCTTTGAGAGGCGGTTTCGATTAGCAGATCACCCATCGGATTGCGTGATAATGGGCACTCGAGTCCTCTTAAGGTTCTAGCCAAAGAGCACCATACGGCACCTACTCAAGCGGCACTGTCGACGCTTCGTCTCGCGTGTCACGAAGTGCCCTCCCCACTGCCGCCAGTCCCACAAACGATCAGAAAGCGGGAACGCCAAACGCTTCTCGGAACTCGACCATGTGAGAATGTGAGATTAGCCTTGGAGGAACGATATAGTCGCTTGACGTTAAGTCGATCTAGGTAGATTTAATGCGCATGTCTCGAACACGCGCGCTCTCACCCCATGCCCGGATGGTCCTTGCCGTCCTGCTCGATGCCGGTGGCCAATGGTCACATGGCTATGAACTGGCCCGCCTCGCCAACGTAAAATCAGGCACGCTCTATCCACTCCTGATCCGTCTGGAGGCGCAAGGCTATCTCGAAGCGGAATGGCAGCAGCCCGCTGAAGGGGGACGACCGCCGCGGCACGCTTACCGGCTGACCGCGAGCGGCGTGCAGCTTGCCCGCACCAATCCCCCCGGACATGCGGTTCCACCGGTTGGGCGAAGCCGGGAGGCAACCACATGAGCGCCGGCCTTCGCCGCGGTCTGGCCGATCTCGCGTGTCGTGCCCTGCAAGCGACGCTGCCCCCTTCGCTGCATTCGTGGGGATGGGCGGTCCGTTGCGAGACCGCTGGCATCCCGGATGACACCAAGGCGCTCCTGTTCGCGCTCGACAGCCTGTGCGGACTGATGCCGCGCGCAGTCGCATCGCATCTGCTTCACCTCTTCACCTCGCTGAACGGCGATGGCGTTCCGTTCTCCGAAGGATCGACTTCCATGCCAGTCTTCGACGCCATGCTGCGTCGCCCTCGCTCCCTCGGTGTCGCCTGTGCGATCGGTGCGGTCGTTCTCGGCCTTGTCCATATGGTGATCGCAGGTGCGCCGACGCGCTATCTCGGGGTCAATGTCGGCGCACTGGCGGTCGGCCTGACGATGCTGGCGCTGCTCGGCCGCACCGCATCGATGGGACGACGATGGACGGGCGGTGCCATCCTCGCGATGACGGGCGCGCTGCTGGCGACCGCTGTCGCCGGCACCGAGGTCGAGGGCGTATCGCGCTGGGTAAGGATCGGCGGATTTGCTCTCCAGCCCAGCCTGATCCTGTTGCCGCTGATGATCGTCGCCTTCTCGCAAGCCCGTAGCGTGTCCGCGACCGCAGGCATCGTCGTCGCCGCTGCCGCGATGGCGCTACAACCCGACCGGGCGATGGCCGGGATGCTCGTTCTCGGCCTCACGACGCTCACGTTCCTATCCCGTGATCGGCACTCCATCGTGGCGCTCGCCGCCAGCATTGCCGGTTTTGTGGTGACGTTCGCTCGCGCTGATACGCTGCCGGCGGTCCCCTATGTCGAGCGGGTCTTCTACTCGTCGTTCGATGCTCACGCCGGTGCCGGTCTGGCGGTGCTGGGTGGCTCGGCGCTGCTCCTGGTCCCGGCGATCGTCGGTTGGCGACACGATGCCGGCAACCGCGCGACCTACGCTGCTTTCGGTGCCGTGTGGTTCGCCGCGATCATGGCGGCAGCGCTCGGTAATTACCCGACGCCGCTGGTCGGCTATGGCGGCAGTGCCATCATCGGCTACGCATTGAGCCTGCTGGCGCTGCCGAAGCGGGCCGGAGTCCACGCCGGCGTCGCTTCCCGAACGCACGGCGAGACGGACAGCAAGCTGTCCGACCGTCATCTGCTCGTCGGACTGGCATGATCGCATGTCGGCTTCCACTGCTGCCAGCAAGCTCCGTCACACCGTCCGGCTGATGATGACACGGCCCTACCGGTACTGGCTCATCGCGGCGCTCCTCGCCGCCCTGATCTACTATGCATGGGGCGAGGTTACTCGAACCCGGGGCGCTCAAACGGTGTCGTTCCACCCGGCGGAGGAAACGTGCGGCATGTCCGGGTCGCTCCGCTACTGCGTCTATCGTGACCGGCGGGGGACAAACGGCGATGTCGTCTACCATATGCACGGTCGCAACCTCGACGAGCGCATCTGGAACGACGACACCTACATGACGGCCCTGATCCAGGCGGAATGGCAGCGCCGCCCCGAGCTGCCTCCCACCGTTGTGACAATATCCTATGGCTCGACCTGGCTGCTGACGCCGAAAGGGGAGAAACCAGACAGCGGGCTGCTGGATGATCTGATGGCCCGTTTGCCGGCGATCGAGGCGAAGATTGGGCGGCCGCGTCGTCGTCTGCTGATGGGCGAGTCGATGGGCGGCCTCAACGTCCTGATCGCCGGCCTGTCCTATCCATTGCGGTTCGCCAAGGTCGCGGCGCTATGCCCCGGCGTATATGCGACCTCGCCCTTTGCCTCGCTGTCCACGATCCGCACGACGATGCAGCGCACTGGTGCGAACCCCGAGATCATCTTTGGCGTATGGATGATGGCGCGCAAATATGCGGCGAACGACGTCGAATGGCAGCGTGTCTCGCCGCTCGCGCTGATCGAGCGGGCTGGTCCGGCCTATCCGGCGCTGTATCTGTCAAACGGCCTGTATGACACTTACGGCAATTTCGAGGGCACGCAGCGGCTTGTCGACAGGGCGCGCAAGCATGGCGTCAAAACGGAGTGGCATCCGCTCTATGGCGGGCACTGTGCTACGGACGCAGCATCGCTCGCAGCATTCCTTTCATCCTGACGCCCTTCCCGATTGGGAAGCTGCGACGAGACCACCCAAGCGGGTGTGATCGCTGCACTTCCACCAGCAGGGGCCGTTTTCTCAGAATCCGTTCCCAATTGGCTTTTCAAAAATGGTCAGGTCGTGACGGGAAAGCGGCCCGCTGAAAACTGCTGCCCTTATGCTACCTATCTGTGTTCAGGAAGCATCCGATGCCACTATCCATTCGCCGAGCAGCGTCAGGCCACACGCCTTTGCCAAAGCGACGGAACCATGGTTGTCGAGCTGGCAGCGGTACTGAGGCTCATAGTCCTGCTGCCGCGAGTGGCGACTGATCGCTTCCACGACGGCGCGCGCGTAGCCCTTGCCCCTGACATCGGACAACGTCAGCACGCCGAGGTCCGCGATCCGGCTGTTCTGCCATGGAAGCGCGCTGGCAGCGCTGACCAGGCGATCGCCATCGAAGCAACCAAAGACGGCCCAGTGATCGAGTTCGACATAGGCGTCCTCCAGATCCTGCTCCGACGCCTCCGTCTGAAAGGCGTCGAATGCCGCGCGGTCAGCGTCAGTAAGTTGACGTAACGCCTTCGACTGATCAGCTGCTGATGCCGTATCGCCAGCAAGGTAGAACAGGAAATCGGGATCGTGGAAAACGACGCCCGCTCCGGTCAATCGATCGCGCAAACCCGCGACCGTCATCATTCCCGCTGCATCGATGCCGATCACTTCGGCCAGTTCGGGCGTAAGGGCCGCGCGCGTCGAACCATCCTGCCCCTCCAAGATCATCGCCGGGCGCCTGGGGCTCAGGGTCGGTACCACCGTCAGCGTGACATCGCCTTCCATATCGACGCGGCGGCCGTCGAATGCTTCGAGCCAATAATCCAGGATTGCGCGCGGGAAGCCGGTCATGGCGCACGATAGCACCGTGCATGCGGTGCCGGTAGTTTTCGCCGAGGCGATCGGCTATCGGCGATGCCGTCCAGCGATTCACGAAAGGAGGGCCACGATGACCGATCATACCGCGCCCATTCGTGGAGTGATTTGGGTCGGCAGCATCCTTCTGCGCCACTGACGCTTCCGGTCACGAACACGACCGATACCCATCATCGCTGATATGAGGGCCACGCGAAGTCGCGTGGTGATGTTTCCATGACTGACGACGACGAAGACCTGTTTCCCCGCGTCTCCGTGCTGCGCAAGGTGTTGGCTTTCACCTTCCGGCTTTGGGCACGCGCACCGGTACTGGCAGCCGCCTGTGCTGCAGCAATGCTGCTCGGCACCCTGACCGAGGTATTCGTGCCGCTTTATGCCGGGCGGATGATCGATGCCGTCGGCAGCGGCGATGCAGGACCCGCCTGGCGTGCGTTCGCGGCCATCGCGGCGCTTGGCGGTGCGATGGTCGTGCTGCGCCATCTCGGCTGGTGGGCGATCACGCCGCTGACGCTCAACATGATGCGCGACGTGACGCAGGAGGCGTTCGCACGCGTCCAGCGGCTGTCGACTGACTGGCATGCCAACGCCTTTTCCGGCTCGACCGTGCGGCGGATCACGCGCGGCATGTGGGCGCTCGACACACTCAACGACGTGCTGCTGCTCTCACTGCTGCCATCGCTGACCGTACTGGTCGGGACGGTGATCCTGCTGGCGGCGCACTGGCCGCTGCTCGGGCTGGTGATGGGCATCGGCGCGCTCGCCTATATCGTGCTGACGGTGGGGCTGGCGACCCGCGTGCTGGCACCGATCGCGCGGCTGTCGAACCAGTGGGATACGAAGATGGGCGGCGTGCTGGCCGATGCGATCGGCACCAACGCCGTCGTGAAGGCCTTCGGTGGCGAGGAAAACGAGGAAGCGCTGCTGGCCCGGACCGTCGCCAAGTGGCACCGGCGCACGCGGCGGACCTGGATGGCGTTCACCTGGGCGGGATCGGGGCAGCTCGCATTGCTCTGGCTGATCCGCATCGCTGCCACCGGCGCGGCGCTATGGCTGTGGTCACGCGGGCGGGCGAGCGCCGGGGACATGGCCTATGTCCTGACCAGCTATCTGGTGCTGAACGGCTATCTCCGCGACATCGGCCAGTACGTCCACCAGCTCCAGCGCTCGGTGAACGAGATGGAGGAACTGGTCGCGCTCCACGACGAACCGCTCGGCGTCGCCGATCGCGTCGATGCGCGTCCGATCGCGATCAAAGCCGGTACGATCCGTCTCGAGGACGTGACCTTCCGCTATGCTGGACAGGACCGGCCGCTCTACGAGCATCTGGCCGTGACCATCCCGGCCGGGCAGCGCGTCGGACTGGTGGGACCGTCGGGGTCGGGCAAGACCAGCTTCGTTAAACTCATCCAGCGCCTGTACGACGTGGATGCCGGCCGGGTGACGATCGACGGGCAGGACGTAGCGCACGCGACGCAGGCTTCGCTCCGCAAGCAGGTTGCCATCGTGCCGCAGGAGCCGGTGCTGTTCCACCGCACGCTAGCCGAGAACATTGGCTATGGCCGAGCCGATGCGACCCAGGCGGAGATCGAGGAGGCGGCGCGGCTAGCCAACGCGCACGACTTCATCATGGCGCTGCCCAAGGGGTACCGCACCCCGGTTGGCGAGCGCGGGGTGAAGCTGTCGGGGGGTGAGCGTCAGCGCGTTGCGATCGCCCGCGCCTTCCTCGCCGATGCACCGATCCTGATCCTGGACGAGGCCACCTCCAGCCTCGATTCCGTATCCGAGGCGGCGATCCAGCAGGCCATGGAGCGGCTGATGGTGAACCACACTGCGATCGTCATCGCGCACCGGCTATCGACGGTCCGGGCACTGGATCGGATCCTCGTCTTCGCGAATGGACGGATTGTTGAAGACGGCACGCACGACGCTCTCCTGCGAGCGGACGACGGACATTATCGCCGCTTGTTCGAGCGGCAGGCGGGAACAGCAGCGCCGGCGATTGCAGTGTAACGCTTGGCGCTGCCTATCGCGAAAATGCGGAGGTTTGGGCGTCGGGTATGTCGACGATTTCCTACCGGCGGAACGTCTGAATGTGGTGGAAAGCCGACATTGCCCCGCTGCGAAGAAGCGTTAGGTTCGGCGCTGCATGGCAACGCTGACCGGGTTCGATCACCTCTACTTGGAGGACAGCTTCTTCCTCGGCTTCGGGGTGATTGACGGAGCCATGGAGTTGCGCGCGCTATTCGTCCTTGCCCGCGATCACCCGCTGTTTGAGCCGCCGCGCGGCGACGAGCAGCACTGCTATCGCGAAGGTTCAATACGCGTCGCAGGCTTCCGACCGCTGGACGTGCACGGGGCGGCCCGACCATCGGTCTTGCACGATCCTGACGGTTCCCTCGATCTTGGAAGTATCGAAGTCAGCGCCGATACGGACAGCTACCGGATCACCACAGAATGGTTCGACATGCGTTTCGAAGCCGCCAGCGTAACCGCCACACTGCATTCGAATGTCGGCTGATGGGCGGGAGCCGTCCGGCAGCTTTCCTATTCGATAGCGGTCCGTCGGCTTTCGGGTAATTTGGTCGGCTCGGAGCTGCCGGAACGGCACGACGTGGTGGATAGCGGACATTCGAAGCGCGCTGCAACGCATCACGGCAATGATGGCGGCAGTAGATCGTCGGTCACCCAGCCATCTGCCACGACCGTCATCGCCCGCCCGTCACACGAGCGTACATATATATAGGCCACGGTATGCCGGTTCGTGCCGTAGTCCTGCACGGCAATGCGGGTAAGGTCGTAGCTGATGCTGCTGCCAGCGCGCTGTGGGCCGTTCAATCGCCACGTACTTGGCGGGCGGGTGGGATTGCCTCGCTCCTCTTCACGGATGGATCGAACCCACTCGTCCAGAGCCGCTAGGCATGACGCTGGGTCTGCGTATTGTTCGACGGCCTGCCGTCTGCGGCTACCTACCGGGTCCGAGGTAGGCACAGCCATGCATGGTATCGGCATCATCGAAACGATCACGATAGGGAGCAACTTCATCAGTGCACATTAGCCAACCCGGCAGTGTCCGCAATTAGGCAACAGGGGAAGACCGGATGTGGTGGAAAGTCGACGTTCGCTTACGGCTCCGTCAGAGACAGCCTTTCATCTGTGTCGTCGATTATGTCCAATAGGGCTGCCTGCGCCTGCTGCGCCTTAAGCACGACGTCATTCCATTTCGGATCAGCAAGAATGGCCTCGTGATCGTAATCACCGTTCGGAGGACGATAAGCGTCAAATATGCCATGAAACGCGGCAACAGCTTTTGCCTCTCCGCTGGTCAGCAGACCGCCACTTACCGCCCGCCGATAACCGTCCTCAAGACTGAGACCGTTAAAGTAGCAGCATAGATACTCGACGAAGGAAAAATGCGGATTGGTGTTTTCTTTGTCGAGCCACATACGCTCCTGCGTTGCGCAGTCCGCGACTTCTTGCACACTTCTCAACCAGTTTATGCGCCAGTTTCGGCGTAGCTCATTATTCTGGATCATCGGCCATTACGTAATCCGATCAGCGCACGTCCGCTACCGGGCGCGATCTGTCCGGCAGCTTCCTGCCCGTCTCCTGGCGCAGCCAGCGACACGCTAGGCCGTTAGTAAAGTCATCGACGGCGCCAGTTCAGTTAGCGACGCGGTCTAAAGAAATATGCTTGAGGCGGAGCGGCCGACCGCAACCGACGGGGTCGCAGGCGTCCTTATCCTGGGTGAGTGGCTGATCCTGCGGGGCGGCCTCCACTTGGTCCGCTTTCTGAGCAGGCGGTACAGGTAGGAGATCCATGACGCTGTGCTGAAATTGCACCGCCAACAATTCTAGGTTTTCTTTGCTTTCACGGTGTGCGCAACCCGAAGTGCACATGCCCACCAAGGCAAGGGCAAAAAACCTGTCGTGCGTCCTTTTCATGCATTGATCATGACGCTGAAATCGTACGGCTGCAATCAACGCTTGAGCCTCTGAACCCAGCAGTTGCCGTTCACCTGGCTCTAGGGGGCCGCTTGATGCCGTTGAACGTCGTGATTTGGTGGCTAGCCGCCGTTCCTGGTCCCCGGCGAGAAGGGCAGACTGTCGCCTATCACAACCCCTTGGACGGCATAAAACTCACGCGGGATGCAGGTAGCGATGCAGTAGAGCACATTATCTGCCTCTTTACCGAACCAGAAAGAAACGTCGCCGTCATCCTGATGCTCGACGTGGATCGGCGCGAAACCGTGTGCTTCGAATAGCCGCGCAGCATCGCTCGCGCGTTCCGACCTAACCCTGACACGTCCGCCAATGCGCTTCTGCGAGGGTGGCCTGTCGTTATTTGGCGGCGTCATCTCACGATATTGTGCGGAACGCGGACCGTCCGCAACTGGTGGAATAGCGGACGTAGCTTAATCGTCCAGCAGGCGGCGTAACTCCACGCTGACGAGGCCTGAGGCGTTGCCAGCAGTTAGCACGGCCCGCAAATCTTCAAGCGATTGCAGTCGATCCGCCGCGTCAAAGAGTGCGTCAGGATCAGTCGCTCCAAGGTTTTCGGCTCGGGTGCGGAACATGAACTTGCTCTCGGCAACCGTGGCGGGTTCCCCGAGTGCGATCGGCCAAAGCGCAAAGTTGATGTAGCTCTGGTCCTTTGACCACGCCGACCCTTGTAGATTCACAAGCTGTAAAAATTCCGCTGTGCGGCGGACCCAGTTCGTCTTTCCCTTGCGCTTAAACCCGCGCCGCAAAGCGGCTTCGTCGATGGTCGTCGCGTCCAGCATGGAGCCTTTCAACCCGATCTTGCGAATGTCCGCAACTGGGCGACTGCGGAACGGCTGCTTTTGAAGGCCTACTGCGCGCCGAAACCGTGTCGTGAAACACCTGTTTGTCGCACAGTTGTAATTGAGACCGGGTTTTCCGTACATCCGGTCGCTGGAACGGCGATAACTAGTGGAAAGCGGGCCGGCCTCTTTCGATCGTTAGTCTGCTGTAAGCAGACCTTCGAGGGAATTAGCCAAAGGATGTTCGGGGTCATACGCTAAGTGCCCCAACCGTACCAATCACGATCGTTTTTCAGAATCATGTGAGGTTAGTGATTGGCCGTCCCCTGTGATCAACCGACATGCAGACTGCCGCAGCAGGAATGACAAGTATGCTTGACTCATAATGTCGCGTATGTTTTACATCGCGCAAGGGAGATCGGCGATGTACGAATTCACGCACGGTGGCACATGGTTCAACTGGAAGGCACTGGATCGCTCAAGCCGGTGGTTGGCGATTAGCAGCATCGCAAGTGCTCTGATTGCCGTTGGTCCGTTGCTGAAATGGACAAGCGACCTGGGTTATAGGATCGGCTTGTCGTTCGGCATGAAAGCGGCAGGCACGACCGCAACTATGCCTGCCGCTGCGGTCGACAGTGCTTCGCCATGGGTCGCGTTCTGGGTTGTTGGTTTTGGATTGCTGTCGGCGATCCTATGGTGGCGGTTGAGCGTACGACAAGATGAGCTATTCCATCGCATTCAAAATTACGCACTGGGGATGGGCGGTGCGTGGACTGCGGTTGCGCTGACGATCTGGGGCTTATTTGATATGGTTGGTTTAGCCGCTTCTATTCAACCACCAATGCCGCTGATGCTTTTCACGATGTTGACGACCGTCTTCGGCTGCGTAGCGGCGCGCCAATGGGCATCGTAACACGGTTGCCCGAACGCCGGGCGGTAGCTCGACTGACACAAGCGATGCTTGCATCGCAGGTTGGCGTCTCACGGCAAACAATCAACTCGATCGAAACCGGCCGGTTCGAACCTAGCCTATCGTTGGCCTTGAAGATCGCAAAGTCGTTTGAAACCTCAGTTGAGGAACTATTTGCTTTAGCAGATTAACAGGCAAGAATCCTATTGGACGAATGGCCACTCTAAGAAGTTCACGTTGCTGACCTTGGTGTCTTCATGTAGGCAACTGCCGCCGTGTCGTCGGCGCGCATGTCTTAAGCTTTGGACGTCGCATATGTCGTCGTTTTTGCGAATCTGGTTTGCCCGGAAGTGATCAAAACGGTCTGGCGTCTTCAGGAATTAATACCGTGATGGCCGCAATACAACAGGTCACGTCGGCGTCAGTCAGCGTCGGGATCAACAGCTTTTTGGGCAAGACGAGACAGCAGCGTAATTGGATCACGCCCGTTGCCGTAACCATACTTGGCTGCTTCCCTTTTGTTGCAACGCCTCTCACCGGCAAAAATGCCACAGCGGCCAGACGGTGTTAGCGCCGCCATGCCAGTCTGCGCATCGCTTCGAATTGGACCCGTTGGGGGAGCGCGCTCAGTCGGAAGCGGCAATCGGTACTGATCGCGCTTTTGACCACAGACGACAATTTCGTCATCATGGGAACCATCGCTATCACAGCCGGGTAAGATCGACAGGGACAGTGGCTTTGGCGAATGTGCCAAGTCGAAAGTGCCGAGGTCCGGACCTGCTGGCGCTGCTTGCAACGCAATGATCAGCCACAACGACATTGATTGCCCTCGCTATCCAAAAGTCCGATTCATGGCAGCGCACAGCCGATAAACGCCAGCAGCGCTGCAACACCGTTCCATGTGCGACCTTTCATGCGCTATATCCCTTTTTGCGATAACTATACTTGGCACTCGCTACGATAGGCGGCTTGCCGAAAGCGTCGGCGTCCAAGCCGTCAGGGTGTGGCGTCCTGTCGCTTCCAACGAGGGCCGCGGACGTCGAACCCCGCTGCGACCAGATCGTCCAGCACACCGCCGGGCTCTGCCAGCGTATCGAGAGACATCACCGCGAGCGTCACTTGCGGACTGTTCATCAGACTGTGGATTTTTGGGCCTAGCGACGCATCACGCGCCTGTTCCAGGCGGCTGCCCCTAGGCCAGCATGATCGCTGCCCATTATCCGCCCTGGCGGCCAGAGCGTCGGGAATGCGGCGTGCCGCCCAAGCCGCCGATCGCGCGTCGCGTGCACTCGCACGGGCTTGGATGCCAGCTGCTCCGGTCTCCACCAGCGTCACGGCATCCATCAGGCATGCCACGTGCGTGCGCGAAGCCGACCCGAAGAACTCGGCCGTGACATCCTTGAGGTTGCCTTGCTCTAGGGCGACCTGCTTAGCTTTGTTCTTGCCAAGGAAGCGGCGGACATAGGCGTCTGCGCCAGGGTCGAGCTTCCGCCTGTCTCTGGTCAGGCCGTTCAGCGTCATCGCCAGATGGTAGGGATGCTTGCGCTCGAAGCCCGGTTTCAGAATGCCTCGATCGCGCAAGGCGACGAGCCGCGCCCATTGCGCCGGCGTTGTCATCGCCTGCAAGGTCTGACCATCGGGAAGGGAGGCTTGCTTGCGCCATTTGCCGACAACGCCGATGAAGGAAAACAGCCCGAGACTGATATCCATCTTTTCGGGAAACATGACGCGGTCCGCTTTGGCGAGCGCGGCGTCCAGTGACACGGGGTCCCATCGGGTACCCGGGGCGACGCGACCGATCGATCCCACCAGCACGACCGTCGTTCGCGGTCCCGTCACGCGCCACACAGGAATGCCGCTGCGCTGCGCGACGACGACGATGTCTTCGGCGGTCGGGTTCGACAGAGCAGCGGAAGGCGTCTGCGCCGCTGATTGCATGACCGGGACAAACATCACGCTGACACCGATGATGCCTTGAGTGACGAGTCTTGAAAGTGATCCCAATCTCATTGCTGCCTTCTGCCGTGCCATTATGTCGGAAACGGGGCTGTGAGCTTTTACTTTGCTATGCCGGAATACGCACAACGACCGTTTACAGCAGGGCGACGTCGATCAGTCTTGAACCTTCTGCCGGCTCACGGGAGCCTACGAAGGTCAGATCCCTAGGTCACGATATTGGCGTCCGCGACTCGCGAACTTCCTCTGCTGTGACCAGGTATGGGCGACTGCCTATCCGGCGATTTTAGCTACCGACGGTGCCATATCGCAAAAGTGCCGAGTTTAGCGACAGTGGCATGTCTGGGTTTGGTGAGGTGCGGTTGTTGTTGCCCCCTAAAGGCCTGACGGGGCCTCGCGGGTTTGTGCGATGTACTCGCGGGGTGAACGATAGCCCAAGGCGCGATGCGGATGCACCTCATTGTAGTGCGCCAGCCATCCTGGCAGCTGCTCGATGACCGTCTGAGCGTCCGGCCTGGGGTTCACGCGGACATAGTCGCGTTTGAGGGTTCGGACGAACGCCTCGGCCATGCCGTTCGACTGCGGGCTGCTGACCGGAGTGGTGCGTGGCAGCAGGCCGATATCGCGGGCGAAGGTGCGGGTGTCACGGGCGGTGTAGCAACTGCCGTTGTCGGTCAGCCACTCGATGGGTTTGGGTAAGCGGTTCACGGGTCCGTAGCGGTGCTCGACGGTGGCGACCATCAGGTCCTGCACGTCCTCGGCGGTGATGCCGCCCGTCGTTGCCACATGCCCCATCGCTTCCCGGTCGCAGCAGTCGAGCGCGAAGGCGACGCGGACCTTCTCGCCATTGTCGCATGCGATTTCCAGCCCGTCGGAGCACCAACGCGTGTTGCGCTGGTCAACGGCGATGCGGCCGTCGTGACGCCGTTCCTCGCGATGTTCGCCATCTCGCCGGAGCAGCAGCCCATGCACCTTCATGACGCGGTAGACGCGCTTTGGATTGGGCGCTGCGCGCCCGGTCTTTTCGGCCTGCCGGCGCAGCAGAGCATGCACGCGACGATAGCCGTAGGTCGGCAGATCGGCGACGAGCAACCGGATGTCGGCGACCAGTTCCGCGTCCGGCAGCGGCGGCCGTCCACGCGGTCGCGGAGGCGGTCTGTTGCGCATCGCGGACAGATGCTGGCGGGCAATGCCGAGCGCGTCGGCTGCCTTGGTCACAGACCATCCCTCGGCAACGAGGTAGAGCGCAGCAGCAGTTTTTTTGGGCCTGCGGCCCGGGACACGGCTTCGCGGAGCAGTTCGTTCTCCATGGCCTTCTTGCCCAGCAGCCGCTGCAGTTCGCGCACTTGCGCCTCCAGCGCCCGGTACTCTGACGCCGGCACCACTTCCTCGCCGGCTGCCGCGGCGGTCAACGCGCCCTGGTTGATCAGCCTGCGCCACGTGAAGACCTGGCTGCCGCTGATGCCGTGCTGGCGGGCAACAAGCGACACGCTCATCCCCGGCAGATACGTCTCCTCGACGATCCGGACCTTCTCCTCCGGTGTCCACCGCCTCCGGCGCTGCACACCGGAAAGGAACTCGCCATCATTGTAACGCCTGGTCGTACCGTCAGTCATATGCCTCACTCTTATCCAAGAGCGAGATCCTGTCAGGTCAATTAGGGGGCCACCTCAGCGGTCGTACCGCACACCTTGTGGTCCGCGTTTAGTTTAGCTGACGTTTGACTGCATCACAGCGCTTCGCGCTGCCCATACGCCATAAACAAGTCCGAGAATGGAATAGGAGGCCATGACTGCAAGGAAAGCGCGAGTGAGATTATAACCGCCGACGTTTGCAACGAAAAATGAGCATCCAATCAGTAGGAATGTGAGGCCCCAAAACGCGCCTGATATTCCGTTAAAGATGTTGCTTCGACTCATGGCGTTCCTCCAATCCCTGCGTGCATACCAGCAATACGGCTCGTCCGGTATTGGGCGCTTTCCGCTAGGCGGCTTTTGCATCCGTTCTGCCGATCTTCATTGTCACGCATGGTGGACCACTGGCAAGCAACATAGATGCTCTTGAAGAGGCGGCTTTCATTGCGACAAGGACGATGTCGGTGCAGCACCTCAGAAAAGTAATTTAGTAAATTTGAACTGTGCAGTTGAGCAGTAAGCCATCTCCTTGCCATCCACGATTGGAATGAAATCTGCCCCAAAAGTTATTCCACCTATATTTATGGCGACCTTTCCAGCTTGCGACAAAGAAAACGTGAAAGGCACTGATTCTTTTACATCTACTTGTCCTAATAATATCTCTTTAAATGATTCTCCACTTTTTGTGTTGAGCTTGATGTCAAACTGCTTCGCATGTTCCGATGAAGCCATTAATCGGAATCCAGTGCTGATCAGGCCATCGGCGCTAACAAAACGCACGCCCGCAAGGGGTAGGTTATCACCTGATCGCATTTCCACGAGTTCAATAATACCGCTGACCGATATTGGCCCATTTATGTCTTGTGTTACCGAAGAGTAGTGATTCTTTGGAACATCGCAATCAAAGTCTATAGTAGACGCACTTGCCGGATACATATGAAATACCATCATTAACGCTGATAGCGTGCGCGTTACCGTGATCGCATATCTGGTCACCCTTTGTCTCCTTAACAGAGCGATGACCGATGACGGCAGCACTCGTAGCTTTACATGCACGTGATGTGCAAACGTCCGCAAGTGCGTGCTTCCCGTCGGTCCGCTTTCCCGTCCGGAAATGTCGTGAGGTAGTGGAAATTCGGCCGGCGCCTTTCACTAGGCTCTCGCGCAAGCACTGTTCCTACGTCAACGGTCGCGTACCCACGCTCCGGAAGCTTGGCGTTGCATCTCTTCCTCAGCCAGATCGGCTGTAGCGAACATGCCGCTGACGATGCGATCTACTAAATAGTATGGCTGTGACCCGTCAGGCAGCGTCGCGCCATCATGCACAATCTGAAACAAGCCATCTCTACGCTCACGGATTGAGTATCGCATCACGCCGTCCGGAGAGACGAACTGTCGAACTGGCTCACCTGCGTGGTTCATTGCTCCAAGATGCCAGCTTCTCGCATCGTCCGCTATTGGGGTTGAAGTTGCGAGGATGAATGGCCGGGATTGGGCGGCAGCGGAACGGCAGCTTTCTCGAAAAGGAACGGCTAGCGAGATTGCGCGCGCCGCCTCAAATGGGATCGAGAGAGGGGAAGGCGGGATTGCGCTAGCTCACCTTATAAAGCTGACATCGTCGCGCGGCAGCGCCGACGATGAATGACAACCGCAACTATAGGCAGCACAAGCACCGGGAGAAGTCGCATGGCTTTTGCTGCGTCTGGATGCTCACCAAACCAAAGCGTGGATAGCATGGCAAGATTTGCGGCGCCCCACATGAGTGAGCCCGTGAGGCACAAGCTAGCTGCGATGATGCCGAACTTTATCATGCCGCTCATAACCCGCTTCCCATGCTTCCGCGCTCGTCTTGGACCGAAAGCGGCGTGGGGAAAAGCGGGAAAGATTGCACTGACCGAACGGCTGCTTTCGGTGGCCGAGATAGGCCACATGAGCGTCTATGTTTGCGCGAGAGCCGAACGGCAGTTTTCGGGGAACAAGGCAGTCCGGACGCTTACGCCGACTATCGGAAAACACATGATTTTCGGCAGTCGCTGCCAAGACAACCAAAGCGACACCATATCTCCGTCTGTTGTAAGCGACAAACCCAGTCGAATTGGCTGACTATGCGGAAACCTAAGTATATAGGTTTTACGACATGGCTCTAACCGTATACCTGAGGCCGTCCTATGTGCTGACCCCTCTAGGTCTACGTCGGCGCACTAGAGCCTCATTTACAGCCAGAGTTGGCGTGCCATTCTCAGTGTTTAGTCGAAACTTCCTGAATATCGAGGAACGGGCCGCCCCAATTGGGCCCGGCACGATCGCGGTTAATCGTCGCGACGATAACGGAGTATGCGAAACTGCGCCATGCGGGGCCGGGATAACCAGTGGCAAGCCGCTCGGCGTTTTCGGTGTCTCCGACTTTGGCAAGGAAATGGATCAGTTGAAGGCGCTGCCTAGCCGCCGCGTTACGGTCGGACAGGTTACCGGTGTCCAACGCGGGAACTGCAGCGGCTGCCGTCTGCAGCGTCGACCTTGTGCCAGCCGCATCGCCCGCTTGCATGCGCCGTTCGATAATCGAAAGTCGCGTCTTTCCCAGAACCAGTGGGTTGCCCGATCGGGTCGCGGCATCAATAGCCTTGCCATCCTCACCGGCATGGAGCCAAACGTCTGCGGCGATCTCGTCGCCCAACCCCTTTGGACATAGCCGCGCCAACGATCCTGACGCCTGAAGCCGGGTGATATAGGCGGCCACTGCCGTGCTGTCCTGCGTCGGGAGGACCCATTCAGTAACACCTGTCAGCCCATCGTCCACCATTGTGCACTCAGAGGATGGGGTCAGCAGGTTCGTCACCGTCATGGCGCGGTCAAGGTCACGCGCTTTGAGAAAATCGGCGATAAGGCCTTGCGCCTGGGCCGCTGGTTCCGGCGAAATCATCTCACCATCGGCTTGCTTCTTGGCAAAGGCCTGCCGCACTCGCGCGATGGCGTCATCCGGCCTGCCCTCGATCAGATCGACCTCAATCGTGTCGAGTTGCTCGGTCACGCGGCGCTGCGTGTCGCCATCAAGAAGCGGCACCAACCGACGCAATCGACGTACCGCGTCGGCCGTGCCGCCAGCGGGACGTTCGGGCACGCGCCTCCATGTTGCCATGTAGAGAAGCTGCGCCTTGGTCGGTCCAGGCGGTAGCGCATCCGCTGCTATCAATATCAGACGGAATGGCGGGATTGAGGCCGGAACAATGCCGGGAGGCGCACCTATCGAGAAGCAATCGCGAATACGCCGCTCGTACCCGGCAATTGCACTTCGCGGCTTCAGTCCCTCGATAAACCGCTCGCAAGCATGGCGCTTGCTGTTCTGCTCACCTTGTTGCGGTAGAACCTGATGGGTCAGCCTGTCGGGACCGGAGCGAAACGTCCGCAACTCGTAATCCTCAGACATAGCAGCAGCCGCTTGAATGGCATGGTCACGGTCGGCATGGCGGAGGTTGCGCGAGATTTCACGAAGAACGACATCGCGCTCCCGACCATCTGGCATCGACTTCGCCTCAGCAACCGCGCGCGCAGCCAAACTGCCAGCAGGCGTTGCATCCGCGCAGCCGCTCGACAGAAAGATCAGGCTGATGACCGTACAGATAGAGCGAACGCGGGCGGGCAGCATCGAAAGATGTTACGCCAGAACAACCGGTATGCAAACGACACTGCTGAGCGAACGTTTTCGGGCCTATTCCCGCCGTCATTTCTCGGAAAGAACCTGACCTAAAAATGCGCGGTCGATCCGGATCGCAGGCGGTTGATGGTCTGCCGTTCAAAGGCTTGCGGATCTTTGGCGGCTGCCCGCAACATGTCCTCGTCCAACACCAACGCAACCTTGCCATCGGCGAGCATGAGCCCGGTATCGCACGCCGATGCCAGCGTGCCGAGGTCATGAAGGGCAGTGATGAGCGTCAGGCCGCTATCGACCTTGTCGCGCAAGGCTTCGCGCAAATCGAAGATTGCGACGGGATCGAGCCAGTTGAACGGTTCGTCCAAGACCACGAGCGGATGACCACCTGCAAACGCTGCGGCAACCGCAATGCGCTGTCGCATGCCTGCAGAACAGTCCCCGATCCAGGAGTTGAGGAGCGGAGGAAGACCCAACGCTTTGTCCAGCTTTCCCAGACGGGAACGAACATCATCGATGCTCCCACCAACGAGTTCGAGAACGTCGCGTCCACGCAACGCATCCGGCAGCTTGTCGGCCGGCGGCGAGAAGCCGAAACGCAACGCGCGGGCAGCACGATCATCGACCAGTTCCTCGCCAGTCACCCGGCATGATCCGCTGGCGAAGGGCAGCCGGCCGGCAAGCGCTCTAAGCAGGCTCGTCTTACCCGATCCGTTGGCACCAATGAGGCCGAACCATGATCCGGATGAGACGGTCAGATCGACATCCTGCACGACGCGCCATCCGCTCCGCTCAACAGTTGCGCTTGTCAGCTCGATGGCGAGGTTCATGCCAGCAGCCACGTCTTCGTCCGCCCTCGGCGTTGCAACTGCCAGAGCACGGCGATCATGATGACGGGCAAAGCCACGGGCATTGAGTAGGCGACCAGCAAGAGCAATGCCGCGAGGATGGAGACAAGGAAATCGGCAAACCGCTTGGCATGCAGCCGATAGGCTAGGATGCGCAGCGTCAGGAGCAGCAGCATTGAGCCACCCGTGGCGGCGACGATGCCGCTCGCGATCGGACCGAGGCAGGCCCAGCATCCCGGTACCGCGATGGCCAGGAATGACGCCACCCCCTTGGCGTGGTGAACAATGATGCGTCGCGGTCCGTGGCCGGCGACCGTCATGAAGCGGACGACAGCGTCATCGACGCTGATCAGTATCAGCATGAGCAGCACTGTCCCGATGCCAGCGATCGCGAACAGCGCATTCATGCCCAGCGTGCGCGCAGGTAGCAACAGCACGAGCAGCACCGTTGCGGCGACCACCCCGCTGATCGGGGGGTGCGACCACGCCTGAAGCACCCATGCGGGTCGCGTGAGGCCGGCAATGCGCCTCGGCATTCCGAAGTTACCGGTCATTCGGGCAACCAGCACTCCGGCAAGATAGGCTGGCATGCTGACTAGCAGCAGCGAGGGACGTGCGATCAGGGCCACCACGGCCAGCAGCGCCATTCCGATGCTGTGCCATGCCGTCATGTAGCGCCAGCGCGACTTCGGGTGCAGGGCATCGGCAGCAAGTAGCCCGTCGGAGGCGTGGAAGGCGAGGCGCGTCGCGACGAGGCGCCCCGCCCCCATACCGATCGCCATGCTGCCAGAAAGAGCCGCCCATGCAGCACTCATCCAGAGCCGATCGGCGAACCATGCATGGACGACTACCAGTATAGCCAGCAGAATGAGCGCGGCAATTATCCGGTCGTGCCAGCCCGCGAACGTTGCGCGGATTGTGTTCAAGAGGATCAGCCGATCCTGAAGAAACAGACGGCTGGTTTCTACCCCTGTCGATGGTGTGCCCGGTAATGCTCGTACCATATGAGCATTCTACGGGTCGCAGTGATTAAGCCAAGATGCGCAGCCCGAAAACCACCGCGATATTCTCATTGCACCATTCATTCCGAGCGGGCCGAGGCCTGCGTGCCCGCCGCTCTCAGACAGGAAAGGCACTCGCGCTGCACAATGTCGGCTATCTTGCAGCTTCAGGTGATTGCTTATCCAACAACCGGGGGCAGCTAAAAGGCAATGCATGCCTCTCCGATTGCGGAATGGCTACGGCACGCCCCGGACGCGTACCACGATCAAAACAGCTTGCGAACGCCCAGCCGGATCGATCGGCCGACCGGATCGATGAAGGCGGGCTGGAACCGGTTGGGCACCGCCCCTGTCCGGTCGGTTACATTGATGCGGTCGTTGAGCAGGTTTTCGATCGTCAGTTGCACTGACAGGCGCTTCGTCCATGGCTTCTTAACGACATTCTCGATGTCGAGTTGGCTGTAGAGCACGATCCATGTCCGCCCCGAAAAGCGCAGGTCAGACGCGGCGAGATCGCTCCTGATCCGCGTCGGCCCCTGCAGGCGTGAATAGGTGCCGAGGTTATATTGCCCGATGTTGCCGCCGATATTGGCTTCCACCTCCCAGCGCGGCCGCCCGCCGGTGCCGTTCAGCGTCTCGCCGTCCAGCAGGTCGAGCGGCGCGAGACCGGGGCGCAATGTCACCACATTGTCCAGCCGCATCGACGCCGTCACCGAAGCGAAGATGCTGGGCCGGGGTTTAGGTGGCACAGGCGGCGGTGTAGGTACTGTCGGCAACAACCCGGCTGGCGGAGCGGGGGGCGGCGGTGGCGTCGGCCCGATCTGCAGGTACAGGCTGGTCGTCAGCCGCAGCTTGCGCTCGCGCTCGCGGTCGATGTTGACCGAACGCAGATCGACCTGCGTCAGCACGCCCCCGGCATCGCGCACGAACCGGTCGGGAAAGGCACGCTGTACGGCCGGTGTCGCCGCCCCCAGCATCGTCGCCTGATTGCGGATGCGCGTGTCGAGATAATCGATGCCGAAGCGCAGGTCCTTGCCCTTGAGCGGCGTGATCGCGACGCCCAGCGTCGTCACCCGGCGTCGCTCGGGTGCCAGCGCGGCATTGCCGCCGACCACCGTCGTCACCAGCACGCTGTTCCCGGTCGCGAAGTCGAAGAACGGGATGTTGGGGGCCGCCAACGTCGGATCGGTCAGTAGCGAGATCGCTGGCGCCGCCTGCGTCTCATTGACCGAGGCGGTGAACTGGACCGGCTGCAGCGGCGCCCAGTTCATCCCGTAGTTAAGGTTCAGCAGCCGCCCGAAATCCGATACGTCGGACAGACCGATCATCCCGTTCGCGCTCAACTGGCCCAGGCGGGTCAGGAACTGCCCGTCGGGCCGGGCGATCGGCAGCGTCGCGTTGATGCTGCCCCCCCGCGTCGTCCGCGTCAGGTCGACACGCGTATCGGCGATCGCGGACTGGAACCCGCTGCTCGACGACCGGGCATAGTCCGCCGTCAGCGTCACCTGCGCGGGGCCGGCGGGCAGGCGCAGCGTGGGGCCAGTCGCCACCACCTTGCTCACCACGGTGCCGGTCACCGTACGGCTGCGATTGGCGATCAGCACCGCCTGTGCGCGATCGATCGGCGCCAGCGGGTCGCCGCCCGCCGCCACCGCATCCTGCAAGGGATCGACCGCGATCCCCTGGTCCGACACGGCCACCCCGCGCACCCGGTCGTAATTGGTCGTGGTGTTCCACGTCCACCGCCCGATGCCGCCCTGTAGGGTACCGCCGGCATGGAGGTTCAGGCTGGTGTTGCGCTGGCGCAGGACGGTATCGGGCAGATAGCGATAGAGCAGCACGTCGCCGGCGAACGGCAACGCCGGATTGTCCCCCGGCACCGTCAGCAGCACCGGCGCCAAGCCGTTGCGCCCGACGCTGCGCTGCGCCTCCATCGACAGGTTGAGCGATCCGTCGAGGGAGCGGCCGATCGGCGATCCGATCGTCGCGTCCACGTTCACCCGGTCGCTGCGGGGCTGCAACCAGCGCCAGGGCCCCAAGTCGGTGATCGCCGGCCGGTTGGCGGTCGCGAGGTAGCCGGCCAGCGCCCCGCGCGCCGCCGGATCGGTGGGTACCGCCGCGACCGGTACCGCCGCCCCCGCCAGCGTATCCAGCCGCGGATCGAGGCTGGCGCCATTGATGCCGGTGACGTTGCCCTGCACGGCATACAGCACCGCCGGATCGGGGAGGATGCGGCGCTGCGCCTGTTCGACCGGGTTGATGCGCAGATGCGACACCGACAGCGAGGTGCGACGCGGCCCGTCGATCCGCGTCGCGGTCATCTCGGCGTAATTGGTCTCGCCGCCACCCTCGGTGGCGGTGCTGGGCAGCAACCGCACTGCCACCGCACGAAACCGCTTATTGGTGATGAAATTGAGGATGCGCACGGTCGGCGCGAACCCGAAACGTGCCGCCTCCGCCTCCGGCAGCACCTCGGTGCGCTCGATCGCTTCGGGCGGGATCGACTGCAGTTCCTGATAGCCGGATATGCGTCGGCCGTTCAGCAGCAGCACCGGCTCTTCGCCAGTGGCCGACGTCGTCAGCGGCTTCAGCCGCTCGAGCAGTTCCTTCATGCTGACCGCGCCCAACGCACGGATCGCGTCCGGGTTCAGCACGGCGACCGGTTCGACCTCGCCGATCGCGGAGCCTGCCACGCGCTTGCCCATGACGAGGATGTCGGCATCGTTTGTCGGCTGCCTCGCATCCTGCGGAGGCACGCCTGCCTCGATCGCTCCGGTCTGAATCGTGGCGGCAGACAGACAGGCGACAATCCCGATCATTATTTCGGCTCCCCGCCGCTGCCAGTCGTGGCGGCACCACCCCGACTTGTCGTGGCTTCCAATGTATTTGTGGCCGCTTTTTGACCATGACCGCCAATGCACGGATCGGACAAGCGATCGGCCGGAAATTGACGTCATCCGGCCAGGAGCCTCTGCCCCTTATCGCGTGATGCCGTGACGTTTTGTCGGCTGATGCCGGGTAGGCTGTTCGAACAGGCTCGGCTTGGAAGGCCGCAGCGATGAAGTTAACCAGCGGGCATGGTTCGTGAGGATGGCTTTTGGATACGTAGCGCTCTGGCGGTCTACATCACCGGTTTCGGCATCGGCGCCTTCAACCATGCAAGGGATTTCCTGGCATGGGGCTGGCGTCCCTACAATTGGGGGCCTCCGCTACTCGAGGTTTTTTGGACGTCTCTTTTCGTCATGGATGTGGCGGTGGTGGCATTGATCGCGCGCGGCTGGCGGCGGCCTGCATTGTCCCTTGCGGCGGGCATCATGATTACCGACGTGGGCGTGAATACCTTTGCATGGCGCATCCTTCACATCGACGCGTTTGCGACGGCCGTTCCATTGCAGACGGCATTCCTCGGCTTCGTGCTTGGTTCGATGCCGTTCCTCTGGAATGCAAGGGCATCGCCTGCGCACAGGCGCATGAAGTAGAACGTGCGGTGACCGACCATTTGCGAACGGATGGGTTCGTCACGGCTGAAAGCTACTGCTTGAGCAGGTAGAACGTCGATGTGACACCTCGTTGCGGCGCTTGAGCGACGACGCGCATGGTCTTTCCGTCGTCGAGGACGGTCATCTCGAGGATACTTCCGACACGGCCGCGCAGCATGGACCTTTTTACGATGGTTCGAGGGCTGGGCGAGGTGATCGTCACCATGCCACCAGAAACGTCTCCCGTGACGGCGACGGGTGGCCCATCGATTACCGCCTCGAAGCCAACCCCCTGAGGAGACCATGAGCTGAAACGATCCTGCTTGAGTGACAGGAGCCAGTCCCCTGATCCCCCATCCACCGTGATCCCGGTCTGCTGCCAGGTTCCGGAGATCGAGTGGGAGCCTGATGGTGAGGGCTGGATGCGACGTTGCCGAGTTTCGCTCCGAGCGACTGAACCATTGGGGTTTGCCTGATTGGCCACCTGCCAGGACGCGGTCTTCCCATCTGGAGACACCGTGTATTCCACCGAATAAACCACCTTGCCGCGAAGCATGTCTATCTCGCGCACGCTTCTATCGCCGATGACCGTGATCGACACTTGATCGATGTATTCGTTGTCGTGGACTGGATGCAGCCGTCCGTCTGCCGGAATCACATCTGCTTCAGCTTCTTCGCCTTTGCGAAACAGGCCGTCTCGAAGGATCAGAACAGTAGGCTTGGCGTTCGTTTGCATTGACGATCCGTCGGGTCGCCATCTGCCGTCAAACACGCTTTCAAACTGTCCAGCAGCCAACGTACCAATCTTGTCAGATATCGTGAGCGAAATGCCTGTCTGCGCTTGAAAGGCGGTGGAGGACAGGGTTGTCACCGCGATCAAAATCCGTCCGGCCATGTTTACGGCGGTGATCATGGCGTTGGTCTCACCGAGACGACCTTATACTATGAAACGACGGGATTTGAGGGAATCTGGCACGGTTTTCAATGCTTTGCAATTTTCCAAGTGTCACGGCCGTTTGGGGGGGGCTAGGTGTTTAGTCCCGGCATCTGGTGGATCGGGTCGACGATGAACCGGTCTGGCTCTGACGTCCAGATCTTGGTGATATATTCGTAAGGTGTGAGCCCGCTGAGCGTCTTGAGCCGGCGGGCGAAATTGTAGGCGGCCATGAAGTCGGCGAGATGCGTCCGAAGCTGGTCGTGGCTCTCGTAGTGGAAGCGTTTGACGGTCGCCTCCTTGATGGTGCGGTTCATTCGCTCGACCTGCCCGTTGGTCCACGGATGGTTGGGTTTGGTGAGCCGGTGCTCGATGCCGTTTGCCTCGCAGATCATGTCGAAGCGCATCTGGCGCGACCAGGCGGTGTTGCGGTTGCGCGGTTGCTCAGCGAACTGGATGCCCCCTTCGACTTCGCTCAGCAACCGTATTGGAGGTCAAGCGGGATCGGCATGCCATGGTCGATCATAGGTGAGCATGGAGTTGGCGACCGTGATGAGCTTTCGCATGGCAGCGACGATGGCGACCTTGGGCGGTTTGCCCTGTTCACGCAGGCGTTTGTAGAAGGGTCGAATGGCGGAGTTGCAGCGGATGGCGACAATGGTTGCCATGTAGAGACAGCATCTCGCTGACATCCGCCCACCCGCAATGTGCGCCTGACCGCGCGACATGCCGCTATCGCGGTTCATGGGTGCGACACCAGTGAGCGCGGCAATCTGTTTGTTACCCGTGAGCCCGAGTTCAGGAAGCTCGGCCACCAGCGTGGCGGCGGTAACCGCTCCGACGCCGGGGATAGTGCGCAGGAGTGCAGCGCGACGGGCAAGCGTCGCATCGGCTTCGATGGCATCGGCGATCGCTTCGTCGATGGCGGCGATCTCCTTGGCCAGAAAGGCCAGATGCCGCTCGACTGAACCGGTGACGAGCGGCTGACCTGGGATCGGTTCGCGCTGTTTCTCCTGAGCTGCGGCATCGACAAGCTGGCGGCGTCGGCGGACCAGATCGGTCAGCCGGACCTGTTCGGGCGATGGTGCAGGCGATGCCAGCGGCTGCATGGCATCAGCGAACCGCAGGATGGCGGCTGCGTCAATCTCATCGGTTTTCGCCAGCCGGCCGGTGGCACGGGCAAAATCCCGCACCTGGCGCGGATTGACTCTGCTGAGCGGAACCGTCTCGGTGGCCAGATCGCACGTCAGGAGCCGGGTATAACCGCCGGTCGCCTCGCAGACGACGTGGAGACTACCGAGCCGACGTACTCGCCGGACCAGTGCGGCAATGCCGCTGGCATCGTTTGGCGTGCGCCATACCTTGGCTACACCGGGAAAGGCGACATCGAGATGATGCTTGGACACGTCGATGCCGACATACTTTGGCTGCTGCATGATGACTCCACCTCGCATGCGGGCTCTGACGCCCAATCAACCGTTCGAGACGATCATGAGGAGAGCAGGCGACCGAGCTGAGTTGCGATCTCGGTGACCAAGGACAGGCACGATCCACCCGCTCCCGTGATGGGCTGGGTCATGACCCAGCCCATCACGGGATCAGCGCATCACATCAGCGCCAATCCTGCCAGCAATATACGAGGACAGGATTGTCGGTCAGGATCGTGTGGATGCGGTAAGGCACAGCCTTCAGCAGGTGTTCGAGGAACTCCCAGGCTGTCCGTCGATCAGCCTTGTCGACCAGCTGGGTGACCGCGAACTTGCTGGTGCGATCGATGCCGACGAACAGGTACAGTTTGCCTTCCGCGGTCTGCACCTCGGCGATATCCATATGGAAGAAGCCGATGGGGTAACGCTTGAAGCGTTGCCGCTTCGGTTTGTCGCCTTCGATGTCTGGCAGGCGGGAGATACCATGCCGCTGCAGGCAGCGGTGCAGCGCTGACCGGGTCAGGTGCGGGATCGACGGCTGCAGCGCGTAAAGGCAGTCGTCGAGCGGCAGCAACGTGTGGCGCCGGAACGCGACAACCATCGCCTCCTCCGCTTCGGACAGGGTGGTGGAATGAGGGGCCTTCGGCCCGGTCTTCAGATCCTCGACCGTCGCCCGCTTCCGCCACTTCGCCACCGTCTTCGGATTGATCCCCAGCTCCCGGCTCAGCGTCGCGAGCGAAGCTTGCGATCGCTGTATTGCTGCTCTGACGGCGTGCGTGGTCGTGGCGCTCCCGTGACGTACCTGTCCCATACGGCTTCCTTCCATTCCAACGAAAGGATCGCACCATCAAACCGTGGGATCAAACACCTAACGCCTTGAGAATGGCCTCTCCGCGCGATCGTCGCGATCCAGGTGGCCAACCGTTTACAAAAAGCCCTCACCGGCGTGCTCACGGAAGCGTTCATGATCCCGGACATATTCTGCCACCATGTCGATCGAGGCATGCCGGCTATGCTCGCGCATCTTGAACAGATTGGCGTTCTGCCGACCGGCTTCGGTGAGGAAGCCTGCTCGAAGGGAATGCCCGGAGAATAACGCCTCCGGATAACCAGCGGAACGGGCGGCCGCTTTGACGACAAGGGCGACACCCTGCGCACTCATGGGATGATCGGTCAGCCGCCCCTGCGGCGTCAGCTTGCGGAAAACCGGACCGCTGTCGATTGCTGCCTTCTCCAGCCACGCACGGTAATGCCGCACCGGCTCGAGGCGCCTGCCATCGGGGATGGCAACACTATGTCCCCTGCCCTCCTGGTCGGTCTTCGAGGTCGGTACCCGCACGAGCAATCCGCGTGCCTCGTCAGACACCCGTCCAACCGTGATGGCGACCAGTTCTGAGCGGCGAAACGCGCCGGCCATCCCAATCGCGAGCAGCGCGCGATCCCGGTACGCGCGCAGGTCGTCGCCAGTGATCGTGCGCAGCATGTCGCGTAGCACATCGCCGTCTGCCGGGCGCTTCTTGCCGGATGGGTCATCGCGCTTGTCGCGCCGGATCGCGCGCATCGCCTTGTCGAGCCGCGCGGCGTCGGGCTGATGCGTCGGCGGGTCGATGCCGGCCGCGCGGTGGGCAAAGACGATGGCGGCAAGGCGGCGACCAATCGTTGATCGACCAAGCGGCCTGGCGACGGCCGCTCGCCCACCCCGCGATTGCTGCGGTGCCTGCGGCACAAAGCCACGTTCGGCGAGCAACGTCAGAAAGGCGGCGACGATCGCCGGCGTCGCGGGCAACGAGCGGTAACCGCTTTCTGCGCACCATGCGCAAAACAGTCGCCAGTCGGATTGGTAGGCGCGCAGCGTCGCCGCGGCGGAGGCGCGTGCGACATAGTCGTCGACGCGATCACGATCATGGGGTGCGAGGTCGGGCAGGTACAGGCCGAGCGCATTGACCCGGTCGGCCACAACGTGGCTTATTGCTGTACTGATATCCCTGTCTTCATCTTGTGACACGCTAGCCGATCCGATCACCACGATGGCACCGCTGCCACTTTTTGCGGGCCCACCCGATACGCGAGCGACCGATTTTACGCCATCACCTATTTAGCAGGAATCGGTTTTATCGCTAGAATGGTTTCCCGGATGCTTCGAGCTTGGAACCTCATTCCGGTTCTCCCGATCCAACCGGTCTTCCACCCTTCCCATATCTTGACCGTTATCCCTCTTTTATCTATTTCATTGATATCGGCTTAAAGCCGGTCGTGCTTCTACTACGATCCGCGCGTGCAGGCTGAGCCCGCACGCGCGACCGAGCCCCCCGCGTACCGGCAGCAGCCGGCACGCGATCGAGATCCCGCCGCGCAGGTAGCAACCTGCTACGCATCCAGCACAGGAACACCCGCTCATGGCGACGAGCATGGAAATCGTACCCTCGGGCGAATTGCAAAAGCAGTTCGGCCGCTATTCCGACGAGGCGATGATCCGCCCGGTCGGCGTTAGCCGGAACGGCCGCGTGCGCTTCGTCATGGTCCCCGTCGATGAATATGAGCGCCTGCGCCGTCGTGAACGGATCGCCGGCCGCGTGGAGGATCTTGATGACGAAACCCTCGAAGCCATCCGCGGCGTCGAACCCGGCCGCGGCGCCGAAGACGCCGAAAAAAGGCTCAACGCTGCCGCAACCGGGTGAAGTCCTCAACTACAGCTACCTCTGGGAATACGAGTACCTTAAAGGTCGTGACGAAGGTATAAAGGACCGGCCCGTCGCCGTCGTTCTGGTGACCCGTCCCAAGGACGGGATCAATCAGGTGCACGTCGTGCCGCTGACCACCAAGGCCCCTACCCGCGATCAGTTAGCGATCGAAGTGCCGGACGCCGTGCGACGTGATCTTGGGCTTTCCAGCGACAGGTCTTGGATCATCATCACCGAATGGAACCGGTTCGCGTGGCCAGGCTATGACATTCGGCCCATCGCAGGTCGCGAGCCGGCGGTGAGCTATGGTTATTTGCCGGCCAGCTTCTTTCGGCGCGTCCGAGATGCAATTGTAGCAGCCGGAATCGGTCGGCCGGTGGATCGGGACTATTAAGCTATCGCACTGAGCTGCGTGACAGGTTACAAAACCGTGATGTACTGAGACTTCAATCCGATAAGGTGTTGAAGCGTTGACCGGAGAGACTGAATTTTGGCTATCGCAATAAAGCCGCCTTCGCGTCAGCTCCTCACCCGCATGGACACACGGTTTGCGCTTCAGCAAGATGACTGGAATGACTACAGCTTCCAAACCCTTTATCACCTGCATTTTAAGCACGGCGATCTCGACAGCGACGTAACATACATTGGCGGAGTAAAGATCCTACGCAAAGGCCAAACCAAGAGTGATCCGATACTCTTAACGAAGGACTTTACCAAACTTTCGTCGGACTGGGTATCTGTGGGTACAAGCCTGGATTACTACCAGCGGCTCAACGAGCTACCGACGAAACGACGATCTGCTATCATGAATGCGCTGAACGACGTAGTATCCCGTCCAGAGCTTGTTGAGGATTTTGAGAATGAGGATGGCTGGGGAACGTCGCTTTTCCGGGATAATTCAGACTGGCGCAGCTTCCTTGACGACGCCCATGCTCTTTATGAGGGTAACTTTTCAGCTCTTGCCGACCTTAGCCAAGCCTTTTCGTTCACCCCTGCCGGCACCGACAAGCCGATCGATTTAGATTTTCAGTCGCCAATCCCACCATTCTATCTTGGGTCGTATCGTCACCTTGGACCTAGTCGGAAAAGAACGCTTCTCCCTGAGAGGATCGTTGTACTGGTTGGCCGAAACGGTTCCGGAAAAAGCACGATATTATCTCGGTTAGCGCACGTAGCTTTCGCCTCCCCTCAAGAACGCGCGACCAAGCCAATCAAAGCTCTAGGCTTGCTCGACCCTCCGTCGATTGGCTTCATGCGCGTCATTACTATTTCGTACAGTGCCTTCGATAGCTTTGTGGTCCCGGGTCTCGTTGCCAAAGATTTGGCGCAAACCACGCAGGATCTAGTCGCTGGAGACGGCCGCTTCGTATTTTGCGGCCTTCGGGACGTCGCGGCTGAGGCACAAGCCGATGTTGATCGCGATCAGGAACTCAACTCGGATGAAGAAGAGAGTGACGAAGATGAGCCCCCTGTAGAGCGGCGGACTACTACCCGCCTCAAGCCCGTCGAGCGGCTGGCAGATGAATTTGCCGCGATGGTCGCTCGCATCAAGAAACAGGAAAAGCTCGACCTGCTTGACGCAGCGCTTAAGCCGTTGATCGACGACCCGTCCTTCGCTGACCTGAAGGAGCAGATGAACCGGCTAACCGGAACAAGCCGATCGGCGCGCACGCTGTTTCTCGGCTGGAGCACTGGCCACAAAATCGTCCTACATGTCGTGGCCTCACTCGTTGCGCATGCGAGGCCCCGATCGCTCATCTTGTTCGACGAGCCCGAAGCCCATCTGCATCCCCCGCTCATTGCAGCGCTCATGCACTCCGTTCGCATCGTCCTTGCGGAAGTGAATGCACTGTGTGTCGTTGCCACGCATTCGCCCGTTCTTCTCCAAGAGACACTGTCTCGCCACGTAAGACGAGTTCGAAGAAAGGGACGCTCACTTGTCATTAAACAACCGAAGCTCGAGACCTTCGGCGAAAGCGTCGGGATTCTCACCTACGACGCTTTTGGCCTAACCGCATCGAGCACCGACTTCCATAAGGTGCTGGACTTGTTGGTGGATGGATGCGATTCCACCGACGAAATCGACGATCTGTTTGAACCCGGTCTTAGCGCTCAGGCCCGAGCTTATGTCCTGGCGCAGCTCGCTCGCACCAAATGAGAAATTTACCCCAACCGACGCGGGCCGGCGAGCGCGCCGACCTGAAAAAGGCAGTACGTCGCTATCGATACCGCGGAAAAACGCTTGGCCATGACATCACCGATGACGAACTCGACCAAGTCATTGCTCTTTATGATCTATATGGGGTTGGTCAGGGACTTCCGAGCAACGCCCTGCTAGGTGGAGCAATGCCTCCCGCCTTACTAAGCGCGATCCATGACGCCTATGCCAAGACACAGAATGGCCGTACGCTGGTTCACATCAGGGAGCGTTTATTCAAAGATGTCGATCTTTGTCCTGTCTGCGGGATAGATCCCGTTACCGAGCTCGACCACCATCTACCGCAATCCGAGTACAAAGCGCTCTCGATCCACGCTCGGAATCTCGTGCCAATGTGCCACTTGTGTAATCACGCCAAACTTGCAGGGTTTGACGTCGACGGTAACGGCTTTCTCCATCCTTACTTTGACGTCCTGCCCGATCTCAATTTCTTACTAGCGACCATTGAGTTAAACGGATCCGCCTTAATAGTTGATTTCTCTATCGACGCCGCCGCAGTGCTTCCTGCTGGCTTTCCCGACCGTTTGACTGGACAGATGGCGGCACTTAAACTTGGCAATCGGTATCAGCGCGAGGTCAACACCTACATTTCTTCCCAGGCGGCATCCTTGCATATCGCCTATAACGGGACAGGCCAAGAAGGGGTGCGGACTGTCCTACGCCTTCAAACACGATACGAAACGCGAGCCTTCCATCGTAATCACTGGCGGCCAACCCTCCTTCGTGCGCTTGCCAGCCACGATCACTTCACTGGCGGTGCCTTTTCTGAGGTGCTGCCGATTCCGCATGACATGCTCGTCGACCTTGAACCGTAACCCATCCCGGTGAGACACTTATTTAAGCCGCTGCGAAACTATCTACGTGGATACAACCGCGAAGCAATGCTTAGTGCGATTTACTATTTAGCGAACCACATCGAGTGGAATACAAAACTTCCGCCGCACCTCATTCAGGCAAATCCCTTCGGGAAAAAACAGAAGATTTATCTCGGTTTTTACCTTTGGAGCCTCGACACCCTCGCGCGGGAGACTCTACTTTACGGCCAACCGTATGGTGGAAAGCACAACGTCGATTGGCGGGCTTGCGCCCGAGCTCTAAATCTCTTGAGAGATGCTGAGGACCAAGCATCGGCGGGGGTCGATGATGTTTCGATCTTCGCGGAGATGACCAGAATAGCGCACCGCCAATTCCATTGGCAGCAGAGTTTTAGTCATGACGACCTAGCTCGCTACATGCGCATATACGGCCAACCAGGAATTCGACAGGTTATAGAGGCGGAGTACGCTCTCTCTGTCGAGCAGTTGTTTCAAGGGGGCTTCGCGCTTTTAGCGACCTTTCTGACACACGAAATGCTTTCACCTACCTTCGCAAAGGATGCCGGAGACCTTCTCGGTTTTGATATGGCTCCTCTTATGAACCGGTTTTCGACTACCATACCAAACCTGACTGACAGGATTCTAGAGGAACAATCGCTCGACCAAGACTGGGCCTATACCTTTAATCCATTGCGAAGTTCGCCCCTTATCACGATGCCAAATGGGAACGTACGCTGCCCCATCACGGGTATGCTAAGCCGCCGCTTCACGGACGGTATGTACTTTGAGGTCGGCAAAATCCCGGATGCCTTGAGCCGCTACCTCGGCCCCGCTTATCAGGCGTATGTTGGTGAGGTACTCACCGCGGTAGAAGGTGACTTGAAGATTATTGCGGAAGCCCCTTACGGAACTGCTCGACGTCCGAAAAACACCGTAGATTGGATCGTCGAGGACAAAATGGGAGTTTTGTTCATTGAGTGCAAAGTCCTTCGGTTAGGGAAGCTTGCACGTTCCAAAATGGCCCCGGCGCCTGAGACAGATCATGAGTACGCCAAGCTTGCTAAGGCAATCTGTCAGACTTATCAAACCTTGCAGGATGCCATTGATGGCCACTATCCAAATTGGGTCAGTTCCACCAAGTCTATATATCCGCTGATCGTTACTATGGACGACTGGAACCTATTCACCCACGAAACGCAGAACGCATTAACCGAGATGGCGTTATCCGAAATGAAAAAACGCAATCTAAATCCGGACCTGTTGGATAATTTTCCCTACAAAATATGCCACATCCGCGAGTTCGAGCGCGCCATGCAGGTTATGGCGCAGGCTGGTATTTCCCCGGTAATGTCTGGTCTCCATGGTAAGGATCGGCTTGGCTGGCAAATGGATGGCTACTTAAGCACCGACTTTCCAAAGGAGCTTACGAGAAGCCTATTTCCAGATGATCGATCAAAAATCATGCCGATGCCTATTCCTCTTAGGTAATTCATGGCCTTCAACAAGAACCAGCATTTCGTGCTTAGCGTCCGTCGCGCGAGAGGAGGAAGGTTTATCGTCACCATCGTCGACTCCGGCCCTGGGCCTGAATGGTGAGAACGCGGATGGCACTATCGAGGCCATAATCGGTCGTGCACGCGTCCCAAGGCGAACTGCCAAGTTGCGGCGACTGGTTCTTCAGGGCGAGCTCGCGAAGGTTATGCGCGAACAGCGTCGTGACGACCGCCTGCAGCTTGTCGCGTCGCATCGCGGTCGCCGCTGCCGCGACGCGCTCGTCCTCACGTCGCCGCCCTATCACCGCAATGGTATTGAGGCAGAGATCTAGACCGGCCTGCCCCGCATTGGACAGCGCAAGCGGGGTTTCGCCGCCTTCCTCGATCGGCGTGGTCAACCATATGTCGGCTTCTTGCCCCAGTAATCGCGCTGCGACATCGCGGAGCCGCTGACTCCGCTCCGCTGCTTCGCGGCTCCGTCGTGCCGACAACCGTTCGACTGCGCGGTAGCGAGCTACAGCCAATGGTAATCCGAGCACATCGTCGACGGCATCTTCCCCGCCGGCCACCATTTTCACCAAGGCGTGCAGCGACGCGATCAAATCGTGATAGGGTGCCCCTCCGGAGATTATGATCTGCGTCGGCGATGCGCTGTTGCCTGGCAGAACCGTGTCCAACCACGCCTGCGGTTCAAGCAGGAAGGCTTCTTCCGGCGGTAGATCGGCGATAATCTGGTCGACGAGCACGTGCGCCACTTCCTCGCGACGATCGATCTCAATCAGGCGACGCTGCTCGCGCTCGATCCCCGTCACGACATCATCGGGAAGGCCATAATGGCCGGGTTCGTCGGATTGCAGACTTCCCGTCACGCAGAGCGCATCAAGATAGTCCTCGAGCGCTTCATGCGGGAAACGGAAAGCGCGATGATGGACACGCATCCATGCGCGTACCTTGTCGGTTGGCGGTTGGACAAAGGCCCGCGCGATGAGCGGCTTGAGATACACGAGCACACGCTCCAGCGAGAATGTCTCGGCCTCGTAGTTTCTGATGTCGACAATCGAGACGAACTTCTCGACCACGGTTGCTTGCCACTCGTTTTTTGTGACGGCGAAGCCTTCGCCACCACCTGAAATGCCGATCAGCTCGCCCTCGTCCCGGGCAATTAGTTGGAGGAGCGTGGGATCGCTGATCGGGCAGACCGCCGCATGCGCGGACGCGGCAGCGCCCAATAATGCGCGCGCGTCTGCCTCCACCGTCAACGCCTCACGTCGTTGACGGTCGGTTTCCTGTGCGGCCTTGCGCCGCGCCGCCTCCGCCAGGCTCGCCGCTGCTGCGGCCAATTCCGCCCGCAGCTTGTTTTCGGCCCGATCCCGCCTTGGGTTGCAAAGCCAGCTCCGCGGCGCCGTCTCCAGCAGTCCGCGCTCGATCACGGCGATATCCTGACACGTCCGCAAAAGACGGAGGTTGATTTCAATCGCTGGCCAGCTGTTGGACTGGATCAGCGCGATCTTGTCCTCGCCGCACGGATGGGTGACGCAAATCTCGACGATCAGCTCGCGCCCGTCCTCGAGAATCAGCACGATGTCGGGCACGATGCGGTCGAGACGCCGCTCAGACCGGACAGCGCTGAATGTCATCCACTTTGCCTTGCTCTCGTGGCGCGAGACACCGTCGACGACGGCAGTCACCACCGGCGTCCAGATCTGCCTTTTTTCCACCAGCAGCTGCTTGGCCCAGTAATGCGCATTGGTTTCGCGGCCGCTGCCACATCCTGAGTTTTTGCCTTGATGCGAGAAGTGCGCCGCCTTCTTCGCACCCTTGCGGGCTATCAGCGGCGCCTTGCAAGCCGGACATATCAACCGGCATGCAAGGCCGCGTCGGGCAGCGTTGATGTGGACTGGCGCGCCCTCGACATCGAGGCCCCAAACGAGATCGACCCCAAAACCTGCAAAGGCGGAGTGATCGACAAAGCCGAAAGGGTTAGGGGTTTGATCATCCATACGGCCGGGATTTGTCCTCCTATGCCAACCCGCAGCCGACGAGCCTCTACGACATGACTCCGCTGTCCGCTACGCTCCGTGCCCCGTGCTGACGTCTCCTGGATCAACTGCGACAGCGCGTTGCATGCCGTCAGCATCTCGCCAGCCCGTTTACCTGCGCAGGCTGTCATCGGGGCACTTGGCGCAATGACGAGGGACACCCGCTTTCGTCGATAATATATGAATATAGCGCTCAGGCAGACCAGTTGCTCGAAATCGGATGATTACTGGACAATCCGTTCAATCTGCACTATCTAATCAATCTAATTGGAGGCCATTATGAGCGAAGCAGCGCTGACGTTGGGCGTGGACGAGGTGCAGGCAGTCTTGCGCGGACGCAATCCGCAAGCCCCGGCCGCAGAGATCAAGACCATGGCACGGATCGTCTCGATCGCAGTCGATGTCATGTCGGGCTTTCCTGCAGTCGACCTGCGAGGTGTGGCGCGCGAGCATAAGCTGCGCGTCGCGCTGGAACAGGTCGCTCGCCAGTTCACGCCCGGCGAGACGACGAAAGGCGGGCCAGTCGAGCGAACGCAGGGTAGCGGTCTTGGCGAGGTGATCAGCCTGAGCGAAGGGCGTGCCCGTCTCGCTGCCTATGCGGCCCCGAAGGCGATCGAGGACTGGGCGGGACCAGTGGGAGGCGCCAGCGACATCGAGGCGCAGATCGGGGTCAAACGAACGACGCTCAACACTTGGTACAAGCAAGGCGCGATCATCGGTCTGCTGCGCGGACAGCGCAAGCTGGCCTATCCGCTAGAGCAGTTCATCGACGGCCGTCCCCTCCAGGGTATCGCTGACGTCTTGGCGGTCGCGCCGGACCCGCGCTCGGCATGGCTCTGGATGCGGCAGCCGCATGGCGCGCTGGACGGAGAAACACCGCTTGCGGCCTTGCACGCGGCCCAGCAGGACAGGGTCACTGCGATCGCGTTGCGGGACTTCCACCGCGACATCAACTAATCGGCCGGCGATGGCGCTCGATCCAAAAATTCTCCAATCGCTGACCCGTCGGGTCGAGCCAGCTAACTATCTACGTGTTACGCCTTGGGCGCGGCGCAGCACTCCGCTCGGCATGGGCTTTGGCGAGACCCGGTTCGCCAGTCCCACCAAGGCCTTCAAGCTCCTCTATATCGCCGAGGATCTCGCGACGTCCGTCGCCGAAGCGATCATCCGTGACCGTTTCGAGGGAAAGACCATCCGCGAGCTGGCGCAGTCGGACATTGCCGATTGGGGCGTGTGTGCGCTTTCGGCGACCCGGCCGCTCCGGCTGCTGACGCTGCGCGGCGACGCCTGTTTCAAGCTCGGCATCTCGACTGACATCGTCGGCGCCAAGGCGCACGACGAGGCGCGTGCCTTCAGCCAGGCGCTCTATGATACGACCGATCTCGATGGGATCGTCTACCACTCCCGGCTCCGCAAGAAAAACTGCATAGCGATCTACGACCGTGCGGTGACGCCCGGGTTGAGCGCACAGCCAGTGGTCCAGCTTGAGCGGCTCGCGGCTTTGGTCCCTGCCCTCAAGACCCTTAAGACCAACCTGATCTGACATAGTGAGAGTTCCAGCTGATAACCCAATGGCGTCTCCTGCCCCGCCGCGACCGCCGCTCTGTTCCGCATTGCTTGAGCGAGCCCCGTCGGCTGCCGGCCCGCATCCCTGCCCCGGGTCCGAACATTCAACCGTATCATACCAAAATCTACGTTCTGCTCGGCCAGCCAGGAGGTATAAGCTTTTCGTTTGTCTGAAGCGTCCATCGACCTCTGACCGCTTTCACATAGTCTTCGTCATCGTTGATGAAGGCATGCTCGATCAGGATAACCTGGAGGCCTGCCTGCCTGTTTGTTTCATCGAACAGAAATCGGACGATACGGCGCATCGCTGACCGGTCGGTATCTTTTGCCATCTCCCCAAGACTTTTCTCGTCTCCGCCTTCAGGGTAATATGGCCGACTTATCTGGTCGACGACGATTAGGCCGGGAACCGGCGCATCCACGTCTGCAAGATGCTTTTGAAGTGAGAATGCCAACGCAAGATGAATCGCCAGATAGTTCTGGTCTGAACCAATCTCACTAAGGGCGAGCGCAGCGCGCCGGATTGGCTCGATGATCGTTACCTTGGGTGTGGCCTGAAACAGCAAGCGAGATCGGAACACAGGCATCTCGGAGGGGAGTTCGCTCAACATTTCGGTTGCATAGTTGCCGATCACAATTTCAGCGTCACGTAAGCGTTCTTGCTTCGCTTCGGGATCGACCCGGTCCCTCAGCGCCGCTATCTCAGCCTGAAGCGACGCAATATTGGTGGGAACGCTTTCGACATCCTGTGTCGTCATTTCCAGGAACTGGTGAACCCGGCCAAGAACAAGGGCTCGTTGGTGAGCAAGCGTCGCCGCAGCGCCGCTCGCGTCCCGTTGCCGGATGACCGCAGTGATCTGGGCTTCCACTTCTCTTAAACGGCGCGTTTGTTCCGCAAGGGATGCATCCAGTCGGATTTGTTCGTCGGCAAGCTCGGGACGCAATCTGTCCACGGCCAGGACTTCGTGGTCCACGACCTCCAGAGAGGTCCGAATCTGGTCAGCCGCTGCGCGTCCAGCTTCGTTGGTGCTCTCACATACCGGGCATCTACCGTCGGAAAGCTTGAGATGCTTAACCAGGCCCAACTTGTGCGCCTGGCCGGATACCGCTGACTCATATCCCGACATTTCTCGCATCGCGAGTACTAGTGATCGGCGACGTTCTCGCATCGCCTGCAACTCGCGGACGAGGCCTCGTCGCTCTACCTCCAAGACAGCCAGATCATCGCCCTCCCGGATCGTCACCGCTAGCGCATCGGTTTGCGTGACGGCATAGAGCTGAGAAAAAAGGGCCTGGTCTGTCGCGTCAGGCGTCGGTGCCTCCGCCAAGCCAATATCTGCTGCCTGGCTGAGTAGAGCCATGGAGCGTTCGGCGGTTTTGCCCTTGCTTCGCTCCTTCAGTTTCGCGTCACGTTCCAGGCGGTCGAGCCCGACCTGCAGCTGTCGGAGCCGGCGTTCGGCTAAAATGCTTTCCTGATCCGTCGCCCCCAAGAAAAAGGGCATAGTCGCCTTGATATCGCGAGCTTTCTCCACACGGTTCATATCGTGAAGGAGGTTGCTCCGGCTGATTATGACGTCGGCCGACAAAAAGACATACGGCGTGATGTCGCGAACGGTCGCCCGCCCCTTCTTCGAAACGTCTTTTAGGGCCGGATTTTCGATATCTCCAATACCGAACGCCCGCTCGATCATAGTCCGCGCGGTGTCCCTGTTCGTGGCGCCCTCAAGCCGGTCACCAGTGGCGGGAAGCGTCAGCTTTCTGCCGCTTCGCACGAACATCTGTTCGGTGCCCTTCCCTGCTCGGGGAATTCGCCGCCCGACAATCATGTGCTGATCGCCAAGGCCCCAGAGAACCGCCACTGCGGTCGCGTGCTCGCGAACGTAAAACGGCAGGCCACAGCTGCTCGACCCAAGGCAATAGTCGATCGCGTCAATGATCGCAGACTTACCAGTCCCAGACGCACCGGTGATAATATTAACGGTGTCCGGCATAAAGGTGATGATGCGCCGTCGATCACCGACACCGTACAAGGCAATCTCAAGGACGTTCCAGCGAGTCAAGGCGTCACTCCAAACGCAGAATAGATTGCAGCTGCTGTACCGGCCTTTGCCATCCAGTTACCGAGCCGTTCGGCACGTCTGAGCACTTGCTTTGGCTGAGGTGGCAATTTTTCTACAACTCCTTTGCCCGGCACGTCGGTGCCGAGACGAAGGCTCCCCCCGGGCTCCAGCCGAAGTGCTTTCGAGAGAAGCGCCAGTTGAATTCCTCCACTAACGATCGGAAGCGCGGCGTCGAGACGAGCGCCAAGCCCGAACCGGACCTCGGGGTATCGGGTTAACCAAGCTAGCAGCCCCGTCGAAGCATTCGTGCTTAAAAAAGTATTTTGCAGATCATCCGAAACAGCAATCGGCACGGCCAGATAGAACAACGCTATCGAGGGCGGGGCACCAGCTATGTCGAGATAGCTCCGACAGAAACCGATGGCGACAAAGGCGGCGAATGCAGGGTTAGATTCTGCGAACATGTCAACGGCCAAAGTCATGGTTTAAAACCGAGTTGAGTGCGGTAATCAGGATGCCAGCCTACGCTACCCGTGATGGAGAGTATCTGATAC
The DNA here is from genome assembly GCF_039537815.1 of Sphingomonas cynarae. Lineage (NCBI taxonomy): Bacteria > Pseudomonadati > Pseudomonadota > Alphaproteobacteria > Sphingomonadales > Sphingomonadaceae > Sphingomonas > Sphingomonas cynarae. Next base: position 63,624 of record NZ_BAABBF010000008.1, on the reverse strand, counting down.
GCGCCCCGGACATAGTGCGGGGACACGATTTTGGGAGCGATCGGCTCGAGCTGCTGCGGTGCGTCGAAGTGACTCCACTTGAGAAGGTTGCGCCCGTGCTCCTTGGACTTGTCCTCGGCACAGCCTGCCGCCTCGGCGCACATATCGATGTGCCGGTCGCTCCATTCCTCAACAAGTCTCGAATCATAATTTACAATTGTGGTAAGATGTGCGGGATTCTGATTTGACCAGCGAGAGCGTTCTTCCCGTGCTCGCCATTCGACTTGTATCGCACGACGGATTGTATCCTTGGACCCGTCGACAAGCGTAATCTGCCGTTCCAGCATGCTATGAGCTTTATACGACGATGGTAAGATTGACGTCGCAAACCCACTCGTCAGTTCATCGAGCTCGATAGCGCTTACGATTTCCATGAAGCGCTTGACCAATTCGAACCGGGATATCCCGATGTCCCGTTTCTTCGTAAGCAAATCGAGTATCTGGCCGTTCCACCATTCCACTAGCTGGCGCGCAACCACTTGACGTCGTTCCTTCAGGATCGATGTCAAATCTGCGGCTAGCTGGTCCTCGATGGCAGCGATGGTCGGTTGATTGGGCTTGATCCGCATCCGCGACAGGATCGCAGTCTTTTTGTCAGGCTCAAGTGCGAGAAAGGCAGTGCAACCGGCCACGCGTTCGGCGTGCGGGAGCGCCTTGGCTTTTGCAGCTTTTGCTTCAACGCGCTCTTGGAGAACTCGTTCAGCCTCTTGGTTCAGCGTATCGAGAAGTTTCTCGCGGTCGTTGCCGTCGTCAAGCAGCAGTTCTAGAGGCGAGCCACTCGCGATCCCCGTAACAGCCACAAGGTGCAACCACGTGTGACTAAGATCAAGACTTGGCAGGACATCAATCCATCCCTTCAATGTTCTCCAAACGTTTTTACTCGCTATGGTAAGCGGAACCGGCTTAGTCTTCAGAGTATGCTTTAATTGCTCGAGAATGGTATCGCCGTTGGAGGCTAAGACAACATCGTCTAACGTTTCGACCCAAACCGTCGCGTCGTCGTCGGCGTCACGCCACAGCAATAACAAGGCATACTGGCCCTGATATAGGAAGCCGAGAGCGGCGTCGTCTGCACTATGCGGATTCTTACCCGTCAACGCCCTGCCCCGCCCTTCGTCGCCAACTCGGTTCTGCCGTGCCGATCTTCGCCAGCAAGACACCGGGTGTATGTTGGAACATTGGGCGCGCTACGTAAACTGCGCTGACGCGCTCGGTATGTGGAAACTGGATTTCTCTCACGGCCGTCCGCGATCCGTTTGACCCGGAATTGTAGTTGGTTCGGCGCAGGATCAGCCTGTGCTCAATTACTGAGACGGTGTATCGCTGCCTGTAAATGTCAGCGCTAATTGGCACGGTCTACCAGAGGTAACTGACACTTCGACCTGGCAATGTGCGGCCCTGCCATCATCGCGTCTGAAACCATCTGCTTGTCGCGACCCGCACTCTACAGCCCCCCGCCCGCCCCGCTACAGATTGCGCGATTAATCGATTTTGTGACGGTGCTTTTTAGGCATGCTTCCGGATTCTTCACACCGAGAGCTAGAAATTAAACGATCTTGGAGCGGTGGCCTTTTCGACAGCACCCGATAGTCTGCGGAGAGCGAAAGCCGGAAGCAGTCAGGTTGGGAATTATTATGTTGGATTTCACCGCACTAGGCGGGGGTGGAGGCAACGGCGCTCCAGTTCTGGAGCCTCGGAAAATCTTCACCACTCTTGTTCGACAACCACGCTTTCGGTTTCCATCCGCGAACCAAGGTGAGGTATTGGATAAGTGGTTCGACCTTCGCGGACGTCGAGATAACACTATAAAGATGAATACCGGTTCTGGTAAGATGCTCGTGGGACTGCTAGCGCTCCAAAGCTGTCTTAACGAGGGCATCGGCCCAGCCGTTTATGTCGTTCCTGACAACTACCTTCTTCATCAGGTTCTAGCTGAAGCACGTGACCTGGGGATTGTCGCAACCGGGGACGCGGATGATCCCGCGTTCCTTGCTGGTCGTACCATCTTAGTTATAAATATACACAAGCTAGTTAACGGCAAGTCGGTGTTCGGTGTTGGGGGGATCCGAAAGCCAATCAGCTCTATTGTGATAGACGACGCCCACGCGTGTCTTTCGACTGTAGACGATCAGTTTTCAATATCGTTGCCAGCTATCCATCCTGTGTATAACGAGCTTCTTCGCATTTTTGAGGATGACTTGAGGGCCCAATCAGAGGTTGGCCTGGTCGAGTTAAAGAATGGCGATCCCCAAGCCTTGATGCTCATACCGTTCTGGGCTTGGCACCAAAAGCGCGAACAGGTCATCTCCATTCTTCATTCGTATCGGGAAGATGACGGCCTCCTTTTCAAGTGGCCTCTGCTCAAGGACGTACTCGCGATCTGTCAATGCGCAGTTGGTGGAGCGGGCTTAGAGATAGCCCCACGCTGCGTACCGATCGAGAAGATCGCCGCATTCCAGCATGCGAAGCGACGGATCTATATGACCGCAACGCTAGCCGACGACGGTGTCCTTGTCACGAAACTCGATGCCGACCCAGGCATGGTCTCGTCGCCTATCAAACCGAAGGGAGCTGGTGAAATCGGGGATCGTATGATCGTCGTCCCACAAGAGATAAACACCAATATTGTGGAAGGCGATATTAAGGCACTGGCAGTTGAGATCGCTAGAACCAAGAATGTAGCTGTTATCGTGCCGTCTGATCGCCGGGCGGCTTTCTGGTCGGACGTTGCTGGTCAGATTCTAAAAAGCGACACAATCGCGTCCGGAGTTGATCGTCTGAAGGGGGGGGAACATGTCGGTATCACTGTTCTGGTCAACAGATATGACGGTGTTGACCTGCCTGATGACGCTTGCCGTCTGTTGATAATCGACGGCTTACCGGAATTTCTAGGACTACTCGATAGAATAGAGTCATCGGTATTGGAGGGCACCGATTTAGAGCTGCTTCGCCAAGTTCAAAAGGTGGAACAAGGCATGGGTCGCGGTGTCCGATCCTCCGAAGACCGCTGTGCAGTGCTACTTCTCGGCAACCGCCTGGCCCAGAGGATTAATCAACCTTCTGCGAGGTCCATGTTCACGCCCGCGACACTTGCGCAAATGGATTTGGGACGTGAGGTAACGCAACAGGTCAAGGGGCAACCGGCGAGCGCGCTTCGCCCTCTTCTGGATTACTGCATCGAGGGAAACATTCAATGGTGGCAAGCTGGTCGATCCCGCCTCGCCCACGCACCAGAGGGACAAGCCAGTTGGGTAAATCCTTCGATAGTTTTGCAGAGAGAGGCTTTTGACCTCCTTGCAATGTCGCAAAGCAAGCAAGCAGAGCCGAAGCTGCAGCAAGCGGTGAACGCAGAGAATGATCGCTCCGTGCGGGGCTACTTGAAGCAGCAGCTTGCTGAGGCTCTTACAATAACAGATCCCGCTGGGGCTCAGGCCGTTCTATTATCGGCGGTTTCCGACAACCGGCGCGTCGTCAAACCGATCGCCGGTATAACGCACACACGGATTACGGCACCCGCGGTACAAGCCGAGGCAAGCCTGTCGTTTATCTCGTCGCGCTGTATCAACCCAAACCAGATTGTCCTTCTTGCGAACGCTCTCGCGGACGACTTGGTATGGGACGAGCTTCGTACAGAACGCTTTGAAGCATCAATACGTGAGTTGGGAAAATTAGGTGGGTTCGGATCTCAACGGCCCGACAATGAATATCGTGACGGTGGCCCGGACAATCTTTGGGCCGTGGGCGGCCTGCACTTCTTCGTCATTGAGTGCAAGTCTGGCGTGAAGAACGACGGCCGACTTATTTCGAAGGATCACTGTAATCAGTTGCTAGGATCTATATCTTGGTTTCGCCTGAATTATGACGCAAGCTGCACTTACACTCCTATCCTCATCGAGCCAGTGAGTAGGTTTCAGCAGGAGGCTTCGCCTTCTTCTGATATGCGAGTGATTGATGATGAAAAGCTGAGGGCTTTACGGGACGCTATTCGATCGTTCGGCGGGGCGGTGGCGTCGCTTGGAACATTCAATGATGCATCGGGTGTAGCTGCAATACTTGATAGTCACCGATTCACTGCTGCAAAGTTTCCAAATCATTATACAAAGCCGTTTTCTAAATAGATATTGTGGTGTCGGTCACTCCTTTTCTTAGCGGCTGCCCGGCACCTATGATGCATTCGCCGATCCCCCCACTTGACCATCCCTGACTTGCCGGTGCCTTTTGGGTATACCCTGAAAGCACCTTAGAATACTGGTCTTTTTACAGTCCGCGACTAACTTCAAAAAACCGGCCCCGATTTCTAGGAAAATCCTTTTTGTTCCTAGGCCTTTCAAAGACCAACGAGCACCAACCCATCGGAGACCGATATCCCACAACGTCACAGGTCAACGGGGCGGTATCACTGTGATTACTCCTAATCGAAAGCCACGAACAATTAGCGATAAATGGAAGCACCTATCTAAGGGAAGCACCGGTGCGGCACGTACTGCGAATAAGGGGGGCCTTACGCGGAGAACGACGATGCACCACCACATGAGCGCCGAAATGCAGGCCTGCATGGATGCCTGCCACCACTGCCACATTACCTGTCTGTCGATGACGACGCAGCATTGCCTTCAGGTAGGCGGCCCGCACGCCGCGCCCGACCACATCAAGATCATGCTGGATTGCGCGCAGGTTTGCGCCACCTCGCTCGACTTCATGGCGCGCGGCTCCGACCAGCATAAGCTCGTGTGCGGCATCTGCGCTCAGATCTGCCGGGCTTGCGCGGCGAGCTGCAAAGGGCTGGACGGGATGGAAGAGTGCGTCGCCGCCTGCGAGCGGTGCGCCGAGGAATGCGAGAAGATGGCCGCCTGAGCGGCGAGGCGGGCGGCGCTTGGCCGCCCGCCCTTCACATCGCCGAAGCGGGCGGTTCGAGCGTCCCCAGCCATGCGACGAGCGCCAGGATCGCCACTGCGCAGCTCGCCTCGACCGCGAGGCTGCGCCGCAGGGCGCGAAGCGCGCCGTGATGATCGGCCGCGGCGATCGAGCGCTCGAACGCCGGCGTAAGTCTGAAGCGGTTGAGCGACGCGAGCGCGAGCATTGTGCCGAACAGCGCTAGCTTGGCGATCAGAAGCTGGCCGTAGCGCGTAGTCGGAAGGTCCGGCAGATTGGCGAGGCCGACCAGCAGCCACGCGTTGACGACACCCGTGACGACGATCGTGCCGACCAGGATCGTGCCGACCATGCCGAACCCGTGCAGTGCGCGGTGCGTCAGAGTCAGATGGGCGGCGTCGACGCGGCCGACCGGCCGGGCGACCAGAAGCACGAGCCCGAGTAGGGCTCCGGCCCAGGCTCCGCCCGCAAGCAGGTGAAGAATGTCGGCGCCCAGATGCACCCAGCCAACAGCGCCCTCGTCCATCGCGCCGTGTCCTGTCCAAGCAAGCGTGGCGAGCGCCACGGCCGCAGCGAACGTCACCAAGCCGAGCAAAGCCGCGCGATCGGTTGCCAAGAGGGCCGCGACCGACGCCACCACGAGCGCAGCTATGCGCGCTTCCCACGCGGTGCCCGTTGCGGACCCGGAGAGGAGCATCCCGATCGCCTCCTGATCGACCGGCCAGGGCGGTGCCCCGGCCATCGCCGCCGCGAGCAGTGCGAGGGCGATCCCGGAGAACAGGAGGCCGAGCAGGCCGCTTCCGACGAGCCAGGGGCGCAAGGCGAGCGCATTGGCGCGCTCGCCGGCTTTGAGGCCGTAGAGACTAAAGGCCGACAAGCCGAACAACCCGCTCAGCGTTGCATAAAGCGCGACGCGAACCGCGATCAGCGGCCAGTCGGTCTCCACCCTTACTTGACCGCGAAGGCGAAGTTTCCGGCTACCCGGTGGGTGTCAACCGAGACCACATGCCAAGCGACGCTGTAGCGCCCCGCGGCGAGCGGCGCCTTGGGCGTGACGACGAGCGTGCGGCCATCATCGGCGACCCCGGCCGCAGCCGCGACCTTCATGGGCGCGTGCGCGGTGCCGCCATGCGCGGTCATCATCAGGTCCGCGCCCGAGAACTTCGGCATCAGCTTCTCGCTGAACCGCAGCGCGAGGCGCGCGGGCTTGGCGACAGTCGCGTTCGGCGCCGGTGAGGCGGACAGCAGCTTAGGATGAGCCTGGGCGGCGCTGGCGAGCCCGAGGATGGCAAGGGCGGCAGGGATTAGGGCGCGACGCATGCGGTTACTCCGTGATGTTCTGTCCATTCTACGCGGCACGGTCGCGCACCCCTCACGCGACCGATGAGGGATGATGGGCAGCGCTGCGTAACCAGTGTTAGAGGGGCGGAGTGGAAAACATGGATGATCTGGACAGAGCGTTGGTGAGGTTGGCGGGAGCACCTGTTCCGGCTGCGCTGGACGACGTCGAAGCACGTGTTCTCGCGCGCATCGGCACACGGCCGGTCGTGCGACAGGCCGGGCTCGGCATCGGTGCGGTGACGGTCGCGGCATTGGCGATCGGCATGATCGGCGCCGAGCTGCCCGCGACCGCGAGCCCCGCGGTGTCGCTCGCACCGCTCGGCGGGGCCTCGCCGCTCGCACCCTCGACTTTGCTGATCGGCGAGCCGTGACCTCGACCAAGCGCGTCCTGCTGTGTGTCGTACTCGCCTTTCTCGCGGCGATCGGGGGCGTGTTCGTTGGACGTGCGCTGTTGCCCCAGCCCAAGCAGCCGGGCGCCGCGCTGCACGAGGTCCTGCACCACAAGCTCGCGCTCGATGCCGATCAGCAGGCAAAGCTGAAGGTTCTGGAGGACCGGTTCGCGGTGCAACGGCGCGCTCTCGAGCTGGAGTTGCGCGCGACCAATGCTCGGCTCGCCGAGGCGATCGAGGCCGAGCACGGCAACGGCCCGCGGGTCACGGCCGCGGTCGATCAGAGCCATGCCGCGATGGGCGAGCTCCAGAAGGCCACGTTGGCGCATATCTTTGCCATGCGGCAGCTTCTGCGCACCGATCAGACCTCTCAATTCGATGCTGCGGTGGTGAAGGCGCTCACCGACGGCCAGGGGTGAGCCTCGATTGGACCACGCTGTCCGATGGCGAGCTGGCGACGCTCAGCATTGCCGGTCGGCAGGCCGCTTTTGCCGAAATCGTGCGACGCTACCAACAGCCGGTGTTCCGGCTCGCGCGGGCATGCGTCGGCGAACCCGACGAAGCGCTTGATCTGGTGCAGGAGACGTTCGTCGCCGCACACCAGGCCCTCCCGCGCTACGACGGGCAGCGCGCCATGAGAGCGTGGCTTTCGACGATCGCGATCAACAAATGTCGTGACTGGGCGCGAAAGCGCACGGTGCGCCGGTTCTTCTCCTTCGCGGCCCCCATCGATCATCGGGCTGAAGCTGTGGTGGACGATCAGGTGGCAATCGACGACGGCGCAGCCGACCGCCAGGAGTTGGACCGGGTAACAGATGCCATTTCCGCTCTGCCCATGAATCTAAAAGAGGCTCTGGTGCTGCGCACCATCGAGGGTTTGAGCCAAGCCGAAACCGCCGACGTGCTGGGGATCAGCCAGAAGGCTGTCGAAACCCGCCTCTACCGTGCCCGCTCGCGCCTCCTCGAAAAGTTGAACACCGAACAAGGGATCGGCGTGCGGGACGCGTAGAAGGAGTGAAACGGGCCGGTAGCGGCCCACCTTCTAGGAGCTTTCATGTCGCGCGTTCTCGACCGCCGCCAAGTGCTGCGCGGTGCCACCCTAGCCGGAAGCGGCCTTGCTCTGTCGGCCTATATGCCGGCGTGGGCGCAGCCGGTGTCCGCGGGCATCGCCAAGCCGTTGCCGACAGTTTCGGGCGACGACATTACGCTAAAGATCGCTCACCAGATGATGATGATCGACGGGCGGCAGAGCCACGCGATCGGCATCAACGGCACCGTGCCTGCTCCGCTCATCCGCTTGCGCGAGGGGCAGAACGTGCGCCTCCACGTCGTTAATGATCTGGATGAGGAAACCTCTATTCATTGGCACGGGCTGCTGGTGCCCTTTCAGATGGACGGCGTGCCCGGCATTGCCTTTCCAGGCATCCCGGCACGATCGACCTTCACCTACGAGTTCCCGATCATCCAGAGCGGCACCTACTGGTATCACAGCCACTCGGGGCTCCAGGAGCAGGAGGGGCACTACGGGCCGATCCTGATCGACCCCAAGGACCCCGACCCGGTGCAGTTCGATCGCGAGCACGTCATCGTGCTGTCCGATCACAGCTTCCAGCACCCGCACTACCTGTTCGACCGCCTCAAGAAGGAGTCGGGCTACTTCAACCGCCAGCGCCAGACCCTAAGCGGGCTGCTGGCGGGCAAGGATCAGCCGCTCAAAGAGCGGCTGATGTGGGGCAAGATGCGGATGGACCCCGCCGATGTCGCCGACGTGACCGCCTCGACCTACACCTATCTGGTCAACGGCCATGGTCCCAAGGACAATTGGACCGCGCTGTTCCGGCCGGGCGAGCGGGTGCGGCTTCGGTTCATCAACGCATCGTCCATGACGACCTTCAACGTCCGCATCCCCGGCCTGCCGATGACGATCGTCGCGGCTGATGGGTTGAACGTGCGCCCCGTTCAGATCGACGAGTTCCAGTTCGGCCCGGCCGAGACCTATGACGCGATCGTCACGCCGCCCGACATGCGCGCCTACACGCTGGTGGGCGAGAGCGTCGATCGCTCCGGCATGGCGCGCGCGACGCTCGCACCCCGCGAGGGCATGGCTGCCGAAGTCCCGCCACTTCGCAAGCGGCCGCTCGCGACCATGAAGGACATGGGCATGGGCGGCCATGACATGAGCACGATGGATCACGGCTCCATGCAGGGCATGGGAAGCGCTGCGACGGGCGCACAGGCTGGATCAATGGCGGGCATGGACCATGGCGGTATGGACCATGGCGCAGGTGCCGGTTCGATGCAGGGCATGGACCATTCCCAGATGAACCATGGTGCCGCCGGCGCTGCTGCCGGCGCCATGGCCGGGATGACCGCGCCGCAGGGTCAGAGCGGCGCCATGCCCGGGATGGATCATGGGTCGGGTGCGATGCCGGGCATGACAGATGGGCAGCCGATGGCCGGAATGGACATGGGCAGCATGAACATGCGCGATTTCTCGAAGGCCCCGGGTGTGAAGAAGGGTCCGGGTGTCCAGACCATTTCGGCCATGCCAGTCGATCGCACGGGCGAGCCCGGTCAGGGCCTCGAGAATGTCGGGCACCGCGTGCTGACCTATCGCGATCTGGTGGCACTCGATCGCAATCCCGACACGCGGGCACCCGAGCGCGAGATCAAGCTCCACCTTACCGGTAATATGGAGCGCTACATGTGGGGTTTCGATGGCGAGAAGCTGTCGGAGAGCCCCGATCCGATCACCCTGCTGCACGGCGAACGGGTGCGTGTCACCCTCATCAACGACACGATGATGGGCCATCCCATTCACATCCACGGTCACTTCTTCGACCTGGTGACGGGGAAAGGTGCCTATGCGCCCCGGAAGCATACCGTGCTCGTCCAGCCAGGCGGCACGGTGAGCTGGGACGTGACAGGCGAGGAAGGCGATTGGGCGTTCCACTGCCACATGCTCTACCACATGCACGCAGGGATGATGCGCGTCGTCCAGGTCCGCAAGGCCGGGGAGGCATCAGCGTGAACCGGTCACTCCTTCTCGCCGGCCTTGCCTCGGCAGTCGTCGCCGGCCCTGTGTTCGGGCAGAGCATGGATCATTCCATGCACAACATGCCGGGAATGACCATGCCGGCGAAGCCCGCGGCCAAGGCGACCCCCAAGCCCGCGCGGAAAGCGGCAGCCAAGCCCGCGGCCAAGCGGAAGGCCCAGGTTCGGAGGGCCCCGCGTCGCGCTCAGGCCGCGCCGGCTCGGGTGGCCGATCCGCACGCCGGTCACGACATGAGCGGGATGCAGGGAATGGACATGGGCGCTCAGCAGCAGCCCGCGCCCGCGCAAGATCCGCACGCCGGGCACGACATGTCCGCCATGCCCGGCATGGGTTCCCCGGCAGCAGCCGGGCAGGACCCGCACGCCGGGCACGACATGAGCGCGATGCCCGGCATGGCGATGGATGGTAGCCAGACAGGCGCCAAGATCGGGACCGACCTCCCCCCCGGCAACAAGCCCGCTCCCGCTCCGCCCGGCGATCATCTCGCCGATCGTTTCTGGGGGGCGGATGCCATGGCCAGCTCCCGCGAGAACGACCTGCGGCGCGAGCATGGCGGGATGACCTACTATCAGGTGCTCTTCAATCTTGCGGAGTATCAGGCCCGCAAAGGAAGCGACGGCTACCGCTGGGATGGCGAGGCTTGGGTCGGAGGCGACATCAATCGCCTTTGGCTGAAGTCAGAAGGCGAAGGTGGTTTCGGCAAGGCGCTGGAGAGCGCCGAGGTGCAGGCGCTCTACAGCCATGCCCTCGATCCCTATTGGAATCTCCAGGCCGGCGTCCGCTACGACTTCAAGCCGAACCCGTCGCGCACCTATGCGACGATCGGGATCGAGGGCTTGGCCCCCTACCAGTTCGAGGTCGAGGGCGCGCTGTTCCTCTCCGACAAGGGGGACGTGCTCGCCCGCGCCGAGGGCTATTACGACCAGCGCATCACCAACTACTTCGTTCTCCAGCCCAGGGTAGAGGCCAACTTCGCCGCCCAGGACGTGCGGGAGACCGGGATCGGCTCCGGGCTGACGGACCTGGAGGCCGGTTTGCGGCTTCGCTACGAGGGCCGCCGTGAGTTCGCGCCCTATATCGGCGTGTCGTGGGAACGGCAGTTCGGCGACACCGCCCGCTTCTCGCGGGCGCGGGGCGACGACACAGGGGGCTTCAGCTTCGTCGCCGGCGTGAGGACCTGGTTCTGAGCCCGCGGCTCCGCCTCCACCTTGGAGCGAGCAAGATCCACCGCTGGCTTGCTCTCCTGATCGGCGCGCAGGCGATCGTCTGGTTCACCAGCGGCCTTGTGATGAGCCTGCTCCCCATTGACACCGTGCACGGCGATCACCGGATCGAACGGAACGCCGAGCCGGCGCTGTCGAGCACCCAAGGCTTCGCATCGTTGCCTGCCTTGCTGGCGTCGGCCGGAGCGCCGGTCCGCCAGCTTCAGCACCGAATGCTGCTCGGGCGAGCGATCGTTGAGGCACAGCTTGTGGATGGTCGCATCCGTCTGCTGGACGCTCGCACGGCTGCGCCGATCCCACCATTGGATGCCAGGGTGGCCGGGACGATCGCTCAGAAGGCGTATCGGGGGGCTGGTGTGCCCGCACCCACCATCGAGCGGATTGAACGAGCCAGTACCGAGTATCGCGGGGCGCTGCCGGCATGGAGTGCAACGTTCGCCGACGATGACGCCACCCGAATCTATGTAGCGGCCGAGACGGGACGGCTCACGTCGGTCCGAACAGGAACGTGGCGGCTGTACGACTTCTTCTGGGGTCTCCACATCATGGATTGGACGGAGCACGAGCGGTTCAACACGCCGTGGCTCAACGCTTTCGCCGCAGGCGGTCTCGTCTTCGCAGTGTCGGGTGCGATCCTTCTCTTCATGCGCTGGCCGAGACGGCCGCGCCGCAAAGCCGGGGGGCGTATTTCCAGACAGGGAGTCGCATGATGGACGAGCACCAAGGCAAGATGAACATGGGCATGGGCTACGGTCGTTTTGCGGCAATGGTGGCGACTTCGACCGTTGTCATGTTCGGGCTGATGTACGTGAACGTCTATGCCCTCGGGCATATAGAGTTCAGCCAGACGCGGTTCTGGATGGCCTTCGTGATGGGCGCCACGATGGCGATCATCATGCTCCTTTTCATGTGGTCGATGTACAAGAACAAGCGGACGAATGCCGCGATTATCGGCGGTAGCATCGTAGTGTTCGCGCTCGCGCTGTGGCTCGTCCGCAGCCAGGAGACGGTGGATGACGTGAGCTGGATGAAAGCCATGATCCCGCACCACTCGATCGCGATCCTGACGAGCGAGCGCGCGCACATCAAAGACCCCGAGGTGCGCAAGCTGGCGGACGGAATCATCGATGCTCAGGTTCGTGAGATCACGCAAATGAAGCGGGCCATTGCCAGGCTTGAGGCAAATCCTACGCCTGCGAATGCGCCCGACCTGCCTTCCTATCGTGACAAGCAGGTTCCCCCTCCCCCACCTGAAACTGATGATAGCGTCGGGGTGAATACCCTTCAGCCGATCCGCTGAATTCGATCATGGGCGTGAGGGATACGGTACGCGCGCCCGTATCCCTCCTGTGGGCGGGGGCGTTTACCCAGGAGAGACACGATGAAGAAGATGACTGTTTTGGCCCTCGCGGCCGCGCTCGGCGCCGCTCCGGCCATCGCCCAGATGCAGGGCATGGATCATTCGGGCATGAACCACGGTCAGATGATGAAGCCGACGCCGGCGAACCCCTATCCGCCCTCTGAAATGCAGATGCATCAGAAGATGATGTCGGCCATGGGCGCTGATGCGACCGAGACCTGGGTCCGCAAAATGGTCGAGCATCATCGCGGTGGCATTGCCATGTCGCAGATAGTGTTGCGCGAAACCAAGGACGCAAAGGTCCGCATGATGGCCACCAAGACGATCGCCGAGCAGAACAAGGAAGTCGGCGAGCTGAACGCCTGGCTGCGGGCGCACGGCAAGGCTGCACAGTGATCGGCCCCCGCCCCACCGCAGGGTTTGCCTGCGGTGGGGCGGCCATCTAGGAATAGACATGACCCGCATTCGCCTTCTCGCCGCTGTTGCAGCGTTCGCCATGCCGGTCGCAGCCGTGGCTGTCGGGCCGGTGCTGATGCACCGCGATCCGGGCTGCCCATGTTGCGAGAAGTGGGCGCAGCAGGTGAAGGCTCAGTTCGGTCGGGCGGTCCGCGTCGTCGACGACGCGAACCGGCCCGCGTTCATGAAGGCCCGGGGCGTGCCCGCGGACTTGGCCTCATGCCACACGGCCATCATCGACGGCATGACTTTCGAGGGTCATGTGCCAATCGCCGACATGAAGCGGGCTCTGGCAACGCACCCAAAGGGTGTGACGGGGCTCGCGGTTGCCGGGATGCCGATGGGCTCGCCGGGCATGGAGATGCCGGGCATGAAGACCCAGCCCTACGACGTCGTTGCGTTCGGACCTGGTGGACGCAAGGTGTTCGCCCACCACTGAAAAGGAGGGAGGCGCAGACGCCTCCCTCCCCTGGCTTACTTTTTGGGCATTCCGGACATGTCGTGACCGGCATGATCGCCGCCCTTCTTCATGTCCTTGCAGCAATCGCCCTTGCCGTCCTTGCAGCAATCGGCACCGTCTTTGCAGCACGCCATGTCGGCGCAGCAGGACCCGGCCGCGAAGGCTGCGGTCGGAAGGGCGAGCGCCAGCGCTGCGCCGATCAGCTTGAACTTGGTCATTAAAAGCTCCGTCGATTGAATGTGTGAAACCTGTTGGATGGTTACACGGCTCGTGGAGGTGGAGTGGCGGGCGGTATCAGCCACCCGTTCATGACAGGGGTCGGCGAAGGCCAAGCGGCGATCGGGAATGAGAATAACGGCTCTGCCCTCGCCAGGGCTTCCCCCGGGACGGCGATGCAGGGCGTCGCGCAGGCCGGCTGAGGTGCCTTCTTGTCCGGTGCCGAAGAGCCTTTTTCCTCGCACCCAGCCATTGCCGAGGCGATCGGAGCTGCTTGAGCACTGGTTTCGCAGATCGGCCCCAACCGGACGAGCAGCATCATCGCAAGCACGGCCAGGACGGCAGTGCGAACGAAGCTGACACGAGGGCGAGATCCGGATTTCACGCCAGCTACCGGCAGCCTTTTGGACCTGAAGTCAACGGCTCAGTGCGGCATCGAGAGCGCTGCCGGAGCGATCACCATCCATAGCGCCATGGCGACCATCATCACGTTCTCAGTCAGCGACAGGAAGCCCAGAGGCACATTGCTGTCCCCACCCACGCAGGCGCACTTGAGTTCGCGTTTGTCGACATAGACCGCCTTGATGACGGATACCGCACCGATCGTCCCGATGACGAGCGCGATCGGCACCGAAAGCCAAGTGAGGACACCAGCGGCCATCAGCACGCCCGCAACACCTTCTGCGTAGGGATAGACGTAGGAATAGGGCACCCAGCGCTTGGCGAGCAGATCGTAGTTGAGGAACATGCTCGAGAAGCTCTCGACGTTCTGAAGCTTCAGCATGGCGAGCACGCACATCGAGAAGGCGATGAACCATTCCCCAGCGCGGACCGTGAACGGCGAGCCGAAGGCAGCGTAGCTGGCCGCGAGCGCCATCAGCGCGGTCATGGCGAACACCGCGACTACGGGCCGGTAAGTGACCGCCTTGGGATCGCGCACCGCCTTGCCGAAGAAGCGGCGCAGATCGTCATAACCCCCTACCCGCTCGCCCCCGATGAAGGTCTGCGGTGTGGTCTTCACGCCGTGCTCCGCCTTGAACGCGTCGGTCTCCTCGCGCGTGCGCAGCCAATGATCCTCGACCTCGTAACCTTGCCGGCGCAGCAGATCCTTGGCCTTCACGCCATAGGGGCAGGTGTGCGTCGGCATCACCATGCGATAGATCGTTGCTTTCTTGGGCGCCGCGGTCGCCATCTCACTTCTCCATCCTGTTCGCGGAACCTATATAGGGTCCGTACTATAGTACGGAGTCAAGGCATGGCGGCACTGACGATTGCGGGTCTCGCGCGTGAAGGGGACGTCGGTGTCGAGACCGTGCGCTACTATCAGCGCCGAGGTTTGCTCGATACGCCGGACCGACCCGGAGGCTCCGGCGCGAGCGGTGGTATTCGGCGCTACGGTGTCGATGACGTGCGCCGCCTCCGGTTTATCCGCTCGGCGCAGGCAGCCGGATTCACGTTGGAGCAGATCGGCGAACTGCTAGCGCTCGACGCAACCGACGATCGCGCCCGCGCACGCGAGCTTGCCAATGAGCGGATTGCGGCGCTGGACACCAAGATTCAGGAGCTTGAGCGGGTGCGCGCCTCCCTTCGCCATCTCGCGAGAGAGTGCGGAAGCGGCTCGGCCGGGCCGTGTCCGATCCTTCAAGCGTTCGATCACGCTTGAGTGTTAGGCGCGCGCCATGTGGAGCAATGAAAACCCTGTGGACCGCGCTCATTGAACCGGCCGTTCTCTGGACGGCAGCTAGCCACCCACGAGCAGTCGGTCGGCCACCAGCGACGTCCTGCCGGTCGGCTCCCGACCCAAAGTCGGTCGTAGCCGAGGCACGTTGCCGATCTCCGAAGCGGGCATTCTGAACCACGGTTCTGACACACGCAAACCCTTGAGAGGCCGTGGTAGGTTCCACAGCGTCACAACCGACCGGTTATGACGACTTTCCCGATTGAAATGGTATTTTGGGATTATGGCTCGGTTAGCCGGTGCCACCTGAAACATCGGGAGCCACCTTGGGATCGGGGTCTTGCGCCTTGCCGGTTGCGGGTGCCGCCTTCTGATGCGGCATGGCGGTGAGATAGGCGACAATTTCGTCGACATCCTTCTCGGCCACCGGCGCCTTGTAGACCTCGCGCATCTTGGTGACGGTCGCCTTCCACTGATCCGCCGATAGCGCAGGCTGGGTCAGCGCCATGCTGGCCGAGTGGCACGAAGTGCAGTTGGCGTTGACGACGTCGGCGTGCAGACCATCGGGATAGGTCGCGTCGTCGACCGGCAGGTCGACGCTGGTCGAGGCGAGCGAAAAGCCGCGGGCTGAGACGCTGGTGGGCGGTGCCGGCTCGGATGTCTCGGAGATCGGGGCAGGCGCCTTGCGGCTGCTCGGCGCCCCGATCGAGACGAGGATAATGCCGGTCAGGCCGATCAGGCCAGCGGCCATGATGCCGGGAGACGGGGTCTTCATGCTACTCGCTCCTCAGGCCGCAATGATGGTGGTGGTTTCGATGTTGCCGCGCATGAACCCGCCGGGGTTCCAGATCGGCTTCATCGGCTGAGCGACACCGTTGGCGTTCCAGCAGCGCACCATGATGGGGTTGGGACCGCGCCTAAGCGGCACGCGACCATCCCAGCGCCGGAAGCTATACTTGCCCTCATCCGATCCGAGCGTCGTCCTGTACCAGGTGCGGCCACCATCGGATGAGACATCGACCTTGGCGACGCCGCAGTCGCCGCCCATCGCGATCCCGCCAACCGGGATGGACGCTTCATAGGCGATCACCTGGCCATCCGGCAGGCTGGTCATCCAGCTACGCGGGATCATGCGGTTAATCGGGACGGTCGGGAAGTCTTTCTGTCCCGGCATCACGTTGGCGCCCGGCGTCGCCGGGATCTTGTAAGCCTTGGCCATCCAATATTGGTCGTCAGGGCCGGGCAGCACCTCGATCGCGTTCAGCATCTTGACCCAATAGGTCGAGTACCAGCCCGGCACGATCAACCGGCAAGGGAAGCCGTTGAGGAGCGGCAGCTGCTCGCCGTTCATGCCGAAGGCGATCATCACCTCGCCGTCGCGGGCATGGTCGAGCCCAAGCGCCTTCTCGAAGTCGGGGGCGCCAGCGACGACCGGCTGATCGAGAGCGCCGAAGCGTACCTGTACCGCGCCTGCTTTGACCCCGGCGAGATCAAGCACGTCGCGCAGGCGCACACCGAGCCATTTGGCATTGCCCATCGCGCCGTTGCCCCATTGCGCGCCGGCGACACGCGGCTGGAACAACCCACGGCTGTTGCCCGAGCACTGATTGACCGCTGCCATCTCGACGCGCGGCAGGCGCAGCAGTTGGGCAAGGCTGATCGACAGCGGTCTGTTGACGTGGCCGAAGACCTTGAGGCGAAAGCTCTCGACGTCGATCGAGGTCGGGATGTCGGCCCAGTGCCAGCGGACGAAGAACTGGTCGTTGGGCGTGAACACCGACTTGTCGAACACGTCCATCGGCGTCTCCAACAGCGGAGGATGGATGCGTTGGAGGATCATGCTGCCCTTGCCAGGAAAGGCGCTGGTCATCGGCCGCTCGGCATTGCCGCCAGGCAGCTTCAGGTCGACGAGCTGCTGCGCCAGCGCAGGTGCTGCGGCAAGGCCGGCGGTGCCGAGCGCCGTACGCCTGAGAAAGCGGCGACGGCTGGTTTCACTCGCCAGCGCGGCGTCAAAATTGTCCATGACAAGGCTCTCCTGTGGCCAGCCACGCTGGCGGATCGAAGGGGCGTTCTGCAAGTGATCGGACCGACTGATCCGATCATCAGGGTGGATCAGTTCGGGGTAGCGATGCAGGGCGAGACGAACAGGTTGCCGCGCCATGCTCCGGCGAGCGTCTTGGCACCGACCAGCAGCCACATCGCCGCGAGCGCGATCGTCAGCACCGTGCCGACGATACCGAAGAGGCCGAGGTTCAGCGTCGTACCGAGGCGGAAGGTGGCGACGGTGTAGACGCCGAGCGGGAAGGTATAGCCCCACCAGCCAAGGTTGAATGGGACGCCGGCGCGCCAGTAGCGGATGGTGATGAGCGTCGCGAGCGCCAGCCACCACAGGCCGAAACCCCACAGGCAGAGCCCGGCGACGACGCCGATCCCTTGCGCGACGGTACCGACACCGACCAGCCCGTGCGCCGCGAGGATCGCCGGCGCATCCGCCCCAAGCACCAGCATACCCAGCGCCCCGGTGCCGATCGGCCCCAGCGCGAGCCAGGAGGATGCCGCCATGCTCTCGTGCGGGAGCTTGTGGAGCGCCATGCGCAGGATCAGAATAGCGAGGATGCCAAACGCGACCGGCACCGAATAGGCCCACAGCACATACGAGGTCGCGAGCGTCACGATCTGCGCGTGGGGATCGGTCAGATGCGGCGCGAGCAGCCCGCCGCTGGCACCCGCCACTTCCGCTGCGACGACCGGCAGCAGCCATACCGCGGTCATGCCGTCCAGGCTGTGCTCGTGGCGGGTAAACATCAGGTAGGGGATCAACACGCCGCAGGCGAGCGACATGGCGACGTCGATCCACCACAGGACGTGTGCGACCGGCATGATGCCGTTACCGAATCGCGCGATCCCGAAGGCGAGACATCCGTTGATGATCGTCGCCAGGCCCATCGGGATGGTCCCGATGAACATCGACACGGTGTTGTGGCCGAAGATGCGCCGTGCCTCATGCCCGAACATCGCCCAGCGCGCGCCATAGAGACCGGCGAACAGGATGAAGAGCGCGATGTTGAAGAACCACAACACCTCGCCAATCGGTTTGAGCGCGGGGCCGATGCCGGGCACCTGCGGCAGCGCGAGAGCGAGGATGCCGGTGCCCATGGTCGCGGCAAACCAGTTGGGTGTGAACTGGCGGATCATCTCGCGCGGGTGATCGAGCCTGCTTAGCGGCTTGAGGCCGGTCAGGGCCGAAGGTGCGTCGGCAGTCATGCGACCTGCTCCTTGATGAGGTCCGTCAGCGCGTCGGCCGCGCGGGTGCGATAGCGTTCCTTGTGGCGCAGCGCGTGGAAGGCGCGATCGGGTAACTCAAGCGCCAGCTCGACCAGATCGCCGGCCTTGAGCGCGCGTGCGACGACCAATCGCGACAACACAGCGACGCCGGCACCGGCCTCGACCGCGGTACGCACCGCCTCGTTGGACGGCAGCGTCATCGCTACCGTCAGCTGGGCCGGATCAAACCCGCGCGTTCGCAGCACGTCCTCGAAGGTCGAGCGCGTGCCCGAACCCTGCTCGCGGACGATCCAGCGTGCAGCGCGAAGCCAGTCCTCGTCGACACGCTCGGCGTCCCTGCGTCCGACCAGCACCATCGGATCGCGTCCGACTTCCCAATGCGCCAGCGCTGGTTCGTCCACTTCGCCTTCAACGAAACCGAGTTCCGCCGCTCCGCTAAGGACCTGCGCTGCCGCGCCTTCGGTGTTGTCGATCGCCAGCTCGACCGCGATCTGCGGGTGGCGGTCGTGGAAGGCGGCAAGCCTTGCGGGCAACCAGTAGCTTGCGATCGTCTGGCTGGCGACGATCCGCAACGAACCACGGGCAAGCCCGGCATAGTCCGCCAGCATCGTCTCGGCATGCGCTGCCCGCCCCAGCACCGCGCGCGCTTCCTCCAGAAAGCCGCGGCCCGCTTCGGTCAGCTGGATGCCACGCCCGACGCGGTGAAACAGAGGAACCCCGTAGCGCGCTTCGAGGGCCGCGACCGCGCCGGAGGCAGCGGACTGCGTGACGTTCAGCACCTCTGCTGCCTTGGTGACGTGTTCGCGCTCGGCGACACCGACGAAGATTCTGAGCTGCTCCAGGGTCATGCAGCTTGTATCGCGCAAACTGATCGATACGACCAACCGTTCGATCTGTTTGTTCCAATCTGGATATCGGAACGATCGGTAATCCTTCGTCTGCGATAGTCTTGAAGGCTTGAAGCGATCCGCGCGCTTGCGGCGTTGGTTCGTCCATGACTGATATGATCGAGCGCAAATCCGATCCCTACAACGCCGAGCCGACGCCCGGCGCGCTGATCGAGCGGTTCCTGACGCCGCAGGCGCTGTTCTACGTGCGCAGCCATGGTGCAGTGCCCGATCTGCCTGCCGATCACCGGATCGCAGTGAGCGGGACGGGCATGGCGAGCCGCTCCTTCTCGGTGGAGGAACTGAAAAGCGCGTTGGCCACGCGGACGGTGACGGCAGTTCTCCAGTGCGCCGGCAACCGGCGCACGGATCTCCAGCAGGTCGCTAAAACGTCCGGCGACCCCTGGGACGTGGGCGCGATCGGCAATGCGGAATGGACCGGCGTACGACTGTCCGACGTACTGGATGCCGTCGGTGCGCCGAATGCGTCCGACCTGTTCGTGGCGTTCACCGGCGCGGACGAGGTGGACGTCGAAGGCGAGGAAGCATTGTTCGGGGTCTCGATCGCCATGGACAAGGCGCGGCAACCCGACGTCCTTATTGCCTGGGCGATGAACGGCGAGCCGCTGACGCCCGAACACGGCGCACCGCTCCGCATGGTGGTGCCGGGCTATGCCGGGGTGCGGAGCGCCAAATGGCTGACACGGATCGAGGTGCGCGAGACGCCATCCGACGCACCGATCCAGGCGCACGACTACAAGCTCTTTCCTGCCGATGTGACGAGCGACACCGTCGACTGGAGCCAGGGTCTGACCATCAATGCCATGCCGCTCAACGCCGCGATCTGCGTGCCCGGCTCTGGCGAAAGCCTGCCGGCCGGGGAGGTGCGGATCGAGGGCTATGCCATCGCCTATGATCGCCGCGTCTCTCGGGTCGAAGTGTCGGTAAACGGTGGTCGCGACTGGCAACAGGCGACGTTCACCGATGATCCGGAGGCGCACTGGGGTTGGCGGCGCTGGACCCTCGACGCCACGCTCGCCAAGGGGCGCCAGCACCTTGTCGTGCGCGCCTTCGACGAGACTGGACAGGGTCAGCCCGAGCGGCCGGATACGGTGTGGAACTTCGCCGGCTATCTGTGCACCGCCTGGCATCATGTGCACGTGCTGGTCGAATGATCGAAGCATCAGCGGCATCGGACCTCGGCTTCTGGATCGATGCGATCGGGCGGCTGGTGGTGGCGACCGCGGCTGGGATGGTGCTCGGCTGGGAACGCTCGCGCGAGAACCGGCAGATCATGGGATTGCGAACGCTGGGTCTGGTCGGTCTGGCGAGCTGCATCGCCGTGCAGGCGATCGTGCACAGTGGCTTGCCGAACGTAAACGCCGATGCCGCAGGACGGGCGATGCAGGGCATTCTGTCCGGCGTCGGCTTCATCGGTGCCGGCGCGGTGCTGCGGGTCGGCCAGGGTCAGGAAGTGCATGGATTGGCGACCGCCGCGTGCATCTGGGTCACGGCCACGATCGGCGCGGCAGCAGGGTTGGCGGTGTGGCCGCTCATCATCGGCGGGTTGAGCCTTGCGATGCTCGTACTGTTCGCGGGCGCTCCGCTCGAACGTCGCATTCGCGAGCGGGCCAGGCTGACTCCGGCAGAGGCCGACCGGAAGGATGCCGAGCGCAAGCCGTGATCCCGCTGGTCCGCCCAGTGCCTGTCGGCGCTAAGAAGCGGCCAGGCGCTATCAGGAGACAAGCCCCGCATCGGCCTGGCGCCGGACCTCATCGGCGATCGGATGCAGCTCGGCAGCGGGTCGCTCGCCCACTACACTATAGCCGATCCCGTCGACAGCCCATGTGACCCGGCCCATGGTCCCGCTGGACGTGCTGGTCATGCTTGCGCTCTTGTCGATTTGCATGGGCCTCGTCAGCACCGCAAGCTTCGACGCTTGCGGTCCATCATAGAGGAGCAGCGCTGCAGGGCCGTGGGGCGTCGCGACCAATCGCCCCCCGCCATAGCGGTAACCCGCTGTGCTGAGGTCCGGGATGGTCACGCGCTCACCCAATCGGCTGGAGGTCCATCGGATCAGCATGGCGCGCTGGTCGGGGCCGATTTCCGCCGGTCGGATCCGGTCGGCGGCATAGACACGGAAATTGTCGCTCGCCTCATTGGCCAGCGCCGCGATGCCCGCGTGGGGTTCGCCGCTCCACCGCGCGCTCGACCAACCACCGCCAAATCCGACCGCCAGCAGAAGCGACGCGGCGATGGCGAGTTGCCAAGGCGGTTGGCGTTGCCGTCCCCTGATGGCTGCGACGCGCATCGTCGCCGGGATCGGTTCCTCCGCGATGGGAGTGAACAGGGACGCAAGGGCTCGCGCCTGCTCCGCCTGCTCCCGCAAACGGGCATGCACGTCCGGCTGGCCTTCAAGGTAAGCGTCGACCAGACGCTGCCGCTCGGGCGACAGCCTTCCATCGATCCACGCGGCCAGATCGTCCTCTCCGATCGGGCTGGTCATCGAATACTCCTTAATCGTGGCCGTTCACCCTCGCGGAGGAGCGTCGCCAGACGGTCGCGCGCCCGCGATATGCGCGACATCACCGTTCCCAGCGGCACGCCGACGACGGCAGCGACTTCCCCATATGACAGACCTTCGACGGAAATGAGGAGCAGCACCGTCCGCTGCTCCTCGGGCAACGCATCAAGTGCGCGCAACAGGTCTCGGTGGTGCAGGCCTACGTCCTGATCGGCCGGGCGGCCGAGCGCAGCGTCGTCGACGAGGTGGAGCGGAACCGCCGTACCTCGCCGACTGTGCTGCCGCTGATGGTCGACCAACAGATTGTGCAGGATCGCGTAGACCCATGGGCGAACCTCTGCACCCCGTCGCTGGCGCCAGCGCCCGACCGCGCGCTCAAGGCAATCCTGCACCACGTCATCCGCCATCGCCGGATCGCGCAACCACGACCGGGCATAGCGGCGCAGACCGGGGACCAGGGGCTCGATCGCGGCGGCAAGCGGGTCCATCTCAGTCGCGCTGCACCTGCACGATGCGGCCCGGAGCGCCGTTCACCACCTCGGCGACCGCCAGAAAACGCCGGGGTGCCGCGGTGCTGCCTTGAACGATCTGCCGGATCGGACCCGACGCGTTGACGATCGCCGCACCTGCCGGATTGCTCATGAAGTTCGCAAGCGGCTCTACCGCACCGCTGCCGTCCGCGTTGGCGGTGAGCACGAGCATGTAAGGCTTCTTGGGCTGCAAACCGGTAACGGCACTCTGCACGACCTGAATGATGCCCTGGTCGAAGAGGGTAATGCTGCTTGCCGCACCATTGCCGCCAACCGGCCCCATGTTCAGATGCACCGCCTTGCCTGCCGTACCGAGCGGTTGGAGATTGTCGGTGCCGGGGCCTGTCGGAATAGCGTTCGGCACATAGGCGATCGCCTGCGGTGCCTGTCCGACCGGCACGGTGGCAACGACCTTGTTGCCGGCGGTGTCGATCGCGGCAAGTTCATCGGCATTCTCCAGCCCGACATAGATGCGCCGGCCGTCGCCCGATGGCCAGACACCGTGCGGCATCTTGCCGACCGGGATGGTGGCGACAAGCGCGAAGTCGGACGTGCGGAACACCTTCACCGCGTTTTCCCCGCCTACCGTGACATAGGCGAACTGTCCCCTGACCGTGCGGGCGAAGTTGACGTGATTGGTGATCGGTCCGGTATCCAGCACCTTGAGGATCGCGAAAGGCGGCTTGGCATCGAATGCGACCGTCTTGCCGATGTCCTTCAGCGTGAACCACACCTGCTTGCCGTCCGGCGTCGCGGCGATGTTGGGACAGAACGGACTCGGCTGCGCCACCTGTCCGACCTGCGCGTGGGTCGAGACATCGAACACGGCCAGCACCGGATTGAACGAGGAACAGACATAGCCGTATCGGCCATCGGGAGAGAAGATCGTCATGCCCGGACCACCGGGCGTCTTGATGCGACCGGTCTCCTTGTACGTCTTGGGGTCGAGCACGGCGATGTAATCCTCGCCGCGTACCGTAACCCACACCTCCTTGCCGTCCGGCGTGAAGAACGCCTCATGCGGGCTGCGCCCGACATAGGTCGTGTGCTTGACGGTGTTGGTGGCGGTGTCGATCCACGACACGGCGTTGGATCCGATCGACACGACCGCCAGTGTTTTCCCGTCCGGCGAGAAGCCGAGGCCGTGAACCAGCACCTGCCCCTTGTAGAGCGGGGAAAAATTCATCGGCTGCGGATCGCCGAGCTTGATGACGCCGAGCAACCTGTTGTCGGCCGGGTCCGTCACCGACACCGTGTTGGAGAATTGTTCGGATGCATAGACGCGGTCGCGGTGGCTGACAGGCACGTCCTTGGCGCTCCACGGCGCCTGCTGGGCCATGGCAATGCCCGGTGCGGCGCTCATCAGCAAGGCGGCCGAGCGCAGGAAGGTCCGGATCATGTCAGTGCTCCATATGGCTGTGGTAGTCGCCGCCCTGCGTCGGGGCTGGCGTCGAAGGGGGTAGCGGCTGACCAATCGCCAACTTCATGGCGGCGATCTCCTGCTGCTGATCGATGATGATCTCCTGCGCAATGCGCTTGAGCTGCTCGTTATGACCGTAGCGCAGCTCTGCCACCGCCATATCAATGGCGCCCTGGTGATGCGGAAGCATCATTGCGACGAAGTCGCGGTCGACGTCGCCGGACGGCTTGACCATCATGCCCGCCATCATCCGGTCCATCGCGGCAGATACCATGCTGGCGTAGCCATCGGCGGGGGCGGCCGCGACTGCGCCGGTGAGCATGGCCGAAGCAGTCAGACCCAGCATCCAATTTCGTCTACGCATAAGCCTCCGGCGCATCAGTATCGAAAGCGTAGACGACGCCCGTCGAGATTTATTCCATGGTTGAGCCAATTATTGATCCTCAGCAAAACAATGGTCTCATCGTGACCCTGCCGATGGTTGACCAGGTCGCCGTCGGACAGCATATGCTCGGCACGGCGATGGATTTCCGCCGGGCCATTCGGCCGAACCGCCCTCGCAAGGGCCGATGATTCCTACCAGGCGCCGCAAGGCAGCAAGGAGGAATCGTGCGCGCGACATTTCGCAATCTCTACGACCAGTTCAACATGGCAGCGTTCATTCGCGATCGCCGCACCCATGCTATGTCGGTGCTGCGATGGGCCTTGATCCTGGTCCCGATGGCCGCAACGGTGGGAACGCTCTGCGCGGCTTTCTTGTGGAGCCTCGATGCCGTGACCCGGCTTCGCTTTGCCTTTCCCTGGCTGCTCTACCTGCTGCCGATCGGCGGGTTCATGGTCGGACTGCTTTACCATCTGACCGGCCGCTCGGTGGAGGGCGGCAACAACCTCATTGTCGAGCAGATCCACGAACCGGGCGGGGGGGTGCCACTGCGGATGGCACCGCTGATCTTCTTCGGCACGGTGGTGACCCATCTGTTTGGCGGTTCGGCCGGGCGCGAAGGCACCGCCGTCCAGTTGGGCGGCAGTCTCGCCAGCGGTTTCGGTCGCGCGCTCAAGCTCGATGCTGACGGCACCCGCATCCTGCTGATGGGGGGCATTGCGGCCGGGTTCGGCGCGGTGTTCGGCACGCCCATCGCAGGGGCGGTGTTCGCACTGGAGGTGCTGGCGATCGGGCGTGTCGAATATCGCGCGCTGGTGCCGTGCCTGGTCGCGGCACTGGTCGGCGACTGGACGTGCCTTGCCTGGGGCATCCATCACGGCGTCTACCGGATCGATGCGCTGGTGCCGGTCGATGCGCTGCTCGTCACCAAGGCCGGCGTCGCCGGTGTCGCCTTCGGCCTGGTCGGGCTGACCTTCGCGGAGGCCAATCATGCGCTGGGCGGATGGCTGAAGCGCACGGTTCCCTATGGCCCGCTGCGCCCCGTCATCGGCGGACTGGCCGTGATCGCGCTGGTCTGGCTGTTCGGCACGCGCGACTATCTCGGCCTCGGCACGCTGGCGGCGACGCCGGACGGCCTGAGCATCGCCAGCTTCTTCGGTGTCGACACGCATCCGTGGAGCTGGGCGCTGAAGCTGCTGTTCACCGTCGTCACCCTGAGCGCCGGGTTCAAGGGCGGCGAGGTCACGCCGCTGTTCTTCATTGGGGCGGCGCTCGGCAACGCGCTCGCGCCCATGTTCGGGGTGCCGCCGGGCGTATTCGCCGCGATCGGCTTCGTCGCGCTGTTCGCGGGCGCGGCCAACACGCCGCTCGCCTGCACCTTCATGGGGATCGAGCTGTTCGGTGCCGCCTACGCGGTGCCGATCGCGGTCGCGTGTTTCGTCGCCTACCTCTGCTCGGGCCATAACGGCATCTACCTGTCACAGCGCGTCGCCGTGCCCAAGGTGCCGGCCGCGCACCTCACACCCGACGCGACCCTGCGAGATGCCCGCACGCACCGCGCCTCCCGCCGGCGCACGCGCGCCTGATCCCGCTTCCTGTCGAAAGCTCTGCCATGCCCGATCGTTTTACCGTCCAGCACCGCGAAGTCGGAATGCTGCGCATCTATCTGAAGCCGTCTGACAAGATCGGTCCGCGTCGCTTCTGGGGCGCAAAGCCGCTCTACCGCGAGCTGATCCGCACCGCGAAAGCGGACGGCATCATCAATGCTGTCGCGCAGCATACCCATTACGGCTTCAGCAATCGCGGCCCGATCCGGGAGAACGGTTCGGAAATCGCCGATCCTCATCTGACGATCTGTGTCGAGCTGGTCGGCGAGCGCGATCAGCTCGACCTGTTCTGTCGCCGGCATGGTGAACTGCTCGGCGACAAGGTGATCGTCTACAAGCAACTGGAGCATTGGACTGTAGCAGCGCGAGGCGGGCCGATCTGAGGCCTAGTCGCGCGCATCACAAACAATCGCATCTTAGAAAAGCTGGTGTAGCGCCTAGTCCGGAATCAGCGCCCACCCGCGAAGCTGCAGGGTCGCCATTGTGGTCAGCGCCGACACATCAATTTCGATGTCCTTATCGACGGTGGCGGGATCGACCTTATTCCCGACTAGCGCCTGACTGCACACCCGAACGGACACGCCTGCGCGCTTCAGCGCCGCTATCAGGGCAAGATTGGGGTTCGCGGCAGCGCCAGTCTTCGTCGCATATGCCGCATCCTCGGCGACAATCGGCGTCGCAGGACCGTGGACGATCACCACCACATCTCCCCGTGCCGGCCGCACGCCATCCGTGCCCAGCAAGTTCAGGAAGCGTGCGACTTTCTCGAGCGAAGGATTGACCTTGTCGGGGGACGACGCCCCCTTCGTCACACTGAACAATACGCGATATCGCAAGGAGCGATCCGGCCGCTCCGCCGCGCCTTTTACCGGCGTGATCTTGCCATAGCTGGCGATCACAGGCTGCTGAGCGGTGACGCCCGCTGAGACGGCGCTGCTCATGACGGCCACGCATCCTGCAATCGCGATAAAGGGAAGCCGCATCTAACTTTTCCTTCCACCGGAATGATTACCCGATCCTCGCAAACACAGCCGCGCCGATGTTTTGTGGCCGCGCAGTAGCCGTCGCTTCGCGTGGTCGCGGCGAACGGGGAGCGGGCGCTGCTTGCTCCACGGCTTTATCATCGGCACCGAACATCGCTTCGAGCGTGCGCACGCAGAGCGCAGCCGCGTCATCGGCAAGACGGTAGTGGACCTGCTTAGCCTCGCGTCTCGTCTTCACCAGATCGGCGCGGCGCAGCTCGGCAAGCTGCTGGCTGAGCGCCGGTTGGGTCACGCCAGTAGCGGCCTCGATGTCCGCGACCTGACGCTCACCGCCGAGCAGATAGGATAGGATCATAAGGCGCTGGGGTTGGGCGAACACGCGCAGCTTTTCGACCGCCGCATCGGCGATCGCGCGGGATTGATGGATCGCCGTCATCGATCGGCCTGCAACTGATGAAACCAGTCGGCACCGGCACCGCCGGGCAAGGCGGGCGGCAGCAGGACGTCGTCGCCCGGCTGCCAGTCGGCCGGCGTATAGACTTGCCCATCGGCCGAGCGCTGCAATGCCCTGACCGTGCGCAGCATCTCGTCGACCGATCGCCCGACATTCATGGGATACCAATTGAGCGCACGGATGATGCCCTCAGGATCGATGAAATAGGTCGCGCGGACGGCTGAGGCGTCGCCGGCCTGCTCGTCAAGCATGCCGTAGGCGTAACCCACGGCCATCGATGGGTCTTCTACGATCGGGAACGGCACCTCGACGCCGAAGACATCCTTGATCGCGCGCAACCAAGCGACGTGCGAATACAGGCTGTCGACCGACAGTCCAAGCAAGGCGCAATCCAACGCCTCGAACTGCGGTGCGGCCTTGGCCAGTGCGACGAACTCGCTGGTGCAGACCGGCGTGAAATCGGCCGGGTGCGAGAAGAACACGACCCAGCGACCACGATACTGATCGAGCGTCATTTCGCCCTGCGTCGTGCGGGCGGTGAAGTTCGGGGCCGCGTCCCCGATGCGCAACGAGCGCGGCGCGTCTGCATCCATCGTTTCCATGCTTTCCAGATGGCACGGGCAGCCCGTTGACGCAAGTGGATTACACGACTACATAAAGTCTGAAACCTATAGACCGAGGCGGTCATGGAATCGGCTTTGAACGAGGCAGTTGCACAAATCGAACGAGCGAAGGCAGCAGGGTCGCCGATCGTTCATTCCTTCTTTGATGAGCCGACCAACACCGCGACCTACGTCGTCTGGGACCCTGTCACGCGGAAGGCCGCGATCGTCGACAGCGTCCTGGATTTCGACGCTGCGGCAGGCCGTACAAGGACGGCATCGGCGGACGCGGTAATCGCTTATGTGCGAGACAACGGCCTCACGGTCGACTGGCTGCTCGAAACCCACGCCCATGCCGATCACCTGTCTGCGGCGCCCTATCTGCAAAAGGCGCTGGGCGGTCAGCTTGCGATCGGTCGCGAGATCATCCGCGTGCAGAACGTCTTCGGCAAGATTTTCAACGCAGGCACCGACTTCGAACGCGACGGCTCCGAGTTCGACCGCTTGTTCGACGACGGCGATCGTTTTGCGATCGGCGATATCGAGGCCATTGCGCTGCATGTGCCGGGGCATACCCCGGCTGACATGGCCTATGTCATCGGCGACGCGGTCTTCACCGGCGATACCCTCTTCATGCCGGATTACGGCACGGCGCGCGCCGACTTTCCCGGCGGTGATGCGCGCCAGCTCTACCGCTCGATCCGCCGACTGATGCAATTGCCCGACGAGACGCGGCTGTTCCTTTGCCACGACTACAAGGCGGCGGGTCGCGACCAGTATGTCTGGGAGACGACCGTGGGCGCGCAGCGCGTCGGCAACGTCCATGTCCATGAGGGCGTGAACGAAGACGACTTCGTCGCGATGCGCACCAGTCGTGACGCTACCCTGTCGATGCCCAAGCTCATCCTGCCCTCGGTTCAGGTGAACATGCGCGGCGGCCATCTGCCGGAGCCGGAAGCCAACGGCACTCGCTACCTCAAGATTCCACTGGATGCACTGTGATGCCCGGATTTCCTTACGCCATGCCGCTCGCCGGCTTCATCGGCGGGCTAATGATCGGTGTCGCGGCTGCGATCATGCTGCTGGGCAACGGTCGTATAGCCGGAGTCAGCGGCATGTTCGCGCGTGTCCTCGGCCTTTCCGAAGGAGGCGCGCCGTGGATGATCGCACTCCTCTTCACGGCGGGTCTGCCCTCGGGCGCGGCCCTTGCTGCGGCAAATCTGGATGTGCAGGCACGCTTTCCGACGTCGCTGGGGCTGATCGCCGTCGCCGGTCTGATCGTCGGGATCGGTACGCGGCTCGGTGCGGGCTGCACCAGCGGTCACGGCGTCTGCGGCCTCTCGCGGCTGTCGCCGCGGTCCATCGTCGCGACGGGCACGTTCATGGCGACCGGCATCGCCACTGTGACCCTCATGCGTCTGGCGGGGGTGACGCTATGATGCGCCAAGGCATCCTCTCGCTCGTCAGCGGCACGCTGTTCGGCGCCGGCCTCGCCGTTTCCGGCATGATCGATCCTGCCCGGGTAAGGGCGTTCCTCGACGTCGCCGGTGCCTGGGACCCGACCCTGGCTTTCGTCATGGGCGGGGCGATCCTGCCGATGGCGATAGCGTGGTTCATCGTGCGTCGGCGCTCCACGCCGATCGTCGCCGAGCAATTCCATACACCGGCCACCTCGCCGATCGACGCGCGCCTCATCGGCGGTGCCGCCTTGTTCGGCATAGGCTGGGGCCTTGTCGGCTTCTGCCCAGGCCCCGCCATCGCCGCACTGGCGATCCAGCCTGCACCGGCGCTGCTCTTCATCGCCGCAATGGCGCTGGGCGCTGCCATCCACCGCTTCGCACTCACCCCACGCCGTTCGGCCTGAACGGGACAGGAGACGTCATATGGCCTTCAAGAAGATCACACCGTCCTTCTCGGCTGCTCCCCAGCTTACCCGGGATGACGTCGCCGCTGCCGCACAGGCGGGATACCGCTCGATTATTTCGAGCCGGCCCGACGGCGAGGAGCCGGGTCAGCCAAGCGCACACGATATGGCGCGGATGGCAGAGGAACATGGCCTTGCCTTCGAGCATGTCCCGATCGTGCCGGGCAAGGCGACCGATGCCGATGCGGACCGGATGAAGGAAGCGCTGACCACGCTGCCGGGGCCGACGCTCGGCTTCTGCCGAAGCGGTACGCGGGCGGCCACCCTGTGGGCGCTGGCGGAGGCGGACCAAACCGATCCTGCAACGATCCTCGGTCAAGCCAAGGCAGCAGGATACGACCTTGCCGATCTGAAGCCGGCGCTTGCCCGCCGCTCTGAGAGGACCGGCAAATGACCTACGAGATCGTCATCATCGGAGGTGGGGCTGCTGGCATCGCGACGGCCGCCAGCATCCTGAAGCGCAACGCGAAGGTATCGATCGCTGTCGTCGATCCCGCCCGGGATCACTATTACCAGCCCGGTTGGACGTTGGTTGGCGCTGGCGTTTTCAGCCCCGAACAGACCCGCAAGGCGGAAGCAGACGTGATGCCGAAGGGCGTCGAATGGATACGGCTGCCTGCGATCAACATCGATCCCGTTCGCCAAGCGATCACCTTGGGGGACGGGGATACGATCGCCTACCGTGTCCTGATCGTCGCCCCCGGCCTGCGCCTCGCCTGGGAGAAAATCGCCGGGCTTCCTGAAGCGTTGGGCCGCAACGGCGTCACGTCCAACTACCGCTACGATCTGGCACCCTACACCTACCGGCTTGTGCGGGACTTGGAGCGGGGGCGTGCGCTGTTCTCGCAACCGCCGATGCCGATCAAGTGCGCCGGCGCGCCGCAAAAGGCGATGTATCTCTCCTGCGACATCTGGCGCGAACGCGGTGTTCTTCCCGCGATCGACGTCGAGTTTCATAACGCGGGCGCAGCGCTGTTCGGGGTCGCGACCTACGTCCCGGCGCTGATGGAATATGTCGAGAAGTACGGGATCGACCTCAAGCTCGAGTCAAACCTCGTCGCAGTCGATGCCGATCGGGGTGTCGCCACGTTCGAGCGCAAGCGGGACGGCATAAGCGAGCGGATCGAGCGCGAGTTCGACATGCTCCACGTCGTGCCGCCTCAGGTTTCGCATGACGTCATCGCCAAAAGTCCGCTCGCGGCGGCCAACGGCTTCGTCGAGGTCGATGAGGCAACGCTGCGGCACAAGCGGTATGACAACGTCTTTGCCTTGGGCGATGCCGCCGGGACGAGCAATGCGAAGACGGCTGCGGCGGCCCGTAAGCAGGCACCCGTAGTAGCGGTCAACGCGCTCGCCGCGCTCGATGGCAAGCCCCCCGTTGCTGACTATGACGGCTATGGGTCGTGCCCGCTCACCGTCGAGCGTGGCAAGATCGTGCTTGCCGAGTTCGGCTATGGCGGGAAATTGCTTCCCAGCTTCCCGTCCTGGCTGCTGGACGGAACGCGCCCGACGCGGGCTGCGTGGTTCCTGAAGGAGCGCATGCTGCCCCCGATCTATTGGCAGGGCATGCTTAAAGGCCATGAGTGGATGGCGGCTCCGCATGAGATCGGCAAGGCGACATGACCCTCGAACCGATCCAGTATCTGTTGGGCGCGCTGTCCGGCAGCCTGGTGGGCTTCACCCTCGGGCTTGTCGGCGGGGGTGGGTCGATCCTCGCCGTCCCGCTCATGGTCTATCTGGTGCGTGTGCCGGACGCGCACCTCGCCATCGGCACGAGCGCGTTCGCCGTCGCGGCCAACGCCGCCACGGGGCTGATCGGCCATGCCAAGGCGCATACCGTCAAATGGCGCTGCGGCGGCATGTACGCGACCGCCGGCGTCGTTGGTGCCCTGTTCGGCTCTACAGCGGGCAAGGCCATGGATGGCGGCAAGCTCCTGTTCCTGTTCGCGCTGGTCATGGTCGTCGTTGGCGTCCTGATGCTGCGCGGGCGGGGTGACGCGGGCAATCCGGGCGCAGAATGCAACCGGGAGAAGGCGCCGAAAGTGCTGGGCTATGGCCTTGGCACCGGTCTGTTCTCAGGCTTCTTCGGCATCGGCGGAGGCTTCCTGATCGTCCCTGGCCTGATCGGGTCGACGGGTATGCCGATCCTCAATGCTGTCGGCACGTCGTTGATCGCAGTCACTGCTTTCGGGCTGACGACGGCTGCCAATTACGCATTTTCCGGTCTGGTGGACTGGCCGCTTGCGTTCGCGTTCATCGCCGGTGGGGTTGTCGGTGGCCTGGGCGGCACGCGCATCGCGAAGCGCCTTGGCACAGGCCGTACGCTCACCACGGTCTTCGCCGTCCTTATCTTCGTTGTGGCGGCCTACATGCTCTGGAAGAGCACAAGCGCGTTTCTGTGATGGGGAGCGCAATTGCCATCGGGCCGCTGATGCTGGCTGTGGATCGCGGGCTTGCCGTGCTGTGCATCGTCGTCTTCCTTGGGCTGACGACATTGGCTGGGCGGTTCCGCTTCCCTCGCGTGGCGGCAGTTGCAACCAGCGCTATCGTCGCTGGACTGGTCACGGCGCGGATCGGTTATGTCGCGGCCCATTGGGCAAGTTACGCCGACGCTACATTGTCCATCCTCGCCGTGTGGCAGGGCGGCTTCTCCCCCGTTGCAGGACTTCTCGGCGCTGCGGCGATACTGGCGATCCGGCTTGGCCGCTCAAGCGCGCTGGCGGCAGGCTGGGGAGCATTGGTTGTAGCGGGCGGCCTCTGGTTTGCGCTTCAGGCGCTGATCCCTCCCGTGACCTACGACCCGTTCCCCTATCATCTTAATCTGACGACCGCGTCGGGCGCTCCGCTTCCACTCGATCGCTTCCGCGGCCGCCCTTTCGTGGTGAACCTATGGGCGACCTGGTGCGGTCCGTGCCGGCGTGAGCTGCCGATGCTCGATGCGGCTGCATCGCGGACCGGCGAGGTCCCGATCCTTCTCGCTGATCAGGGTGAGGCGCCAGCGACCGTCAGCGGCTTCCTCAACCGTGAGGGCATCGGTGCGGGGCATGTCGCGCTCGACCCCGATCGCGGCCTTTCCCAAGCCCTGAAGGTAGCCGGCTATCCCGCAACGGCCTTCGTCGCGGCGGACGGCACGATCGTGCAGCTCCAACTCGGCGAGTTGTCACGCGCCGCCCTCGCCGATGGTATCGATCTAGCAAGGAAACACCGATGAACCGTCGCAATCTAATGTCGCGTGGCCTGTTGGCTGCGCTTGCCTTCGCCGCGCCGATCACGCCGGTTTTCGCGCAGCAGCCCGATCTATCGCGCAAGGCCGTCGTCGATGATCCCGTAGCTCCCAAGCGCGCAGGCAAGACCTACGATGTCACGGTAGTCGAATTCTTCGATTACAACTGCCCCTACTGCCGTCGCATGGAGCCGGTACTGAACGCCCTGCTTCGCTCCGACCCGAAGGTGCGGATCGTGTATCGAGACTGGCCGATCTTCGGACCTGCCTCGCGTGAAGCCTCGCGCGCGGCCGTTGCGAGCCAGTGGCAGGGTAAGCATGCCGCCTTTCATGGAGCGCTGCTGACCTCGTCGGCGCGGCTCGACAACGCGGGCATCAAGGCAGCCGCTGCCAAAGCCAAGGTCGACTGGCCCCGTCTGCAACGGGATTTGAAAATGCACGGCGCCGAAATCGACGCGCTGCTCGCGCGCACCGATGGCATCGCCCGCGCGATCGGTTTCAACGGGACGCCGGCGATGATCGTCGGCTCACAGGTTGTCGCCGGGGCGGTCGATCTGCCGACGTTGCGTCGTCTCGTCGCGGAAGCGCGCAACAAGCCTGCGGCGCGCTGATCATGCCCGGCCCGCTCAATCGGAGACAGCTTGCCGGACTGGGCGCGGTGGTCGTTGGTGGCTGGGCAGTCGGGCAGGTTCTTCGGGGTACTGCCCCGATCGGCCGCGACGTCGGTCCGACCGCTGACCTGATCCTGGCCGGCAATGGCTCGCCGGAGGACGGGCCTGCCGATGCTACGCTCCGGCTTGCCGTGTTCACCGACTATCGTTGCCCGGCCTGCCGTCATGGATTTCCAGCCTTGGAAGAGGCTGTGCAACGCGACGGCAAGGTGCGCGTCATCTACAAGGACTGGCCGATCTTCGGCCGGCCCTCCGAACGTGCCGCAAGCGTTGCGATCGCGTGCGCCGAACAAGGGATTTATCCGGCCGTACATCGCGCGTTGATGACGGACAGCCGCACGATCGATGACGACATGCTGCGGGATACTGTCATGCGCGCTGGCGGCGACTGGCTGCGCGCGACGACTTGGCTTGCCGCCCACGCTGACGCTGTCGCGGCCCGCCTGAGGGCGAACGGACAGGAAGCCTATTCGATCGGGTTAGCCGGCACTCCGGGTTACCTTGCCGGACGCCTGCTGGTGATCGGGGCGATCGACACCGCCGATTTCGAACGGCTGTTCGCGCGTGCGCGGGCAGAAAGCTGACGATGCGAGAGGATACGAAACATGATCGAGTATAACCACAAGGGCATGACGGTCGCGTCGCTCCACGACGAGCGCACCGGCAGTTTCCAGTATGTCGTGGTCGACGAAACCACGAAGGCCGCCGCGATCATCGACCCGGTCCTCGACTTCGATCCGCGCGCCGGTGCGACCGCAACCGACAATGCCGATCTGATCCTCGAATATGTCCGCGCGAAGGGGCTTACTGTGGAATGGGTTCTCGATACCCATCCCCATGCCGATCACTTCTCGGCCGCCCCGTACCTTGCGGAAAAGACGGGTGGCAAAACCGCGATCGGCGCCAAGGTCGTGGAGGTGCAGAAGCTTTGGCAGGACATCTACTGCCTGCCCGACCTGCCCGTCGATGGCAGCCAGTGGGATCACCTGTTCGCCGAAGGAGAGCAGTTCACGATCGGCTCGCTCGATGCGCGCGTCATGCTCTCGCCTGGCCACACGCTCGCCTCGATCACCTATGTCGTGGGTGACGCGGCGTTCGTTCACGATACGCTGATGGCGCCCGACAGCGGCACGAGCCGGGCGGACTTCCCCGGCGGTGACGCGCACGCACTTTGGCGCTCGATCCGCGCGATCCTTGGTCTCTCCTCTGAAACCGCGACCTATGTCGGGCACGATTATGGCAAAGACGGTCGCGAGGTGATCGGCCGCTCTACCGTCGCCGAGCAGCGGCGTGACAACATCCATGTCCGCGATGGCATCGACGAGGCGGAGTTCGTGACGACCCGCGAGAAGCGCGACGCATCGCTGCCGCTGCCCGACCTGATGCTCGCTGCGCTTCAGGTGAACATTCGTGGCGGCCGGCTTCCTGATGCGGAGGCGTGTGGGACGGTATTTCTCAAGGTGCCTTTGAACCGCTTCGGTCCCGCAATGAAGTAGCTCGGTCTGCAGCAATGCGTCTGAAAAGAGAAACCGACGCCACCGGCATTCTCTCTTCCTGACCGCGACGAGCCAATCAGCTCGTCGCGGGCCAATCTCAATCTTCGCGAAACATCTCCCGCTGAGACTTGTCCAGTTCCTCGGCATAACGTCGTCGGGCGTAGGATTCCGACAGGATGCCGAGGACTTTGCCGTCACCGGCCACAATGGCCATTTCATCGGCTCCTGCGGTATCAAACGCCGTCATGACCGCCTTGATGCCTGCGTCAGGCTCCAGAACCTGCTCCCTGTGGATCGCGAGCGTTCCGACCGCGTCCGTCGTCGACACACCCTCAGCGAAGGCCCTGGCCGTCTGCACGATCCCCGCGTAACGATCTTGATCGTCGATCACCACGACCCGGCTTGTCGAGCCCAACGGGAAAAGCCGTCGAAACTCGGCGACGGTGATCCGGGCAGGCGTCGCCCGCTCTACCTTCCGCATCATCCGTCCGGCGGTCAACGTGCGAACCCAACCAACATCGCGGGCGCTCTTGATGGTCTCTCCACGAAGATGGAGGCGCCACGTCGAGAAGGAATAGCCGAACGTCTCGCGCACGATCGTCGACGATACCAGCCCAGCGGCGATGGTCGCGCCGGCAAGCGAGAAGTCGTGCGTCGCTTCCAGCACCAGCATCGCCATCGTCATCGGACCCCCGACGACCGCAACGGCCAGCGCCGCCATTCCCACCAGCGCTGCATTGGTAGGGTCGACCAGCGGGTGCCCTGCAAGCCAGCCTAGTCCACCCGCATAGAGCTGGCCGAGGAGACTGCCGAGGAAGAGCGATGCGAAGAAGAGTCCGCCGCGGAAACCGAAGGCGAGGGATACGATTGATGCCGCGCTTTTCAGAACGAGAATGGCCGCCAGGATCATCAGCGGCACCCCATATTCGAGATCGATGTGGAGGGCGCCGTGACCCGCCGACAGGACCTGTGGGGTCAGCCAGGCCAGCGGAATTAGCAGCACCCCTCCAATGATGGGTCGCAACGAAGCGCGGACCGGGAGGCGTCGGCTCAGAGCCTCGACGTCGGCCACGGCGCGCATCAGCAGGATGCCGATCGCCGCGGCGATGGCCCCGAGGCCGGCGTAGATCAGGTAATGATACGTCTGCACCTGCTCGCCGACCGTCGCGTTGACGATATAGGGCTGCGCACCGAACGCCTGTGCCACGAGCACGCTGGATAGCGACCCTGCCGCAACGGGTGCTATCGCGGCAGGTGTATAGGCACCGATGACGATTTCGAACGCGTAGAATGCTCCGGCCAGCGGCGCGCCGAAGGCACCTGCGATGGCGGCACCGGCACCGGCCCCTACAAGGACGCGAAGGTCAGCGCGTCTCAGCCGGAACCATCCGCCCGCGATCGACGAAACAAGCCCACCAAGCTGCGCATAGGCGGCTTCGAGGCCGACCGAGGCACCGAAGCCATTCGAGATGATCGTCTGGCCGGAGATGACGAGACTGTCGCTCCACGACATGCGGCCGCCGTGCAGCGCGTTGGCCTCCACGGCGTCCACCATCTTTCGCCCTCTCGCCTTCAAGGCCCACGAGAAGAGCGCCAGGATGGCACCGCCGACGGGCAGCGCGAGGAGCGCGAAGGCGGGGATCGCCGGCGTCGAGCTGAGGCGCTGGTCGCTCGGCAGCGCGAAGAGCAGGTGCTGAAGGGTCCGGGCGATCGCGCCCTGCACCACGCTCAGCAAACCGGCAGCACCGCCGATCACAACCGCCAACAGGATCAGGAACGCCTCGCTGGCACGCACCCTCCGGCGCAACCATGACGCCGCCATTCGCAGTGAAGTGACGTCCAGCGTCATGCCATCGTCATCCTGCATATCAGGCCGGGCACCTTAATCGTCATTACGGAGGAGCACCGCAAACATCATCAGGGCGATTGCCCCGCTGAGCGTCCAGAGTGTGATTGAGCCAGCCCATGTCTTTGCCCAGGCGGCAGCGGTCAAGCTGGCCAGCAGGCCAATAATGAGTAGCGGCGCAAGGAGATGAGAGCGGGCAAGACGCATGGTGCCCGTTAGCCCCAAGCCCTTGTCTGGGCTATCCATCTTGGTCGGGTATCTCCCTCTGCAGCGCATTCGAAACAGTCTGTGCGGCAAGCCGAGCGCGATGCGCGGCCAAGTCTCCTCGCTTCCGTTCCGCTCCATGGTGAGGCCATTACAAGGCTCAAAAAGGGAAGCCTCATTGTCGTTTGATTCGCTGTACCGTCGTCTCTCTATCGTTGCTGGTCTGGCCGTTGTTACCGGATGCGTTCCGGCCGGGCGACAACCCCTGCCACCCGCATCCGTACCCATCACCGTCCAGACGACCACGCCCGCCCGGATACCGCCGAAGCTGGTACAGCCGCGGCCACAGCCATCTGCCGGCCTGCTGAATACCATCCAGGCGCTGGGAGCAGGCTTCGACGGCCAGGTAGGCATCAGCGTCCGCGACATCGACGAAGGTTGGGTTGTCGCGTGGGAAGGCGACATCCCGCGCCCACAGCAGAGTGTCAGCAAATTATGGGTCGCGGTCGGGGTCATGGATGCGGTGGACCGGAAGCGATTGTCGCTGACCGATCCGGTGACCGTCACCCGCGCCGATCTGACCGTCTTCCACCAACCGATCCGAACGCTGGTCGGCAAGACCGGCTACAAGACCACGATCGCCGACTTGCTGCATGGTGCTATGACGCGCAGCGACAATACCGCCAACGACGTCCTCTTGTGGCGCATCGGCGGTCCCGCCACGATCAATCGAATGCTGAGCGACAAGGGGGTCGACGGTGTCCGCTTCGGTCCCGGCGAGCGGCAGTTGCAAGCCCGTACCGCCGGGCTGGAGTGGCGACCGGAATGGGCCGGGGGATGGGGCTTTTTGCAAGCACGAGCCGCGATGACATACGAAGCGCGCGACAAGGCGCTGCGTCGATACCTCGCTGCACCGCTGGACGGCGCTTCGGCAAACGGCGTGACGCTCGGGCTATCGTTGCTGGCACAGGGCAAACTGTTGAGCCCACAATCCACCGCGTCGCTGCTGACGCTGATGCGATCCAGCAAGACCGGTCCGCTGCGCCTGAAGTCCGGCCTTCGCCCCGGTTGGACGCT
Organism: Sphingomonas cynarae; assembly: GCF_039537815.1. Classification (NCBI taxonomy): domain Bacteria; kingdom Pseudomonadati; phylum Pseudomonadota; class Alphaproteobacteria; order Sphingomonadales; family Sphingomonadaceae; genus Sphingomonas; species Sphingomonas cynarae. The sequence continues at coordinate 25,420 of NZ_BAABBF010000008.1, read as the reverse complement.
TGCCCATAAAACCGGCACCGGACAGGATCTCGGCAATTTGTCGACCGGCTATAACGACGTCGGACTGCTCGTTGCGCCGGACGGGCACCGTTATGCGCTCGCCGTGATGATCGCGAGTACCCGCCAACCGATCCCCGGGCGGATGCGCCTGATGGGCAACGTGACGCGGGCAGTGATCGCTTCGGCTGACCGCTAATCCATTAAGCTATGCAAGCCGGTCTATCGATCGACCAGACCCGCGCGATCGGCAGTCCAGGTGGCCAGCGTCTTGCCGGTTTGCGAGTTGTCGATCGCCACATCGTCCAGCGTCACCGCGACGATGCAGATCGGGCGCTGTTCGGGACCGGCGGGTTGTCGGCAGGTAACGGGCGTTCCGTCCGCTGTTTCGCCGATCCGCCCGCGCAGGCGAAGTTGTAATCCCTGGCCGGCCGGCACCTCTTCTGCGGCAGCGCGTACCACCGTTTCGTATGGCTTCCCGTCCCGTAGCCGTTGTCCTGCGTCACCAGAAAACTGTGCAATCGCCAAAGTCTGTCCGGGCAGGGTAACGGCATCGGCTCCCGTAGGAGCGGCACTGTCCTGCGAAGGCGGGCAGGCTTCGCTGGCTGTCCACGGGCGGGGAATCCAGAAACCTTCCGCTACCACATCGCCCGCCGATCCCTCCTTCGACGCGCGCAGTTCGTCGCTACTCCAGACGACGGGAGAGACATGCACCCGCAGCGCCTTTGCTTCTGCATCGTAGCGCCAGCGCATCGGGCTATCGCTGCCCGCATCGGACGGTCCGCTACAGCCGAAGGGGAGCCTCAATTCGAACCGCTGTCCCGCAAGATCGACGGCTCCCTTCGGCAGAGGCTGGCCGGAGGCAAGGGCATCTGCCGCCTGTGACGCCAGTGCGATCAGATCGGCGCGCGTTTTGACGAGATCGCGAGGGTCGGGCAACGACGGCGTTGGTTGGGCGACGACAGGTGAGGTTGTGACCGGAGCAGCGGCGGGCTCAACCTCCCGTGGTGACGTGCCGCGTCCAATCAGGAACCCGGTCCCGCCGACTGCGAGGGCAATCGCCAGACCGCCCGCCAGGGCGAGCCGACTTTTCCGCAAGGTTGGCTCGTTCATACGGCATCGATAGCAAAAGCAGCCAAATTCGCCTACCCAAGGCCATGACATCCGCCGACATAATCCCGGAATTGCCGGTTGAACCCGGCGCTCCGTCCTCTTGGCTAATACCGGCGTGACCTTCGATCAGGTCCTGACCCTGTGCGTATTGGTCGCAGTCGTTGCCGCACTGATCTGGGATAAGGTGCGCTCGGATGTCGTCGCGCTGAGCGGTGCAGCCGTCCTGCTGATTGCGGGCGTCGTGCGGCCAATCGACGTGCAAAGCGCCTTTGCCAGCCCGGCGATCATCGCGCTCGCTTCGCTGTTCGTCATTGCCTACGCGCTGGAACTATCAGGGCTGCTCGACCGGGCAATCGAGGCCGCGGTCAAGATGTGCAAGCGACTGGGATCGGCGGGCATCTGGCTGATGCTGGGCGCGATCGGGGTCGTTTCCTGTTTCCTCAACAGCACGCCGATCGTCGTGTTGGGCGCGCCGGTTGTCCGCGATGTCGCGTCCGCTCTAAAACTGCCGCCCAAACGCTATCTGATGCCGCTATCATACATCACGGTGCTGACCGGCTGCTGCACCCTGATTGGGACATCGACCAATCTGCTGGTCGACGACATGGCGCGCAATGCAGGGCAACCGCGCTTCGGCATCTTCGAGATTACTCCCGTGGGCCTGCCGATCGCGTTGGCGGGAGCGATCTACCTGTTCCTGTTCAGCGGCAAGCTGATGCGCGGCAGCATCGCTGATGACAGTCCGGTTCCGGACCGCCGTGACGTCGACGTGCCGAACGCGCAGGTCGGCGATCCGACGCTGTTCGCAGAACATCGCGCCTTCCAACCGGCCAAGGCGGCGATCGCGTTTGCCGTCTTCGTCGGCGCAATCGCCGTGGCTGCGGTTGGCATCGCGCCGATTGCCGCATCGGCCTTTGCTGGCGCCGTGCTGCTGATCCTGCTGCGCGTCATCACCGCCGACGAAGCCTATGGCGGGCTGCGGCCGCAGATTCTGATCCTGATCGCCGGCATGGTCGTCATCGGGCTGGCAATGGAGCAAAGCGGCCTGGCCGCGACGGCGACGGGGGCGCTGGTGGGATCGATGCAGGAGTTCGGACCGCTGACTGCGCTGATCGTCCTGTACGGCGTAACGATGGTGCTGACCGAGTTGTTGTCGAACGCGACAGTCGCCGTGCTGGTCACGCCGATCGCGGTCGCGCTGGCAGAAAGTCTCGGCGTCAGTCCGCGGCCGTTCCTGGTCGCGGTGATGATGGCAGGCAGCGCGGCGTTTGCGACGCCGTTCGGGTATCAGACCAACGTCATCGTCTATCAGATGGGCGGGTATCGCTACATGGACTTCGTGAAAGTCGGTTTGCCCTTGAACCTCATCACCTTCGTGGTTGCGATCGTGGTGATACCGATCTTCTTTCCTTTCTGAACGATGCCGCGGTCTGATCGTCGATCGGCCGCACCAGCCCTGGAATCCCTCCATGCGCATTCTCGTCTATCTCGTCCGCGCCTTTGCCGGATTGCTGATCCTGGTCACCGCGCTCAGCATCGTAGAATCGAATGAGTGGTGGATCAGGATCTGGGATTTCCCGCGGGTGCAGATCCTCGTCGCACTGCTGCTTGCCGGAGGGGTGACGCTGTGGCTGGATCGACGGCTCGGGCGCTGGATCGGCCTATGCTGCGCGATTGCTGCCGGTTGGCAGCTATATCGCATCTACCCCTATACGCCGCTCGCCCGAACGGAATTGGCGTTCGCGAAAGCTGGTTCCGCATCACCGGAGCGTTGCTTCAGCATACTTTCGCTGAACGTCCTCGAATCCAACCATGACTATCGCCGGACGGCGCAGCTGATCGATCGGGTTCGCCCCGACCTCCTGTTGCTGATGGAAACCGACAAGCGCTGGGCAGCGGCGCTGGCACCGCAACTGGCACGTTATCCCAACCGGCTCGAACGCCCTCTTGGCAACACCTACGGCATGATCCTTGCCACCCGTTTGCCGATGCGCGATGCCAGCATCGAAACGATCGCCGAAAAGAATACGCCGTCGATGCATGCCGAGCTGACGGCGGGGGACCCGTTCCGGTTGATCGCGCTGCATCCGCGACCACCCTTGCCTGGACAGGATACCGAAGCACGCGACGCCGAAATTGCGATTGCGGCACGGCGCGCTGCCCGGACCAGATTACCGGTCCTGGCGATCGGCGATTTCAACGATGTGGCATGGTCGCACACGTCGCAGCTGTTCAAGCGCGTCGGCGGCTATCTCGACCCGCGCATCGGGCGCGGGACGTTCGCCACCTTTCCGGCACGAACGCCGCTGCTCGGTTGGCCGCTCGATCACATGTTCGTGACGCCCGAATTTGCCGTACGTGACCTTGCCGTACTGGAGGATGTCGGCTCCGATCACCTGCCGGTCCACGCCCGTCTGTGCCTCACCGGACGACCGGCGGACAGCAAGCGCCCCGAACCCGTGTCGCCTGAGGATCGCCGCGACGTGAAGGAGGTCTTGCAGGAGTATCGCGAAAAGCAACGTCGCCCCTGACATTGGTCGGCCGTGGACGGGATCGATCGATGCATTCGACAATTCAGGCAGGACGGCAGGTTGGGATTTTGCACGAACGCTGGTTCCAAGTGGACGATCAAAGGGAGCAGGCGTGCCCGTGTCAGGCAGCATCATTTTTCGGGTACTGACTGGACTGGGCGTGCTCACGCCGTCGATAGCCGTTGCACAAATCACGAGTGACGGCCTGCTGCACGAAGCGATTGGCGCGCCGGAGAACTGGCATCTGTCCGGCAGCATCCGCGCCCGCTTCGAGGCGATCGACGGTCAGTTTCGCGAAGAGGCGGTCAACCGCGATCAGGTGCTGGCGCTGCGCACGACGCTGTTCGCAGAATATGACAGCGGTCCGGTTCGCGTCGGAGCCGAGTTTCACGATGCGCGCGCCTATTTTCAACGGCGTGGATCGTCGGTCGGCACCGATGTCGTCAACGCGCTCGAGTTTTCACAATATTATGTGCAGGGCGATCTTGGCGCGACATTGGGAGCCGGCACCATCAGCTATCTGAAGGCCGGTCGGATGACGATGCAGCTGGGATCGGAACGGCTCGTCGCACGGCAGGGATTCCGGACCTCGGTAACATCGTTCACCGGCGTGCGGCTGACGCGAGAGGGCGAGGATGGTCGCGAATTCGTCGCCTTCTGGACCATGCCGACGGTGCGGTTGCCGACCGGAACCACCGCGATCCGGCGCAACCGGCCGCAATGGGATCGCGAGAATACCGATCTCCAGCTGTTCGGCGCGTTCAATCGCATGCCGATTGGTGACACTACGCGGCTCGAAACCTATGCCTATGGCCTGATCGAACGCGGCGAAAGTCAGGCGGATCGTAGTGACCGACGACTGTTCACGCCAGGGGTGCGGTTGTTCGCCCGACCCGGCAACAGCATGACGTTCGAGGTCGAGGCAATGGCGCAGTATGGACGCGCCCGCGACGGCAGCCCGGACAGCGGCAAGCCGGTCGTGCCGGTCGAGGCATATGGCTTCCACGGCGACCTTGGCTATCGCTTCGCAGGCGGATGGAAGCCCGAGCTGACCGCCTTCCTCGATTATTACACGGGCAATCGGCGGGAGGGGCGGATCGGTCGGTTCGATACGCTGTACGGCGCCCGGCGGTTCGAGTTCGGCCCGACCGAATTGTTTGGCGCGGCGGATCGATCCAACATGCTTTCGCCCGGTGTTCGCCTGAAGACGTCGCCGGCGGGCGGCCTGTCAATAATGGGCGACTACCGCCTGCTCCGCCTCGCCAGCGCGGTCGACCGTTTCGGCAACAGCGATGTTCGAGACGCGACCGGACGCGCCGGACGCGACGCCGGGCAGCAAATGCAATTACAGGTCGAATATGATCTGGTGCCAGACGTGATCGCCTTCGATCTTGGCTATGCTCGCCTGTTCAAAGGGCGGTTCCTACGCGACGCCCCCAATGCACCAGACCCTCGTGACGTGAACTATGGATATGCCACAGTGATGGTGTCGTTCTGATGTATTGACCTTCGTTTGCGCTTGGCGAAGCCCTCATCAGACAGCTCAATTTTAGGAGGCATAGCGTCATCGCCTAGATAGCAAAGCTCCAACCAGATGGCTTCCCAAAAACGAAGGACGCGTGGGACAGCTGACGGCGGCAAGGTCCGCTCGATGGCAGCAAGGTCGCCATTTTCGCAGAATGTATTCCCGATAGGCTGTTCCCGAAACTACCCGGCGTCGATGCAGAAACGGGACAATCTATGGCCGTCTGTTCGACTTCCCGCTGGCAGGTGAAGTAGTTGGCAGACAGCGTGAGTGCGATGCTGCCTCTCGCGACCACGGCCGGCTGATTGTGAGCACACTGGCAGATAGGTTTAGCGCGAAGCGCTCGACAATTGCCGAGAGCGCAAGCCAAAAATGAGGCTTTCGCAATGAAGCGCTACTGTTGTTGCGAGCCGTTAAAGCTAGACCTCAATGGCAACTCCAGCGGCGACTTGGGCAGCAACCTCGGTGTACAGTTCTGTTCCTGGGGCTGCTCGAATACTCGCGATAAGGCTGTATCGTACCGCTTCACCGGCATGGCCTTTCGAAACATTCTCCCTCCACCAGCCACCTGTTGGGTAGACGATGATCGCGTCACGGGCGGCAAGCTCCGTCGCAGTGCCTTCCCAAATATCTGCGTGCAATGATCCTCTGTTTCGGAGTTGTGGACCGATAGTCCAGCCGACATCAGATGCCGCCCGCTTCGCAGGTCGAGCACCTGCCTCAGACGTTCGACGCCGGATGAAGGTGTCTAGTGATTCATCGGCATGCTTTAGATCAAACCGTAATCCATGGCTTGCATAGACGTGACGCCGAGACAATCCGCGCTCACCGGGATTCGGTTCAATAAAGTAGCTTAACGTTATTCGCAGTTGGACAAGCGCCGCTGGGTCGAGTGCGAGTAGTGCCTCACGCGGCCATGGAAGCCGGTGGACTGCCAACTCATCCGTGACCGCTTTCCCGCCCTTCATTTTGAATGGAACGATCGCGTCTTCCGTAATGACGGTTACATCGTGATCGAGGCTGCCGAGGGCGCGCACGAGGGAGGGAACGCCGAAGCCGTAGCGACGCACAAGAGCAGGCTTGCCAATGGTGGCCTGATTGGCACGCATAGCATCAGTCCACTCTGAGGAATGAACAATAAGACCGCGAACCGTCTCGGGCCACAGTGTCGGCTTTTCCGCCATGATCTGCGCCGCCATTCGGGCGGCAAGCGCGGTGGCCGCGCTGGTGTCACCTGTTGTGGTGAAAGGTCGCTCAGCGATCGTGCGGTAGGTGGTTAGTAAGGCGAGGTCATCAACATGATCGCCCTGCCCCGTCGCCGGATCGTGTCCAATGTTTCCGCCTTCGAACACGACATCTGGCTTCAAAGGCCATTCCCGAATCCAGCTCACGGAGGTCCGGCTGCGCGGCATGATGTCACCGGCGGCACCAAGCGCATTCCACCCGGCATAGGTTGGATCTGAGATGAGCGTGCGCTCGGTGTACGCTCCGACAGTCAGCGCATTCCACGCTTGGGCCGGGCTCTCGATCGGCATTGTATCGTTGCGTGCGGGATAGTCTGCCGCGACGATCGTCTCGCGAATATTGCCCGCGGCGACCGCAATGAAGCGCTGCACCTCGTCGCGACCAAACGTGATCGCATCTAGCTTCGCCGACCATGCTGATGGTCTGCCTCGGCCGTGATCGCCCAAGCTTGTAACCGCGAGACAGATAGCCCTTGGCCGACTTGGTGCAGCAATTTCTGCGCGTGCGATCGCCTGAGCAGTGATTGCACCATACAAGTCCGGGGCATTGGCGCCGTGGTCCGGCAGTATTTTGACGGATTCTAATCTGTGTCGGACGACGATCGGCCCCGTCCCGTCAAGCAATTCCATCAGGTCGCCGTACAGCGATGTTCCCGACATCTGCGTACCGTGACCCCCGTGACCCTGTGCGCTGACATCCTCAGTGTTCCAGGCGGCATCGAATGCTTGCTGATCGACAGGTAAAAGGTAGGGCTTGATCAAAGGATGGCTGATGGTTGTGCCAGAGTCTAGCAGGCATACCGCCGGGACTTCGCCATCTATCGGTACAAGGCGCTTCGCTAGGTCCGCGCTCCACGTTCGTTGCTCAGCACCATCCATGCCCATGAATAGAGAGGGCGTGTCTCGTGCAAGACGAAGCTCGGCAACGCTGTCGGTGTTGGCGATCACTCGTCCAAGCTGCTCAGGCGTACCTTTCGCGATAACTACATCACGTTCAGCGAACTCGAGGGTATGCTCGCGTGTGGCCATGCCAAGCGCCTGCGCGGCCTTGCCGAACGATCCCTTCGTTCCCTTGCGGACCCACACCTCCCACCAGGCATCGACGCCTGGAGCGGGAAACAGGTCGACTTGGTCTGTGTAAAAGGATCGAGCGACCGCTAAGCGAGCAGTGTCGATCGACGCGATAAGGCGCTGATTCTTAGGCTTACGACGCTCCTCGACGGAGCCGTCGTCGAGGGTTTTGTAGGTGACATTGTCGTCGTCACGATAGGCCGCAACTTTTTTGAGATAATAGTCCTTCTGCGCCTCAGGAACGAACACGGTTGCCGAAACCTGCCCCTCCTCCCCCGGGTGCACGTTCACTAGCTCGATCGGAAAACGGCCCTGCCGGTTCTCAAGCTTATCGACTATGTCCGCCTGACCCAACGGCAAAGTGAATTCGACATAGAAGCCCTTTTCGCCAGCAGCGATATTGGCGTCCCGGTTCGCGAGGACCGTCTCGCCTTGCTGCACGACCTCAGTCAGGGCTTGCGTTAGGGCATTTGCATGGCCGACCCGATCGCGCTGCGGCAGTTCACCGCCGCCATCACCACCAGCCTGGTAGGCTGTGTAACCTTGCCGAGCGCCTGTTCCCTGCAGGTAGATATGCGGATGCGGCCGCCCTTGTTCGTCTGCCATTGTTACCGACGAGACGCCGCCTTTCGCTCAGCGATCGCCGCAAGAAGATCCGTTGTCTCCACGCTGTCACGCCCAGCGAGCAACGCCCGCTTTGCTGCTTCGTCGGCGACACGGGCAACGTCCGCCTGACTTAGTCCATCGACCCCTTCCGTCGCGTCTTCCCAGGAGACGGGAGCCGTGTCGAAAGTTGATAGCCGACCCTCAAGGATCGCTCGGGCCACCTGCGCGTCCGGCAGGGCGTATTCAATCACGTCGTCGAAGCGTCGGAAGAGCGCGGGGTCCAGCAGCTCAGGATGGTTAGTCGCCGCAACGATCAAACCGTCGCTGTCGTCCTCTTCCAAAAACTGCAGGAAAGAATTTAGCACACGCCGGATTTCCCCGACGTCATTGCGCTCACCACGGCGTGCGCCGATCGCGTCGAACTCATCGAAGAAATAGACGCCTCTAGTTTCTGTCATCGCCGAGAAGACGGTGCGCAGCTTCGAGGCTGTCTCGCCCATAAACTTAGTAAGCAGCCCATCCAAGAGAACTGAAAATAATGGGAGCTTGAGCTCGCCGGCGATGGCTGCCGCCGTCATCGTCTTACCTGCTCCAGGCGGGCCTATGAGCAGCAGCTTGCGGCGTGGTTGCAAGCCATGCTGGCGCAAGCGGTTCACCTGCCGCTGCTCGAGGATTACCCGTTGAAGACGATCCCGCAGCTCTGCCGGGAGAACCATGCTCGAGAGCCGCGTATCAACATATTTGGCAGCGACCAGACTCGCCAGTTCGCCACGAGGCTGAACCAGGGGAACGGCGCGAGCGCGCGCTTTCGTCTTACCGCGAGCGCGGGCATCATCCACCATCTCGCGCAGCTGCTGGGCAACCTTGCCATGGCCAAGGCGCGCTTCATTAGCGGCCGCCTGCATCGCGACACTGAGAAACTGCTCGTCATCGCCATCGATGTGACTCTGCAGCAGTGCGACGAAATGAGTCGCCTTTGTCACGCTAGATCGCCTGTTCGATACCCCGTCATGCCTCATCTCGCGCTGTCTGTTTCGGCAACGCTCGGAAGACGTGCTTTGGTCGACTGCTCCCAAGTGGCAGCCGTTCTATCGTCGTTCCACCCTTGTGACAACGAGTTCCGCTACGTAGCCGCCGGGGAAAAGCACCGGCCTGGCAGCCGCCTCTGCGATATTCGCCATGCGAATGGTCAGGGCGTTCGTCATTCGCGTTGCCTTTGTGGTGCAATGGCGATGCTTGATAGATCTGTCGCTCGGTCGACCGGCACCCCGGCCTCTTTCCGTTCGGAATAGCGATCTACGAGCTGGGCCGTATGCGGACGCAGCAGCACTGTGAAGCGCGCCAGCTCTTCCATCACGTCCACGATCCGATCGTAATAGCTCGACGGCCTCATGCGGCCGGCGTCGTCAAATTCCTCGAATGCCTTGGCGACTGATGACTGGTTGGGGATCGTCACCATCCGCATCCAGCGGCCAAGCACGCGCAGCGTGTTGACGCTGTTGAACGACTGCGATCCGGCCGACACCTGCATGACCGCCAGCGTGCGGCCCTGGGTCGGGCGCATACCGCCCATCGAGAGCGGCAGGTGATCGATCTGCAGCTTCATGATGCCGGTAATCTGGCCGTGCCGTTCGGGGCTGCACCACACTTGCCCTTCTGACCACATCGACAGCTCGCGCAGTTCGTGGACGGCCGGATGATCGTCGCCGACGTGTTGATCGGGCAGCGGCAGGGTGGACGGATCAAAAATGCGGGTTTCGCATCCGAAGAACCGGAGCAGACGCGCCGCTTCCTCGACACACAGGCGCGAGTAGGATCGTTCGCGCAGAGATCCGTAGAGCAGAAGGATACGCGGCGCAGGATCGAGCGGGCCAAGCCCCAAGGCTGGCCGCTGGATGGCATAAGCAGGGTCGAGCGCTGGCAGGGTATCGGGATCAGCAACAGTGCGGAGCGGCATCAGAGGGCTTTCGCAAGATAAGAGGCCGAGGCGGGGCACAGAGACGTGAACTCGCGTGACGCGGCTACAGCCGGGGGCGCGGCATCGCGAACGGCGTCGGTATAGCCGAGCGCCCGGAAGAACGGTGCGGCCGTCGTCGTCAGCAGATGGAGGCGGCCGATACCAAGATCGCGGGCCTGTTGTTCGAGAGCGGCGACCAACGCCCGCCCCAGGCCATGCCCGCGATAATCACGCAAGATGACGATCGAGCGAAGCAGGCGATCGGTCCCCTGCCCCTCAAGGCCACCGTAACCGACGAGGCTATCGGCATCGAACCGAAAGAACATACGATCCGGCTCAGCAAGATCGGAGTTGGGCAGAGCAGCCATATCCAGAGCCTGCGCCAACCCGCCCAGCTCGCTAGATTCCAGTGGCGTGATGGTCAGTTTTGTCATGCGATGCTGATCCTGATCGCCAGCGCCGCGAGCGTGATGAGCAATACCGGCACGGTAAGCGTCACGCCGACGCGGAAGTAATAGCCCCATCCAATTCGCATGCCCTTTTGTCCCAGGACGTGCAGCCACAGCAGCGTGGCGAGTGAGCCGATCGGCGTCAGCTTGGGGCCGAGGTCGCAGCCGATCACGTTGGCGTAGATCATCGCTTCCTTGACCGTCCCTGTCGCGTGCGCGGCGTCGATCGACAGCGCGCCCACCAGCACGGTCGGCATGTTGTTCATCACCGACGACAGGACGGCCGCGATCACGCCCGTTCCCAGCGCCGCGCCCCACACCCCGCCTTGCGCGGTGCGGTCGAGCAGCGCCGCCAGATGATCGGTCAGGCCCGCGTTCCGCAGGCCATAGACGACCAGGTACATGCCGAGCGAAAAGATCACGACCTGCCACGGTGCGCCGCGCAGCACCTTGCGCGTCTCGATCACATGGCCCCGCCCCGCGATCACCAGCAGCAGGATCGCGCCGGTAGCGGCGACGGCGCTGACCGGCACGCCCAGCGGTTCAAGCAGGAAGAAGCCGGCGAGCAGCAGGGCAAGAACGATCCATCCGGCGCGGAAGGTCGCGGCGTCCCGGATGGCGGTACGGGGCGCGCGCAGCGCGGCCACATCGTAATCGCGCGGTATATCGCGCCGGAAGAAGATCAGCAGCGCGCCCAGCGTGGCGGCGATCGACACCAGATCGACCGGCACCATCACGGCCGCATAGTCGCCGAACCCGATCCGGAAGAAGTCGGCCGACACGATGTTGACGAGGTTCGACACGACCAGCGGCAGGCTGGCAGTGTCGGCGATGAACCCCGCCGCCATGACGAACGCCAGCGTCGCCTTGTCCTTGAACCCCAGCGCCCGCAGCATGGCGATGACGATCGGCGTCAGGATCAGCGCCGCGCCGTCATTGGCGAACAGCGAGGACACCGCCGCGCCGAGCAGCACGATAAGGACGAACAGCCGGCGACCATGCCCCCCGCCCCAGCGCGCGACGTGCAGCGCCGCCCATTCGAAGAACCCGGCTTCATCCAGCAGCAGGCTGATGACGATGATCGCAACGAACGCGGCGGTCGCGTTCCAGACGATGCCCCATACCACCGGCACGTCGGAGAGGGTGACGACGCCCGCGAGCAGCGCCACGACGGCCCCGCCCATCGCGCTCCACCCGATGCCGAGGCCCATGGGTTGCCAGATGACGAGCGCGAGCGTCGCGACGAAGATCAGGACGGCAAGAAGCATCAGGCGACGCGCTGGCCCGAAGCATCAACCACCTGTTCGCCGTCTTCCTTAGCGAACGCTGCAAGCTGGCCGCTCGGCAGTAGATCAAGGACGGCTTCGGAAGGGCGGCACAGCTTCACGCCGAGTGGCGAGACGACCAAGGGTCGGTTGATGAGGACGGGATGCGCCATCATCGCATCTATCAGCGCTTCGTCGGACAGCGACGTGTCGCCCAAGCCCAACTCAGCATAGGGCGTTCCCTTCTCGCGCAGCAGCTCGCGGGGTGTCATGCTGGCGCGGTCGATCATCTCGACCAGCAGCGCGCGCGCGGGCGGGGTTTTCAGATACTCGACCACATGCGGCTCGATGCCGGCATTGCGGATCATGGCGAGGGTGTTGCGGGACGTGCCGCACGCGGGATTGTGATAGATGACGATATCGACGGCCACGGGGCGTCCTTTCAGCAGCAGGGGGCTAGTTCGGCGACGAGCGGCGCGCACAGCTCCGCGTTGCCCGCGCAGCAATCCTTGACAAGGAAGAGCATCAGCGCGCGCAGGCCGTCTAGATCGGCGCGATAGATGATCGATCGGCTATGGCGTTCGGACCGGACCAAGCCAGCGCGGGCGAGAATGCCAAGGTGCGCAGACATGGTGTTTTGCGGCACGTCGAGCTGGCGGGCGATATCACCCGCAGCCATGCCGTCCGGCTCATGTCGCACCAGCAGGCGGAACACATCGAGGCGTGTCCCTTGTGCGAGCGCACCTAAGGCTGCGATAGCATCTGTGCTTTCCATATATCTAGCATAGCGGATATGTTACAAGCGGCAAGGTTATATCTGACCGCAAACGCCCCTCACCTTCCAAGCATCAACGTCGGAGGATTTTCGTCGGTGCCTTTTGGGTATACTTCTGGCAGACTGGCGCCCGACCGGTCCGTTTTTTGTGAAAAGACATTTCAAAAAAGACTGGACATCAACAGACCATTTATAAAGGACTGAAGCATGTTCGTTCGTGCCTATTTACGCGCATCGACCGCTGAACAGGACGCCACCCGCGCCCGCGCGGCCCTGGAGGCGTTCGCCGCTGCACATGGGTTCCGTATCGCAGCGCGCTATGTCGAACACGAAAGTGGTACTCGCCTTGCCAGGCCGGAGCTGTTCCGGCTGCTGGACGACTGCAGTCCGGGGGACGTGTTGTTGGTCGAGCAGGTCGATCGGCTATCCCGGCTCAGCGCGGCCGACTGGAGCAAGTTGCGATCGGAAATCGAGGCGCGCCAGGTCCGGATCGTGTCACTCGACCTGCCGACGTCCTGGAACCTGATTGCCACCCCCGACGACTTCACGGCCCGGATGTTCGCGGCGGTGAACGCGATGATGCTCGATGTCCTCGCCGCGGTCGCGCGCAAGGATTACGACGATCGTCGACGTCGGCAGGCCGAAGGTGTCGGCCGTGCCCGAGCCGCAGGTCTCTACAAAGGTCGCGTCGAGAACACCGCGCGTAATGCGTCGATCGCTCGGTCGTTACGAGATGGCCATAGCTGGCGTGAGATCATGACCGGAACTAGCTGCAGCCGGACGCTGCTCGCCAAGATCGCTCGCCGCCTGAAAGACGAACGAATGGCAGACGCCAAGGGCGTTGATCCGAGTGCTGTCGACGGGACCGTCTAAGCGACGGAATTCACTTTCAATCAGGCCTTCGATGTTTCCCGCTTCTCCGTCTCGACCAGTCAGTTTCGGGAAAGAGCAATCGGGAACACATTTCGAGAAAATAGGTGCTCGAAGTTTCCCTGCCCGGCACGGACATGGGCGCGACGAGGCGCACTGGTACGCCGCTCTGCAGCGCGGCGACGGCCTGATGCAACTGCAAGCCGGTCGATGTCTTAGGCTGTCCTACCGGCCGCTGAGCGTCGCTTACGACCAATGACGATCCAGAACCTCCTGAAGCGCTTTCTCGGCGTCCTCGCGAGACGCTCCGCCTTTGCTCAACAGCGTGAGGCGGACGCCCTTCCTATCAGCACCCTCGATCCGCAACACCGGCTTGCCGCCTTCGCTGGCGACGGTCTCCACCGAGCCTGACCTCTTGGGGGATCCTGACCTCTTGGGGGGGTCAGTAGCGATGCTAAGCGCCTTGATCACCTCGAGTACCGGCATCGGGGTTCCGGCCTCGTCCTGCGCCGCCCTGAGGCGCTGTGCCTCGCGAAACGCTCGCGTTCGCCGATCGTCCGGTTTCAGCAACGCCTTCAGCGCTATCGCATTGCGAATCCCGAGCTCCTGTGGCTGCTTGAATGCCACCATCAGCTCATCGGGAAGCCGCGCGAGATCAAGGTAGCGCGTCAGCCAGCTTTCGCTGACCTTCAGCCGCTCGGCCATTGTCTTCTGTCGGCCATCATAATAGGTGCCGAGCGCGCGTAGATAGTCCTTTGCCCGCTCCAGATCGGTGAGATCGTCGCGCGCCCGGTTTTCGATGTCGGCAAGGCGAAACGCCTCCTCGTCGCCGATTTCACGCACGTCGATCAGGAACTTGAATTCGGGATAGTTGTGCGAGCGAAGCCAACTGATCGTCCAATGCCGACGCGCGCCGCAGATCACCTCGAAATCATAGTCCGGATCGCCACTGACGCGCCGCACGATTGCCGGCATCTCCTGGCGCCCTTGCGCCTTCATGCTCTCGATCAGATCCTCGCAGCGTTGCTCGCTGAGCAAGCTGTACTCGCGATTATGCCCGACCCACATTCGGCATCGTGCCGGGTCGACAAGTTCGTGGGTGCGGCTCACGACCGTGCCAGAGGTCAGTTCAGCCAGGCGGTTCGATCGACCGGTCAGCACATTCGTCGCTATACTGGGTCGACGGGGCGCTGCCTCGCTGGTGAGATCGATCCCCGCTGTGAGATCGGCGGCGAAGCCGCTGTTCTTTCTGCTCATGAGAGCCTCCCTTCCCCCCAAATTGCACGCGTGCAACTCCTGTCCTGATGGCAAATTGCACGCGTGCAATTATCCCGCATCATGCTAACGCCTCTTGGCGGAGTCGCTTCTGGTGGCTTGGCCACATCAACCGGATATCCACCTCGATTTCCGAATTCACACCATCCAGATATGCCAGGCAGCGGTTGCGCACCGCCGAACTCGTCGCGGGCCCGTCAAGCTCATAGACGGTCATGAGACGCGCAGTCGCGTTGTCGATCTCGGCTGAATCCTTGAGCGGGGTTCGGACCATCGCATGCCCGAACAGCGTCCGCATCAGGTTCAGCAGTTCCTTCTGCATCGATTTGTTCTCGTCGACCTTCGACGCCACGAAGCGTAAAAACCGTAGTTCCGGTGCTAATCCGCGCTCGGCCAGCTGCTCGATTGTCTCGTCCAACATCGACAGAAACGCCGCTGTCGACGAGAAATCCATGACGGTCGGCGGAACAGGAACAACCAGCGAATTTGCGGCCCGGAGAACGGAGAGCGAAATCGCGCCGAGGGCAGGCGGCGGATCCATCACGATTACGTCGAAGCGGTCGGAGATGCTCTCAATGCCTTCGCGAAGCCGATCGAGCAGGGCCCCGCTGCCTCGTGCCATACGCGCCGCAAGCTCGTATTCGGACTGGAACAGCCGCAAGTTCGCCGGGATCAGCTCCAGCCCATCGAAATGGGTCTTCCTCAGCGCGTAATCGAGTGAAGACCGCTCACTCTCACGAAGGAATGGGTACAGCGTATCGTCCTCGGTCAGATCGAGGTCCGGCACATAGCCGAACAACGTCGTGGCGGACGCCTGGCTGTCGCAATCGATCAACGCGACCCGGTATCCACGAATCGCGAGATATTGGGCGAGGTGGACCGCGAGCGTCGATTTTCCCACCCCGCCCTTGAAGTTCTGGACGGCGACGACGCAGCAGGGATCTTCCGGACTGCGATAGGGTCGCGTTCCGAAGACGCCACGCATATCGTTGAGCTGGGCTAGCGTGTAGCGCTCTCTGCGATTGTTGTCGGTTCTGGCAGGTTCGGGAAGCCGCCCATCCTTCTCGGCGTCGCGAATCGCCGCGGCAGTTCGGCCGACAAGTTCGGCGGCTTTGCTAATTGTAAAAGTGGGCTCCCGCCGGTCATCGGCACGTGCGCTGCGGGCGGAATCGCGCAGTCTCTCCAACACGGTGGACGTTCGGTTCGCCAGCGTCGCAACCGACACGAGGCGATCGGCATCCTCTAGCTCAAGACTGTTCGACACGGGCCCACCTTTCGAAATCGGAGCTACGCTACACTCACTTGCGCTTTTCGGTCAATAAACTCGCGGATTTCGAAAGTGCGGCGCTTAGTTTGGCGGCTGCGGTGACCGAGTTCTGCCTATCCTGACTCGGTGGGGGATCACCGGAATTGCACGCGTGCAATTCGCTTTAGGCGCGGCCCCGCCGGGTCACCCAGCTTTCGCAAAAACCCTTCCATGCAGCCGCCAATTTGGCCCCCCGCAATTTGGTCAGCCGCTCGCCCATATGATCGCGAAAGCCCGACGCGATAAGGTCAACGTCCCAGCCGCCGCCGTAAGACCGGCCGATCGAAAAAAGATCGTCATAACCGAACCGGATCGAGCCTGACGGGAACGTCTGTGTCTCGCCAGTCGGCTTGTCCGCTGGCTTTGCCGGAGCCGCCAAAGCGTCCTGCCCGACCGTCACCGTCTCGATTGTCCCATCCCGACGCTGCTTGCGGCCGGTTGAATGACGATCGAGCTCCCCGATGGTCTCGATGACCTCGGGAGCGCCTTTTGGCTCGAACCGGAATTCGATCTCCGCGACCGTGCGACCCTGCCGAATCTCCCGCCAATCCACGCGAAAATGGGCAAGTTGGTCGATCTCGGCCTTGGCCTTCTCCAGCACTTTGCGCCGCAACTGCGCGAAGTCCGTGTAGACATCCGGAGGAATACCCAATGCAGCTCGAAGCGCCGCCATATCGCCCTTCCAGGTCGCCTGCCGCCGATGCAGACGCAAAGCGCCCAATTCGTAAAGGCGCAGCGCGTAGTTCGACCGAAACCCCAGCACAGCCTGCCGATTGAGCACCGCATAGGTCTCAGATGCCTGAATCAGCTTGCGCGCGTCGGCGGTGAACTCCCACTCGATCCAACCCGCCTGCCCGCCATCTTCCTCCGTCTCCTCTTTCGACCGTGAGATCAGCGAGAAGAGTGTCGTCGCCTTTTTCCCCCGCCACGACCTGTCATCGACGGCGAACAGCGTGCGGTGAAGCTCCTGGAGCATTTCCGTAATGCGCTCGTTTCCCTTATGGCCGCGGCGAATATCTGCCTTGCGCATCCGGTGGGGACGGTCTTCCCAGGCATCGCCACCAGCCGTCAGGATCATTAGCGCCAACAACCGCGAGGCCGTCAGGCTGAGCGACTCGCCTTTTACGAATTTCACCTCGATAATCGAGCCTGGCTTGACGAATTCGTCGCCACCTTTCAGCCGCAGCGCCGCAGCGACGCGCATCGACCGACCAGGCAATGCTTCCTCGATCGTTTCCTGATGTGCCACCGTTAGTTGGCCAGCGTCGTTTTCCATGCCATGCTGCGATCGAAGTTAAATCGTGGGAACATGATTGTTGCCTGACCTGACCTCCTCCGTCAAGTCAGGTCAGGTCAGGATCATCAGCGTGGCGGATACCCCCAATCGGTCAGGACAATAGAATTGCTGCGCTGCGCAAAACTCAGCGATTTGCGCCGGGTCGTACCGGTCCATAGATTGGTCTGCGGGAACGGGTATTTCCGATGGTCCGCACCCCAATATCTATCAACAAACTGACCGTACGGCGTCGATTATCGGCCGGCCCCCAACCGGTCAGGAATGCCCCGGCTGGTCAGGTCAGTTCCCCCGTCCGGACAGGCTTCGGCCCCCGATCGGTCAGCCACCCCCCCCCAGGCGGTCAGGCAAATGCGCGCAACCCACTGAGATGCAACCATTTTTCGGTCGCGAATCTGAATCACTTAGAATCACGAATCCTTCCGCTGCGAGCAGCGGCATTTTTCTAGATTGATTCTTGAAGGATGTAGCGACCGAACCGAGCCCGGTCGGACAAATGCCGCATGACAACCCAAGACCCCAGAGAGAGCAAGAAGAGAGGGGGCAAACGTCCCGTCTCAATCCATGCCGCCATCCTCGCCGTCCAACACCTGAGCCAGCAACGCCACCGGATCGACGCCGAGCGCGCGCGTGACCGCGACATATTCATCGACCGCCAGCATTCGTTCGCCGGTCTCGTAACGCGACACATAGGCCTGCTGCCAGCCGAGCCGCTTCGCCAGATCGACCTGCCGCAGCTTCGCGTCATGCCGCGCCTGGGTCAGCGCGGCGACGATGCGCGCATGAAGTTCGGGTAGGGCAGGGGAAACAGGCATGACAGCGCACTAGCGCGGGTTGATGAGAATGCGGAAAGCGTATATCCTCGCGCCATCGTCACAAGGAGGCCGCACCTCATGGGACTGTACAATCGCATCACGTCGTTCTTCGATGACTGGCACACGTCCATCGCAGGATCCGCAGCGGGTGATACCCCGACGATCAACCCCGCCACGGGGCTACCGATGACCGGCGGGGTCGACGTTGCCGGCAACCCGTTCGGCACCGATCTGTCCAGCTACGGTCACGATAGCTGGCATCACGATCCGCATCGTGCGGGATCGTCGTTCGACGATCATTACAGTGGCGGGCACGATCCGTTTCCAACCGGCGTGGGAGGCGGGCATGACCCTTGGCGTGACTGATGTGGTGCCGTGGTTCGACCGGCTGCTGGCACGCTTCGAGGTCAGCCGGCTGGCGGTGGTGCCGTTCAGCATCTCGCTGTTCGCTGCGCCGCTCAGCTGGCTGATTCCATCGCTGGCACTGTTCGGCGGCAGACGCGCCGCGATCCTGGCGATGGCTCTTTTTACCGTCTGGCTGGTACCGGTCGGACTCGAGCAGGCGCGGGGCTGGTGGCTTGGTCGCCACCCCTATGCCTCGCCACGCTGGCTGCGCGGCGTCCGTGCCGCGGTCGGTGAAGCGGTGTTCGCGGAAGCGTTGACGCACCTCACCATCCTGCACGGTGATGACCCCGGCTACCGGATCGAACGCGGCCATCTGGCCAATGCGGTGCAGATAGCGTGGAACGCGAGGCGCAAGGGTAGGCTGCGGGCCGAAGGTGTTCGTCTCGACGATGCCGCGAGACAGGTATGACGATTTCGCGATCGTACCGTCCCGGCGACCTCGTCGGTATCAGGGTGTCCGGGTGTCCGGCGGAAGCAGCGACTCCCCCAACCTTGCGACCGAGCAGACCGTCGCGTTCGGTGTGCTTGATCCGCACCGGGTCGTGACGCTGCTTCGCGCAGCCGATGCTGCGGCGTTCTTCACGCGCGAGGAGCCTCGCAGCCGGGCTACAGGCTCCGATAGCCGGACCTGGCACATGCAGCTATGCCATGGTGGCAGAGTGCGCCTGCTGGCCTTTCCGGAGCCGTTCCTAGACCCTGCGGTGGCCGTGCTTATCAGGTTGGCCCGCGCCTGCCTTTCCGCGCGCCGCACGATGGGGATCGAGGACGTGCCGCACACGCCTCGCGACGCTGTCGCGGCCTCGCCGGTTTCATCAGAAAGTGCCGCGTTCAACCACGAGGTTGACCCGGCCGCCGATCGGCAAAACGAGCATCCAGGGGACGGCATCGTCTGCGGCGTTTCGGGATGGTTCAGCCCCCACGGTGTGCGATACCACGAGGATGTCCGGTCGGTGTCGCAGATCGCGCCGGCGGACTGGTCGGCGCTGCTCGATCATGCCGATGCGATCGACTTCTTCAACCGTCCCGAACCGGCACCGGCGGGGCCGTCTGACCGCATCTTCCATCTCGCCATCACCGCCGCAAACCGTCACCGCGAACTCGCGGTCAACGACCCCTTCGACACGCCCGGGCTTGCCCATCTGATCGCGCTGACCCGGCGCGCCGTGCGCGACCGTCAGGTGCTGTCACCTGAGACGTTGGATGACGTACAGTTCGCCGCTTTAGCGACGGCATGGCTGGACGCGCAAGCGGCCGATCCCGACGACGATCCGGGCCGCTGGCTAACAGGATAAATGCATGACTGATGATCACCGCGACCGGATGCCTGAGACGCCGCTACTGCACGACGGAGATCCGCTTCGCGGCCCCTCGGCGAGCATCCTCGACGCCCTCGACATGGCGGGTGTCGGGGAGATCGAGATCAAGTTCGAACGACCGCCCAGCCAGCCGCGTCCCGCCACATTCGACCGATCGATCGACAGACCGGATGGCGGGGGTGCCCGGATAATCCGGGCAGATATGGTCTACTGGCCGGCTGTCACGCCGGCCCAAGGCTCTGCGGGATGCCAAAAACGATGTCGAGGTCACCAAATCGACCAGTGACGCCATCAGAATGAGCAAGGGGTAGGGGAGCACACCTGATGCACCCTGGCGGGTGCGGAAAAGCGTCGAAAAACAAGGGCTACGGCTAAACGGTCCATACTCCGCTCTGTGCGTGGACCACGTGGACCAACCACTGGACAGAGCAGATACTCTGAGGTTTCCGGCAAATAATCAGACAATGCTCTGCTCACATGCTTGTGTGCCGGGATGACGCAATGCACGGTCGCCGGAAGGGGAAAACGGGGGTATCCATGGCGCGCGTACCGATCACGGTCTATCTGCTACCGGAGCAGCTGGCAGGCATCGAACGCCGCGCCGCGCAGGTCGGCAAACAACGCAGCGCTTGGGTGGCGGATACGCTGGTGCGGGCGCTCGACGACGAACTGCTGCCGCTCGACGAGATCCTGCTCGACCAGCTGACCAAGCTACGCGCAGGGCTGGAGACGATGGTCGAGGCGCAGGCCGGACGTGGTCCCGAGGCCAAGGCCAGGCTCGCCGACATGCGGCAGCGCGGGCGCGATTTGGCGGCGCGGATGCAGGCCGAGGCGCGCGAGCGGTTGCGGCGATGAGCGAGCCCAGGCGCCTGCGCATCGACGTCTCGAACGAAGCTCACGCGCAGCTTGAAACAGAGGCACGCCGACAGGGTATCACGGTACGTGATCTGATCGACCAGATCGTCCGCGACTTGACGGAGCATCGCGGTCAGGCAGATGCCGCGGTTCGCCATCAGCGCGGTGCGCAGCCGACCCTGTCGGACGAGCCGGAACCAGGCTCGCCGGAGGACAGCGCCAGGCGCATCGACGCACTTATCAAGCGGGTGACGGACGATGTACCGAAAGCGATCGAGACGGTGCGGCAAAGCAGCGGAACCGGGCATCTGCGCGACATGCTCGGCAAGCAGGATGCGGCGCAGACCCAGCGGCTCGCCGCGATGCAAACCGCCCAGCAAACCGCGCAGAATGCGCAGACGCTGTTGCTCGAGAACGGCAACAGGGAACTGGCCAAAAAGATCGATGCCCTGAAAGATGAGATGGTCCTTTTACGCGACTGGCACAAAGGCCGGCGCTGGGCTTTTGCGGCGGGTGTGTTGAGCACATTAACAGGTCTCGTGGCGTTAGCCTTTGTGCTGGCTGGCACCCCACTGGCGCGTTGGCTGGCGATCCGGCTGGTGGGTGAGACGACTACCGTCGGTGCCGCCTACGCACTCGCCGGCGACGACCGGGCGACAGGTGGGCTCATGGCCCAGACCAAGGCGCTGCTCGACGACCCGCAATTCCGCTCCGACTACACGCGTTGCACGACGCATACGCGGGAGGTGAAGCGCCGGTTCAACTGCCGGATGTCGATGCCGCCGTACGTGCCGGGGAAGCTATGACCGTCCGCCCCGCCGGTCTGGCCGGAGGTGGTGACGCAGCGGCCTATTATGCCGCAGACAACTACTATACCGGCGAGCAGGAAGGACCCTCCGCCTGGGGCGGGGAGGGGGCGGCCGAACTCGGACTTGCCGGCCATGTCGACGGTGATGCTTTCAACGCCGTGCTGGACGGCCGGCTGCCGGGCGGCGTGGTCATCGCAGCCGGTGGCGACGGCACGCGCAATCCCGGCTTCGACCTCACTTTCAATGCGCCTAAATCGGTATCGCTGGTGGCGCTGATCGGCGGTGACGCGCGCGTCGTCGCAGCACATGCCAGAGCGGTATCCGCGACGATGGCATGGGCAGAGGCACGGTTCGGACAGGCGCGTTCGAGCAAGGGCGGCGAGACCCTGCAGCCGGCACGGATGGTCTATGCGCTGTTCCAGCACGATCTCAGCCGCAAGCTCGATCCGCATCTTCACACCCACGCCGTGGTGGTCAACGCGGGGCTGCGTGCTGATGGGTCATGGGTGGCCCTCAACAACCGCCCCTTGTGGAAGCAGTCGGCGCTGATCGGTGCTGCCTATCATGCCGAGTTGCGGCTCGAACTGGGCAAGCTCGGCTATGAGACCGAGATCAACGGCAAGCACGGCCAGTTCGACATCCTCGGTATCCCTCGCGACGTGATCGAGACGTTCAGCGTCCGGCGCGAGGAGATCCTGCAGAAGGCAGCCGAACTCGGGCTGACCTCGCCGCGGGCGATGGAGCAGATCGCTACTCGCTCTCGTGACGCCAAGCAGGCGGGCGACGCGCAGGCGGCGCGCGCGCTGTGGGTGCAGAAGGCGGTGGTGCACGGGCCGGCGATCCACGGCGTGACGCAGGCCGCGCACGATATGGTGCGACCGCGTTCAGCGCTGGCGGCGGTACGCGACTGGGGGGCCGCTTTGGTGGAGCGGGTCACGCGTGGGTTCGGGCCCAGCCCCGAGCCGCTGCTGCGCGGTCTGGACGATGCCCGCCGTGGCGGCGATCTCGCCAGTGCCTATGCGGTCGCGGCGGGCGTCCGACACCTTGGTGAGCGGGCGGCGAGCTTCGAACACCGTGATGTCCTCACCGCCAGCCTCGCCATGGCGGAAAAGGGGGCGACCGTACGCGGGATAGAGGCGCGGATCGATGCCCTGCGGCAGGCTGGTGTCCTGATCGCGGGGCCTCGTGGCAGTGTCCATGCCGACCGCCTGACGACGCGCGACATGCTCGCGACCGAGAAGACGAT
Organism: Sphingomonas cynarae; assembly: GCF_039537815.1. Lineage (NCBI taxonomy): Bacteria > Pseudomonadati > Pseudomonadota > Alphaproteobacteria > Sphingomonadales > Sphingomonadaceae > Sphingomonas > Sphingomonas cynarae. The sequence goes on along the minus strand of NZ_BAABBF010000008.1, from coordinate 2,696 downwards.
CCTGTCTGCGGTGCGCGCCGGTGTCGGCACCGCCGCACCACCGATGGCGACAGGCATGGCGGATGCGGCGCTGTCCCGCGTGGCGGGGGCGCACGGGGTGACGCTGGCAGGCGAGCAGCGGCAGGCGGGGTTGGCGATGCTGGCCGGCACCGACCGCATCCAGCTGATCCAGGGTGATGCCGGCAGCGGCAAATCCTTCCTTTTCGAGACGGTCAGCCGGGCGGGCGCGGAAGGCGGGGTGGGGCTTCTGGTGCTGGTGCCGCAGAACAAGCTGATGGAAGAGATGGCCGGGCGCGGGCTCGAGATGCGTTCGCTCGCATCGGTGTTGCAGGCGCACGGTCGCAGCGATGGTCGCGCCCGTGCGAGCGAGGCGCTGTCCACACTGATGGCGGGCAAGATCGTCGTGCTGGAGGAGGCCTCGATGGTGTCGTCGCGTCAGCTTGCCGGGCTGATCGATGTGGTGCGGGCAGGCGGGGCGGCGAAACTGGTCATGGTCGGCGACGTGAGGCAGATCGCGTCGCCCGGGGCGGGGCGACCGTTCGCGTTGCTGCAGGAGGCCGGCATGCCGACGGTGCGCCTCGCCGAAAACCGCCGCCAGCAGACCGATACGCTGCGCGAGGCTGCCTTGCTGGCTCGCGAGGGCCGCATCGGCGACACCGTGGCGTTGCTGGGCGACCGGGTATGCGAGAGCGCCGATCCGGCCGCGGCCGCGGTTGCGGAATATCTCGCTCTGCCGCTTGGGGAGCGTGAACGCACCGCGCTGCTGACCTCCGGGCATGTGCTGCGCGAGGCAGTGCTCGGCGCGGTGCGGGACGGACTGATGGCCGAAGGTCTGCTCGGCCCAGATGCCGTCACGCTCAGGGTCTGGGACAATCTCAACCTGACCCGCGAGGAACTGCGCCAGTCGCGGCACTGGGCCGAGGGCATGCGGCTTGACATCTACCGGCATCAGGCCGGACTGGTACCGGGCGCGTACACGGTCGGCGCGACCGAGCGGGGGACCGGGATCGTCCGGCTCGATCGTGACGGGGATACCCGACGTTTCGATCCGCGCAGCCTGCACCATGCCGGGCAGGGGGCCGCGCTAGCGGTGCCAGGCGTAATCGAGGTACGCGAGGGTGACCGGCTGGTCTTCACCGGTACCGACAAGGCGCGCGGGATGACCAACGGCACCGCAGTCAGGCTCGACCGGATCGAGGGCGGCACGCTGCATCTGTCAGGTCGCGACCGCGACCATGTGATCGCGCCGGACGATCCGATGCGCGAGCGGCTCGGGCACGGCGCGGTGCTCAACATGCACCGGGCGCAGGGGATCACCGTCGACCGGGCGATCACGGTCATGGACAGCCACGACCGCCTGCTCAACAGTCAGAGCCTGTACTATGTCCTTCAGACCCGGGCACGCGAAGACATGACGTTGCACACCGACGACCGGGTGGCTTTGGTCGCGGCGATCGAGGGCCACCGTGGCGATGTGCCGCACGCGCTCGATCTGGCACCCGAACTGTCGCCGTCTGGCGGGGAACGTTTTGATCCGACAACGGGTGAACTGGCCCCGGCAGGAATTGTGGCAGAAAGTGCCGAGAGCAGGGACGTGCGCCTGCTGGATGCGATGAGCGCCGCCTTGCAGGCGATCGGAAAGGAAGAGATCGTTGCGGTGCCGGTCCTGCTCGTGCCCGAACCGGTCGCGATCGTGCAGGTCGAGCCAATCGCACCGAGCCGTAAGGAGCTCGAGATCGAGATATCTCGCGACTTTGACATGGACATGTAGTTCTAGCTACCTCCTCCCGATCGGGGCAAGCGCGCCCATGATCGCCGACCTTGGCCTGCCCGCTTCGGCTGATGCCTGGATTGAGGAGCGTGCGGCCAGCGGCTCGAAAAGGTGGCCAGCAAGCAGAGCGGCGAGAAGACCGCGGCGAGCGACGTCACTACGCCGAGCACGGTGGCGGTCGCTCCCGTCGGCGAGGCGCGGATCCAGCTGCCTGACCCGCGTGTGAGTGAGATGGCGGCGATCCGGGACTATGCCCATGCCTTCATCGCGGTGGAGACCGCGCACCAGCAGCGCGAATGGCCGGACCGTGACGACGTCCGCGCCATGCGTGCCGGGGCTGACCGGCTGACCAACTGCGGCTGAACGGCGCCGAGGATGTCAGGACGGTGCTCGATCGCAGTCCTGAGCTTGGCCGTAACACCGCAGGTGGTCGGACCCAGCCGGCGTGGCGGGCCTGGATCGATGAAGGGCAGGCGCGGGCGGCAGCGGCGCCGGCTATGCCGCGCGCTTCGTTGCCGACTGGCGGGCCGCCTCGGCTGAGCTTGCCACCGCCAGCGGCGATGACGCCGGCTTCCAGCTGCACCGAAAGCGACCAAAGAAGCTCGCGGGCGAGGCGGGGGGATAAGCGCGTAATTCGGGGTCGCAACGCGGTGGGGGCTGGCCTGGGGCGGCGGGTCGCTGCCGCCTCGATCGACCGCCTGGCGGCCGCCCTGCGCACCACCTGCGGCACTTCAGCTACGGTCAGGCCGAATACAACGGCCCGGCGATCGTCGGCATTGATCCGGGGGTAGCATTGCCACCCCCGGGTGCATCTCACTCGGCGGTACCGAGCGTCTCCTTGGCGGCATCGAGGGCGGCCTTGCCGCCACGCTTCGCCTTGGGCGCGGGCTTCTCCGCGCCTTCCACCTTCTGGCCCGGCTTGCGG
>NZ_BAABBF010000007.1:0-198952 GCF_039537815.1 Sphingomonas cynarae | reverse complement strand
CTCACCATCCGGACCGCGCGTTCGCGGACCTCGCGTGAAAACTTGTTCGTCGTCTTGCTCATTTCCAATGCTCCTACTCACAAGTGGGAGCCTCCGGGAAACCCGGGACGCTTCACACCTGCTGCCGAGCTTGAGCGGCTAACTGTCGAGCTCGTACCAGTGGAACGTCACCGGTAGCGCCAAGCCCCATCTCTCGGCGCTTACCCTCCCAGCGATACAGGAACACCCATCGGCGGCCGCCGTTCGTGGTCGATAGATAGAGGCCGCCGCCATCGGCGTGCAGACCGGGACGCTTCTCGTTTTTGACATCCAGCGCTGTCAGTCGATTGATGCTTCTCGCCATCCTGCCCCACCATGTGCCCTAACAAGTCTCGGTGCTTGTAGCATGACGGTAGGTTACGTCCGAATCCCAGTGAATTTTAAAAATGCTGCACAATCATGGTGTTAACCGGTCACTAGGTGATGTCAGGTTATGACCGGTTACATGGCATTCGACGGACACCTCTTCCGCCAGCCCGCCGCGCCAGCTTCGTCGCCATCACCCAGACACGGTGTCGATGATGGCGGTCGAGATCATTCGGCAATGGCACACGCCATGGCATGCACATCCCGTTTCGTCGGCTGGTGAGGAGATGGAGCGGGTAACGGGAATCGAACCCGTGTATTCAGCTTGGAAGGCTGCTGCACTACCATTGTGCTATACCCGCGCTGCACCCGGACTAGCGTCGCCGCACGCCGGGCGCAAGCCGGTCAGAAGCGTGCTTCGGCGTAAATCCGCGATACGTCGCCGTTCCAGTCGCCATGATACCGGTCGAGCAGCATCTCGGCCGGCACCTTGCCGCTGCGCACGATCTCGCGCAGCGGTTCGAGGAAGCCGGTCTCGTCGTCGCCCGAGGCATTGAACCGGCCCCGCGCCGCCAGCCCGGCATGGGCGATGTCGAGCACCGCACCGGCGATATCGCGCAGGCGGCCGCCACCGGGCAGCGGCGCATCCAGTGCCATCGCCGGCACCGCGTCGCGCAGCGCCTGCCGTTCCTCCAGCGTCCAGTGCTTCACCAGATCCCATGCCGCATCCAGCGCCGCGTCGTCGTAGAGCAGGCCCACCCAGAAGGCGGGCAGCGCGCAGATGCGGTTCCAGGGGCCGCCATCGGCACCGCGCATTTCGAGGAAGGTCTTCAGCCGCACTTCCGGAAAGGCGGTGGACAGATGATCGGTCCAGTCGTCCAGCGTCGGCTTCTCGCCCGGCAGCACCGACAGTTCGCCGCGCAGGAAATCGCGGAAGCTCAGGCCCGCCGCATCGATATACCGTCCTTCGCGATAGACGAAGTACATCGGCACATCGAGCATGTAGTCGGCATAGCGTTCATAGCCGAACCCGTCCTCGAACACGAACGGCAGCATGCCCGTGCGCTGCGGATCGGTGTCGGACCAGATATGGCTGCGGAACGACAGCATCCCGTTGGGCTTGCCTTCGGTGAAGGGCGAGTTGGCGAACAGCGCGGTGGCCAGCGGTTGCAGCGCCAGGCCGACCCGGAACTTCTTCACCATGTCCGCCTCCGACGCATAGTCGAGGTTCACCTGGATGGTGCAGGTGCGCAGCATCATGTCGAGCCCGAGATTGCCGACACGCGGCATATGCCGGCGCATGATCCCGTACCGCCCCTTGGGCATCACCGGCAGTTCGACGCGCGTCTTGTCCGGCCACATGCCCAGCCCCAGAAAGCCGACCCCCAGCCGCTCGCCCGCCGCCTTCACCTGTTGCAGGTGCCGGCCGGTCTCGGCGCAGGTCTGGTGCAGGTTTTCGAGCGGCGCGCCCGACAGTTCGAACTGCCCCGCCGGCTCCAGGCTGACGCTGCCGTCCGCGCCGTTCAGCGCGATCACGTTGGTGCTGCCGTCCGGGCCGATCTCCTCGACCGGGCGCCAGCCATGTTCGGTCAGCGCCATCAACAGATCGCGGATGCCGCCGGGTTCGTCATAGGACGGCGCCCGGTGATCGGCGGTGCGATAGACGAACTTCTCGTGTTCGGTCCCGATCCGCCAGCGGTCGGCCGGCTTCTCGCCGCGCGCGAAGCTGGCGATCAGCTGGTCGCGCGATTCGATGATCGGAGAGGCGGCGGCGGCGATTTTTGTCGTCATGAGCCGCGCCTTACGCGGGCATGAACGGCCGCGCCAGATAGCTTGAGTTGGCCCTACCCCGCCTCGAACGCGGACCAGCCGGTGCGCTGCACCAGCCGTTCCAGCGCCAACGTGCCGAGTTGCGAATTGCCGCGCGCGTTGAGGCCGGGCGACCACACCGCGACGCTCGCCCGCCCCGGCGCCACCGCCAGGATACCGCCGCCGACCCCTGACTTACCCGGCAGGCCGACCCGGAACGCGAACTCCCCCGATCCGTCGTAATGGCCGCACGTCATCATCAGCGCATTGATCCGCCGCGCGCGCAGCCGTGACACCACCTGTCGCCCGGTGCCGGGATTCGCCCCCGCCGCCATCAGGTATCGCCCCGCCAGCGCCAGTTGCCGGCAACTCATCGCCAGCGCGCATTGATGGAAATAGACGCCCAGCGTCCGTTCGGCCGGATGATGGATATTGCCGAACGACCGCATGTAATTCGCCAGCGCCGCGTTGCGGTGGCCCGTCGCCAGTTCCGCCTCCGCCACCGCACGGTCGATCACGATCGTGTCGTCCCCCGCCAGCGCGCGGACGAAGCGGAGCGTCTCGCCGATCGCCTCGCGCGGTTCGTGCCGGCCCAGCAGGATGTCGGCGACCACGATCGCGCCGGCATTGATGAACGGATTGCGCGGGATGCCCTGTTCCGCCTCCAGCTGCACGATCGAGTTGAACGCGCTGCCCGACGGCTCCACCCCCACCCGTCGCCACAACTGGTCGCCGACATGGCCCAGCGCCAGCGTCAGCGCGAAGACCTTGGAGATCGACTGGATCGAGAACGCCTCGTCCGCGTCGCCGGCCAGATGGCAGGTGCCGTCCATCTCGATCACCGCGATGCCGAAGCGGTTCGGATCGATCGCGGCGAGCGGCGGAATGTAATCCGCCGGCCGGCCGCGATCCGGGGCCGCCGCCATCTCCGCCGCGATGTCGGCGACGATCGCGGAAAGGTCTATTTCCGCTCCCACACCTTCTCGCCCCCGATCCATGTCTCCTGCACCTTCGTCGCGCGCAGCTCGGCGGTGCTGGCGGTGGCGGGATCATGGTCGACGATCAGGAAATCGGCGCGCTGCCCCGGCGCCAGCCGCCCGAATTTATCCTCCGCGAACCCGGCATAGGCACCCCCTTGCGTGAAGGCGCGCCATGCCTGTTCGCGCGTCACCGCCTGTTGCGGCTGCCAGCCGCCATAGGGCTGGTCGTCCGCCCCCTGCCGCGTGAACGCCGCCGCCCAGCCGGCAAAGGGATCGGGCTGCTCGACCGGGTAATCCGATCCGAACGCCAGCGGCGCGCCGTTCGACAGCATCGACCGCCACGCATAGGCCCCCGCCAGCCGTGCCGGTCCCAGCCGCGCCTCGGCCATCGTCCGGTCGCTGGTCTGGTGGACCGGCTGCATCGAGGCGACGATGCCGTGCTTGCCGAACCGGGGCAGATCGACCGGATCGATCACCTGCGCATGTTCGATCCGCCAGCGCCGGTCACCCTTGTACGTCTCCGCCAGTTCGTCGATCGCGCCCAGCGCCTGTGCGTTGGCGGCATCGCCGATCGCGTGGACCGCGATCTGGTAATTATCCATCGCCGCCCGGCTCATCAGGTTGCGGATGACGGTGTCGGTCATGAAGCCCAGCCCGCGCTGGCCGGGCGCATCGGCATAGGGTGTCTTCAGCCACGCACCGCGCGATCCCAGGGCGCCGTCGCCGTACAGCTTCACCCCGACCAGCCGCAGTCGATCGGCATAAAGCCACGGCGTCGGCCCGTTGCCGCCGATCCGCACCGTATCCTCCATCCCCGCGCCATAGCTCATGATCCGCACGCGCAGCGCGCCGCGATCCCCCGCCCGGCGATAGGTCAGCCAGTCGTCGACGCTGGTGCCCATGTCGGCCGTCGCGGTCACCCCGGCGGATAGCAGGGCGACCTGCGCCTTCATGAACGCGACGTCGCGCTCCTTGGGCTGCGGCTGCGGTACCGCCTTGCGGATCAGGTCCTGCGCGGCGTCGACGAAGACGCCGGCGGGCAGCGTGCCCGTCTTCTCGATCCGGCCGCCCGGCGGCGACACGCTTTTCGCGGTCACGCCCGCCGCCTTGATCGCAGCGCTGTTGGCCCAGCCGGCATGGCCGTCCACCCGTGCCAGGAATACCGGCCGGTCGGCGACTACGGCATCCAGATCGGCGGCGGTCGGAAATCGGCCCAGCCCCCAGATTTCCTGATTCCAGCCGCCGCCCAATATCCATTTACGATCGGGATTGGCCGCCGCATAGGCCGCGATCCGCGCCTTCGCCTCGTCCAGAGTCTTCGTGCCCGACAGGTCGAGTTCGACCTGCCGGAACCCCAGTTCCAGCACATGGCCATGCGCGTCGACGAAACCGGGGATCAGCACCCGCCCCTTCATGTCCGCCCGCCAGTCCAGCTTGTCGGGCCGCTTGTCCTTCGCCGACAGCAGTTTTACGACCTTGCCGTCGAGCGACATCAACACGCCGGTAAATCGCACGACCTTGCCGTCCGCGTCCAGCGTCACGCCGTCGACATTATCGACCAGCGCGTCGGCGAAGGCGGAGGTGGGAAGCAGCAGCGCGAGCGCAACGACGAAACCCTTCACTTCGGCAATCTCCGCACCAGCGCGCTGGTGTCCTGCCGCGCGCCGCCCATCGCCTGCACCTCGGCATAGAATTGATCGACCAGCGCCGCGACCGGCAGCACCGCGCCGTTCGTCCGTGCCTCGTCCAGCGCCAGCCCCAGATCCTTGCGCATCCAGTCGACCGCGAAGCCGAAATCGAACCGTTCCGCCGCCATCGATTCCCAGCGATTGACCATCTGCCAGCTCTGCGCCGCGCCGCCGGAAATCGCCGCCAGCACCTTGTCCGTATCCAGTCCGCTATTCTGGGCGAAGCGCAGCGCCTCCGCCACGCCTTGCACCACGCCGGCGATCGCGATCTGGTTGCACATCTTGGTCTGCTGCCCCGCCCCGGCCGGGCCGACATGGACGATGCGCGCGGCATAGGCCGCCATCAACGGCTCGGCCGCCGCGAACGCCGCGTCGGAACCGCCGCACATGATCGACAGCTTGCCGTTCTCGGCCCCCGCCTGCCCGCCCGATACCGGCGCGTCCAGCACCAGCAGCCGGGTGTCATCGGCCAGCCGGCGCGCGATCGTGGCGGATACGGTGGTGTGGTCGACGAACAGCGCGCCATCCGCCATCGCGGCGAACGCACCGTCCGGCCCCAGCGTCACCGCCGCCAGATCGTCGTCGTTGCCGACGCAGGCGAACACCGCCGCCGCATCTCTTGCCGCCGCCGCCGGGGTATCGGCGACGCTGCCGCCATATTTCTCCGCCCATGCCGCCGCCTTGGCCGCGGTGCGGTTGTAGACGGTGACGTCATGCCCGGCCGCGACCAGGTGCCCCGCCATCGGCGCCCCCATCACGCCGGTTCCGATGAAAGCCAGTTTTGCCATATCCGCTCCCGCATAAGCGGTGTTTCCCCACCGCGCCAGACGGTCTAACGGGGGGCATGGCAACACAGGTCAACCCGCAACCCGCGCTTCTTCCGCCCGAGTCCCTCCCGGTCGATATCGCGGACGTTCGCGCCGCGCACGATCGCATCCGTCCCTCGATCGTCCGCACGCCGACGCTCATCAGCCGCACCCTGTCGCAGATGACGGGCGCGACGGTGTATCTGAAGTTCGAGAATCTCCAGTTCACCGCCGCCTACAAGGAACGCGGCGCGCTCAACACGCTGCTGCTGCTGTCGGACGAGGCGAAGGCCAAGGGCGTGATCGCCGCCTCCGCCGGCAACCATGCGCAGGGGCTGGCCTATCATGCCAACCGGCTGGGCGTGCCCGCCACGATCGTGATGCCCACCAACACCCCGACCGTGAAGGTCGTGCAGACCGAGGGGCACGGTGCCAACGTCGTCCTGCACGGCGACACCTTCGACGCCGCCTATGCCCATGCCCGCGTGCTGGAGGGGGAACGCGGCTTCACCTTCGTTCACCCGTTCGACGATCCCCGCATCATCGCCGGACAGGGTACCGTCGCGATCGAGATGTTCGAGGACGTGCCCGCGATCGACACGCTCGTCACCCCGATCGGCGGCGGTGGCCTGATCTCGGGCATGGCCACGGTCGCGCGGTCGATGGGCCGCCCGATCGAGGTCGTCGGGGTGGAGGCGGAACTGTTCCCGTCGATGTATAACCGCATCAACGGCACCGATCACCCTTGCGCGGGCGATACGCTGGCGGAGGGGATCGCGGTCAAGGAACCGGGCGGCATCACCGCCCGGATGGTCGCGCAACTCGTCGACGAGATCCTGCTGGTCAACGAGCGCAGCCTGGAGGAGGCGGTCAGCCTCTTGCTCCAGATCGAGAAGACGGTGGTCGAGGGGGCGGGCGCCGCTGGCCTCGCCGCGCTGCTCGCGCATCCGGGCCGGTTCGCGGGGAAGACGGTGGGGGTAGTGCTGTGCGGCGGCAACATCGACACGCGTTTGCTCGCCAACGTCCTGCTGCGCGATCTGGCGCGGTCGGGGCGGCTGGCACGGCTGCGGATCAGGCTGCAGGATCAGCCGGGCGCCCTGTTCAACGTCGCGCGCATCTTCGAACAGCAGCGCGTGAACATCATCGAGGTCTATCACCAGCGCGTCTTCACGACATTGCCGGCCAAGGGCCTCATCACCGATATCGAATGTGAAACGCGGGACCGGTCGCATCTGAACCGGCTGATCGCCAGCCTGATCGAGGGCGGCTACGACACCACGCAGGTGGAACTCGCCTGACCGGCAAGGGGCAGGGAAACGGGGGCCGGCTTCACCGGCCCCCGCAACGATCAGTTGCTGTCGGAGTCTTCGCTGTCGTTGACGATCGCCACGACGCCGATCGCGGCGACGCCGGCGGCCAGCACGGCCGCAATCAGGCCGGCACCGGCCAGATTGTTCTTCTTCGCGGTCGGGGTCGACGCACGCGCGACCGACAGCGACGACGCCTTGTTGGCGACGGGGGCGGCGAACGCCGGCGCGGCCATGACCGGGGCAGCGACGATCGCGAGGGCCGAGGCCAGTGCAGTAACGTTACGCATCAATAATTCTCCCATGCAGTGAATTGCTGCAACGCAGTAGCATAGCAGTCGTTCCGTGGTCCATCTTCGCCTGATAATGCTCGCAAAAGCGGATGCGGCGGACCGAATAATGGTTAACGCGCTTTTCATCAGCGCGACGGCCATACATATACGGGCATGTCCGTTTTTCCGGGGGTATTTCGGCGGTGACCGCGCCTTTCCGCTTTCCGCGCTTCTTCGTCACCAGTCCGTCCCCCTGCCCCTATCTGCCGGGCCGGCAGGAGCGGAAGGTGTTCACCGAACTGACCGGCCCGCACGCCACCGAACTCAACGATGCGCTCAGCCGCATCGGATTCCGGCGGTCGCAGGGGGTCGCCTACCGCCCATCCTGCGCGGGCTGCACCGCCTGCGTGTCGGTGCGCGTCGTCACCGCGGAATTCCGCCTCAACGCCACCCAGCGCAAGCTGATGAAGCGCCATGCCGATCTGGAGGTCACCGCCTGCCGCGCCTGGGCTACCGACGAGCAGTATCGCCTGCTGCGCCGCTATCTCGCCGCGCGACATCCCGGCGGCGGCATGGCGGGGATGGACGAGGATGATTATGCCGACATGATCGAGCATTCGCCGGTCAACTCGCTGATCGTCGAATATCGCGAACCATCGGTCGACGGCCGTCGCGGCCGGCTGGTCGCAGCCTGCCTCACCGATCGTCAGGCGGACGGCCTGTCGATGATCTACAGCTTCTTCGTGACCGACGACGAGACGCGCACCAGCCTCGGCAATTTCATCATCATCGATCACATCATGCGCGCCCGCGATGCCGGCCTGCCCTATGTCTATCTCGGCTATTGGGTGAAGGGGTCGGCGCGGATGGAATACAAGACGCGCTATCGCCCGATCGAGATACTGGGGCCCGCCGGCTGGCGGCGGCTGACCGATACCGATCTGGCGCCGCTGGTCCACGCCTGACCGGCAGGCCGAATCCATGCCGCGATCACGGCGGCAGGGTGTAGGATAATGTCGGGCGCTTCGCCCGCGAAGGACACCGCCATGGCCAAGAGCCAGCAGAAATCGAACAAGGAAGTCCGCAAGCCCAAGGCGGAAAAGGTCAAGACGATCGCCGCCAACGCTTCGACCAAGGGTACGCCCGTCACGATGGTGACGATCAAGAACTGATCGCCTGCTACCGGCGAGGCCGGACGGGATGATCGCATCCCGTCCGGCTCCGGCCCTACGCCTCCGCGACCCGTACCTCGACATCCAGCCGTTCCTGGCCGTCTCCCAGCCGCGATCCGGCGATCGGCGCCGCCCCCACCGCGTCCAGCGCGATCGCGACGCGGACATGATCGTCCTGCGGGCACAGCCCCGTACAGGGATCGAACCCGACCCAGCCCAGCCCGTCGATATACGCCTCCGCCCAGCCATGCGGGGTCGGCCGGTGTTCCCCCGCCAGCCGCGAATAGCCGGAGACATAGCGCGCCGGCACGCCCAGCCCCCGCGCGCCGACCAGAAAGATGTGCGCCACGTCGCGCGGCGTCGCCTCGCCCCGCGCGAAAGCGGCGGCGGCGGTCAGCCCGGCGGGGCGGGACCGGTCGAACACGAACTGTTCGTGCAAGGCCGCATTCAGCCGGTGCAGCGTCCCCAGCGGCGTCTCCCCCGCCCGTTCCGCCACGAACGCGGCGATCCCCGCATCGGGCATCGTCAGGTCGGTCGCGCGCAGGAACACGGGCGGCGGCAACGTCTCGGTCAGGCCGTGCAGCACCCCGTCCGAATGGGTGGTCAACACCTCGCCGCTGATCTCGATCTCCAGCCCATGGATCGGCCCTTCGGCATAGAGCATCGTTACCCGGTTGCCCCAGCCGTCACGCCCGTCGCGCAGCTTGGCGTCGCAATCCACGTCGATCCGCCAGTTCGCGACCGTCTGGTCATGCGTGTCGGGCGGGGTGACGCGCAGCAACTGCACCAGCCGGGCCTGCGGCTCGGAAAAGCGGTACGCGGTACGGTGTAGGATCGATAACCGCATATGGCCCCCTGATATTGCCCGTTCGATATCGTCAGCCGAACTTGAACTGGCGGCCGATCGCCCCGTGAAGCAACGCGTTTTCTTCGATGAAGGATTGCAGATACTGGTGCAGTCCGGAAGCGATCACCTCGCCCGACCGGGTCTTCGCCATCCGCGTCGCGCGCAGCCGCGCCATCCGGTCCGCCTCGCCGTGCTGCCCGGTGCGCTTGGCCAGCATCAGCAGCACATCCACCGTCTCCTCGACCGACGCGGCAAGACTGCGCGGCAGTTCGGCGCGCGCGATCAGCAGATCGATGACGTTGCCCGGCCGCAACCCGTCCGAATACAGCCAGCGATAGGCGGTGACGGCGGATACCGTCTGCAGGATCGTCGTCCACTGGTCGCGGTCGACGACTCCGCCGACCCGCTCCCCCTCGGGCAGCAGGATGTGGTATTTCACGTCCAGCAGCCGCGCGGTGTTGTCCGCCCGCTCCACCGCCTGCCCCAGCCGGATGAACCATGTCGTCTGGTTGCGCAGCATCCGGTGGACCGCGCCCTCGAACCCGCGCGTCTCGTTCTTCACCGCCTCGACCAGGTTCAGCACCGAGGTCGCGTCGGTCGCGGCGGGTTTCGCCTCGAACATCAGCCACGCGCGGTTGATCGCGCTCCACGCCTCGCGGGTCAGCGCGGTGCGGACGGCGCGGGCGTTGTTGCGCGCCATGTCGAGGCTATGGACGATCGATCCGGCATGGCTGTTGTCGATCGTCAGGAACCGCGCCACCTCGCTGCGCTTCAGTTCGGCGCCGGCCGCCTCGAACGCGACATCGGTATCGGTCACCGCCAGTGCGGAAGCCCAGGCGGCGCGACCCGCCGGGCGTGGCGACAGCACGTCGAGCCGCACCGTCGCCTCCACCAGCCGCGCGATGAAGTCGGCCCGCTCGAAATAACGGCCCAGCCAGTAGAGCGAGGATGCGGTACGACTGAGCATCAGCGGGTCACACCCTGGTTCGTGCCCCGATCCATGCCCTGCGTCATGCCGCCGATACCCTGTGTCTGCGTCATCCCGCCCATCGTCTGGCTCTGTCCATCGCCCTGACTCTGGCTCTGGCTGGGCCGGTCGTCCATCAGCACGAAACTGTCTTTGGTGCCGCCGCCCTGGCTGGAATTGACCACCAGCGATCCTTCCTTCAGCGCGACGCGGGTCAGCCCGCCGGGCACCACCTGCACGCCGCGTGATCCGGTCAGCACGAACGGCCGGAAATCGACATGGCGTGGTGCCAGGCCGCTGTCCGCCAGCGTCGGTACGGTCGACAGCGCCAGCGTCGGCTGCGCGATGTAGCGATGTGGCTCGGCGATCAGCGCGGCGCGGAACGCCTCGATCTCCGCCGTCGACGCGGTCGGGCCGACCAGCATCCCGTAGCCTCCCGATCCGTCAACCAGCTTCACCACCACGTCTTCCAGATTGTCGAGCACGTATTTCAGCGCCTGCGGCTCGCGGCAGCGCCACGTCTCGACATTGGGCAGCTTCGCCTCGCCCCCCGAATAGAAACGGACGATCTCGGGCATGTAGCTGTAGATCGCCTTGTCGTCGGCGATGCCGTTGCCCGGCGCGTTGATGATCGCGACGTTGCCGGCGGCATAGGCGGCGATCAGCCCCGGCACGCCCAGCGCCGAATCCGGGCGGAACACCAGCGGATCGAGGTAATCGTCGTCGACCCGGCGATAGATCACATCGACCTTCACCCGCCCCGCGATCGTGCGCATCCACACCATGTCGTCGTCGACGACCAGATCGGCGGCCTCGACCAGTTCGATCCCCATCGAATCGGCCAGGAAACTATGTTCGTAATAGGCGGAGTTGTAATGACCCGGCGTCAGCACGACGCAGGTCGGCGCGCTGACGCCGATCGGCGCGACCGACTTCATCGTCTCCAGCAGGCGATCGGGATAGCTGTCCACCGCCGCGACGCGGAAATCGCGGAACAGTTCGGGGCACAGCCGCAGCATCGCCTCCCGGTTCTCCAGCATATAGCTGACGCCGGAGGGAGTGCGGGCATTGTCCTCCAGCACGAAGAATTCGTCGGGGCCGGTGCGGACTAGGTCGATGCCGCAGATATGCGCCCAGACGCCGTGCGGCGGGCGCATCCCGGCGATCTCGGGGCGGAACTGCGGGTTGCCCAGCACCAGATCGGTCGGCAGCACGCCCTCCTTCAGGATGCGCCGCTCGCCGTAGATATCCTCCAGAAACGCGTTGATCGCCTCCACCCGCTGGATCAGCCCGGCCGACAGCCGTTCCCATTCGTCGTGCATGAAGACGCGCGGCACGATGTCGAACGGGATGATCCGTTCGCTCGCCTCGCTCTCGCCATATACCGCGAAGGTGATGCCCAGCTGGCGGAACGTCGCCTCCGCCGCCTGCTGGCGCCGGCGCAGTTCGGCGTCCGGGGTCGCCTCGATCCAGCGGCTCAGCGCGGCAAGCTCGGCGCGCGGCGGCGGACCGCCGGCCATCCCCATGATCTCGTCGAACGCCTGTTTCACCATCGGAACGATCAATTACCCCGCATTGTGCAAGGTTCCATGCTGCGCGGATTTGTCGCACTGCACAAGGGCCGGAATGGCGCTTTTCTCCCGCCTAACGTCCCAGCGCCTCCAGCATCGCCGGGGTCAGCACCTGCGGCAGCACCCGTGGCGCGGCCGCCCCCGGGGCGTAATAGAGGTACAGCGGTACGCCGGCGCGATTATGCCGTTCGATGAAGCGGCCCAGCACCGGGTCCCCGTCCGTCCAGTCGCCGACCAGCACCGCCACCTTGTTGCGCGTGAATGCCGCCTGCACGCCCGATCGCTCGATCGCCGCCTTTTCGTTCACCTTGCAGGTCAGGCACCAGTCGGCGGTGAAATAGGCGAAGACCGGCCGCCCTTCCGCCCGCAGCGCCGCCAGCCTGCTTTCCGAAAACGCATCGCCCGCCGTCGCGGTGGTCGCACCCGCCGGCACCGGTCGCACCAGCGCCACCGCGCCCAGACTCGCGATCACCGGCACCATTGCCCAGCCAAGGCCCAGCCCCTTGTGCTGTCGTCGCCCGCCGATCCACAGGCCGAGCGCCGCGAGCAGCGCCGCCGCCAGCCCCAGCGTCATCCCCTCGACCCCCGCCTGCCGCCCCAGCACCCATGCCAGCGCCAGCGCGGTCAGCCACATCGGCACCGACAGGATACGCCGCAGCCGCCCCATCCACGCCCCCGGCTTCGGCATCCGCCGTCGCAACGCCGGTACGAAGCCCAGCAGCAGGAACGGCAGCGCCAGTCCCAGCCCCAGCCCGCCGAACACCGCCAGCGCGGCGGGCACCGGCAGCACCAGCGCCGCGCCCAGCGCTGCGCCCATGAACGGCCCCGAACACGGCGTCGCCACGAACGCCGCCAGCGCACCCGTGGCGAAGGCGCCGCCCACGCCCTTGCTGGCCCCCGCGCCGCCGGCCCAGCGCGGCATCGGCACCTCGAACAGCCCCGACAGGTTCAGCGAGATCGCCACCGCCAGCAGCAGCAGCACGACCACGACGCGCGGGTCCTGCAACTGGAACGCCCAGCCGATCGTCGCCCCGCCCGCCCGCAGCCCCAGGATGATCGCCCCCAGCGCCAGACACACCAGCACGACCCCGCCGGCATAGGCCAGCGCCTCGCGCCGCGCCTCGCGCTCGCCGGTATTGGCGCGGGCGAGGCTCAGGGCCTTCAGGCTCAGGATCGGGAAGACGCAGGGCATCACGTTCAGGATCAGTCCGCCCAGCACCGCGCCTGCGAAGGCGATCAGCGCCGCGATCACCCAGCCGCCACTGCCGGCTGCACCCGGTACGACGCCCGGCCCCGCCGTGATCGCCAGCCCCTGCCCCGCACCGATCCGCAGCACGGCGGCGAACGGCGCGATCGGCGTACCCTTCGTCGTCACGATCACCCGGTCGCCGACCCGCTCGACGGTCTGCGCCGCCGCCGGCTCGATCGATCCGGCGGCGGCGGGAAACAGATACGCGTCCGACAGGGCCGCATCCGCCGGATACGGCACCGCGACGCGCAGCGCGCCATCGGTCACCGCCCATGTCGCCGCCTGTGCCAGCGGCCGGGGGATCGCGCGGCGCCACGCATCGAAGCGCGCCCGCGCCGCCGGGGTGATCGCACCGTCGCCCACCGTCAGCGTGGTCGCCAGCGTCTGCTCCTCCGGCACGCAGACGGTGCGGGTGCAGACCAGATATTTCAGCGTCAGCCGGATCGGCAGCGCGATGCCGTTCGCCAGCCCCGCCGGCACGGTCAGCGCCACCAGCGGCGCATAGGGCCGCTCGTAGACGTAATTCATCAGCCCCGCGACGACGAGCGTCTCGGGCACCGGCCAGTCCGCCGCCGCCGCCGTCACGCCGCCGGGCAGCGTCCAGCCAAAGCTCGCCGGGAAACCGGCATCGCCGGGGTTCGACCAGTAACCGTGCCAGCCGGCCTCCGGCCGCGTCTCGATCGCCAGCGTCACCGGCTGGCCGGCGCGCGGGCGTTCGCTTTCCGCCACCAGCCGCATCGCCAGATGCGGGCCGTCCGCCACCGCCTGCGCCAGCGCGGGTGAACCGGGCGCCAGGAAGATCGTCATCAACATGACGCCGAGAAACCGCATGATAGTCATCTGATACCGATCCGTCCGGCCGATCGCGGCCAGCCGGCGTCTTGCACGAAGCGCCGGGGCAATGCACCAAGGATGCCGATGAAAACCGCTCCCTTCTTCACCGCCGCCCTGCTCCTCGCCGCCGCCCCGGCCGCCGCCCAGACCTCACCCGCCGGCCAGTCGTCGCCAGTACCGGGGGCCAGTGCGTCCGCGCCCGTATCGCCGCCCGCGCCGACGCCGCCCCCGCCGCCCTTCCCCGCGACCCCGCCCAAGCTGATCGTCGCGATCTCGGTCGACCAGTTCGCCGCCGACCTGTTCGCGCAATATCGCAACCACTACTCCGGCGGCCTCGCCCGGCTGCTGACCGGCGCGGTGTTCCCCTCGGGCTATCAGAGCCATGCCGCGACCGAGACGTGTCCCGGCCACTCCACCATCCTGACCGGCTATCGCCCCGCGCATACCGGGATCATCGCCAATAACTGGATCGACCAGCGCGTCGGTCGTCCCGACAAGACCGTCTATTGCTCGGAGGACGAGCGCGTCCCCGAATCGACCCATGATCGCTACACCGTGTCGGACATGCACCTGAAGGTGCCGACGCTGGGCGAACGGATGAAGGCGGCGAACCCCGACGCCCGCGTCGTCTCCGTCGCCGGCAAGGATCGCGCCGCGGTGATGATGGGCGGCCACAAGGTCGACGAGCTGTGGTGGTGGGACGGCAAGACCTATGTCTCCTATGCCGGCCGCGCGGTGCCGCCGGTGGTGCAGCGGACCCGCGACGCGGTGGCGGCGCTGATCGCCCGGCCGCAGGCGGCGCTGCCGCTGCCCGGCTGGTGCCGGCCGGTCGACGCGCCGATCGCGGTGGCGGGCATGACGCTGGGTCAGGGCCGCTTCACCCGCACGGCCGGCGACCTGAAGGGGTTCCGCGCCTCGCCCGCGTCCGACGCGGCGGTGCTGGCGATGGCGGCGGGGCTGGTGCAGGACATGCAGCTCGGCAAGCGCGCCACGACCGACCTGATCGCGGTCGGCCTGTCCGCCACCGATTACATCGGCCATTCGCTGGGCACGCAGGGTGCCGAGATGTGCATCCAGATGAACGAGCTGGATCAGTCGCTCGCCGGCTTCTTCGCGGTGCTGGACGAAACCGGCGTCGATTACGAGGTGATGCTGACCGCCGATCACGGCGCGCACGACATGACCGAACGGCAGCTGCGTCGCGCGATGCCGATGGAGGCGCATGTCGATCCTCAGACGCTGGCCAGGCCGGTCGGCGCCGCGATCGGCCGGGCGCTGAGCATCGCCGGCCCGGTGCTGCTGGGGACGGAGGGCGACATCTATCTCGATCAGGCGCTCACCCCGGCACAGCGGCCCCGCGTGCTGGCGGAGGCGGTGCGCCGCTTCGCCGCGATGCCGCAGGTCGCCGCCGCCTTCACCGGGGCGCAGATCGCCGCGACGCCGATGCCGACGTCCCCGCCCGAGACATGGACGCTGATCGAGCGGGCGCGCGCCAGCTACGATCCCGAACGGTCCGGCGACCTGCTGGTTCTGCTGAAACCGCGCGTCACGACGATCGAGACCCCCGCCCCCGGCTATGTCGAGACGCACGGCAGCCCGTGGGATTACGATCGCCGCGTGCCGATCCTGTTCTGGCGCAAGGGGATGACCGGGTTCGAACAGCCGCTGTCGGTGGAAACGGTCGACATCATGCCCACCCTCGCCGCGACGATCGGCTTGCCCGTATCGGGTCAGGACGGTCGCTGCCTCGATCTCGACCCCGGCCCCGCCGACACCTGCGCCGCGCGGCGATAGGCATACCCCGCCGTCATGGCGAGCGCCGCGAAGCAACCCGGAGCGTCATACGCACGGCTTCCGGATTGCCTCGCCGCGCGCGCGATGACGGATAAACGAGGCACCTTGTCCCGCCCCGCCCTTCCCGTCTAGGCGCACCGGCGGGGGCCGCGACGCCGATCGCGGCCAAGGGGGGAAGATCATGCACGCGATGTCGCCGACCGAGATATTCCTGCTGGCGATGCTGCTGATCTTCTCCGCCCCCTATGCCGTCTGGCGGCTGGGGCGGACGGATTACTGGGCGCCGCTGGTCGTGGTGCAGATCATCGGCGGCATCCTGCTGGGGCCGGGCGTGCTGGGTGCGCTGTTCCCCGGCTATTACGCCTTCGTCTTCTCGCCCCAGACGATCGGATCGCTCAACGGCATCGCCTGGTGGTCGGTGATGATGTTCGTCTGGATCGCGGGTATCGAACTCGATCTGGGCGAGGCGTGGCGGCAACGGCGCGAGACGACCGTCACCGCGTCGTGCGCGCTGCTGGTCCCGCTCGTCACCGGTAGCCTCGCGGCGCTGCTGATGCTGCGCTTCCCCGGCTGGCGCGGGCCGCAGGGCGCGACATGGCAGGTGGTGCTGGGCATCGGCATGGCCTGCGCGGTCACCGCGTTGCCGATCCTGATCCTGCTGATGGAGAAGCTGGAGATCCTGCGCCAGCCGCTCGGCCAGCGCGTGCTGCGCTATGCCAGTCTCGACGATGTCGCGATCTGGGGCGTGCTGGCGATCATCCTGCTCGACTGGGAACGGGTCGGGCGCCAGGCCGGCTTCTTCATCGGCTTCACCATCGCCACGCTGCTGATCCGGCGGCTGATGCCGCGGATACCGGAGCGGGACCGGTGGTATGTCAGCCTCGTCTGGCTGGCGGCGTGCGGCTTTGCCGGCGACTGGGCCGGGCTGCACTTCATGGTCGGCGCGTTCCTGTCGGGCGTGGTGCTGGACGCGCGCTGGTTCGATCAGGAACGGATGGACCAGTTCCGCCACACCATCCTGCTGGCGGTGATGCCGGTCTATTTCCTGTCGACCGGCCTCAAGACCCAGTGGGATGTCGGCGGCACCACGGTCTTCGCGGGCGCGGCGCTGCTACTGGTCGCCTCGGTCACGGGCAAGCTGGCCGGGATCGGGCTGGCGGGGCGGATACTGGGCTGGAAAAAGGGCGACGCGCTGACGATCGGCTGGCTGCTCCAGACGAAGGCGCTCATCATGATCATCTTCGTCAACATCCTGCTCGACAAGCAGATCATCACCAACGAGACGTTCACCGCCCTGCTGCTGATGGCGCTGGCCAGCACGATGCTGACGGTACCGATGGTCGCCCCCCGATTGAGGCGGGCGGAACGCATCGGTCAGCGATGATCGATGACGCTCACGCGATTTCCCACGGTCATCGTGACGCGAAACCGTGAAGCCGCAAAACGGGATGATGGTTCGCGCCGAGGCGCGAAGGACGCGGAGAGTTATACCGTGATGGCATCAGCCCCACCAAAGGCGTCATTGCGAGCATAGCGAAGCAATCCAGAGCCGGATCAAGATGCCCTGAGTCGCTTCGCCACGCCCGCCATGACGAACATCCGGTTCGACCTGATGGCATCTGTCCTCCGGCCAGTGACGTCCGTCGCACGATCCCGTGGCCAACGCGGTCAGCGATCGGCCCGGCGATTGCCCGGTGCGGGACATCTCTGCGTCCTCCGCGCCTCCGCGCGAACCGATTTTTCCGTTCAAAAACGTCCGCGCGTCCGACCGGACGATCGAGCTCAGAACGGCAGCTTGAACCCCGGCGGCAGCGCCAGTCCGCTGGTCATCTTCGACATTTCCGCCCCCGATACCGCATCCGCCTTGGTGCGCGCATCGTTGAACGCGGCGGCCAGCAGGTCTTCCAGCATCTGCTTCTCGGACAGCTGCATCAGCGAATCGTCGATCGCGATGTTCATGATCCGGCCCTTGGCCGATGCCTTCACCTTGACCAGGCCACCGCCCGCCACGCCTTCGACCTCGATCGTGTCGAGGCTCGCCTGTGCCTTTTCCAGTTCGTTCTGCACGTTCTGGGCCATCGCCAGGATTTCGTCCATATTCTTCATGCCAACCTCCGTTTGCCCGGCCAGTCCTCCAAGACGGTTTCGGGAAAAGCCTCACGCGCGGCCCGTATCATGGGCGAGTCCCACACCGCCAGCCGCTTCGCTTCCGCGTTCGCGTCTTCCTGTTCCTTCAGCGTCGGCGTGCCGGGTACGTCGTCGAACCCGATCCGCCAGCCTTGCTTGGTCAATAGCTTGAGCGCCGCGGTCAGTTCCGCGACGGTATCCGCCGTCATCGGCCGGCTGCCGCTCAACATCAGTTCGGGCGGCGCATAACGGACGACGCGGGCGCCGTTGTACAACCGTGCCGCCAGCGCCAGCGAGCCGCTGTCCTCCAGCCGCGCGACCAGATCCTCGAACGTCTCGGGCACCAGCGACGGCGCGGGTTCCGGCGCGGTCGCGGCGGTCGCGGCCACCGGCGTGGCGGCGATCGCCGGGGTCGCAGGCACGGCCTGCACCGCCCCGCCCTCCGCCAGCCGCCGCGCCAGTTCTCCGGGATCGGGGAGTTGCGAAGCGTGGATCACCCGCAGCAGCGCCATCTCCGCCGCCTCGATCGGCAGCGCGGCGGTCGCCACCTCGTCATGCCCCTTTAGTACCAGTTGCCACAGCCGGTGCAGCACCGGAAACGACAAACCGGTCGCCCAGTCGATGCGGGCGGTCCGCTCCTCCACGGGTTGCGCCGGATCGGGTGCCGCGCCCACCTTGGTCAGGGTGATGCCATGTACCGTCTCCAGCAGCGCGCGCAGCACTGCGACCGGATCGACGCCATAATCATATTGCCGCCGCAGCGACGCGAGCGAGCCCGCCGCATCCCCCGCCAGCAGCATCGCGAACAGGTCGCGCACCGCGCCGCGATCGGACAACCCCAGCATCTGCCGCACCGCATCGGCGGTCACGCCGCTGACGCCGTGGCCGCCGTCCAGATCGGCATGGGCGATCGCCTGGTCCAGGATCGACAGGCCGTCGCGCGCCGACCCTTCCGCCGCGCGCGCGATCAGCGCCAGCGCCTCCGGCTCGGCGGTCACGCCCTCCTTGCCGCACACCTCGGCGAAGTGCGCCGCCAGCTTTTCGGCGGGGATGCGGCGCAGGTCGAATCGCTGGCAGCGCGACAGGACGGTGATCGGCACCTTGTTCACCTCGGTCGTGGCGAACAGGAATTTCACGTGCGCGGGCGGTTCCTCCAGCGTCTTCAACAGTGCGTTGAAGGCGTTCTTGGACAGCATGTGGACCTCGTCCACGATGTAGATCTTGAAGCGCGCGGTGACCGCCGCATAGCGCGACGCGTCGATGATCTCGCGGACGTCGTCGACGCCGGTATGGCTGGCGGCGTCCATCTCGATCACGTCGATGTGCCGCCCCTCGGCGATCGCGCGACACGGCTCGCACACCCCGCAGGGATCGATCGTCGGGCCGCCCTGCCCGTCCGGGCCGATGCAGTTCAATGCCTTGGCGATCAGCCGCGCGGTCGATGTCTTGCCCACCCCGCGCACGCCCGTCATCAGGAACGCATGGGCCAGCCGGTCGCGCTTGATCGCGTTGCCCAGCGTCGTGACCATCGCATCCTGCCCGATCAGTTCGGCAAAGGTCTGCGGCCGGTATTTGCGGGCCAGAACGCGATACGCCTCCGCCTTCGCGGGCTGGGGCGGTTCGCCGAGATCGAAGGAGTCGGGCATCGGTGCCGTCCTAGCGGGTCGGGGCGGCGGTGTCGAAGGGGTGACGGATGATTCGGGCGGGTGGCGGGGGCTGCGCTCGTGCTTTCCGTCGCCCTGGGAGAGGCGCGCGGTGCCGGGGTGATCGGGGCTGTCCCGAACCGGCGTTTTGAAGAAGAAGGGGTGTCGCGGCTAAGCCGCGCCGTCAGTCGGCGCCGTGCGCCGCTGGCCGCGCTTGGCAGCCTCTGCTGCCTGCGCGGTGGGAGCCGGAACGACCCGCGGCGAAATCGTTGCGGCTGCTTCCGTCAGGATCTGACCGGGTTGGCGACGACCACGTCCGCCCGACTCCCGCTGGCGCTATGGCGGAGCCGGGCGATCCGATCAAGCCCGGCCCCGCGCAAAACTTCAGGGTGCGAAAGGTCACCGATTGACGCGGAAACAGCGGCGTACCGGCCCGTAATAGCCCCGCTGCACCCGGCAGACCACGCGGCTGCGCGCACGCGGCCCCCGATTGAAACCGCGCCCGCGATCCCCGCGCCAGCCACGATCGTCCCGCCAGCCGCGCCGCTCGCCCCGCCAGCCGCGATCGTCATGGCGGTCGTAACCGTAACCGTGGCGCGGCTGCGCATCGGCCGGGGTGGTGGCAAAGGTGCCGGTGGTGGCGAGCAGCGCGGCACCGATCAGGGCGACGATCTTCATCACTGTTACTCCTGTACGCGCCCGTCGAACGCGGCGGGCATCGACGTTCTCGCACGGAGACGATGGATCGAGGCTGAATTGCCGGTTGTCATATCGTCAGCTTTGCCGACGCCGATCAGCCCCGGCCGTCATGCACCCCCCGCCGTCATGGCGAGCGCAGCGAAGCAATCCAGTGCCCCGAACACGACGGCCGATGGCCCGCCTATGTCCTACACACTGACCCCGCGCTATGGAGGAATCGGTCGGTCTTTCACCTCACCGGGCGGCAAGCGGCACCGTCCCACGAACCCCTGTAGGATGCGACTTTAGTGACTTTCCGGTGTGACTTTCCGATCGCGGTCAGGGTATCCGCACCGTCATCCCATCGAGCACTTCGGTCAGCCTGATCTGGCACGACAACCGGCTGGTCCGCGTCGCGTCCGGCACCAGATCCAGCATGTCCTCCTCGTCCCCGCCCGCCGGCGGCACGCGATCGAAATCGGCTGCATCGACAACGACATGGCAGGTCGCACAGGCAAGCTGACCGTTGCAGCTTCCCTCCAGCGGCTGCCCCGCCGCCTGCGCCGCATCGAGCAACCGGTCGCCCTCGCACCCCGCCGCCGCGATCACGTCGCCGTCACGCGTCACGAAGCGCAGCCGGATCACCGCTGCGCCCCCGCCGCCGCGATCAGCCGCTCGATCGCGGCGGTGAACCCGCCCGTCTCGGTATAGCGGCCGAACCCGATCCGGATCGACGACCGCGCCGCCGCCTCGTCCAGCCCGATCGCGCGCAGCACATGGCTCGACCGGCCCGAGCCGCTGGCGCAGGCCGATCCGGCGGAGAACGCCAGATCGCGGCAATCCGACATCAGCCGCGCGACATCCAATCCCGGCCGATACAGGTTCAGGTTGCCGCGATACCGTGGCGCCTCCGCCCCGTTCAGCCGCCAGCCCCCCGCACCGAACGCCGCCATCGCGATATCCCGCAATCGCGCGATCAGCGTGGCGTCGTTCTCGCCCAGGCTCGTCATCAGCCCTGCCGCCACCCCGAACCCGGCGCACAGGGCGGGACTGAGCGTACCGGAACGCCCCGGCGCCTCCTGCCCGCCGCCATGCAGCAGCGGCGCGGGCACGACACCATCGCGCAGCCACAGCGCACCGATCCCCTTGGGGCCATGGACCTTGTGGGCCGACATGGCCACCAGATCGCAGGTCGCGGGAATATCGACCCGGCCATAACCCTGCACCGCATCGCACAGCATCAGCGCACTGGCGGCATGCGCCATTTCCGCCAGTGCGGCGATCGGCTGGATCACCCCGATCTCGTTGTTGACCAGCATCGCCGCGACCAGCCCGGTGCCGGGCACGATCGCGGCACGCGCGGCATCCAGATCGACCAGCCCGTCGCGGCCCACCGGCAGGATCGTCACCGCCCGCCCCCGCGCCGCTTCCGCCGCCACCGTGTCCAGCACCGCGGCATGTTCGGTGGCGAGCGTCACGATGCCGCCGGTCGTGCCCTTGATCGCCCAGTTCAGCGCCTCGGTCGCACCGCTGGTGAAGGCGACGCGCCCACCCGCCGGCAGCAGCGCTGCGACCCGGTCCCGCGCCACCTCCACCGCCGCCCGCGCGGCGCGGCCGGGGCGATGCGATGAATGGGGATTGGCGTGCTGGTCGCGCAGCCAGGGCAGCATCGCCTCCAGCGCCTCGGGCGCCAGCGGTGTCGTCGCCTGATAGTCGAGATAGGTCATGCCACCAGCCGCCGCGTCGCCCGCGCCACATCGCGCCACGCCGCGATGAAGGCGTCCACTTCCCCCCCGGTCGTGGTCCGGCCGAAACTGATCCGGATCACCTCGCGCCCCGCCGCCTCGTCCCAGCCCATCGCGGCCAGCACATGGCTGGGCTTCATGCTGCCGCTCGCACAGGCACTGCCCGCCGATACCGCGAAGCCGCCCAGATCGAGCCGGATCAGTTGCGCGGCGGACGCGGTACCCGGCAACCGGTACGACCCGATCGCCGGATGGCGCGGCGCGCTCGCCCCCACCACCTGTCCGCCGGAACGGACCACGGCATCGTCCAGCCGCGCGCGCAGCGGTGCCAGCCGCTCGGCATCCTCCGCCTCGGCGATCGCGGCGGCATAGCCCAGCACGGCGGGCAGGTTCTCGGTGCCGGGGCGATAGCCGCGCTCCTGCCCGCCGGTCGGCATCAGCGTCGCCAGATCGCGGACCAGCAGCGCCCCGATTCCCGGCGGCCCGCCGCGCTTGTGGGCGGACAGCGCGATAAAGTCGGCATGACCGGCCAGCGAGGTGCCGGCGGGCATCTGCGCGGCATCGACCAGCAACAGGCCGCCGCCCGCATGGATGGTGGCGGCGATGTCGGCGATCGGCTGGCGCACCCCGGTCTCGCTGTTGCACCACTGCACCGCCACCAGCGGCCGGTCGGGCGCGGTGGCCAGCCACCCGGCCAGCGCCGCCTGATCGATCAGCCCGTCCGCGCCGACCGGCAGCACGGCGGCGGCCGGCGCGGCGCGCAACACCGCGTCATGCTCCACCGCGCTCACCGCGACCGCCGCCGCCACG
Source organism: Sphingomonas cynarae (assembly GCF_039537815.1). Classification (NCBI taxonomy): domain Bacteria; kingdom Pseudomonadati; phylum Pseudomonadota; class Alphaproteobacteria; order Sphingomonadales; family Sphingomonadaceae; genus Sphingomonas; species Sphingomonas cynarae. Next base: position 176,308 of record NZ_BAABBF010000007.1, on the reverse strand, counting down.
CTGCGCCCCAGCGCGATGGCGAGCGATTCGCTGGCGCCGCTGGTGAACAGCGTCTCGTGCCGCCAGCCATAGGCGTCGGCGACCGCCCGTCGCGCGCCCTCCAGCGCCGCCTTCGCCGCCCGTCCTTCGGCATGGGGGGAGGACGGGTTGGCCCAGTCGGCCAGCGCCGCCACCATCGCCGTGCGGGCGGCGGCGGTCATCGGCGTGGTCGCGGCATGGTCTAGATAGATGCGGGGCACGGGGCGGGTTTCCGGTGGTGCCGTGGGGCACCGATTGCGAAAGGGCGGGTTCGGGCTATATAGCGCGCCACGTCCCGCGCTCCACCCGGCGCGCCCCGATTGGTGAGTTTCCATGCCCGAAGTCATTTTTCCCGGACCCGAAGGCCGTCTGGAAGGGCGTTTCGCGCCGGCCCCCCGCCCCCGCGCGCCCGTCGCGATGATCCTGCATCCGCACCCCAGCGCGGGTGGTACGATGAACAACCGGATCGTGCAGGAACTCTACAAGACGTTCCAGCGCCGCGGCTTCGCGACGCTGCGCTTCAACTTCCGCGGCGTCGGCAAAAGCCAGGGCGTGTTCGACAACGGCATCGGCGAGCTGTCCGATGCGGCCTCGGCGCTCGACTGGGTGCAGAGCTTCCATCCGGAGGCATCGTCCACCTGGGTCGCGGGCGCGGGCTTCGGCGCGTGGATCGGGATGCAGTTGCTGATGCGCCGCCCGGAGATTCGCGGCTTCATCTCGATCGCGCCGCCGGCAAACCTGTTCGACTTCACCTTCCTTGCCCCCTGCCCCTCGTCGGGCATCATCATCCAGGGCGAGAATGACGAGGTCGTCACGCCGGGATCGGTGCAGAAGCTGGTCGACAAGCTGCGCACGCAGAAGCACATCACGATCCACCACGACACGATCCCGAAGGCGAACCACTTCTTCGAGCACGAGATGCCCGAGCTGATGGGCAGCGTGGACAAGTATCTCGACATGCGCCTCGATCCGAGAAGCCCGATCAAGTAAGGCGCGCCGGCAAGACCCGGCCACAGGCCGGGTCGAGCGTGATCGGCGCGCCCGGCCGACGGCGCTCAAAGCGCCGTTCGACGACACGGGCTTTGCCCGTGGCCGGGCCACTGCTCCATCCCCGTCACCTTGGCGCCGACAAGACTACTGCACCTCCCCGGCGATAGCCGGGGTCCAGTTGGGCGACGCGTGGTAACGACATACTACGGCCTTCCCACCTGGGCCCCGGCCTTCGCGGGGAGGCAACCGTGGCGGACGGCCATACCCATTCCGCCCGTGCGGCGATGACGGGAGCGGGGAAGCCCCCCTACACCGTCCAGATCAGCACGTTCCCCAGCAACACCACCGCCATCACCAGCATCAGCACGCCCTTGCGCCGGTCGCGCCGCCGCAACAGGGCGATGCCGCCGGCGACACAGGCGAAGCATCCCAGCATCGCGATGGCGGGCGCCGCCGCCGCGATCGACCCCAGCGGCCCGGTCACGCCGCCAGCGCCCTGGCATAACCGGCCATGTCGACATTGCCGCCGGACAGCATCACCAGCATCCCCGCCTCCACGGTCACCCGCCCGGCCAGCACCGCCGCCAGCGCCACCGCGCCGCCAGGCTCGACCACCAGCCGCAGTTTCTCCGCCGCCCAGCGTTGCGCGGCCGCGATCTGCACCTCGCTCACCGTCACGCCCGTCGCATCGCGTCGCGACAGGATGTCGAAGGTCAGCGGCGATACCCGCGTCGCCTGCAGCGAGTCGCAGGCGGTGGGCGGCGGGTTGGGGCCGACCGGCTCGATCCACGATGCCTCCAGGCTGCGGCGCATATCGTCCCAGCCTTCCGGCTCGACCACCGTCATGCGCGCCTCGGGCAACGCCAGCGCCAGCCCAGCCGCCAGCCCGCCGCCGCCGCACGGCGCCACGACCTGCAACGGCACACCGAGCCCGGCCGCGATCATCTGCACGCTGGCCTCGATCCCTGCCGATCCCTGCCCTTCGACGATCCATGGATCGTCGAAGCTGGGGACCAGCGTGCTGCCCCGCGCCTCCGCCAGCCGGGCGGCGATCATTTCCCGGCTTTCGGTGGCACGGTCGTAATCGACTACCTCCGCTCCCAGCGCCAGCGTCGCCTCCCGTTTGGTGCGGGGCGCGTCGGCGGGCATCACGATCGTCGCCGCGATGCCCAGCCGGCGCGCGGCCCATGCGACCCCTTGCGCATGGTTGCCGGACGAGAAGGCGACGACGCCGCGTGCGCGGCTCGCCTCGTCCAGCGCGGTCAGGCGGTGCCATGCCCCGCGCAGCTTGAACGACCCGATCGGTTGCAGGCATTCCGCCTTGAATGCCACCGGCAACCCGTCGAATTCATGGACGAACAGCGGCGACGGCGGCAGCACGCGGGCGATCTTGTCGGCGGCATCGCGGACCCCCGCCCGTGTCGGTTGTCGCAAAATTGTCACTTTTCATCCTCTCATCGCATCAGCCACTTTACATGCGGGTTCGGCGACCCTAGATCGCGCCTCCGCTGCCCCATGGGACTTCCAACCGCAAGGCAGCTTTTTCGTCGTCATGCCGCAAGGCAATTGGAGGTCCCTTGATTTGCAACATCACCCCGCGCTGGCGTTAGCGCCCCGTTCGACAGCCCGTATTGTCGCGGGCCTCGACATCGCCAAGAGCAAGCCGGTCGACCCGGTGACGCTTGTTCGTCCGCACGCTGCTGCGCGCGCCGCCCGGTTCTTCGTCGAGAAGTTCCCCGGTCGCTCGATGTACGCGGTAAAGGCGAACCCGTCACCCGATCTGCTGCGTGTCTTGTGGGACAATGGCATCACGCATTACGACACCGCCTCGATCGCCGAGGTACGTCTGGTCTTGTCCACCCTGCCCGGGGCGGTCTGCTGTTTCATGCATCCCGTGAAGTCGCCGGAAGCCATTGCAGAGGCGTATTTCGTTCACGGCGTCCGCACGTTCTCGCTCGACAGCATGGAAGAGCTGGAGAAGATCGTGGCGGCGACCATCCAGGACGATGGCAGCGCGGCGACCGACCTGACGCTGTGCGTCCGGATGCGGGTGTCGTCGGAATATGCCAAGCTCAGCCTGGGTTCGAAGTTCGGCGTCAGCGTCGAGGAATCGCGCGAACTGCTGATGGCCACCCGCCAGGCGGCGGACGCGCTGGGCATCTGCTTCCATGTCGGCAGCCAGACGATGTCGCCCGATGCCTATGCGGGCGCGATGGAGCGCGTGCGTGCGGCGATCGTCGGCGCGGCGGTGACGGTGGACGTCATCGATGTGGGCGGTGGCTTTCCCTCCGCCTATCCCGGCATGACGCCGCCGCCGCTGGAGCGTTTCTTCGAGACGATCCACCGTGCGTTCGAAAGCCTGCCGGTATCCTATTCGGCCGAACTCTGGGCCGAACCGGGCCGGGCGCTGTGTGCCGAATACGCCTCCGTCGTCGTCCGCGTCGAGCGACGGCGCGGGACCGAATTGTTCATCAACGACGGCGCCTATGGCACGCTGTTCGATGCCGCGCATATCGGCTGGAAATATCCGGTGCAGTTGCTGCGGCAGCCAGAGTCGGACGCGCGTGACATGGACTTCAGTTTCTGGGGTCCGACCTGCGACGATATCGACTATATGAAGGGCCCGTTCCCGCTGCCCGCGGATACGAACACCGGCGATTATTTCGAGATCGGGATGCTCGGCGCCTATGGCACCGCGATGCGCACCGGCTTCAACGGCTTCGGCACGGGCGACACCGTGCTCGCCGGGGACGAGCCGATGCTGTCCGTCTACCTGGATGACCAGCCGGTCGCAGCAGTACGGACGGGCAACGTCGTCAAGCTGTAACGGTCCGCCGTCATGATCGGCTGTCCCGGTTCGCCGGGACAGCCGATCACCTGTTTCGCCTGATCCCGCCGGGATCACGGTACCGGGGTTTCCGCGTCCCCTTTAACGACGACGGCTCGCGAACGAATACCGGAGTTTCGCATGAACGACCTTTCCCACGACGCCCAGAAGAACGCTCAGCGCAAGGCAGAACTGCTCTCGACCACCGTCGAGCATATCGACATCACCAAGTTCGATGCGCGTCCGATCGTCGACGCGATGAAGAAGATGAGCTTCACCAGCCGCGACCTCGGCCGCGCGACCGACATCTACAACCAGATGCTGGCCGACAAGGACTGCTCGATCTTCCTCGTCATCGCCGGGTCCACCTCGGCCGGCGGCTGTATGGACCTGTATGCGGAACTGCTGCGCAACAACATGATCGACGGCATCGTCGCCACCGGCGCGACCATCGTCGACATGGATTTCTTCGAGGGTCTCGGCCACAAGCATTATCAGGCGCTGGAAGTGCCGGACGACGATACGCTGCGCTCGCTGCTGATCGACCGCATCTACGACACCTATATCGACGAGGAGCAGCTCCAGCACGTCGACCACACGATCTTCGAGATCGCCGAGACGCTGGAACCCCGCCCCTATTCCAGCCGCGAGTTCATCCGCGAGATGGGCAAGTACCTCGTCGAGCATGGCAAGAAGGAGAACAGCCTCGTCAAGCTCGCCTATGAGCATGACGTGCCGATCTTCTGCCCGGCGTTCGTCGATTCGTCGGCCGGGTTCGGCTTGGTCAAGCATCAGGTCGATGCGGCCAAGGCCGGCAAGCCGTACATGGTGCTGGATGCGATCGCCGACTTCCGCGAACTGACCGACATCAAGATCAAGGCGGGCACCACCGGCTTGCTGATGATCGGCGGCGGCGTGCCGAAGAACTTCATCCAGGACACCGTCGTCTGCGCCGAAATCCTCGGTCACGATGATGTGCAGGTCCACAAATATGCGGTGCAGATCACCGTCGCCGACGTGCGTGACGGCGCCTGTTCGTCCTCGACGCTGCAGGAGGCGGCATCGTGGGGCAAGGTGAACACCGGTATCGAGCAGATGGTGTTCGCGGAGGCCGGTTCGGTGATGCCGCTGCTGGCATCCGACGCCTATCATCGCGGCCTGTGGAAGGACCGGGTGAAGCGTCGCTGGGGCGCCAGCTTCGACTGACCCGATGAAGCCCCTCCCCCGACGGGGAGGGGCTTTTTCTAGGTAACAATTTCCGCGGCCGGCGGATGGCCCAGAAAGGCGGACGGACTCGCCGTCGCGCCGTAGGCCCCGGCAAGGAACACCGCGATCAGGTCGCCGACCTCCGCTCTCGGCAGCGCGACCCGGTCACCCAGCCGATCGAGTGGCGTGCAGAGCGGGCCGACGACGTTGACCGTCTCGGTCGCCTCCTCACCCATCCGGTGCGCGACCGCGATCGGATAGTTGCGGCGCACGACGGTGCCGAAATTACCGGAAGCGGCCAGCTGGTGATGCAGGCCGCCGTCGAGGATCAGGAACGTCTCGCCCCCGCTTTCCTTGCGATCGACCACGCGGGCGAGATAGACGCCCGCCTCCGCCACCAGCCAGCGACCCAGTTCGATCGCGAACCGGCTGTCGCGCAGCACCGCTGGCCGTCCAGCCAGCGCGGCGTCCAGTCGCTCCCCGATCACCTCGACATCGAGTGGCCGGTCCCCGGCGAAATAGGGCACGCCGAAACCGCCGCCGAGATTGACCAGCGGCGGCACCGCCCCCGCCTCTTCCGCCAGTCGCGCCGCAAGTACCAGCGTCGCGGCTTGCGTATCGGCGATGGCCCCCGCGTCCAGCGCCTGACTGCCGGCGTAGAGGTGGAAGCCGCGCCAGTCCGCTCCCGCCGCGATCAGATGCCGGACCAGGGCCGGCACGCGTATCGCGTCGATCCCGAACGGCGATGGCCGCCCGCCCATCTTCATCCCCGAACCACGCAGTTCGACATCGGGATTGACGCGTACCGCCAGTCGCGGCCGTTGCCCCAGCCGGTCGGCGATGGCGAGTGCCCGGCTCGCCTCCCCTTCCGATTCCAGGTTCAACGTCGCCCCCGCCGCGATCGCTGCCGCCAGTTCCTCGTCACGCTTGCCGGGGCCGGCGAAGCTGATCGCCCCGGCCGGCTTCACCGCCAGCGCCCGACCCAGTTCGCCGGCGGAAGCAACGTCGAGGCCGTCGACCAAAGGCGAGATAGCGGCGAGCAGACCCGGATGGGGATTGGCCTTGATCGCGTAATGCAGATCGACCGTCGGCATCGCCGCGCGGAACCGGGCGATGCGTGCCGCGACGATCGCAGGATCATACACGAACACCGGTGTCTGCCCGGCCCGGTCGACTGCGGCACGGCCTGCGATCGTCAGCATTCCGGCCTGACCTGAAAAATCAGGCGGCAACGGTCCCATCGGCTTCATCGCCTGGCCTCTCGTCGTGGATCAATCATATCAACGCTGTCACAAAGCCTTTATCGATCTGTCACGGTTCTGATGCGAACCCATGGTTAATGCCCGTTCAGGGCGGCACCCCGTGCCGCGTTCGGGGAGCAGTATCTCATGTCACGTCATATCCGTTTCGCCACCCTTCTTCTTGCCGGCGTGACCGGGCTGGGCGCCGTCGCCGAGGCTGCAACCCCGATCGTCTTCGCGCATCGCGGCGCCAGTGCCTATCGCCCCGAACACACGCTCGCCTCCTACACGCTGGCGATCGAACAGGGCGCGGATTTCATCGAACCCGATCTCGTCTCGACCAAGGACGGCATTCTCGTCGCGCGGCATGAGAACGAGATCGGCGGCACCACCGACGTCGCGGACCGCCCCGAATTCGCCAGCCGTCGGACGACCAAGACGATCGACGGCGTCCGCATGACCGGCTGGTTCACCGAGGATTTCACGCTCGCCGAACTGAAGACGCTGCGCGCCGAGGAACGCATCCCCGGCACCCGTCCCGGCAACACCGCCTATAACGGCCAGTTCCAGGTGCCGACCCTGCAAGAGGTGATCGATCTGGTGAAACAGAAGGAGATCGAGACGGGTCGCAAGATCGGCATCATCCCCGAAACCAAGCATCCGACCTATTTCGACCGGCTCGGCCTGTCGATGGAGGAGCCGCTGGTCGCGACGCTGAACGCCAACGGCTATACCGGCAAGGACGCCAACGTCTTCATCCAGTCGTTCGAGGTCGCCAATCTGGTCGAGCTGAACAAGCTGACCGAGGTGCCGCTGGTCCAGTTGATGACCACGCGCGGCGGACGGCCGTGGGACTTCATCGCATCGGGCGATACCCGCACCTATGGCGACCTGCTGACCACCGCCGGACTGGCCGGGGTCAAGGCCTATGCCGATGTGCTCAGCACCGACAAGAGCGTGCTGATCCCGCGCAATGCGGCCGGGCGGCTTACCAATCCCACCTCGGTGATCGCGGATGCCCATGCGGCGGGACTGCTGGTGGTGCCCTACACCTTCCGTCCGGAAAATACCTTCCTGCCGACCAACCTCAGGAACGGCACCAGCGCCAATGCCTTTGGCAACGATCAGGCGGAATTCCTCGCCTTCCTGAACGCGGGCGTCGACGGATTGTTCGCGGATGCGCCGGACCGGGCACGCGCCGCCGTCACGCTGTTCGCCTCGATGGTGCCGGAGCCATCGAGCTGGGCGATGATCCTGGGCGGCTTCGCCCTGATCGGCGGCTCCTTGCGCCGCCGCGGCCGGGCGCTAGTCCGCGCCTGACAGCGCCGCCCGGATCGCAGCGCGATCCAGCTTGCCATTGGCATTCCGGGGCAAGACCGGGTGCCAGGCGTAGCGGACGGGTTGCATGAAACCCGGCAGGTCGATGCGGAGGCGGGCGCGCAACGCCGCCTCCGCCATCGGCTCGCCGGCCAGCGCCACCGCGATCACCTGCCCCTGCCGCTCGTCGGCGACGCCGACCGCCACCGCCTCGCGCGCCTCTCCACCCGCCAGGATCGCTTCTTCCACTTCCTGCGGGCTGATGCGGTGGCCGGCGCTCTTGATCATCTCGTCATCGCGACCGACGAAGCGGAACAGGCCGTCCGCATCCTCGGTCACGGTATCGCCTGACCATACCGCGACACCTCCAGAGCGTGCAAAGGCGGGGGCGGGGCGGAATCGCTGCGCGGTCCGCGCTGCATCGCGCCAGTAACCCTGCGCCACCAGCGGCCCGGCATGGACCAGTTCACCCGACTCACCTGCCCCGGCACGCGTTCCGTCGGAACGGACCGCCATCACCTCTGCAAACGGGATCGCCCGACCGATCGAATCGGGATGTGCATCGACCAGCGCCGGATCGAGATAGGTCGATCGGAACGCCTCGGTCAGTCCGTACATCGGATAGATGCCGGCCTCGGCGAATTGCTGTCGCAGCGCCCGTATCATCCGCGGTGTCAGCGCACCGCCAGAATTGGTCAGCCGGCGCAGCCGTGCGGCGGTCTCCGCCGGCCACTCCGCCTCCAGCAATTGCGTCCATAGCGGCGGCACACCCGCCAGCGTCGTCGCGCCGGTCCGCTCGACCGCCTTTACCACGTCACGCGCGGTCAGATAGTCGAGCGGCGCCACCGCCGCCCCCGCCGCCCATGTCGAGAACAACTGGTTCTGCCCGTAATCGAACCCCAGCGGCAGGACGCCCAGCACCCGGTCCGCAGGGGTCAGCCGCAGATAATGCGCCACCGCGATCGCCCCCAGCCACAGATTGGCATGGCTGAGCATCACCCCCTTGGGCCGGCCAGTCGATCCGGACGTGTAGAGAATCGCCGCCAGCATGGCCGGATCCGCATCGGACGGCGCCATCCCCCCGCCCGCCAACGGCACCGTCGCCTCAGCGACCACGGTGCAGGTCGCCGGCACGTCGTCCGGAACAAGGGTCGCCGCCCGTGACGGCTGGGTGACGAGCAGACCCGCACCGCTGTCGGCCAAGATATGCGCGACCTGCGCCCGGCGGAGTGCGGGATTGATCGGCACATGGACCAGTCCCGCCCGCACCGCGGCGAGTGGCATCACACAGGCGGTCCGCGTCTTGGGCAGCCACGTCGCCACCCGGTCGCCCGGCGTGATGCCCTGCCGGGCCAGCCATGCCGCAGCGGCGGCGACCGCATCCTCCAGCGCCGCGTACGTCAAGACGCCCGCCCGGTCGATCAGCGCCGTCGCTTCGGGCGCACCGCGCAGCGTCAGCCGGTCGAGCGGGCGGGGAACGGGATCAGGGTCGTTCATCACCGGGGACATAGCAGGGCCGTTGCCGTTTTCATCCCCGCACGCTACCGCGCCGCGCAACGAAGCCGGGGACAGGATGACGATGCGCAACCCAATCGACGATCAGGTTCGCGGCGTGCTGGCCGATACGCTCGGCCTGTCCGCCGACCGCGTCGCCGCCTTCACGGACGACACGCCGCTGTTCGGTGCGTTACCCGAACTCGATTCGATGGCGGTCGCAGGCGTGCTGACCGAACTGGAAGACCGGATCGGTATCCTGATCGAGGATGACGAAGTCGATGGCGACATGCTGGAGACGTTCGGCTCCCTGGCCGATTTCGTCCGGCGCAAGGCCACCGTCGCCTAATGGTTCGGCGGCGGCTTCACTCCGCCGCTTGTGCCAGTTCCTCGAATTCCGCTGCCGCAAGGAAGCGCTCGGCATCCAGTGCGGCCATGCACCCGGTACCGGCGGCGGTCACCGCCTGACGGTAGATCTTGTCCGCCACATCGCCGCACGCGAACACGCCGGCCACGCTGGTCCGGGTCGATCCGGTCTCGACCGCGATATAACCGTCGTCGTCGAGCGCGAGGTGGCCACGAAACAGCTCTGTCGCGGGATGATGACCGATCGCGACGAAGCCGCCCTCGACATCGAGACGACTATGCTCGCCGGTCACGGTATCTTCCAGATCAAGCGCCACGAGGCCGGCATTGCCGCCGCCGTCGACGAATTCGCGGACTTCCTTGTTCCACAGCACCGTGATCGCGGGATGGGCGTGGAGGCGTTCCTGCAGGATGCGTTCCGCGCGCAAGGTGTCGCGGCGGTGGATCAGCGTCACGTCGTCGCTGTGGTTGGTCAGGTACAGCGCCTCCTCGACCGCGGTGTTGCCGCCGCCGATCACCGCCACCTTCTTGCCGCGATAGAAAAAACCGTCGCAGGTGGCGCAGGCGGACACGCCCTTGCCCTTCATCGCGTCCTCGCTCTCCAGCCCCAGCCACTTGGCCTGCGCCCCGGTGGCGATCACCAGCACCTCACCCTCGTACACGTCGCCACCATCACCGATCAGACGGAACGGGCGGCGCGACAGGTCGACCTCCACGATCGTGTCCCACATCAGGCGGGTGCCGACATGTTCCGCCTGCTTCTGCATCTGCTCCATTAGCCACGGGCCCTGGATCACGTCGGCGAAGCCGGGATAGTTCTCGACATCGGTCGTCGTGGTCAACTGGCCGCCGGGCTGGATGCCCTGCACCACGATCGGCGCCATTCCCGCCCGTGCGCCATAGATGGCGGCGGACAGCCCGGCGGGGCCGGAACCGAGAATCAGCATGCGCGTGGTATGGGTGGTCATCGAACGATCCTGCAATGTGGTGCCCATCTAGGCGTATCGATGGCGAATTTGAACCTGCCCCGCATCGAAACCCCGCCCCGGCGCGTTCCGCTATCAAGCGGAGGATGGCATGAGCGACGATAAAGACGTGGTAATCAAGGAATATACCGCTCCTGCCGGGGGCTGGGGATCGATGAAGGGCATGTCCAGGATACTGCCCAAGGAAGGGATCAGCCCCGACCTGCTCGACGCGCTGCGCCGTCAGAACAAACCCGAAGGCGTGATGTGCGTCAGTTGCGCGTGGGGAAAGCCCGCCAAGCCGCACATCGCCGAATTCTGCGAGAACGGCGCGAAGGCGACCGCGTGGGAACTGACGGGGTTGCGCGTGACCCCCGATTTCTTCCAGCAACACACCGTCTCCGAACTGGAAAGCTGGCCCGATTACGATCTGGAACAGGCCGGTCGGTTGACCCATCCGATGAGGTACGATGCGGCCACCGATAAATATGTCGCGGTCGGCTGGCAGGAGGCGTTCGACGCGATCGGCACCACGTTGAAGGCATGCGATCCGACCAAGGTCGTGCTCTACGCGTCCGGCCGTGCCAGCCTTGAAACGTCATTCATGTACGGGCTGTTCGCACGGATGTGGGGTCAACAGAATCTGCCCGATTCGTCGAACATGTGCCACGAGACGACCTCGGTCGGGATGAAGAACGCGATTGGATCGCCCGTCGCGACCATTCAGATGGAAGATTATGACAAGTGCGACGCGATCTTCGCGTTCGGGCAGAATGTCGGTACAAACGCGCCGCGGATGCTGCACACACTGAAGGACTGCGCGGACCGCGGGGTAGAGATCGTGACGTTCAACCCGCTGCGCGAGCGCGGGTGGGAACGGTTCGCCGATCCGCAGAACCCGGTACAGATGGCGGGGGGCAAGCCGACCCAGATATCCAGCCAGTATCACCAGGTAAAGGCCGGCGGCGACATCGCCGCGCTCCTGGGCATGTGCAAATATGTGATCGAGGCGGACGACCGCGCGGTGGCGGAGGGCGGCGCCCGCGTGCTCGACCATCATTTCATCGAGCAGCATACGGTACGCTTCGACGAGTTCGCCACTTTCTGCCGCAACGCGCACTGGGACGAGATCGTCCATGAAAGCGGTCTCAGCCGTAACGCGATCGAAGGTGCCGCACGGGTCTACGCCAAGGCGGAGCGGGTGATCGCGGTCTACGGCATGGGCATCACGCAGCACCGCTACGGCATGGACAGCCTGTACATGCTCATCAACTTCCTGCTGCTACGCGGTAATATCGGCCGCGAGGGGGCGGGACCGGGGCCGGTGCGCGGACATAGCAACGTGCAGGGCCAGCGCACTGTCGGCATCACGGAGAAGACCGAACTGGCGCCGGTCGAGCGGCTGAAGGAACTGTTCGAGTTCGAGCCACCCACCGAAAAGGGCTGGGACACGGTGGAGGCGTGCCGCGAGATCATCGCCGGCACCGCGCAGGGTTTTGTCCAGCTCGGCGGCAATTTCCTGCGCGCGACGCCCGAACATGCCGCGATGAAGAAGGCATGGGCCAATCTGCCGATCACCGTCCACATCGCCACCAAGTTGAACAAGAGCCATCTGGTACCGGGCAAGCAATCCTATATCCTCCCCTGTCTGGGCCGGATGGAGCAGGACATGCAGGCGAGTGGCCGGCAGGCGGTGTCGATGGAGGATTCGTTCAGCCATATCTACGGCTCGGTCGGCAAGGCGACGCCGGCGGCGGAGACGCTGCTGTCCGAACCCGCGATCGTCGCCGGCATCGCCAAGGCGGTGCTGCCGCCCAATCCCAATGTCGACTGGAACGCGTGGGTTGGTGACTATGGCCTCGTCCGCCATGCGATCGAGAATGTCTATCCGGACAAGTTCGCCAACTACAACGAACGTCTGTTCGAACCGGGCGGCTTCTGGAAGGGTAATCCCGCCGCACATCGCGAATGGCAGACGGAAAGTGGCAAGGCGGAGTTCAACGTACCGCGTGCGCTCAATTCCAGCGGCTTCGCGGAGAAGGATGGGCGGTTCCGGCTGGTGACGCTGCGGTCGAACGACCAATTTAACACGACCATCTATGGCTATGACGACCGTTTCCGCGGCATCAAGGGGACGCGAATGGTGGTGATGATGAACCGGGCCGATATCCTGCGGCTGGGCCGCAACGACGGTGATACGATCGCGTTGGAAAGTGATGCCGATGACGGGGTCGAACGCGTCGTGGATGGACTGCGCATCGTCGAATACAACATTCCGGAAGGAACGATCGCCGGTTATTATCCCGAGCTCAACTACCTGATCCCGCTCGAACATCATGCTCTGGAAAGCCATGTACCGGCAGCCAAGTCGGTGCCGGTACGCATCCGGACATGAGCCGGCTGCTCGGCGCCGTCCTGGCAGGCGGGCTGTCGTCGCGATTCGGATCGGACAAGGCACAGGCGATGCTGGGCGGGCAATCGCTGATCGACCATGCCGTGGCCATGCTGCGCCATCATGCCGATGACGTGATCGTTGTCGGTGCGCGCGCACGTGGATTGTCCGACCTGCCGCGAGAGGGACTAGGGCCACTCGGCGGTATCGCCGCGGCGCTCGACTATGCTGCGACCCATGGGTTCCGGTGCGTGCTGACGATCGGCTGCGACATGCCGCGCCTTCCTGAAACGCTGATCCCCGCGCTCCTCGAACGCGGCCCTGCCTATTGCGAGGATGCGCCGGTTTTGGGGCATTGGTCGGCAGCGCTCGGTGCGCATCTGCTGTCGCATATAGAGGTTGCGCCAAATCGATCGGTACGCGGCTGGGCACGCAGCGTCGGCGCGTTGCCGATCATGTCTCCCGCCCCGTTAGCCAACGTCAACACGGTCGAGGACCTGATGGCGTTGTGACTGGTGGCCGGACGCGCGACGTTACCCTGCTGAGGCCCGACGGGACGACGGCAGGGGAACGGATGATAGCGGTGGAGGCGCCGGTTTCGATCGAGGTCGACGGTCTTGGCTATGCCGTGATGATGATGACGCCGGTCGACCTGGCGGCGTTCGCGACCGGTTTCATGCTGACCGAACGGCTGGCCGACAATGCCGCAGACGTGATCGATGTCGATCCTTTCGAGACGGCCGATGGCTGGATCGTCCGAATCGCGCTGGCTGACCATTGCCGCGGTCGCATTTATGACCGAGTCCGCCATCGGACCAGCGACACCAGCTGCGGGCTATGCGGAATTGCCGGGCTGGAGCAACTTCGCCGCCCTGCCCCTGTCGCTCCCCCGCCGCGAACCACGTCAGCAGCGCTGTTCGCTGCTTTGGGGGCAGTTCGCGACCATCAGCCACTGAATGCCTCAACCGGCGCCACCCATGCCGCGGTCGCCTGCGACGCCGAAGGGCAGATCGTGGCGGCCTATGAGGATGTCGGACGCCACAACGCGCTCGACAAGCTGGTGGGCGGATTGGCGGGGACCCCGATCGACGGCTTCATCCTCGTCACCTCGCGAATCAGTTTTGAGATGGTCGACAAGGCGTTGATCGCGGGTGCGTCGCTGTTGGTCGGGGTATCCGCCCCGACGACGCTGGCGATCGATCATGCGGTAGCGCACGGCCTGACGCTGATCGCACTCGCCCGTGGCGACGCGATGCTGGTGGTCAACGATCCGTGGAAACTCTTCACAGCTGGTAGCGAAGGAGGGACTTGAACCCCCGACCCCAGGATTATGATTCCCGTGCTCTAACCAGCTGAGCTACTTCGCCACCTAGCTGTGAAGAGCGGCGCTGATAGGCAGGCATATTCCTCCCGTCAAGCGAACATATGCCGAGAAAGTGCTTCCCATGGTCCGCCGCGATACCACCACGTTGCCAGCCCGGTGAGTTCGACAGGCCGGGGGCGGAAATCCTTGCCCAGCCGGTCGAGCAGCAGCTTGGCGACGTTGGGCGTCACCTTGTTCTGGATCGTGACGTGCGGGCGCCAGCCGCCCGCATCCTGCGGGGTCAGCAGCCCGGCGAAAGCCTCAACCAGATCGGCACGGATCGCAGCGAGGCCTGGTGAATCGATGCGATAGGCGACACCGCGCCCCAGCGACATCAACCCCGCCACTCGTGCATCGGGTGCGCGGATGCCGCGCGTCGCCTGCCCCAGCCGATGCTTCAGTTCGTCCGCCGACGATGGCGGCAGGTGGTGGAACAACGTGCAATGCGCTGACAGCACATTGCGCTCGGGCGGGAAGAACTCGGTCCGCTGGGCATCGAACCAGCCCTGATCGCCCCGCCCGAACAATGCGGTCACGATGATCGGTGCCGCCATCGAGGGCGGTGCGGCGTCGGTCAAATCTCCACCTGACTGCCGAGCTCGACCACCCGGTTCGACGGCAGACGGAAGAACTCCATCGCGCTTTCCGCGTTGCGCAGCATCCACGCGAACAGCTTTTCACGCCACAGTGCCATCCCCGGCCGGTCTGATGCGATCAGCGTCTGGCGCGACAGGAAGAAACTGGTGTCCATCATCTTCACCTCGCTACCGGGACCATAGGCAGCCTTGAGCGCGGCGGGGACGTTGGGTTCCTCCATGAAGCCGAAGCGCAGCACGACGCGGTGGAAGCCATGGCCCAGTTCCTCGTGCTTCACCCGTTCCGCCTGCGGCCAGTATGGCTGATCGGCGATCGCCACGGTCAACAGGATGATACGGTCGTGCAGGACCTTGTTGTGCTTCAGGTTGTGGAGCAGCGCGTGGGGGACACCCTCTGCGGTGGAGGTCATGAACACGGCGGTGCCAGGCACCCGGCTAGCCGAGGTGGCGGCAGAGGTGATGAAGACCTTGATCGGCATCGCCGCCTCGCGCAGGCGGTCGATCATCAGCTTGCGGCCCGTGGACCAGGTCGTCAGCGCCGTGAAGACGACCGCGCCGACCAGCAGCGGGAACCAGCCGCCATCGGGCACCTTGGTCAGGTTCGACGAGAAATAGGCGCCGTCGATCATCAGGAACAAGCCAACGAACAGCCCCGATGCCCAGACCGGCCATTGCCACACCCGCCGGATCAGCACACCGACCATGAACGTGCTGATGAACATCGTGCCTGTCACTGCGATCCCGTACGCCGCGGCAAGGTTGGACGATTCGCGGAAGCCAAAGATCAGCAGCAGAACCATGATCATCAGCGCCCAGTTTACCACCGGGATATAGATCTGCCCCGCTTCCGCCGCGCTGGTATGTTCGATCCGTAGACGCGGCATCAACCCCAGTTGCACCGCCTGCTGCACGACCGAGAACGCCCCGGTGATCACCGCCTGGCTGGCGATGACGGTCGCCATCGTTGACAGGATGACCAGTGGCAGGCGCCAGTCCTCCGACGCCATCAGGAAGAACGGATTGGCCGCTGCCTCGGGCTGGTCGAGCAGCAGCGCTCCCTGCCCCAGATAGTTGATCATCAGCGCCGGGAAGACGAGATAAAGCCACGCGACCTCGATCGGGCGACGGCCGAAATGGCCCATGTCTGCATAGAGCGCCTCCGCTCCCGTCACTGCCAGCACGACCGATCCGAGAGCAAGGAAAGCGAGCATCCCGTCGGTCATCACGAAACGGACCGCCCAGCGCGGGTCGATTGCCTGCAGCACGTCGGGCCGGCCCATGATGTTGATGACGCCCAGCACCGTCAGCACGGTGAAATAGACCAGCATGATCGGGCCGAACAGTTTGCCGACGCTGCCCGTCCCGCGCGACTGGATGTAGAACAGCCCGATCAGAATCGCGACCGCGATCGGGATAACGAACGAATCGAACCCCTGCTCGACCGTCGCCAGCCCCTCCACAGCCGACAGCACCGATACGGCGGGCGTGATCATGCAATCGCCGAAGAACAGGGCGGTAGCCAGAACCCCAAGGATGACGAGGCTTGGCCCCCAACGCCCGCCGCCGGTGCGCCGCTGGATCAGCGCGAGCAGCGCCAGACTACCACCCTCGCCGTTGTTGTCCGCCCGCAGGATGACGAGGACGTATTTCAGCGTCACGATCAGCAGCAGTGACCAGAAAATCAGACTGACGACGCCGAAGATGTGGAGTTGATCGACCGTCAGCGGGTGATGACCGACGAACACCTCCTTCATCGCGTAGAGAGGGCTGGTGCCGATATCGCCATAGACGACACCGATCGCACCAAGCGCAAGCCGGGCGAGACCCTGCTTGGGATGATGTTGATAGCCGTCCGCCACCGTTCCGGCGACCGCGGCTGTCTTGCTGGTGGAGGTGCTCACCGGGGGATCGATCGATCCGCGATGGCTGCTGCCGCGTCCATGATGAACAACGTACTTTCGAGCACTGTCATGAGGCAGCGCGATTAGCATGCGCCCCGCCGGGCTGCAACGATGACATGCAGCGCGGGACAGGCAGCGCTTCCGCGCGTTATAGGGAGCGGATAAGAACACCAAGAGAGGTCATCATGAAGGTCGGCGTTCCCAAGGAAATCAAGAATCACGAATACCGGGTCGGCCTGACCCCGCCATCGGTCGCCGAACTGGTTGCCGCCGGGCATGAGGTCGCGGTGGAGACCGGTGCCGGTGCCGGCATCGATTTCGACGACGAGGCTTACCGCGCGGCAGGCGCGACGATCCTGCCGGATGCGCCGGCTGTATTCGCCGCATCCGAGATGATCGTGAAGGTCAAGGAACCCCAGGCGAGCGAGATCGCGCTGCTGGAACCACGCCACCTGTTGTTCACCTATCTTCACCTCGCGGCGGACAAACCGCAGGCGGA
This sequence comes from Sphingomonas cynarae, assembly GCF_039537815.1. Taxonomy (NCBI): domain Bacteria; kingdom Pseudomonadati; phylum Pseudomonadota; class Alphaproteobacteria; order Sphingomonadales; family Sphingomonadaceae; genus Sphingomonas; species Sphingomonas cynarae. The sequence goes on along the minus strand of NZ_BAABBF010000007.1, from coordinate 159,133 downwards.
GGGCCTGATGGCGTCGGGCGCGACGTGCATCGCGTACGAGACGGTGACGGCTCCCGGCGGTGGCCTGCCACTGTTGAAGCCGATGAGCGAGGTCGCGGGGCGGATGTCGGTGCAGGTCGGCGCGCATTATCTGGAAAAGGAACAGGGCGGGCGCGGCGTGCTGTTGGGCGGCGTGCCGGGCGTGGCGCCGGCCAAGGTCGCAATCCTAGGCGGTGGGGTCTCCGGCATCAACGCCGCGCAGATGGCGGTCGGGATGCGCGCCGACGTGACCATCTATGATCTGAACATGAGCCGGCTCGCCGAACTGGACATGTTCTTTTCCAGCCAGATCAAGACCGCCTACGCCAGCAAGGCGGCGATCGCTGCGGCGGTGAAGAACGCGCATCTGGTGATCGGTGCCGTACTGGTGCCGGGTGCCGCTGCCCCCAAGCTGGTGACACGCGAGATGTTGAAGACGATGAAACGGGGCAGCGTGCTGGTCGATATCGCGATCGATCAGGGCGGTTGCTTCGAAACCAGCCATGCGACCACGCATGAAGATCCGGTGTTCGAAGTAGATGGCGTGATCCACTATTGCGTTGCCAACATGCCCGGCGCCGTCGCGAGGACCTCCGCCTTCGCGCTAAACAATGCGACGCTGCCGTTTGCGCTCAAGCTTGCCGGTCAGGGTGCGGAGGCGGCGATGCGGGGCGATCCGCATCTGGCCGCGGGGCTCAACGTCTCGGCCGGCAAGATTCGCCATCGCGCGGTGGCCGAGGCGCTCGATCTGCCGTTCGAGCCCGCGTGACCGGAACACAATGGGAACGGGAGTGTTGGTGGCGGGAAAGGAATTTCCCATGACTGACACTCCCAATCCCAAGGCCGAACCCTTCTCCAACGCCGAGAAGGACCCGGACGACTGGACCACCGGTGACGAACCGATGACCGGGGCACAAGCCAGCTATCTGAAGACGTTGAGCGAGGAAGCTCATGAAGAGTTTGATGACTCGCTAAGTAAGGCGGATGCATCGAAGCAGATTGATGCGCTTCAGGCCAAGACGGGACGCGGCGCTTCCTGATCGTTATGCGAATCAGGGCTGCTCGATCGCATCGATCAGGCGATCGAGCAGCCTGATGCGCTTTTCTACGTCTTCGCGATAAGGTGCATCAGGCGTAGTCAGCGTCAGTGCCTTTCGCCATGATCTCTGCGCAGAAACCGGATCGCCTTCCCGTAACCGTGCAACTCCGAAAAAGAACCATGGCCCTGGATGCCGTGGTTCAAGGCGGTGGGCATGATCGAATGCGAGGATCGCCGCCGGAGACAGACGACCGCCATCGTGCCGGGCCAGCGCATCGCCCAGTGCCGTCCACAATTGCACGCTGTCAGGCGTACCACGAATACCACCCAGCAGGGTGTCGACCTCGTATCGTGATGACCCCGCCCGTGACAGCGCATCGGCAGCGGTCAGATACGCACTTTCCGCGCCGAACCGCCCGAACATCTGCGCCCGCAGATCGGCCAACACGGGATCGACTATCCGTGTCTCAGGCTTGCCGGTTGCAGGCAGGCCGACCAGCATCGGTCGCCCCTGCAAGGCATAACCCGTCGCCCCCAACATCAAGGCCGCCCCCACCATCGACCACAGCAACCTTGGCACTCGCAACAGCGCCAGCGCGATGAAGGTAGCAATGCCGATCAGGATGAGCATCAGCCAGCCCATCAGCGTCGCCGCCGGAAGCTGCTGCGGGCGATCCAGACCCCGAGCGCAATCAGGATGACGGGGGCAGCCCATAACGGCCATGTCATGGCGTCGAGCGGGGGATCATAGGTGATATAGGTGCCGTAGCGGTCGATCAGCCAGTCCCTGATCGCAGCAGGCGATTCGCCGGTACGAATGCGCTGGCGAACAAGCGCGCGCATGTCGCCCGCCATCGTCGCATCGCTATCGGCGATCGACTGGCCTTGGCAGACCACGCAACGCAGCGTCTCCATCAATGCCTTGGCCGATGCCTCCTGCGCGGGATTTGCCAATTGCGTGTCGGCAAGGGCGGCGGGCGCGACCGTCTGTCCGGCAGCCGTGGTCGCCAGCAGCAGCAAGGGGATCGCCAGCCCCTTCATCGCAGTGCCCTGACCTCGGCGATGATCGCGTCGACCTGATCGGCACGGATGTCGCCGACATATTGGCGCACGACCCGACCATCGCCGTCGATCAGAAAAGTCTCGGGCACGCCCGACGAGCCTAGTGACAGTTGCACCGCGCTGGCCCGGTCGTCTCCGATCCTGGCATAGGGGTCACCCAGCCGGCGCAGGAAGGACTGTACCGCAGGCGCGGTATCGCGAATCGCGATTGCGTCGATCGGGATGCCGGCGGCGCGGAGTCGCATCAACTGCGGTGCTTCCGCGATGCAGGGCACGCACCAGCTGGCGAAGATGTTGAGCAGGCGCGGTCCCTGCCCCTGCATCGTCGCGCTCGTCAGGCCGGGCTTGCCGGGCACCAGTGGCGGCAGCACGAAATCGGGCAGCGGCTGACCGATCAGTGCCGACCGTATCGTGGGATCGGCCGGACGCCAGAGTCCGCCCGCGACGACCGCCAGCAGCACGAGGAATGCCGCCAATGGCAGCCAGAGAAGATGGCGGCTCATAACCACGCCTCCACCGCAGGACGGCGGCGCGGACGGAGACGACCGATGAGCGACAATGCGCCGCCCAGCGCCACCAGCACCCCACCCAGCCAGATCAACGTCACGAACGGCTTCCACCACAGGCGTAGCTGCCACCGTCCGTGCCCGTCCGCTGCACCCAGCACAGTATAGAGCTGGCCGTCCGTCAACGTCGCGATCGCCGATTCGCTGGTCATCGTAGGCGGATCGGTGAAGACGCGCGATTGGGGAAACAGCTCCCGTTTCGTACCGTCGCGTTCCACCTTCAGCCGGGCCTGCACCGCGGACCAGTTGTCCTCGACGCGCGGCGACAGCCCGTCCAGCGTCACGCGGAACGGCCCGACCCGCGTCGCCTCACCGGGGCGTAACGCGATCAATCGCTCGGTGGTGAAGGCCGCATCGCATGCCATTCCCGCCATCGACACCGCGATGCCCAAGTGCGCGATCACCATGCCCCATGTGAACAGCGGCGTACGGCGTAGATTGCGCCCCCATAATGGGGCGACACTGGCGATGGCGAGGCCCGTGGCCAGGCTGAGACCCAGCAGCGGTAACACCCCGATCGGCATGGCGAACACGACCAATGCGGCAAAGGCAAAGGCTGCGGCGGCGATCGGCCACGTCGCGCGAACGATCACCGCCTGCACATTGTCTCGCCGCCAATGCAGCAGCGGCCCCGCCGCCATCACTACCACCAGCGCCAGCGCGACCGGGCCTGCCGCCTTGTTGAAGAACGGCGGCCCGACCGACAACTGCACACCGAACCCGGCCGCGACCAGTGGATAGAGCGTGCCGATCAGCACGATGCCGAGGATCACCGACAGCAGCAGATTATTGGCGACCAGCCCACCCTCGCGGCTGACGGGATCGAACATCGTGCCCTGCCGCACCGTCCCCACCCTCGCCGCGAACAGCGTCAGCGCCCCGCCGATGTAGAGCGCTAGCAGCACGAGGATGAAGGCACCTCGCCGGGGATCGACGGCGAAGGCGTGGACACTCGTCAGGATACCCGATCGGACGAGAAAGGTGCCGAGCATGGACATCGAGAAGGCGACCACCGCCAGCATCACCGTCCAGGCGCGCAGGCCGTCGCGCGTCGCCAGCACCGTCACCGAATGAAGCAGCGCAGTCGCCGCCAGCCACGGCATCAGTGAGGCATTCTCGACCGGGTCCCAGAACCACCAGCCGCCCCAGCCCAATTCGTAATAGGCCCAGTAGCTGCCCGCCGTGATCCCCAGCGTCAGGAATATCCACGCCCCCAGCACCCAGGGACGCATCGCCCGTGCGAAATCGCGCCCGACATCTCGGGTGACGAGCGCACCCACCGCAAACGAAAAGGCCACCGACAATCCGACATAGCCCGCGTAGAGCGTTGGCGGATGAAAGGCCAAGCCGGGGTCCTGTAACAGCGGATTTAGACCCGCCCCGTCGAGCGGCGCGGGATCGAGCCGGGCGAACGGGTTGGACGCGAACAGCAGGAAGGCATAGAAACCCAGCGCGATCAGCGCCTGTGCGCCCAGGGTTGCGACCAGCGTCGGTTCCGCCAGACGTCGTTCGAACAATGCGACGGCGCCACCCGCCATCCCCAGGATCGTCACCCAGAGCAGCATTGACCCTTCGTGGTTACCCCACGCACCGGCGACCTTGTACAACCAAGGCTTGGCGGAATGGCTGTTCGCGGCGACCAGCGCGACGCTCATGTCCGATCGCCAGAAGACCGCGATCAGCATGGCCATCGCAACGATCGCCAGCGCGCCCTGCACGATCGCGACCGGGCGTACCGCCACCAGCGCATCGTCGCCACGACGCAGCGCCACAGCCGCCATTAGCAGTTGAAGCGTGGCCAGCGCTGCGGCCAGCCATAGCGCGGCAAGACCTGCCTCAGCGAGCAAGCGTCTTCGTTTCGTGCATCTTGCCCGCCAGTTCGGGGGGCATGTATTTCTCGTCATGCTTGGCGAGCAGGTTGGACGCGACGAAACTGCCGTCACGTCGGAACTCTCCTTCCGCCACCACACCCGATCGTTCGCGGAACAGATCGGGGACGATTCCGGCGAAGGTGACGGGCGTCGTCGCCCGGCCATCGGTGACGACGAAGCGGACGGTCACCCCATCCACGGCGCGCTGCACCGATCCGGCTTCGACCATGCCGCCGAGCCGTACCGCGCGGCCGAGCGGCAGACCCTGACTCACCACGTCGGACGGCGCATAGAAGAACGCCGCCTGATCCCGCAGCGCGGACAGCGCCAGCAACGCCGCCACACCCACCGCCCCCAAAGCGAGCAGGACCAATACCAGCCGCTGGCGCTTCGCCGTCATCGCTCTGCCCGTTTCATCGCGAGATAGCTGACGATCGCCAGCACGGCGGTGCCGCCCAGCGTTACCGCATAGGCGACAGCAACGAACGGCCAAGGGTTCATATCCGTGCCATCCGGCGCATCCGCGCCTCCGTCTTGGCCACCGCCAACAACCCACGCATCCGCATCAGCACAATTGCGCCGAACAGGAAACTGAACCCCGCCACCATGATCGGCAGCGGCCACAAAATCGCGCTGTCTATGGTTGATCTGGTGAGCCCGATGCTGGGTCCCTGATGCAGGGTATTCCACCAGATCACGGAATAACGGATGACCGGCAACAATACCGTGCCCGCCAACCCGAACAGCGCCGGAACCCGACCATCGCCGCCCCGATCCGCATCCGCACGGGCCAATGCCATATAGGCGCAATAGACGAAGAACAGCAGCAGCATCGAGGTCAGCCGTCCGTCCCACTGCCACCACGTTCCCCAGGTCGGCCGCCCCCAGATCGATCCGGTGACGAGGCACAATGCGGCGAACACCGCCCCAGGCAGTGCGATCGCACGCGCCGCGACGGCAGCCAGCGGATGCCGCCAGACCAGCAGCGTGATCGACGACAGCGCGATCCCGCTCCACCCGCCCATGCCCAGCCAGGCGGCAGGGACATGGATATAGAGAATTCGTACCGTTTCACCCTGAAGATAATCGGGTGGCGTTTGCGTCAGCCCGGCCCAGCAGCCGATCGCGACCAGCAGCATGCCCGTCCAGAACAGCACCGGCGTCAGCGGCCGGGCGATCTTCAGGAAGCGCGCAGGATTGGCAAGGGCATGAAGGTTGAGCAACGAGACATTCAACAAAAGAGACAAGGTTCACTATTATGGTGAAACCGTCGCCGGGTCACGCCCCACTTTCGTCGAAAACCGGGAATGTCAGCGCCCGATCAGCCCCTTGGCGATCTGGTCGGCGACATCGGCTGCGGGCAGTCCGTTGCGGTCGCTCTCGTCCCATACCTGGTTCAGGCGGGCGGGGATCTTGGCGATCCGTGCCATCACCTCCGCCTCGTCGCCATGGCCGAGATATTCCAGCCCGACATTGATGATACCCCCGGCGTTGATGACGTAATCGGGCGCATAGAGGATACCGCGCTCATGCACGCGCAGGCCATCGGCGCGGGTAGCCAACTGGTTGTTGGCGCCGCCCGCGACGACTTTAACGCGCAACTCGGCGATGGACTGTTCGGTCAGGATCGCCCCCAGCGCGTTGGGACTGAACAAGTCGACGTCCTGGATCAGGATCGCGTCGGCAGGGACGGCCGTCGCACCCAGTTCGGTGGCGAGCGATTCGGCCCGTGTCTCGTTGACATCGGCCAATGTCAGCACGGCGCCATCCTTTGCCAGCAGCCGCGCCAGACCGCCGCCGACCGAGCCCAGCCCCTGCACGGCGACGCGCACGCCCTTCATATCGGTGGCACCCAGCCCGCGCGCGGCGGCGGCCTTCACTCCCAGATAGACACCATGGGCGGTATAGGGGCCGGGATCGCCCCCCGCCGCGCCGCTGGCGACGGGCAGGCCGGAGACGTAGCGGGTCTGCCCCGCGATAATCTTCATCCGGTCTTCGGACATGCCGACATCTTCGGCCGTCACGTACCGGCCGCCGAGCGATTCGACGACGCGCCCGAATGCCTCGAGCTGTTCGGTGGTGATCGTGTCGCCGGGGTTGGCCGCCAGCACGACGCCCTTGCCGCCGCCGAGATCGAGCCCGGCCATCGCGTTCTTGAAACTCATGCCACGCGACAGGCGCAGCGCATCGGTGATGGCGCGGTCGCTGTCGGCATAGTGCCAGAAGCGGACACCGCCAGCGGCAGGCCCCAGCTTCGTGGAATGGATCGCAATGACCGCCCTCAGCCCCGACACCGGATCGGTGAACAGGTGGACGCCCTCATGGTCGTCGAAATCGGGAAAGCCCCAATCGGTGGTCATCGCGCATGTCCGGGAAGAAGGTGGGGCGACCGACGGGACTTGAACCCGCAACTTCCGGCATCACAAGCCGACGCTCTAACCAATTGAACTACGGTCGCCACGAAGAAACGCGCCCCTAGCGGCAGCGACCCATGGACGTCAAGCGGTCAGAAGCGTCCATCGACCGAAAGAACATATCCGTCACCACCGCGAACGAAGCCCGAAGCCTCCAGCCGCGTCGCGACGGTAGGGTCGGTCGGTCGGATGGAGAGGTCGGCACGGTAACGGCCGTCTCCCCCGATCCGCAACGCAATCGCTTCGGTGCCTGCCGCGCTTGCCAGCGGCACCACCAGCGCACCCGCATCACAGCGCGCCTCGCCCGACACCGATGCGGGCACGCCGATTCCCGCCACTTCGCCGGCCAGCGCGGCACGCACGCGCCCCTCCGCCGCGACACAACGGTCATCCTCGAATCGCACCGTCACCCCGTCGAGATCGAGCGAGGTGACCGGCAATGGCTGGAACGCGCGGCCGGTGGCGATCCGGGCGGTCATCCCGTCGACGCCGTAACCATGACGGCTGACAAAGGCGGTGCCGGTCATCGGCGGCGCGCCGGCGCCACCGGAACCCGCCATCGCCACCGCCGCACGGCCGGCGAGGAGCGGCAAGGGTGACAGGCGAGCCGACACGTCGCCAAGCGCGAGATCGCCGAATCTCGCCTCGCGCAGAGTCGAACCCCAGATCGTACCGGTGACGGAGCGGGCCAGCAGCCCTGCCTCCCCCGCGCGCGCCCAACCGAGCACCAGCCGCATCGGCAGGAATACGACCAAGGCGATCAGCAGCATCGCACCGAACAATGCCGCCGGACCGGTGGCGAGCCGAATCCGGCTCATGCCGCACGCCGCCGCAGCATGATCCGGCCTGCGACGGTGCGGTCGCCGTTGTCGGTCAGTGTCGCACTCTCGACGACGATCCCGGCACGCTCCAGTCGGGCCAGCCACGCCGTCAACGCCGCCCCGCGGGCGGACTGGATCGATACGCTGACGCCGTCATTGCCGGCGGGATCGAGACTGGCGAGCGGGAAACCCGCCTGCTCCGCCCGGGCCCGTACGGCATCCGCCAGCGATCCGGTCAGCAACGGCACGCGTGCCGCCCGCGCGTCGCGCAGTGCGTCCACCCGCGCCGACGTCTCGCCGTATCGCACGACTGCGGCGGCATGGCGTTCGCGCGCACCGGCCATCGCATCGCCCAGCGGCCGCAGGATCAGGCTCCAGACGATCGTGACGATCGCCAGTCCCGCCATCACCAGCAGCAGACGCTTCTCACGTGGGGAACGTCCCCCGAACCAGCTTCGCAGGGCCATCATCGCACGCTCACCGTCAATTCGCCGCTGACACGCCCGCCGGCGGACTGGAACACGCTGGCGCGAACGGTAAATCCTGCCGCCTCCAGCGCACGTTTCAGGTCGGTCGCCAACGCTTCACGCTCGGTCGATACGGTCAGCCGCAGATCGCCATTAGGGGTGAAGTCGATCGCGGTCACCTCGGCCCCCGGCACGCCGCGCACGGCAGCGAAGGCCGCGGCGACCGTGGTGGAGAAGCCCAGCCCCGGCCCGATCACCCGGCCGCTGCGTTCGCCCAACTGGCGATCGGCGTCGGTCACCGTTTCGCCACGGGGCAGGCCGGTGGCGGCGAGGGCATCGGCGCGCGCTTCCAGCGCGTCCGCCGCAAAACTGTATTTCGCCACCCGCACCAGCGAGATCGCGAACGTCACGCCCAGAATGGCGGCACCCAGCGCCGCGAGCCGCCGGATCAACCGCCAGTCGATCGCGAAGCGCCGGCGCCGGGCGAACGGCCCCTGCCGCAGATCGAGTGCCGGCGATGCCGCTGCGGCCGCCAGCGCAGCATCCAGCGGTTCACGATCGATCGGGGTCAGCGGTTCACCCCGCGTGACCAGCGCGGTCAGCGGCACCTCGTCGGCGAACCCGCTGGTCCGCCCGCGTACCAATGCCTGTCCCGCGACGGTAGCCTGGACGAACCCGTCTTCGGGCCGGGGCAGCAACAGCGGTGCAGGTACCAGTGCGACCGGATCGACGCCCGCCCGCGCCAGTATCTCCAGCCAGTCGCGCATCGCCGCCGCGCCGACCACCGCGATCGCCCGATCGCTGCCGTCGCCACGCCCTTCCGCCTCGCCGACCGCGACGTGAAGTTCGCCGGGCGGGGCGGCGCTCGCCTCCGTCGCCAGGATACGAGCGGCAGCGGCGGCCTGCGCAGTGGAGCGTGCAGGCAGATCGGCCCAGTGCAGCGTCACCGCATCGCCGGGCACGACCGCGACCACCGGCTCGTCACCGGCAGGAATCCCCTCGCCACGCGCCAGCAATCCTGCGTCACCGAAGCGCATCCAGCGGAAACCGGCATCACCGGCAGGAAGAAACAACAAGGTGGTCACGTGTCTTCCCCCCATTGCCGTGCCACGAGCCGTACGGGAAGAGTGGTTGCGTCGATCAATGCACGTTCTTCCAGTTGAGCGCCGGGAATATCCACGTCGATCGCCAGAGCGAACCAGCTGGTGCTGCTGCTCGTCTGGCTGATGGCATCGGCCGGTTGTGCCACCCCCTGCCACAGTTGGGCGGGATTACCCCATCCCTGGGGCGGCCGGCGCAGCAGTAATTGCCGGGCAGCATCGACCGACAGGATATCGGGGGCCATCATCGCCAGCAGCGGCGCCTGTTCGGGGAGCAGCGTGTTGACGTTGATCGTCGAGGGCCGCGGGATCGGCAATGTGCAGACCCAGGGCCGGAGCTGTGTGTAGATATCCGGCGTCATCCCCGCGATGGCGCGCAACTCGCTGGGATCGGCCATCAGCGTGCCCGAAGTGCGGTACCCGACCTGCTGCCCGGTGTAGGCCCCATCCTCCGCCCCGTTGCCCTGCTGGTCGCCGTCACTGTCGATCCAGTCGGAGGCGCCGGCGGCGACCTGTTCGGCAACTTGCGGCGGAATACCCGTCAATTGCATTAAGCGGACGAATTGCACGCGCTGCATCGGGTAGCTGGCATAGACGCCGGGCGCGACTTGCGTAACGAGCCCGTTGAGATTGAAGCAGTTGCCGCCATCGCTGACGCGCGCGGTGGCGATCCCGCCGCCGGGCAGGGGAAGGCCGAACGGCCGCCCGCTCCACCCGCCGGCCAGCGTCACGCGCTGGCGGCTGGCCGACAGCAGTCCACCGATCTTCACCGCCGCCATCGCCTCCGCCGCCACCGCATAGGCACGTGCCTGTTCGGTGGCGGCGGCGTTACCGGCCAGGCGCGTCGACAGGCGCAGCTTTTCCAGCCCCGTCCCCGCCATCACCGCGATCACCGCGACCAGCATCAGGACGGTGAGCAACGCCGCGCCGCGTTCGCGATCAGCGCGCATTGGGGGTCGGTGTCGGACTGGGGGTGGCGGTACCGCTCGGCGAAGGATCGGGCTGCAGGGTGGCGCCATAACCTGTTCCCACGAGGAACATCGTGCGCCAACTGACGCCGTTCGCCCGGTCGATCGTCATTTCCACTGCCTGCGGCAAGGGCACGCCCCCCGCCCCGTCCCACCGGTCGCTCCATGCACCGGCATAACGATAGCGCAGACGAAGCGCCTGCACGCCAGCCAGCATCGGCACCGGCGGCAACGGCGCGGCCCCGTCGATCTGGGGGTAGCCGCTGCGTACCAAGGCGTTGTCGACGATCTGCCAGCCGACCTTCTGTTCGGTCGCGCGCGGGGCGGCATCGATATTGGTCCAGCCACCGCGTACCAGCATGAGCGTGCCAGCCTCACCGATAAAGGCGGGGCGCAGCGTACCGCCCTCGTCGCGGGCGGCACGTGGCATTGCCTGAGCCAAGTCAGCCGACAGCGCCGATACCGTCCGGGCCAGCGCCGATCCGTCGTCGAGTCGCGCAGCGGTGGCAGCTTGCGCACGGATGCTGAACGACAGGATCGCGACACCCGCCGCCGCGATCATGCCGAAGATCATCAGCGCGACCATCACCTCCACCAGCGTAAAGCCGTGTTCGCCGGAACGCTTGGAAGGGACCACGTCATGCCCGAAGGAACGTGACCGGGTCATGATGCCACCCCCACGACCGTCGCCGCACTGGGCGGGCGGACCATCATCACCCGGCCGACGATCTGTCCACGGCGATTGGCGACCGCCACGTCGATACGTACTACCGTCGCCTCGCCGGTCGACGATATCTGCCGGGTCCATTGCCAGGTGCGGCCACCGTTCACCTCAGTGCCGTTGCTACGGCCGGGTACCGGTGGCTGAGCCTCGGTCAGGGCATCGAGCGCCACGTTGCGGGCGACCATCTGGGCGGCCGTCGTCTCGTCGATCAGTCCGGCTCCGCGCACCGTCGCGCTTTCCAGCCGAACAAGCGCCAGCACCGCGAGGCTGAATACCGCCAGCGCGACCATGATCTCGATCAGGGTGAAGCCCCGCGCTGTGCTACTGCGCATCGGCACGCACCTCGCCGTCGGCGCCGATCCGGACCAGCGCACCCGCACCGCGCCGCGACAGACGGATATCGATGCTGCGATCGGCCACCCCGGTCGGGTCGAACGTCACCCGTGTCCGTCCACCGGCATCGGGCAGGACCGCACGCGTCTGATCCGACCAGCGCTCCACGCGCAACGGCTTATCCGCCACCGGCGTCCACGCCCCGCCAATGCGCCGGTCGAAACCATAGCCGCCACCGGTCACCCACAGGCTGACCGGCCGCGCCTCGACGATCGCGATGTCACGGGCGGCGCGGACGCGGGCGGCAAAGCGCAGCCCCTCGTCCAGCACCCGCCCACGCGGATCGGGCATCGCGAAGGCCACCACAGCGGATGCCAGACCGATGATCGTGATGACGACCATCAGCTCGACCAGCGTGAAGCCGGCCGTTCCTAAGGGATGCCGGCTATTGCCAGCTGCCGATATCGGCATTGGTCCCCTCGCCGCCTTCCTTGCCGTCCGCGCCGTAAGTCCAGACATCGGCTTCGCCATGCTGGCCGGGCGAGGCATACAGATATGGTCGGCCCCACGGGTCGTCGGGCAGCCGCTTCAGGTAACCGCCCTGCTGATAACGCGACGGATCGGCAAGCCCGGATGGCGCGGTGACCAGCGCCTGCAACCCCTGGGTCGTGGTCGGGAAATTGACGTTCTGCAGCTTGAACAGCTCCAGCCCGCCCTCGATCTGCGCGATATCCGCCTTCGCCTTCTGGATGCGGGCGGTGTCGCCCGAAGGCAATACGTTGAGCGCGACGATCGTCGCCAGCAGGCCGATGATGACGATGACGACCATCAGTTCCACCAGCGTGAAGCCGTTCCGGATTGGCCGTTTCTTGTGATGGGTACGCATGAATTTCCTCTTCAACCTCCGGCCAGCGTGTTCAGCTGGAGGATGGGCAACAGGATAGATAGCACGATCGTGGCGACGATGCCGCCCATCACCACGATAATTGCAGGTTCCAGCAGCGACAGCGCGGTCGCGGTGAACCGGTCGAACTCGCGTTCCAGGTAGTCGGCGGCACGTTCCAGCATTTCGTCCAGTCGCCCCGCCGCTTCGCCCGAAGCGGCCAGATAGGTGAGCAGCGGTGGAAACACCCCGGCCCGGCGCATGGCGGCGGACAGGCTGCCACCACCCCGGATCGCATCGACGATATCATCGGAGGCGACACGCAACCGCCGGTTGTGGATCGTCCCGGCGGTCAGCGTCAGCCCGTCGAGGAGCGGCAGGCGGCTGGCCACCATCGTTCCCAACGTACGTGCCATCCGGGCCGCGTGAAGATCACGCAGCAACCGCCCGACCAGCGGCAGCTTCAACAACCGGGTGTCGAACGACAGCCGGATCGACGGCTCCTTGAGCAATCGCCACGTCGCGACCGCCGCCAGCACGATCGCGAGCAGCATCACCCACCACCAGCCGACGAGGAAATCGGACAGTGCGATCACCATCCGGGTCAACAGCGGCAATTCCTGTCCGACGGTATCGAACTGCTCCACCACCTGCGGCACGACAAACATCATCAGCGCGGTGACGACGCCGAGCGCCACCACCGCAAGGATGGCGGGATAGGCGAGTGCAGTGATGAGCTTGCCGCGAATTTCCGCCTGCCGTTCCAGCAGCGCGGCCAGCCGGTCGAGGATCGTCGGCAGCGTCCCCGAGCTTTCACCCGCCGCCACCATCGCACGGTATAGCGCCGGAAAGCTCTTCGGCTCGCGCGCCATCGAATCGGCGAGGCGCCGGCCCTCGACCACGCCGGCATGGACCAGCGCCACGATGCCGCGGACGCTTTCCTGCTCGGTCTGCTTGGTGATCGTGCGCAGCGACTCCTCCAGCGGCGACACGCGGTTAAGCGTCGCAAGCTGGCGGGTGAACAGCGTCAGCTGCTTCACGTTCATCTTTGCGCGGCCGATCTGGAGCCCGAACAGCGGCCGGCCCCGCGCGACCGGTGGCGATCCCGGCTCGATCCGCACCACGTACAGCTTCTGCCGGTCGAGCGCGGTACGCGCCGCATCGATATCCATAGCCGCGACATGGCCGCGCTTTTCCGCGCCGCGCGTATCGATCGCGATATAGTCGAAATCGGCCATGGTCAGGCGTGGGTCGCCATCGTCGGTTCGGTTAACGGCAGCGGCTCGACATCGGTCGCGTCACGTCGCGAAACCCGCACCGCTTCCTCGGGCGTGGTTAGCCCGGCGCGGACAAGATCACGCGCGGCCGTGGCCAGATCAGGATTGCGGCGGAACGCATGCGTCGCGATCGCGTGTTCGTCGCCGCCTTCGTTGATGAGGCGCCGAATCGTATCATCCACCCGCACCGCCTCGTACACGCCGATCCGGCCCTTGAAGCCGCTATGCCCGCATAGGTCGCAGCCTACGGGTGCGTAGACGATATCCGTCGGCGCTATCCCCATCAGCGAGGCGACACCACCTGCCGCCGGCACCGGCTTGCGGCACGACGGACACAGTCGCCGCACCAGTCGCTGGGCGACAACGGCGCGGAGCGTCGAGGCGAGCAGGAACGGCTCCACCTTCATGTCGCGCATTCGGGTGATCGCGCCGATCGCGTCGTTGGTATGGACGGTCGACAGCACCAGATGCCCGGTCAGCGACGCCTGCACTGCGATCTCCGCCGTCTCGCGATCGCGGATTTCGCCGACCATCACCACGTCGGGATCCTGACGCAGGATCGCGCGCAGCCCAGCGGCAAAGGTCAGCCCGACCTTGGGGTTCACCTGCGTCTGGCCGACGCCGTCCACCGCATATTCGACCGGGTCCTCCACGGTCAGGATATTACGACTGCCGTCGTTCAGCAGGCGAAGCGAGGCATAGAGGCTGGTCGTCTTGCCCGAGCCGGTCGGCCCGGTGACGAGGACGATGCCGTTGGGTTCAGCCAGCACCTCCTGCCAGATCGCCAACATGGCGGGCGGCATCCCCAGCGCATCGAGATCGATGCCGGCATTGTCCTTGTCGAGGATACGCAACACCACCCGCTCGCCCGCGCGGCTCGGCAGGGTCGAGACACGTACGTCGAGCAACTTGCCCCCCAGGGTCAGCCCCATCCGTCCGTCCTGCGGTACGCGGCGTTCGGCGATGTCGAGGCGCGCCATCACCTTGATACGGCTGACGACGACGGGGGCGACGTGCGGCGGCATCCTCATCGTCTCGCGCAGCACGCCGTCGATCCGCATCCGCACCACGAGGCCGCTTTCATACGGCTCGACATGGATGTCGGACACGCCGTTGCGCGTAGCGTCGGCGATGATGCCGTTGATGAGGCGGATCGCGGGGGCATCGTCGGCGGTATCGAGCAGATCCTCCGCCGTCGGCAGATCGCCCGCCAGCAGGTCGAGTTCGTCACCCATGCCGACCGCGGCCAGCGCGGTCGCCTGCCCGTCCATCGCATAGGCATCGGAAAGCAGCCGGTCGAACGCCGGCGCCTCGACCGCGACCACGTCGAACGGCCGCGCCAGATAACGCCGTACCTCCAGCAATGCCTTGGGATCGGCACCCTGCCGCAACGCCACCGTCAGCGGCCCCTCCGGTCCAGTCGACTGAACCACCACACCGAATTTACGCGCGAACCCGTAAGGCAGTGTCAGCTGTGGTACGACAACATCGCTCGCGCCCGTCGCTGTCGCCAGAACGGCCTCGGGCACGACGGGATCAACCGCCACCTGCTCCAGTTCGTTTCCCTGACGGATAATCACTTCCGTTCCGGCCGGATCGACATGGTGGATTGCGACTGCATGGGCACCGCGATCTTCGGGTCCTCAATATTGCCCGGCATCGGTGACGACGGGATCGGCGGCGCGGCATTCATGTAATCACGCACGAGCTGATCGATCGAAGGTTCCACGCCCGGTTGAGCATAACCCTGCACCGCGCGCAGATAGCCGTAACGCTGTTCGGTCACACGCCGGCTGTCGGCGGCGGTGCGCAGGATGGTCGGACGGATGAAGACCATCAGATTGGTCTTGGTCCGGCTACGCGCCTTCGACCGGAACAACGCGCCGATCCCGGGAATGTCGCCGAGCAGCGGAATCTTCTCGATCGTGCGCCGCTCATTGTCGTCCAGCAACCCGCCGATCACGGTGATCTGTCCGTCGTCGGGCGTAAAGACGTTCTCGAACGCGCGCTTGTTGAGGATCAGCTCGGAATTGCTGGCAGACACCGGTCCCGCGATCGAGCTTACCTCCAGCCGGACATAGAGTTTCAGCGAACCGCCTGCGTTCACCTGTGGCTTCACGTCGAGCTGGATGCCGACATTCTGGCGTTGCACGGTACGGAACGCATTGTCAAAATTGTTCGACAATGCCTGGCCCGTCGTCACCGGGATTTCCTGACCCACCAGGCTGTGCGCCTGCTGGTTGTCGAGGGTGATGATATGCGGCACCTGCAACAGGTTCGACGTGTTGTCGGATTTTACCGCATTGATGATCGCACCGAAGATGGTGTCGCCGATCTGCCCGCCCCAGCCGGCAAACCCGCCACTGGCGCCCAGGATCGAACTGATCGCAGACTGGGTCAACGCCGCCGACGCCGGGTCGGGCGTGCGCGTCGTGGTCCGGGTGCCGTCGCTGCCGACCACCGTCGTCTCGGTGCCACCGATGCTCCGCGATCCGATCGCACCGGCGATCGACAGGATGTTGGGCGCGGTATTGGTGAAGGTGGATGCCCCGAACGCCCCGCCCGACAGGCTGCCGACCAGAAACTGCGCGCCCAGCCGCTTCACCGTCGCGTCGGATACCTCGGCGATGATCGCCTCGATCAGCACCTGTTCGCGGCGCGTATCGAGCTGGCGGACCACCTCTGACAGCTGGCGCTGGATGTCGGAGGGTGCGGCGATGACGATCGCGTTGGCGCCCGTGAACCGCGTAACGACCGCCTGCACCCGACTGGCGGCGGAGGAGATCGGCGCCTGCTGCCCACCTGCGGTGGTCGAGCCACCGCCCCCGCCGCCCGATATCTGCGTCGGCGGCTGGATCGGCTGCGACCGCTGGCTGGTGAACCCGGAGCCGCCATTGCCGCCGTTGCTGTTGCTCTGCTGGAAATTGCCGCGCGACAGTGTGGTTTCCTGCACCGGATCGGGAGTCTGCCCGATAAGCTGCTGCAGCACGGGCAGAAGCTGCTCGGCATCGGCGTTTTCGAGGAACACGACACGGATGTCGGTGCCGTTGCGCGCCCTGCCGTCCAGGTCGATCGCCACCTGCGCCAGCCGCCCGACACTGGTGGGATCACCACGGAGTGCGACCGAGTTCGAGCTTTCGATCGCCACGACCGACACATTGCCGCCGCCGCCACCCGCGGGAACATTGCCACCCCCGCCGCCCGCCCCGACACCGCCACCCGCCAGCGATTGCAAGGCGGTGGCGATTTCGCGCGCGCTGGCGTTGCGCAGCGCGACCACGCGGGTCGCGGCGCTGTCGGTATCGATCCGGCGCAAGACCTCGCGTACGCGACGGATATTGTCGGCGAAGTCGACCACGACCAGGCTGTTGCCGCCGCGATTGGCGGTGACCGACCCTTGGGCACTGACCAGCGGCCGGACCGTCTCCACCGCACTCGCCGCGTCGATCGAGCGCAGGCGGACGATCTCGGTCACGAAACTGTTGCGCGCCGCACCCGCCGCGCCGATCCGGCTGGGTTGCGAGGCGGCATTGTCGATCGGCTGGATGCGCAGCGCACCGTTGCCCGTCGGCACCGCGACGAGCCCGTTGGCGCGCAACGTAGACAGGAATGCCTCGAAATATTCGGAACGCGACAACGGTCGGTCGGTGACTACCGTCACCTTGCCGGTCACCCTGGCATCGATGATGAAGGTGCGGCCAGTGACGCGCGCGGCATCGGCAATAAAAGCCCGGATATCCGCATCACGGACATTGAGCGTCGTCTGCGCCGCCACCGGAGCAGCAGCCACAGCGATCAGGGCGACGGGGGCAAGCGAGAAAGACTTCATCGGGATGGGGCCGCTATGGTGATGGCGAGCGGCAGCGTATTCTGGCCGCGCTCGACGGTGATGGGGATATTGCCGCCCCCGGAAAAATCGGAGGCGATCCGGTCCAGATCGCCCGGTCCCGATACGGGCCGCCCGGCGATCGAGGTGACGACATCGCCATCGCGCAGGCCGGCCTGTCGAAACAATTGCCCGCTACCCTGCGATCGGACGGTCAGCCCGCTGATCCGACCGCCGTCCAGTCGCGGAATGAAGCCAATCTCCTGACGAAGCTGCGCGACTGGTACGCTGCGGGCGCCTGCACCCGGTGGCGGCGGAGGGCCTTCCCTCCCCCGCCCCGGCATCGACGGACGGTCCATCGGAAGTCCGCTGCCGGCAGGCGATCCAGTACCCGACGACACGGACGAACTTGGCCCGGACTGGTCGAGAAACAGGTCTTCGTCGGCGCCACCCCGGTCGAGGGTGATATGGTCGAATGCCACCGCCTTCAGCCGGACGCCGGGCTGAATCTCGTCTCCAACCGCCACACTCTGTTGAACGCCATCCGGCCCGGCAACGATCGCCGAGCCACGCCCCGTCGCTTCGTCCAGCCGGATACCGAACAACGTCAATTGCAGCGCGGTAACCGTCGCCGGTCCGGTTGCGGTCTGTTGCAGACGGAAAAAGGGATCGAAACTGGTCAGCAGTGCGAGCGGCGATCCCGGAACCGTCACCCCCGCCGGCCGCCAGTCACCTAGCGGGCCGACCGGTGTCGCCAGCACCCACAACAGCCGGGCGGACTGGACTGCCAGCCCGGCCATCAGCGCAAGCTCCGCCACCGAGTAGACGTTCACCACGGACAGGCGACGCAATAGCCGCCGCGCGCGCGCATCGAGCTTCAATCGCATTGCTCGATCACCCTGCTGCCCACCCGCTCGCCATCAACCCGGTATCTAGCAGCGAACATGCATCATGCCGACAAAAAAGACACTTGCCGGCGACACGGACGGCGCAGCGGGGCGAACGTGATGCCGGTATCTAGAACTGGATGCTGGCACCCAGGCTGAACACCCGACCCAGACGGTAGCGATTGATGTCGACCTGCGCCCCGTCGAAGGACTGGAATTCGCGATAACCGGTTCCGGTCAGGTTTCGCGCCTCCGCCTTCAGTTCGACCTGCCGGTTCCCGATCGCGATGCCCTGGCGTGCGACCAGATCCAGCCGAATACCCGGCCGCTCGATCAGATCCGGCTGACGGATGCCGCCGCCGCCAGCGACCGGCCCCCGGTTGGTGACCCGGTTCGAGGCATAGTTGAACAACAGGGTCAGCTGGCTCAGGCTTTCCTTGTCCTCGATCCCCAGTTGCAGATTGACGAGGTGATCCGATTGCCCGGTCAATGGCGCTCCATCGCGGAACAACAGGTTGGATGGCAGCAGGACGGGGCTGAGTGCGCTCGACAACGGGCTGGCAACCGATTGGCTGTTCGCGCTGATTTCCGAATGCGTGTAGGTATAATTGACGATCGCGACGAGGCGTCGGGTCGCAAAAAAATCACCGCCGAACGTGTCGAGCGGCACGTATTTCAGGAACTCGACCTCACCGCCATACAAATTGGCGCGGGGCGCGTTGGCAAATCCGGTCTGAAGCGTGCTGCCGCCTGCCGGGAAGAACGCGACCGCCTCGATCGGATCGTCGATCCGCTTATAGAAGCCGGCCAGATTGAATCGCTGATCCTTGGCGAAATACCATTCGTAGCGCAACTCGCCGTTATATAGCTGGGAGTCTTTCAAAAACGGATTGCCGAAGAACAACCGGTCGCTCTCGAAATCCTGATAGAGCTGCGGCGCCAGTTCGCGAAATTGCGGGCGAGCCAGCGTCTTGGACATGTGTCCACGCAACTGCATGTCGGATGCGAAGTTCCAGGTGATCGTGACCGCAGGCAGCCAATAGGTGTTGTTCAACCGGGTCGAGGCAAGCGCCCCCACCGATTGGACCCGCTCGTTCGCCTTTTCCCAACGAATACCGGTCGTGGCGCGTAACCCGTCAACGATCTCGCCTTCGACCTGCGCATAGGCGCCATGGACCCGCAGGCTGGCATCATAGGCCGCCGCACCCTGCGCGGTCGACGTGTTCTGTAACGTTATCCCGTAAGTCTGGATCGCGAAATCGGAAAGCAGATAGTCCGGGCGCAACTGGATCGCCGGACCACTCAGCGCGCCGTTGTTGGGGCCGACGAAGCGGAACGTATATCGGCTCGAATCGCGGGTGGTATCCGTATAGGCATAGCCGATCGACAGGGCGAAGGGGCGGTCGAAATCAGCGTTCCAGGTCAGGTTCGCCTGCCCCGACAGCTGCCGCTCGTCCAGTTCGCTGAAGGCGATATCGGCGGTCTGCGGATTGCCACCGAGATTGTTGACGTAATCGCTGACGATCGGCGAATACTGGTAGGTGAAACCCCGTTCATAAGGGGAGTCGCGGCGAGTCTTTGCATAGGCGCCACGCGCATCGAGCGCGAACTGGTCGGACAGCTTGAATTCACCGACCAACTGCGTGTCGAACAGTTCACGTTCGAACCAGCTGGTGTTTTGCCGCATGATCTCCGGCACGCCACTGGGACCGGGAATGCCGAAATTGGCAAGGTTGCCGGCAGACAGGCGGCCCTGCTTGACGGTGTCGTGCAGATATAGGTTGGTCCAGCGGACCTTGTTCTCGCCCCATTCCGCCCCGAACCCCAACAGACCGTTCACGATCGCCCGGTTGTCGGTCAGTACCGTCTGAAAATCGCTGACCAGGCCACCATCGACGTCGTCGCTCAGCTGCTGGCGGATATCGCGGGTGCGCCAGCTATTGCTCATCGCTGCGGCGGCGATCACGCCGACGCGCACGCTGCCCAGATCGGCGGAGGTGCCGAAGCTGGCTTCCGCCGACCAGTTGGCCGGCAGCTGGTTGTTCTGCTGAAGCAGCGTCGTCTGCGCGTTGTTAAGTCCCGTGATCTGCGAGGAGGACGGCGAAGTGCCGTTGACACCCGCCTGACGGATGAAGCCGGGAACCTTGCGGACGCCGCTGTCGAACCCGGTCCAGTCGCGGCTGCCGCCGTCATAGACATAACCCAATTCGGACGTGGTCACCGTGTCCGCTGCCAGCGAGCCGCCGACCTGGAAAAACGTTTCCTTGGGGACGGCGCGCGTGGTGAGATTGATGACGCCACCGCCGAATTCGCCGCTGTAATTGACCGAATAGCTCTTCTGCACCAGCGCCGAGGCGACGACATTGGTCGGGAAGATGTCGAGGGGGACGACGCGACGCAGCGGCTCCGGGGAGGGCAGCGGCGAACCGTTCAGGAGGGACGAGGAATAACGATCACCCAGCCCGCGGACATAGACGAAGCCGTTGCCCACCACCGACAGGCCCGGCACGCGGGCCAGCGCACCGGCGATGTCACCCTCTCCCGTTCGCGCGATATCGGCGGTCGACAGCACGTTGACCACATCCGGCGTGGCCCGGACAATGTCGGGTATGTTGCGGCCGACGACGACGATGTCTTCGCTGTCCGCGCCGCCGGGCGTGGAGATTTCGATCGGCGGTGTGTTGTTGCCGCCGGGGGTGGCGCTGCGCAGGTCGGCGTCGTCGACCGGCTTGCCTGCCTGCGGCGACACGACGCCGCCCGATGGCGGTGAACCGGCCGGTGCCGACTGGGCCGCGACGGCAGCGGGCATCAGCATCGTCGTGCCGAGCAGGATGGTGGTAAAGGTCTTGGTCATGGCTGCCCCGGCAGTAAGAATGAGGGGCGGGCGGCCTCCCCCGGCCGCCCGCTGATCGTCACGGCAAGGATATCAGCCGGTCGGCAGCGCGGTACAGCTGCCGCTGGCCGAACCGAAGCTCGCGCGGTTGGAATTGCAGGTCCAGCCGGAGAACGCCGTGTCGCTCGGCCCACTGACCGCCCCGATGAAGGTCGTGTTGACGAAGAACGGATTGATCGTCGCCGCTGCGAACGCCGTCGTCGTCAGGGCGACACCAGCCGGCAGATAGCCGCTGGCGAGGACGCCGGTCGCCCGCGCCACGTTGTTGGTGCCGGCGTTGAAGATCGCCTCCTGCTCGGCGACCGTCACCGTCACGTCGTTGACGGTCGTGGTCGCGAACGGATTGGCACAGCTCATGACCACCGAATTGAAGACGGGGGCACCGAGATCGTCGAGTGCCGTGTTCGCCGGCCGGATCGTTGATTTGCCCTGACTGTCCAGACCGGCAACGATGTTGAGGCAGGCGGTCGGGCCGGTGACGATGCCGTTGATGAAGCGTGCGTCAGCACCGCCACGCAGGCGGATCACGGCATTGGTGGCGCCGGTCGTCGATACGAAGGTGAAGTTGGAGATGTTGTACCGCTGGCGGGGCAGCGCATCCTCGTTGTTGTTCGAGTCGATCTCGGTCGCGTAATTGTCGGTCTGGGTGCTGTTGGGCTTTTGCACGGCCAGCACGAACTGGGCGTAACCCTGCCAACCCACATCCGTGTCGAATGCGTCGTCATCAGCGCCGGTCATCGCCAGATATTTCAGGTTCGTACGACCACCGAAGATTTCGATGCCGTCGTCCGACGAATTGTGAATCTGCACGTGATCGATCGTCGTGCCCGAACCGGTACCACCCAGCGTCAGACCCTGCAGTTCGTTGTTCGCACTGATGACCGTACCCGAATAGCGGATCTGGACGTAGCGAACGGTACCCGAATTGTCGTCGGCGGTCGCACCACCGTACAGGGCGGTCGTGGTGCCTTCCACGATGTTCTCGCAACCGGCCGATCCGCCAGCGATCGTCTGGTTGCAGTTCGAGATCGGTGCACGGCCGGCCATGATGATCCCGCCCCACAGGCCCTGCGACTCGTCCGTCACGGTGCCGGTAAGATTGCCTTGCGCCGTAAAGATGATGGGCTGTGTCGCGGTGCCGACCGCGTTCATCTTCGAGCCACGGTTGACGACCAGGAAATCATTGCTGGCGTTGTCGGTATTGGCATAGACGATGACGCCGGGCTCGACCGTCAGCGTCGCGGCGGTGCCGCCCTGACGCTGGCCGTTGCCGCCGACGTCGATACCGACATCGACCTGGCCGTTAATCTCATAGGCGACGCCGGTCAGCTTGCGCAGGGTCAGGTCCGACGAGATGACGCGCGGCAGGCGACAAGCGCGGAATGCCCCCACGACGCCGCCATCGGCCAGCCCGGTCGGGCAGGATGCCGCGGGCGTACCCGGTGCTGTCGGCGTGCCGGTGGGGCTGCCGGTCGGCGTGGGCACGGGCACGACAGGAAAAGTCCCCTCGCCCGGCGAGGCGACGCTGTCGGCGCCGTCGCACGATGCGAGCAACATGCAGGCGGTGCCCGCCATCAGGATACGGCTCGCCTTGAAGCTGGCCATCGAATGAACTCCCTGTCGATCGTTGATTTGGCTGGGCGTGTGCCCGGGATCGACCTGGAACAGCCGCCGATCTCGCAACGCCGGTTAGGCGCGGTTCATGACGGTTGGATGCGACTTTCACGACTGATCGGTGACAATGAAATGACGATTCGGTGACGATCGTCGAAGGTCGACCCGTAACGGGACGAAACGACACGAATCCTCCGAAATGGATCAATCAACCATGGCGACGTCGATCCGGTGATGGCCGTCACGCGCGACGATCAGGTGGTCGTGAACTTCGATACCCAGACATTCCGCCGCCAGCGTCAGCCGGCGGGTGAAGCGTCGGTCGGCGGCACTCGGGGTCGGGTCGCCGCCGGGATGGTTGTGGACCAGCACGATCCCCGCCGCCGCCAGCGCCAGTGCCCGCACGATCACCACCCGGGGCTCCACAGCGATCGCCGCCGGACCGCCACGGGCCAGCACCTCCTCCGCAATCAGTTCGCGGCGGGCGTTGACGAAGAAGACCCGCAGTGCCTCCTCGCCATCGAACGCCATGCATTGGTGCAGATAGTGCAGCAGATCGTAGCGCGTCGCCACGATCGGCCGCCGCACCGCCCGCTCGCGCAGGGCCGCTAGCGCCGCCTGGCGATGCGCCACGATCAACGCCACCGCGCGGTCGTTACCCCGGACCAACGGCAGCAGCCGGGCAGGCGTTGCCGCCATCGTCGGTGCAATGCCACCGAACGCCGCGATCAGACGATATGCCCAATCCGCCGCGGCCGCGGGATCGACCAGCGCCAGAAGTTCGACCAGGATGGATCGTGCCCGTCCTGCCGCAGCCGCATCCGATGCCAGCGCGTCGCCAGCATCAACAGGATCAGCCCCGGATAGGCCGAGAAGAGATGCGCCGCCTGATACACGTTGGGCAGGATATCCGGCGCGATCGCCTTCGCCAGATGCCCGACGACGCCAAAGGCGTGCAACGCCGTCATCCATAACGGCCAGAACCGATCTGCACATAACGCGATGGCCATGAGCGCCGCCACGAGCAGACCATCGATGACGAGTACGCCATATTCGACTCCGATGAACCGCCCCGCCCTGCTGCCGCCCAAACCGATCGCCATTATCCAGGTGGCGACAGTCGCGACGATCAGCGCGGCGGCGGTCAGGCGTTCCGGCCCCCCGCCCCGCCATGCCGCATAGAGGCAGGCGACACCGAGCAGGCCATAAAAGAACAGAATGTGGATCATGGCCGACGATCGACCCACCGAGCGTCAGCCAGCCCCATCAGGCGGCGGCTACCAGCCGGACCACGTCCGATGCAGCCTGATCGCCCAGTCCCTTGACGAAATCGTGGCATTCGAACTGATCGCCATAGGCCAGGGTCAGCCCCTGTTCCTTGGCATAGGCGAGCAGCAGGCCGTGTGCCCGTGCCACCTTGCCGCGCGCATCGACCAACGCGGTGAAGGTCGCCGCCGCGGCATCCAGCACCCGCTGCGCCGCGATCGGCGAAGCACCGGCGCGAGCCAGTTCGTCGAGCAGATCGGCGGGAAGCCGGGCGCTCGACCGGGCGGCAAGGTCGATCTCCTGCTCCAGGCTGGTCAGTCGTGTCGCGATCTTGAAGGCAGCGGCAGGCGCAATGGTCATGGCGGTGGTCATGCGTGAAAAGCTCCGGTCCGGCACCCGCGAAGGACGGGGCCGATGAAGAATGCCGGCGCATCAGAACTTCAGCCCCCGGCTCGCTTCGACGAAGAAGCCAACCGCCGCGATCAGCAGAACGGTCAGCATCACCATCAGGGCGAGCCGCGCCGCGATCCCCAGATCGTTCCGCTGCCCCCTTCGGGTCGGGAACGGCAGCGGCATCCCCGCCTCGCGATCGAACGACAGGTCGCTCGCATCGGCAAGGCCGGTATCCGCCGGCTTTCCCGACTGGCCCGCAGTCTCCACACCAAGATACGATCGATCCCCTACCCTGCCCGGCGTACTAGTGCCCCAAGTACCAGCTGATGCCGGGTTTTCTTCCGGCGCCGGCGCGGCATCGCGCGCCACGACCAGCCGCGCCGCATCGATCGATCGCGCCACTCCCAGTGCGGCACGCGCGGCAGATAGATGATTCTTGACCGTCAGATCGGAAATACCGAGTTCGCGTCCGATCTCCTTTGCCTCCCACCCCCGCGCGACGAGGCGGAGACATTGCAATTGTCGGGGGCTCAGGCCGGCTGACCGGTCATCCATCGGGTAAATGCTCATCGGGCGGAAGCCGCCGCATAACCTCACCATAGTGGATGTGAGTATCGAGATTCGGTCCATTTCGGCGGGATACGGAAATGAAAGAGGGAGGTGTCGGTCCGCGGGTGCGGGGGAACCCGATCGGGTGGGCGTGGCGGCCGGCATGTGGAGGGCCTATCCCCGCGGGTGCGGGGGAACCAGGCACGGGTGATCGAGGCCAGCCTTGGCACGGGGCCTATCCCCGCGGGTGCGGGGGAACCTCGGCGCGCTCAACCAGGATGGTCGATATTGGGGGCCTATCCCCGCGGGTGCGGGGGAACCCCTCACATTCCGGGAAGGGTGGCAGTCATCGCGGGCCTATCCCCGCGGGTGCGGGGGAACCCCGATACACGCGGCCCCGACGGCCGGTGTGGTGGGCCTATCCCCGCGGGTGCGGGGGAACCAGGCCGGCGACGCCTTCGCTGCTGCCGATCAAGGGCCTATCCCCGCGGGTGCGGGGGAACCTCCGTGGCCTCAAATTCTCGCTTGCCCCGGAAGGGCCTATCCCCGCGGGTGCGGGGGAACCGCACCGATCGCCCGCACCAATTCCTCCAGGGCGGGCCTATCCCCGCGGGTGCGGGGGAACCCGCGCCTCAATGACCTCGCTTTCGTCGAGATAGGGCCTATCCCCGCGGGTGCGGGGGAACCGCAACGTCACGCTCGTCCTCATGCCCCTCCGCGGGCCTATCCCCGCGGGTGCGGGGGAACCTACGCTTCCCTGACCATGGCGGCGATGTGGAAGGGCCTATCCCCGCGGGTGCGGGGGAACCATGGCGTAATTCAGCGTCACCGCCGCGAAACCGGGCCTATCCCCGCGGGTGCGGGGGAACCGCCACGCCGCCGAGTGCCGGCAACGCGCTCGGGGGCCTATCCCCGCGGGTGCGGGGGAACCCAGAAACTCAACCATATCGGGGCTGATGCCTCGGGCCTATCCCCGCGGGTGCGGGGGAACCTTCAGTAATCTGATGCGGTGACAGCCCTGCTAGGGCCTATCCCCGCGGGTGCGGGGGAACCTAATGCAATCCTTTTCAAATAAGTAGGGAGATGGGCCTATCCCCGCGGGTGCGGGGGAACCGCTTGCGTACCATGTAGATACAGGTCGACGATCGGCCTATCCCCGCGGGTGCGGGGGAACCGGCACGGGCTTATTCCCAAGCACGCCAACCACGGGCCTATCCCCGCGGGTGCGGGGGAACCCGATTTTTGTGGCACACGCCGAGATCGCAGATGGGCCTATCCCCGCGGGTGCGGGGGAACCCGCGACGGACGCCGCGGCGGTCATCGCCGATCCGGCATGGTTGATCGCCTGATTGGCAAGATCGCTGCCTTCCGGATTTTCGCGATCGTAGCGCCGGCCGGACCATTGAACGCCGTGCCGTTCGGCCGCGGCCAAATAGGCCCGCTTGATCCGCGCCCCCTCCTGCCCGCGCAGGACCGCGATGTCGCGGGTACGCACGATCTCGCCGAAGCGCATCGCATACATCGCCCGCGCCGTCTCCATTCTGAGCTTGAGATCGGCCCAGCGCGTTACCTGCGCCCGGGCCAGCGCCGAACTGTCGGGCATCAGCGGCGGCGCGGTGTAGAAGCGCACCGCCCCCTCCCCGATCGCCGCCAGCGCGCAGCTATGGCGGGCGAGCAGCCGCAGCGCGTCGTGCGTCACGCTCGATCCCGGCCCCAGCAGGATGATCGAGATCGCCTGATGAGGAATCTGGTAATCGCCCGCCGCCAGTTGCCCGCCACCGGCGGTGACGAAGCGCAGACACCCGTTCTCGACCTCCAGCCGGCCGCGATCGAGCCACACTAGCCCCTGCCGGTCCGCGTGCGGGATGCGTGCCCGCTCCAGCCCGAGACGGCCGGACAGCATCCTAGCCGCTCCGTGCCGGTGGTGACAGCAGCAGCATGCCATAGCCGAACGCGGCATGCCGCCCCACCCCACGGGCCAGCAGATGCGCGAACGCCTGCGCATCCGCCACGACCAGTGTGCCGGCGAGCAGTGCCTCTGGCCCCTCCACCCGGCCGCGTCCCGGTCGGCCGTGCGCCGACCGACGGGCGCGCACCCGACGGAATTGAACCAGTTCCACCCCCGCCTCCAGCGTCGCCGACCCCGACAGCCTTGTCGCCAACCATGCCGCATAGGCGGCATCGCGGGTCAGATCGGGATCACCATCCGGCCGGGTGCGGGCGGCGATCCACGCATCCACCTCGCCCGCGCGTGCCCACCAATTCTCCCCCGTCTTCGCCGCATCGGAGCCGGCGCGCTCCGCCTTGCGACGGGCGCCGAACCGAACGACCGGGCGGGTACGAACGGAAAAGCCGTATCGCACACCTTCACGCCACGTCGCCGGCATCGCGCGCCATTGCGGCGCGGCAGTGAAGACGGCATCGAGCAACGGCAAGGGGGCGGGAATATCGGCCATCTCGGTCAGCGCTGCGGGATCGCTTGAGTAACCCAGCAGATAGGCCGGCTCGGGCCCGTCGGCGAACAGGCGGAAGGGTTGCGGCCCCGCCTCTCCGAACCGTCGACGCAGCGCAAGGTGAAGCGCATAGCCGCCATCGTCATCGCTCGCTCCGTTCGCGACCGCAAAGGCCGCCAGCGCCTGCAGGTCGATCGGCAGCCGCACAAGATGAAGCGTCACGCCCCCGCCTCCGGCCGGGTGATGTCGCCTTCCGCCACGCGGCGCAGCCCGGCATGAACGCCGGCGGGCCAATGACGCTCATCAGTCAGTTCCTCTTCGCGGGCATTGCCGGCCAGCCCCTCCGCGCGCGGCCATTGCGCGCGCACCGGCCCGTCGTCGTCCGGCCTGTCCGTCAGCAACGCCAGTCCCGCGATCAACGCCTCGCGGATCGTGTCAGCTTCCATGAAGCCCAGCCGGACCGGCCGAGACGGCAGGAAAGGCTTGCGGCCCAGAAACAGGGGGCGCTCCGGCCGGTCCAGCGCTTCGGCGAGCGTGTCTAGCGTAGGTTCCTCCTTGCCATGGCCAAGATACAACGCGATCAGCACCCGCGCGTCGGCATCGGCTTCGCGGTAACGGATATGGGGGGACAGATAGGTGGCCGCCCCGCCCGTCCGGCCTTCGACCCGGCCGCGCGTCGTCCAGCCGCTGTCTTTAGCGCCTAGTTTCGCAGTCTGGAAATCGCGGACACGCCGCCCCTCCCCGGCTCGCGCGGACCCCATCACCAGTCGCTCCTGCAAACGGGCATGGGCATCCGCGTCATGCCGTTCCCAGCCCAGTGCGTTGGCAAGCAGCCCCGCCACCATCGACTTGGCCGGAAAGTCGCGCACCACACCATAGGCATCGACCATGTCGCCGCCGAAGCTCATCAGCGGCGCATCGAGGTCCAGCAGCAGATGCCTCACGCAGGCTCGCCCTGATCCGCGCCAGTCGAGGCTGAGCGGACGACACCGCCGGCCCATGCAGCAAGGTCCGCCAGATTGGCATGATCGACCCCGGTCAGCCGCAGGTCGGGCAGCGCCATGTGGCGGCGCGCTTCTCCGGTCGCATAGACGTCGTCCATCGCCGACAGATGTCCGAGCAGCGTCTCGGCGGTACGGAACCCCAGCCCACGGTTCGAGGCGGGATCGGTCAGCAGCACCGGATCGCGAAACGCGTTGGCCAGCGTGCGCGGCTGACGGTCGCCGACCTCCACCAGCACCAGTTCGGCGCGGCTGTAGGGCGCGGTGGAGCCCTTCTTAGCCCCCGGTGAGATTTCCGCGACGAGATGAACAAGGTTCTCGACGACCCGCGCCGCCAGATCGCGGTCATGATCCCCCGTCCAGTCGCGCCGCGCGCATCCTGTCAGATTCGACACCAGCAGCGGCACGTCGACCACGACATAACCGTAATAGAGGCCGGATGTCAGTTCGGTGTCGAACACGCCGGCCGCGCCCGAATCGTCACCCAGCGACCGATCGCTCAGATCGTCGACGACGGTGAAATAATCGAGTTCCGGTTGCTCCTCGTGCACGGTGAAGGCATGGGCGACGTGGATCGCGGCATCGGTGTTGGCCCGCGGATCGCTGGTCACCATGCGGCCGAACAGCGCCGCCTCCAGACTGGCGCTGAGTGCGGCCTGATCGCGCAACTGGTTGAGATTGTTCTTCTCTTCCTTGATCCAGATATCCGCCGCCGCCTTCACCGCGGTGGCGCTGCCACCTTCCGCCAGCAGTCGCTCCGCCTCGCCGCGCATCCAGTCGATCTCCGGCCGGCCGAACAACAGCGCCTGACGTTGCTGCTTGTCCTTGGCGTTCTTGCCGTAGAACTTGGTCAGGAACGCCAGTTCCACCGCATCCACCGCCTCCTTGTCGAAGCGCGCGCGCAGCGGCCCCGTCACCGCGCGTTCGATGGTGATCTTCGATCGCACGCCCTCGACCCCCTTTTCGGTGGCCAGCATGTGCAGCGCGCGTGGGTCGTCCGCCTTGCGCCAGTGGCGCTTCAGGCATTGCGACGAGATACGGGTGCGCGTCGCGCCACCGAACGGCAGCCGCTTGGCAAGTCCGGCATCGTCGCGGTTGAGCAAGGCGCCCGGCCAGGCGGCGAGGAAATGGATCTGGATGAACTTGGGCGTCACGAACGTCACTGGGAGTTCCCCTCTGACCGCGCGGCGGCGGCATAATAATCCTGGGCGATGCGAATGCGGGCTTCCTCCGCCCTGACCGGATCGCGGCCGGCAAGGTGGAAGAGGGTCCACAGGTTGATCGATGCCTCGCCCCGCTGCGCCAGCATCCGCGCGGCCCGGACGATCTGGCCGTGCAATGCCGCCCCGCGCGCGGCGGTGAGCCGCAGCAACCGGTTCTCTGAAAAGCCGATCGCCTGCAACGCGCTGCCGACCCGCCGGGCGGGCGCGTGCGCGTGCCCGCCGCCGGTACCCGACAGCAGCGCGGCGACATGCGCCAGCAATCGCCAAGGCGCGATCGTCTCCGCCGACAACGGCATGGTGACGCCGGCACGGTAGAGCAGCCCGATCACCACGCCGTCCGCCTGGTGCGATTGGGTCAGGTAGAGCCGCCGCAGCGCGGCCCGATCGCCGGTGGAGATCTTCGCGATCTGCGCGGCGATCGAGGCGATCACGTCCTTCGGCTTGTCATCCGGCGCATCCGTCATGCCGCCACCTCCTTCAACCAGTTCGTCATCTGTCCGTCGAGCATCGAGCGGCCGCGCGCGATCGCCCGGACGCGCCGCATTGCCGTCCGCGGTGCCGCCGCCGCCGCCTCGGTGAAGACATCGCCCGCCAGCGCGCGCAGCTGCTGCCGCCATGCCAGCCGGTGGTCATCGGGGACCTCGGCTCCGCCCGCCCGGGTCGCCGCCGCGGCTGTCCAGAAGTCATCCCCGAAGAAGCGCCGGTCGATGATGGCGTCGAACCGCTTCACCCAGGGGTCAACCTTACGCCCCGCCGAATCATCGTCGAGCCGCGCCTGATCGGGGCCGCCCTGCATCATCAGGATCAACGCCCGCCGCAGCCGGCGGCCCGCCTCGTACCCATCGTCGGCACGGACGCTGGCGACGTGACCGATCACGTCCAGCACCTTGACCGGATCGAACTGCCCGCCGTCTTCGATCCGGCCGGTCAGGATGCGGCGACGGTGCAGCCCCTCCGTCTTCCCCTGTCCCCGGACCAGTGCCGAGGCGACGAAGGCAAGGCCGCTAACATCGTCATCTTCATGCAGATGCGCCAACAGGGGCGCCGTCACCTTGCGGGGGTCCAGCAACCGGGCCATCTGCCGATAGCCGAAGCCATTGGCACCGGGGGAGACGCTGATCGGCTTGCCGAAGGTGTCGCGACCCTTCTTTGTGTCGATGACGGTGGGCGCCCAGGGATCGCCCGTATTGCCTCCCAGCGCATCGCCCGCAACCCGCGCGACCTTCGATCCCGCCGCCAGCCCCTCCACCCCCTCGGCAACGTGCCGAAGGCGGACGCGGCGGCAGATCTCGACATAGAGTTCGTCGAGGTCATCGAACGCCAGCGAGCGGGTGCCGTCCCACGGTTCGACCCACACCAGGCCGATCCCGGTGCGGCGATCGGGCCGGTGGCGGGCATCGGCGAGGAGGCGGCGGACGTCGCGGCGGAACGCCCCGGCCGCACCGCCGCCGGAGGGGCGGACGCCCAGGCTCATGCGCGTCGCGAACCCGCCGTTCATCCGGGAGATGCCGTAATTGCCGGCGCCCAGAAACCCCTCGGTGGTCTGGAGGGTGACCAGCGCGAAGAGCCATTCCTCCTCGCCTGCCGCTACCATCCTCTCCTGTTTTACGTCGTGATTTCGAGAGGTTACGAGCATATCCAGCGCATCGGGCGTCGCCAGCCGGCTTTTGTAGTCGGCGCGGTTCGCATCCCCGACCAATGGCGGTTGCAGCAGCGCCGGTTTCGACCAGTCGTCCACCACCAGCGCCCATGCCTCGCCGTCCGGCTGATCGGGGGTGAGCGCGATCAGCAGGTCGTGCCACGTCGTCTCCTCACCGGGCAGGTCGTCCCGCCCCGCCCGGATCAACGCCAGCGCCGCGACCTGCACGGTAAAGGCATGCCAGGGCTCGCGCTGATGTGGCCTGAGGGCGGCAAAACTCCATGCGTCGCCGCGCGCCAGAGCCGCGAAGACGCCGAACAGCGAATCCCGGTGCAACCCGCCATCGCCATCCCGCCAACCGATCATGCGCCCCTCGTTTCGCTGATTGAGGACAGCAGCGCATCGCTCGTCAAGCGCAATGCGCGGTATCATTCATTTCGGATATTTTTCCTGCCGGCGCACCGGCATATCCCGGCTGCAAATCACGGCGACGGCCGACGCGACGGCCGGATCGAAAATTTGGTGCCCCTGGCCGGACTTGAACCAGCATGCCTTGCGGCGTTCGATTTTGAGTCGAATGCGTCTACCAATTTCGCCACAGGGGCAGCGAGGGTGCGTCGCTAGACGAGGCGGGCGCGGATCGCAAGCGGGTTGCGCCGTCAGTTGCGCGGCGGCTGGCGGCGATAGCTCAGGGCTTCGGCAAGATGGATGCGGCCGATCGTGTCATGCCCGGCCAGATCGGCGATCGTCCGCGCCACCCGCAGGATGCGGGTATAGCCACGCGCGGTCAGCTTCATCGCGACCGCCGCCTGCGCCAGCAATTGCCGGCCGGACTCGTCGGGGGTGGCGACCGCGTCGAGCAGCGGCCCCTCCGCCTCCGCATTGGTGCGGGCGGCATGATCGCGGTACCGCGCGGTCTGGACCGCGCGGGCCGCTGCGACCCGCGCCGCCACCTCGGCCGATCCTTCGGCGGGCGGCGGCAGCACCAGTTCCGCCGCGGTCACCGCCGCGACGTCGACATGCAGGTCGATCCGGTCGAGGATGGCACCAGTTTTCAAGTCGCGAGAGCGCCCCTCAAAGGCGGTTTTCTGAGTCCCAATCGGCGATGCTCTTCGCGAGCGGCAACCCAAGACTTCGGTCATTGAGGTAGGAAACCTGCCGCCCGTCCATCTCGCGAGCGGCAAGCAAGTCGGCGTGCGCCAATTGCATCGCAAGAAGCAGCGCCTGCACCTCATCGACACCAAAGGCGTGCTTTGAGCGCGTCTTCTCCGGCCAGTCGATTTCGAGGTCACACCTGTAGTCGCCTCTGTCCGCAACGGGCCTGTAGAAACGCGCTTCTACCATTTCTCCGTCAACCTCGAACTGGCGTCGGACGAACGGCACCTCGATCATCTTGCATTCCCTTTATCGGTTAGTTCGTAGGTGGCCGCCGACGATAGCTCAACGCCTCGGCCACATGAATGCGCCCGATATTCTCACCACCCGCGAGGTCGGCGATCGTCCGCGAAACCCGGATCACGCGATGATAGCCTCGGGCCGAAAGCCGCATTGCTTCCGCCGCTTGCGCAAGGATTTTGCGCGCCGGTTCGTCAAGAATGGCGACACGTTCCAGCAAGTCACCGTCGGCTTCGGCGTTGGTTCGCACGTTCATTCCCGCGTAGCGATCGCGCTGAACGGCTCGCGCAGCGGCAACACGGGAGGCGACTTCCGCTGATCCCTCGGCGGGCGGCGGGAGAACCAGATCGGCAGCGCTTACGGCGGCAACATCCACCGCCAAATCTATTCTGTCGAGCAACGGCCCGGACACCTTCGCCTGATAGTCCGCCGCGCAGCGGGGCGCGCGGGCGCAGGCGAGGCCGGGATCGCCCAGATGCCCGCACCGGCACGGGTTCATCGCCGCGATCAACTGCACCCGTGCGGGAAAGGTGACGTGCGCGTTGGCGCGCGCGACGCTGACCGTGCCCGTCTCCAGCGGCTGGCGCAGCGAATCGAGGACGGCACGCTGGAATTCCGGCAGTTCGTCAAGGAACAGCACGCCCAGATGCGCGAGGCTGACCTCGCCCGGCTTCACCTTCAGTCCGCCGCCGGTCAGCGCCGCCATCGAGGCGGAATGATGCGGGGCGCGGAACGGCCGCGTCCGGGTGAGCCGGCCACTGGCCAGCGTGCCCGCCACCGACTGCACCATCGACACTTCCAGCGCCTCCGCCGGATCGAGCGGGGGCAGGATGCCGGGCAGGCACGCCGCCATCAGCGACTTGCCCGCCCCCGGCGGCCCGCAAAGCAGCAGGTTGTGGCCACCCGCCGCCGCAATCTCCAGCGCGCGCTTGGCGGTTTCCTGCCCCTTCACCTGACGCAGGTCGGGGCCGGTGAAGGCTGCCTCCACCTCGCCCGGTTGCGGCATCGCCAGCAGGCCGTGGCCCTTGAAATGGTTGATGAGCGCCAGCAGATCGGGCGCGGCAATCACCTCGACCGATCCCGCCCATGCCGCCTCCGGCCCCTGCGCGGCAGGACAGACGAGGCCCTTGCCCTCGGCCCCCGCATGAAGTGCCGCCAACAGCACGCCCGGCGACGGCGCGATCCGTGCGTCGAGGCCCAGTTCGCCGACGACCACGTACTCCGCCAGCGTCTCGACATCGACGACACCCATCGCGCCGAGCAGCGCCAGCGCGATCGGCAGGTCGAAATGCGACCCCTCCTTGGGCAGGTCGGCGGGGCTGAGATTCACTGCGATCCGCTTGGGCGGCAAGGCGAGGCCCATCGCGGCGATCGCGCCGCGCACCCGCTCCCGGCTTTCCCCCACCGCCTTGTCGCCGAGACCGACGACGTTGAAGGCGGGCAGGCCCAGGATCAACTGCACCTGCACCTCGACGGCGCGCGCCTCCAGCCCCAGATACGCCACCGTCGACACGATCGTCGCCATCGTCATTCCCCGCCCCGCCCCGTGGCGGGTTCCATACCGGTTTTGTGCGGGCGGGAAACAGGATATGGCGACATCGGCCATATCGCCCCGGCGGGCGGCGGCAGATTGACTTGGCGCGGGTGTGTCAGTATGCGCCCCCCAGCAAGGCCGTCCTTCGGGCGGCCGTTTTTCGTTACGATGAATTTGTTTGAGGAATGAACGATGAAGCGCACCTTCCAGCCGAGCAACCTG
Organism: Sphingomonas cynarae; assembly: GCF_039537815.1. Lineage (NCBI taxonomy): Bacteria > Pseudomonadati > Pseudomonadota > Alphaproteobacteria > Sphingomonadales > Sphingomonadaceae > Sphingomonas > Sphingomonas cynarae. Next base: position 124,695 of record NZ_BAABBF010000007.1, on the reverse strand, counting down.
GTGCGGGCACGTCGGCACGGCTTCCGCTCGCGGATGGCGACCGTGGGCGGCCGTGCGGTGATCCGGGCGCGCCGGTCACGCGGCCGCAAGAAGCTGTCGGCATAATCATGATGCAGCGCCGCCAGGATTTCCTGGCGGCGAATGCAGGGCGGCGCGCGCCGATGCCGGGATTCGTCCTGCTGGTGCGTGACCGTGCCGATGGCGATCCGACCAAGCGGGTCGGTTTCACCGTCACCAAGAAAATCGGCAACGCGGTGGTCCGCAACCGGATGAAACGCCGGCTGCGAATGCTGGCGCGTGACCTGTTGCCGACCGGCGGTGTCGCCGGTGCCGACCATGTGCTGATCGGGCGCGACGGCGGTATCGAGCGCGACTATGCCCTGCTGCGGGTGGAACTCGACAAGGCGCTGCGCAAGATCGCCAGCCCCGATTACCGTGCGCCCCCGCCCCGCCCGCCGCGCAAACCCGGTCGAAAGCCGTCGGGGCGATGATCGCCAGGCTGCTCGTCCTGCTCGTGCGCGGATGGCAGATCGGCCCTTCGGCGATCCTGCCGCCCACCTGCCGGTACGATCCCAGCTGTTCGGCCTATGCAATTACCGCGCTTGCCCGCTATGGCGCGCTGAAGGGGGGCTGGCTGGCGATGAAGCGCATCGCCCGTTGCCATCCCTGGGGCGGGTATGGGCCGGACCCGGTGCCCTGATGACGCACCCGTGAACGTCCCCGTTCGAATACCCAAGATGGGAAGCATGACGCCGTGAAAGACGATCGCCAGAATTTCGTGCTGTTCGCGGTGTTCGCGGCGCTGATCCTGTTCGGCTGGCCGCTGATCCAGAACCGGTTCTTCCCCACCGCCAATCCACCCGCGACCAGGATCGAGGGCGGCAAGCAGGTGGCGGTGCCGAACCCGGCAGCCGATCCCACCGCCGACAGCCCCGCCGCCGTCCGCGACCGTCAACAGGTACTGGCGGAGACGCCACGGGTGCGGATCGAGGCGCCGTTGCTGCGCGGATCGATCAACCTGCGCGGGCCGCGGATCGATGATCTGGTCCTGCTCCGCTATAACGAGACGGTCGCGAAGAACTCCGCGCCGATCCGCCTGCTGTCGCCCGCCGGTGCGCCCGAGGCGTATTTCGCGGGCTTCGGCTGGCGCGCGGACGGGCTGACCCCACCCGCCGCCGATGCGGTGTGGACCGCCTCTGCCCCCGTCCTCAGCCCGGGCAAGCCGGTCACGCTGGAAGCCGCGAACGCCACCGGTCAGCGGTTCCGTATCACGGTCGCGATCGACCAGGATTACCTGTTCACGATCCGCCAGACCGTGTTGAACGGTGGTACGCAGCCGGTGACCGTCGCACCCTATGGCTATATCAACCGCGTGGGCGTGTCGAAGGACCCGGACAGCTGGACGATCCACACCGGCCCGATGTCGGTGAACAACGGCGCCGCCAATTACGAGCCCAATTTCAGCAAGGTTGACGAGGGCGTACAGCGGTTCACCACCAAGGCGGGCTGGCTCGGCTTCACCGACAAATACTGGCTGACGGCGCTGGTGCCCGACGCGGCGCAGACGTTCGACGGCCAATTCCGCGCTGGCGCCAACAAGTCCTATCAGGCCGATTACACGGTTCAGCCGCGGATCGTGCAGCCGGGTCAGGCACTCGGTCAGAACAGCCGGTTCTTCGCCGGCGCCAAGGAAGTCCGCCTGCTCGATCGCTACACCGACGACGGCATCGTGACGAAGCTGGATTACGCGATCGACTGGGGGTATTTTCGCCTCGTCGAGAAGCCGATCTTCTATTATCTCGACTGGCTGTTCCGGATGGTCGGCAATTTCGGCGTCGCGATCATCCTGCTGACGCTGACGATCCGTCTGGTCCTGTTCCCGATCGCACAACGCCAGTTCGCCTCGATGGCGGCGGTGCGGGCGATCCAGCCCAAGATGAAGGCGCTGCAGGAACGCCACAAGGACGACAAGCAACGCCTGCAACAGGAGGTCATGGCCCTCTACAAGCAGGAGAAGGTCAATCCGCTGGCGGGTTGCCTACCGACGCTGATCCAGATCCCGATCTTCTACGCGCTGTACAAGGTGCTGCTGCTGACGATCGAGATGCGTCATCAACCGTTCGTGCTGTGGATCAAGGATCTGTCCGCGCCCGATCCGCTGACCCCGGTCAACCTGTTCGGCCTGCTCGCCTTCACGCCGCCGCACTGGCTGGGCATCGGCGTGGTGCCGATCCTGCTCGGCATCTCGATGTACTTCCAGTTCAAGCTGAACCCGCAGGCGATGGACGAGACGCAGAAGCAGGTCTTCGCCTTCCTGCCATGGGTCCTGATGTTCGTGATGGCGCCGTTCGCGGTCGGGTTGCAGGTGTACTGGATCACGACCAACTGCGTGTCGATCCTGCAGCAGAAGCTGCTCTACGCCCGCCATCCCGGCCTGAAGCAGGCGCCGGTCAAGTGAGCTTCACCGACGACGAGATCGAGATCGCCCGGCGTATCTTCGCCGGGCCGATCGCCTTCCTGAAATCGGCGCCGAAGCTGGAGCATCTGCCCGCGCCGGTAGTGCCGGAGGTGGCGTTCGCGGGCCGTTCCAATGTCGGCAAGTCGTCGCTGCTCAACGCGCTGGCCAATCGCAACGCGCTGGCCCGCACGTCGAACACGCCGGGGCGGACGCAGGAACTGAACTTCTTCGACGTGGGCGATCCGCTGGCGTTCCGGCTGGTCGACATGCCGGGATACGGTTTCGCCAAGGCACCGAAGGATATGGTCCGGCAGTGGCGGTATCTGGTCAACGACTTCCTGCGGGGCCGCGACGTGCTAAAGCGCGCGCTGGTGCTGATCGATTCGCGCCACGGCATCAAGGAGGTCGATCGCGACATCCTGGGGATGCTCGACAAGGCGGCGGTCAGCTATCGCATCGTGCTGACCAAGGCGGACAAGGTGAAAGCGACCGACCTCGCCGCGGTGACCGAGCAGACGGTGGAGGAGGCCCGCAAGCGCCCCGCTGCGCATCCGGAGATCATCGCCACCTCCAGCGAAGGCGGCATGGGCATCGCCGAATTGCGCGCCGCGGTGATGGAGGCGGTGACCGGCTGACTGCCGATCAGTTCGCCGGCACGGGCAACCTGATCTCGATCGGCACGTCGAAGGTGATCGGTACGATCACCGGCAGGTTCTGGACCTCTGCTCCACGGGTCACCGGCTGGATCCTGAACAATCTGGACAATCGCATCGCCGAGGCGCCGAAGCCGAGGTTCCTCGGATATTCGGACACCACCCGGCAGCGGCGTGGCGGGCCGGGGCGCGGGACGATGCACGACAACATCACCCGACCCGACACCCGGTTCCGCCGTGCGCGCTCGGGCCAATGGGCCTCGAACTGCCGTGGCGACGGTATGCTGATCCACAATGCCTTCGCCAGCTCGGCGCGACCGGCCCCCGACCCGGTGCCATCGCCGCGACCACGACCGCCCTCGCCGTCCCCCGATCCGGCACCCGGACCCATCGACGATGGTGCCGCCGCCGCCAGTCCCGGCAAAGGAATCTGTCCCTGTGGGGCTTGGGCCGGCAAAGGCTCTGCCATCAGGTCGGCGATACGGGCCGGTGCGTCGAAGGAGACGGAGGGGGCCGGTCGCGCCCGATCGGGTGATCCACCGTCACGTAAGGTGGGTCGCACCGGCTGAGGCGGTACCGGCGGCGGCGGCGGCACAACGTCGGGCGGTAGCGGTGGCGGCACGACGTCGAAGACACGGAGGCCGGCGGACGGCGATACCGGATCGGGCGATGGGCCCCGCCCCCACAGGATCAGGAGCAACAGCAGGACGTGAACGAACAAGGTCGCGACGACCGCGCCACCGCGTCGTCGCGTCACGCCATCGCCCCTATATCCGATCGCCACCGCCATGCGCCGCTTTCCTTCGCCGGCGATGCTAGGGCTGCCGGCGATCGATCGTAAACCCCCGACGCCGATGGTTGCCCCCGCCGGGGACCTCGCCTAGTCGGTGGGTATGAAACTCATCATCGGCAACAAGGCCTATTCCTCGTGGTCGCTGCGCGGCTGGCTCGCCGCCAAACAGGCGGGGCTGGCCTTCGAGGAGGTCGTCGTGCCCCTCTACGACGCGGAATGGGACCGGCGGCGGCAGGGCGACGAGTTCGCGCCTTCTTCGGGCAAGGTGCCGATCCTTTGGGATGGCGAGGCGGTGGTGTGGGACAGCCTGGCGATCATCGAATATCTGGCGGACAAGGTCGGCCGCGACCGGTTCTGGCCGATCGACGATACCGCGCGTGCGATGGCGCGGTCGATGGCGGCGGAAATGCATTCGTCGTTCCAGCATCTGCGCCGCAAACACCCCATGAACATCCGGCAGATATTTCCTGCGCAGCGGCCCGACGACGACGTCATCGCCGAACTGGCGCGAATCATGGAATTATGGGCGCAGGCACGGGCCCGGTTCGGATCGGACGGCGCCTTCCTCTTCGGCGCGTTCGGCGCGGTCGACATCATGTTCGCGCCGGTGGTGACACGGATCGTGACCTATCAGCTGCCCGTCGCTCGGTTCGCGACCGGCTATATGGAGGCGGTGCTGAACCACCGCTGGATGCAGGACTGGATCGCCGGCGCGCAGGAGGAGGATTGGGTCCTCCAGCAATATGAACAGCCCGCAGCCAGCCCCCGGTGAGCCATTGAAGGTGACGATCGATCCGGTCGAACTGGCGGCGGACCTGATCCGGGCCGACAGCGTGACGCCCGCACACGGCGCGGTGTTCGACATACTGGCGACGGCGTTGGCGGCGACCGGGTTCGAGGTCGACCGCTTCGTCGTCGGCGACGCCCCGGACGGGCCGGTCGAGAATCTGCTCGCGATACGCGGTGACCGGGGCCGGCATCTCGCCTTTGCCGGTCATGTCGATGTCGTGCCGCCGGGCGACGGATGGACCGACTCACCCTGGTCGGGCACGGTGCGCGGCGGCCTGCTGTACGGACGCGGCGCGGTGGACATGAAGGGGGCGGTGGCGGCGTTCGTCGCCGCGGCCGCTCGCGAGGCGGGTGACACGGTGAGCCTGATCGTGACCGGCGACGAAGAAGGGCCGGCCACCTACGGCACCGTGGCGTTGATCGAGCGGATGGCCGCGCGTGGGATGCGCCCCGACTGGTGTCTGGTCGGCGAACCCACCTCCGCCGCGCGGCTGGGCGATACGATCAAGGTCGGGCGGCGTGGATCGGTGAACATCTGGATCGAGGTCGCCGGGCGGCAGGGGCATGTCGCCTATCCCCATCTCGCCGACAATCCGATCCCCCGGCTGATCGCGATGCTGGCCGAGATCGAGGCGATTCGGCTGGACGATGGCAACCGCTGGTTCCAGCCGTCCAACATCGAGATCACCGATCTGCAGGTCGGCAACGGCGCGACCAACGTGATCCCGGCACTGGCCACCGCCCGCCTGTCGATCCGGTTCAACGACCTTCACCGTGGCGGGGAACTGGCCGACCGGATCGCCGCCATCGCGGCGCGCCATGGCGGTACCGCCACCGCCCGCATCTCCGGCGAGGCATTCCTGACCCCGCCCGGCCCGCTATCTGATGTAGTGACGGCGGCGATCGGGGACGTGACGGGTATCGAGCCGGAACTATCCACCACCGGTGGCACGTCCGACGCGCGTTTCCTGTCGCGGCTGTGCCCGACCGTGGAGTTCGGCCTGCTCAACGCGACGATGCACAAGGTGGACGAGGCGGTGGCGGTCGACGACTTGTACCGGCTGACCGATATCTATGCGGGTATCATCCGACGCGCGGCCGCCTGAACACCAGATAGAGCGCCCCCTGCCCGCCATGGCGCGGATGCGCGCCGCGTACCGCCGCAATCGCATCGGCATGGCGCGAACCGGCCAGCCAGTCGGACACCGCTGCCCGGATCGCGCCGCGGGCATGCGGTCGCTCGCTTTCGGGTCGGGGTGGCTTGCCGGTGACGAGCAGCAAGACCCGGTCGCCGCGACGGATGGCCCGGTCCAGCCCCTGATCGAGCAGCGCATGGGCGGACGCCAGCGTATGCCCGTGCAGATCGAGCGAGCTGTCCGGAGTCACCGCGCCGCGCCCCAGCTTTCGATCCCATGACGCATCCAGCGTGTTCTGTGTGGTACGGACGGCGGGTTTGGGTACGGGGCGTGGCGGAACAGCAGGTGCGACCGACACGGCGCGTCGCGCCGCCAGCGATTTGGCCAGTGCCACTGCGGGCTTGCCGGCCACGACCGTTACCGAGGGCCGCGGCATCGGAGCAATGCGCAACGGCTTCACCGTCGCCATCACCCGGTGCCACGCCGCCGCTTCCTCAGGGTCGAGGTGACGCACCTGCCGCCCCCGCGATCGATGCCGGTGGTGCTGCCACAGGAGCCACGGATGCCAGCCGCGCCATCGTACCGATCGGCAGCAGCAGGAACGCAGTGCCCCGCGCCGCCATGCCCCCCGCCGTCGCTTCCGCGCCGGCGCCCGCCCCCCAGAAGGTGTCGATGCGATTCGCGCCCTTGATCGCCCCGCCCGTATCCTGCGCGACCCACAGCCCCGTCGCGTCCGCGCGATCGACCGACAGGAACAGCGGCGCGCCCAGCGGCATGAATTTCGGATCGGCGGCGGCGCTGACCTGTCCGGTCACGGCATAGCCCATCGCCCCCTGCGGTGGCCCGTCGAGTTCGCGGAAGAAGACGAAGCTCTTGTTCTCGCGCATCAACGCCGCGCCCTGTTCGGGGTTGGCATGGAGCCAGGCGACGATACCCTGCATCGATGCCTGTCCCGGCTGGAGCAGGTTGCGCTGACGCATCAGGCTGCCGATCCCGGTATAGTCACGGCCGTTCTGCGTATCGTAGCCGATCCGCAGCACCGATCCGTCGGGCAGCCTGAGCCGGCCCGAACCCTGGATCTGGAGGAAAAAGATCTCGACCGGATCGGCGGCCCAGGCAATGATCGGCGCCCGCCCGGACAGTGCACCCTGTTCGATCTGAGTCCGATCGAAATAGGGGACGAGCGACTTGCCCTCCACGCGGCCACGGACCCGTTTTCCCTTCAGGTCGGTCGAGAATTGTCCGAGATCGACATCGACCAGATCGGTCGGTCGCCCGTAGACCGGCACCGCATAGCCGGGTCGCTGATCGAGCGATCCGCGGATTTCGGGTTCATAATAGCCGGTGGCGAATGCCTTGCCGTCGCCGACCTGTACCGCTTCGAACCAGGTGGCGAAGAAGGTGCGGGCATCCCCCGGCTGGCGGGCGGCGGTGCAGGCACCCTGCCAGTCCGTCCCCCGCGTCAATCCCGAGCCATCGGTCCGACGCATCAGGCCGGGGCAGGACAAGGCAAACGCGGTGCGTGCCGCCACGGCCTGCGCATCGGTGATCGGCAGGGCGGCGACCGGGGGGCCGGCGACGATGCCGGCCAGCTGTGCGGTCGCGGCACCCGTTGGCACCACCACCGGCTGCGGTGCGATCGGCAGGGCGGCGACGATCCGGCCATCCGCCTGCCGTATATTGACCGGTGCCGTGTCGCGAACCGGATGGTGGGTGGTTTTGCCCCCCGCCCCGCCGGGCGGACGGGCCACCGGTATCGATGACGGAGCGGGCGGCACGATGGCGCCGCTGCACGCTCCCAGCATCAGCGTGAGTGCGACCCCACCGAATTGCCTGCTCACGCCGCAACCTTATGCTTCATCGGTATCAACGAGCTTCCAGTTGGGATCGCCACTTTTCAGCGTCCGCATGAACGTCCAGACATCGTGCGTCTCGACCGCGTCGGTCAACGATCCGGCAATTACCTGACCCTCGGCATTCCGGGTGATGGCGGCGATATCCGCATCGAAGCGCACCGTGATCCGTGCATCGCGCCCGACAAGCTGCGCATCGGCGATCACCGCGCGCTCGATCGTGACCAGCCGGTTATCGAGTGTTTCGCCCGCCTCGCGACGCTGTGCGATCGCTTCGCCGAACGCCGCATGGACATCGGGCCCGGACAGATCGGCCAGTGCCACCTCGTCACCCTGCCAGAACGCTTCGAGTACCATGCGGTACGCGCCTTTCGCCCCTTGCAGGAACTGGCCGACATCGAAGCCCGGCTCACCGGCCACGATCGCGCGCAGGCCCGCCTCTGCCTTCGGTTCGATATGACGGTTGGCAGCCTCGCGCGGTTCGGCCGTCACGTCGACTGCACGGGGGACGGCAGGCAGCGCACCACGTTCCTCGGCGGCGCGCGGCAGGGGCTGTTGTTCATGCCCCGTCCGCTTGCCCAAAACGCCATAAAGGCGCAGCGCCAGGAAAGCGGCTATCATCGCGAACACAATTACGTAGAGCACCGGGCCTCCGATCTTCGACAATGACATAGGCGTTATCCGCCGGTGATTCAAATGCACGGCCGGCATCGGGGAGAAGCAGGCAACCCCGCCGTTGAAACGGGGGGTTCGCGCTGCTACGCGACGAACACCGGATCGAACGCGCGGTCTGCCCGCTTCGCTCCACCGCCACGCTCATCGCATAAGGAAAACGACATGGACGATCAGGACAACGGCGCGTCCGGCCAGCCGATTGCCAACGGCACCGACACCGCACCCGCCGCCGGCATGATCTCGCAATATGTGAAGGACCTGTCGTTCGAGAACCCGAACGCACCCGCGATCTTCCAGTCGCAGACACCGCCGGCAATCGACGTGCAGTTCAACATCGGCGCCACCCAGGTGGCCGACGAGGTTCATGAGGTCGTCCTGAAGATCGACGTGCGGGCCGATGTCGACGGCCAGACCGCGTTCATCGTCGACCTGTCGTTCGCCGGTCTGTTCGGCTTCCGCAATGTCCCCGTCGACCAGATCCAGCCATTCATGCTGGGCGAGGCACCGCGCCTGCTGTTCCCGTTCGCCCGCCGCGTGCTGGCCGATGCGGTCCGCGACGGCGGCTTTCCCCCGCTGCTGCTGGAGCCGATCGACTTCGGCCAGCTGTACCTCCAGCAGGCGGCCCAGCAGGGCCAGCCGACCACCACCGAGGTCGGCCACGCCTGATCCAATCCGTCCGAACCGGGACGAACGGCCATGAACCTCACCCGGGCGCTGGGCTCGATCGGCGGGCTCACGCTCGCCAGTCGGGTACTGGGACTGGTGCGGGACGGGCTGTTCGCCCGGTTCGTCGGAGCCGGTTTCGCGTCGGATGCGTTTCTGATCGCGTTCCGCCTGCCCAACATGTTCCGGGCGCTGTTCGCGGAGGGCGCGTTTTCCGCCGCGTTCATCCCGATGTTCAACCGCAAGGTGGCGGACAAGGACGGGCGCGGCCTGCCCGATGGCGTCGCCTTCGCCCAGGACGCGCTGTCGGTGCTGCTGCCGATCCTGATCCTGATGACCGCCATCGTCGAGATCGCGGCATGGCCGGTGACGTGGGTGCTGACCTTCGGGTTCAAGGATGCCTCGCCCGACCAGTTCGCCTTCGTCGTGCAGCTGTGCCGGCTTACCTTTCCCTATCTGCTGTTCATCAGCATCGTCTCCCTGCTCGGCGGCATTCTCAATTCGCTGCAACGTTTCTGGGTTGCGGCGGCGGCGCCGATCCTGCTGAACATCACTCTCATTGTCGCGCTGCTCGTCTTCCATGCCGAATCGCCGATGTTGACCGCCCGCAATCAGGCGATCGCGGTCACGGTGGCGGGCGTGCTGCAACTGGCATGGCTATGGTGGGCGTGCCGCCGCGCCGGAGTCCGGCTGCGGATCGGCCGGCCGCGGATCAGCCCGGATGTGAAGCGGATGCTGTCGCTGGTCTGGCCGGCCGCCGCAGGCACGGGCGCGGTGCAGATCAATCTCGTGGTATCGACGGCACTGGCCGCCAAGCTGCTGCCCCACGGCTCGGTCACCTATATCTACATGGCGGATCGGCTGAACCAGCTGCCGCTCGGGCTGGTCGGGATCGGGCTGGGCACCGTTCTCCTGCCCACTATCTCGCGCCTGTTGGGCAAGGGGGACGAGGCGGCGGCGATGGAGACGCAGAACCGGGGGATGGAGCTGGCGCTGTTCCTCACCCTGCCCGCCACCGCCGCGCTGATATTGTGCGGCGTGCCGATCACCGCCGCGTTGTTCCAGCATGGCAAGTTCGGGGTGGAGGACACGCTGTTCACCGCGCAGGCGCTGGCCGCCTTCTCGATCGGGTTGCCGTCGTACATCCTCGTGAAGGTGCTGACGCCGGGCTATTATGCTCGTTCCGATACGCGCACGCCGGTGCGTTATGCGACGATCTCGATGGTCGTGAACCTCGTCCTCAACCTCGCGCTAATCGTGCCGCTCCAGCATATGGGGCCGCCGCTGGCGACGGCGATCGCGAGCACGGTGAACGTCGCGTTGCTGTACCGCACGCTGGCGAAGCGCGGTCAGTTCGTCCCCGATATGCAATTGCGCCGCCGCGCGCCGCGCCTGCTGGTCGCGGCGCTGGCGATGGGGGCTACGATGTTCTTCCTCAACGACCTGTTCACCCCCTATGTCACCGGATCGACCGTCGAGCGCTGGGGCGCGCTGGTCGTGCTGGTCGGCACCGGCGGGCTGGTCTATGCCGCCGCCACCGTGCTGACCGGCGCGGTTCGTCCGGCCGATCTGAAGCGACTGATCCGCCGCCCCGCCTGAAGGAACCCGTTCGTTGCGCATCGTCTCCGGCATCCAGACCACCGGCAATCTCCACCTCGGCAATTATCTGGGCGCGATCCGCCAATGGGTCGCGATGCAGGACGACATGCAGGCGGAGGGCGGCGAGGCGCTGTTCTTCCTTGCCGACCTCCATTCGCTGACGGTGGCGATCGACCCGGCCGAACGCGCGGCCACCACGATCGAGATGGCGGCGACGCTGCTGGCCGCCGGGATCGATCCCGACCGGTCGATCCTGTTCAACCAGGCGCGCGTCTCTGCCCATGCCGAGCTGTGCTGGGTGTTGCAGGGTACCGCGCGGATGGGCTGGCTCGGCCGGATGACGCAGTGGAAGGACAAGGCCGGCAAGAACCGCGACGGCGCCTCGGTCGGCCTGTTCACCTATCCGGTGCTGCAGGCCGCCGACATCCTCGTCTATCGCGGCACGCACGTGCCCGTGGGCGACGACCAGAAACAGCATCTGGAACTGGCGCGCGACATCGCGGTCAAGTTCAACGCCGATTTCGGCGTCGACCTGTTCGTGCCCCCCGAACCCTTCATCTCCCCCGCTGCGCCCCGAATCATGAGCCTGCGCGACGGCACCGCCAAGATGTCGAAGTCGGACCCCTCCGATGCGTCGCGGATCAACCTGACCGATTCGGACGACGCGATCGCGCAGAAGATGCGCAAGGCGCGGACCGATCCCGGCCAGTTGCCCGAGACGATGGCCGAACTGGTGGACCGGCCCGAGGCGCGCAACCTCGTCACCATCTATGCCGCGCTGGCCGGGATCGGCACCGATGCGGTGCTGGCGGAACATGCCGGCCAAGGGTTTGGAGCGTTCAAGCCGGCGCTGGCCGACCTGACGGTGTCCGTCCTCGGCCCGATTCGCGAACGACTGGTCCGGCTGCTGGACGATCGCGCCGCCGTGGGTGTCGCGCTGGAACGGGGCGCCGACAAGGCTCGCGCCCTGGCGGAGCCGACCTTGCGGGCCGCGCAACGGGCGACGGGGTTGCAGGTCTAGCCCGACCGGTGCCGACCGGGGGGAAGCAATCGCTTCCCTTCAGGCTTCCAATTCCCGCATCAGCACGCGCACCGCGCCATCGATATCGCGGTCGGTGTCGCGGAGCTCCTCGATCTTGCGGACCGCGTGGATCACGGTGGAATGGTCGCGCCCACCGAACTTGCGGCCGATTTCCGGTAGCGAGCGCGTGGTCAACCGTTTCGACAGGTACATGGCGATCTGGCGTGGGCGCGCTACGGCACGCGAGCGGCGGGCGGAAACGAGATCGAGCGGCTTCAGCTCGAAGTGCTGGCTGACCAGCTTCTGGATTTCCTCGATCGTTACCCGACGTTCCGCGCCGCGGAACACGTCGCCCAGCGTCTGGCGGGCAAAATCGAGATCGATCGCCTCGCCGGTCAACTGCGCATAGGCGGCGACGCGGTTCAGCGCCCCCTCCACTTCGCGTACGCTGGTGTGGACGCGGGCCGCGATCATGTCGAGTACCTCGGGCGGCATCACCGTACCCGGCAGCTCGGCGGCCTTCCGTTCCAGGATCGCACGGCGCAGCGCCAAGTCGGGCGCCTTGATATCGGCGACCAGCCCTGCCCCCAGCCGGCTGATGATGCGCGGCTCGACCCCGTCCAGCGCCTGGGGCGGGCGATCGGCGGCAATCACCAGCCGCTTGCCCGCACCGACGATCTCGTTGATCGTGTGGAAGAACTCCTCCTGCGTGGCATCCTTGCCGGCGATGAACTGAAGGTCGTCAATCAGCAGCAGATCGGCAGACCGCAGCCGGGTCTTGAAAGAGAAGGTATCGCGCGCGCGCATCGCGGCAACGAAATCGAACATGAACCGCTCGGCCGACATGCAGATCACCACCGCATGCGGCACCGCCGCGCGGAAGGCGTGGCCGATCGCGTGCATCAGGTGGGTCTTGCCCTGCCCCGTCGTCGAATGGATGAAAAGCGGCGAGAACCGCGGGATACCGGGTTCGGCCAGCAATCGGGCGGCGTTGAAGGACACGCGGTTGGACTGGTCGACCACGAATCGATCGAAGGTCAGCCGCGGATCGAGCAACGGCCGCTCGCCGGGTTCCGCCACCGCGACGGGCGCCGCGGCGGCAGGCGCCATCGCCGGAACCGATTCGCGAATCACCGGCGATGCTTCCAGCCCGGCATCCGCCACCGGCTCCGCCGCCATCATCACCGGCATCCGCGACGGCGGCCGGGTTTCCAGCTTCACATCGCGGACATGCGGCAGGAGGCGCCGGAATTCGAACTGGAGCCGGTCGGCGTAATGGCTGCGTACCCAGTTCGCCAGGAAGGCGGATGGCAGCGCCAGCCGGACGATATCGTCCTCATCCGGATCGGCCTCGACCAGTTCGATCGGCTTCAGCCACTGGTCGAACAGCCGGACGCCGGCGGACTCGCGCAGTGAGGCGCGGATCTGCGCCCAGGCTTGCGCCTGCTCGCTCACCGTATCTCCCTGCCACTCGTTCACGCGCACAATTCTCCCGCCGGCAAAAGCACATCGCTTTGCCGTCGTTAATTACATCCGGACAAAAGCCCCCCATTGGGTACCGATACGATACCCGGGCTTCGCTGATCTGGTTCTGACGCCGCAATGGTCATTGCCGGCGTGGAAGTGATTATGAAGGGCTGGGAGGTACGATCAAGACCGGGTCCGGCCACAAATCTGAAATAAACCGGATTGACACGTCACGGTTGGCGGAAATGCGTCAAACTTTCTTACAAGTCGTTGATTTTGCTACATTTTACTTAGAAAAACGACGATCTTGCTCGAGATCAAGCCCGCTGAATCAGTGCATTGCGCCACCTCGGCGGTAGTTCCTCGGATCGTCGCAAAATGGCACGAAAAAACCCGCCGGGAATTACCCGGCGGGTCGTCATTTCGTCCTCCTGAACGGATCAGGCGAGCGCGGTGACCGCCTTGGTCAAACGCGAGAACTTGCGGCTGGCGGTGTTGCGATGAAGCACGCCGCGCGCGACGCCACGCGCCAGTTCCGGCTGCACCGCCGAGAGGGCCGCAGCCGCCGCAACCTTGTCGCCCGACTCCAGTGCCGATTCGACCTTCTTCACGAAAGTGCGGATGCGGCCGACGCGTGCGCCGTTCACATCGGCGCGGCGCTGGTTGCGACGGATACGCTTCTTGGCTTGCGGCGTGTTCGCCATGCTGGATCGGTCCTTGAATTCGGTTCGAAGAATTGGAAGCGTCGGGAACACCCGATGCTTGGAAGCCGCCGCCCTTAGCCGCCACGCACCGAGGCGTCAACACATGGCGCGTTCAGTTGCGCTGGCAACGCGGGCACCAGAAGGTGGATCGTCCCGCCTGCGTCTGCCGATGTACCGGCCCGCCACAGGCACAGGCTTCGCCCTCGCGACCATAGACCAGAAACTGTTTGGAAAAATAACCCAGCTCACCGTCCGGCGCCGCGAAATCCCGCAGCGTGGAACCCCCCGCCTCGATCGCCGCGAGCAATACCGTGCGGATCGCCGGAACCAGCCGTTCGAGTCGCCCCAGTGAAATCTGTCCCGCCGCCCGCGACGGCGCGATCCCTGCCATGTGCAGCGCCTCGCACACATAGATGTTGCCCAGCCCCGCCACGATCCGCTGGTCGAGCAGCATCGCCTTGATGGGGGCGGACCGCCCTTCCAGCGCGCGCATCAGCCCGGCGGCGGTCAGGTCATCACCCAGCGGTTCCGGTCCCATCGCCGCAAAAGCGGCATAGGCGGGCAGTTCCGCGGTCGGCAGCAGGTCCAGAAAACCGAATCGCCGCGGGTCGTTCAGCGCGAGCCGCCGCCCCACCGCTGTCTCGATCAACAGGTGGTCATGCACCAGCAGATCGGCCGGATCAACCCGCCAGCGCCCCGACATACCCAGATGGAAGATCATCGTATCGCCGCGATCGGTGTCGATCATGCCGTATTTGGCGCGGCGACCCAATCCGGTGACGACCGCCCCCTGCATCCGTTGACGCAGATCGACGGGGATCGCCTTGCGCAGATCAGCGCGGCGCGGCTCGACCAGCGTCAGGCGCTGGCCGTGGAGAACGGGGGTCAGCCCGCGAACGGTGGTTTCGACTTCGGGAAGTTCTGGCACTCCATGGAGCTAGGTTGCGTTTGCCCCCGCCACAAGCGCCCGCTAGGGCGTTGCCCATGAACGAAACCGTCTCCTTCGGCTATGAAGATGTCGCTCCGGCGGAAAAGACCCAGCGGGTCGGCGGCGTCTTCACCAGCGTCGCCTCCAGCTACGACCTGATGAACGACGCGATGTCGGGCGGGATGCACCGGTTGTGGAAGGACCGGTTCGTCCGCCGCGTGAAGCCGCGCGACGGCGAACAGATCCTCGACATGGCGGGCGGCACCGGCGACATCGCGTTCCGCATGGCCCCGTCGGGCGCGGCGATCACGGTGGCGGACATCAACCCCGCGATGCTCGACGTCGGCATGGGTCGCGCCGCCAAGCGCGGTATCGACGGCCTGGTCTGGACGGAAGCGAATGCCGAGACGCTGACCTTCCCCGACCGGTTCTTCGATGCCTATACGATCGCATTCGGCATCCGGAACGTCACCGATATCCCCAGGGCATTGCGCGAGGCGCACCGGGTGCTGCGCCGCGGCGGGCGATTCTTCTGCCTCGAATTCTCGACCGTCGAATGGCCGGGTTTCGCGGAGGTGTACGACGCTTATTCGCACCGGCTGGTGCCGAAGCTGGGGCAGTTGCTGGCGCGCGACGCCGACAGCTATCGCTATCTGATCGAATCGATCCGGCGCTTTCCGCCGATGCCGACGTTCAAGGCGATGATCGGCGAGGCGGGGTTCGTGAATACGAAGGTCGAACCGATCATGGGCGGCCTGGTCGCGATCCACAGCGGCTGGAAGATCTGAGCCGCCCCGTGACCGGTTCCGCCACCCATATCTGGCGGCTCCTGAAATGGGGTCGCATCCTCGCTCGCCACGGCGCGCTGCGCGGGATCGAGCGCGATCCCAATACTCCCGCCGCGGTACGCCGGATCGTGCGGATCGCCCGGATCGGCGCGCGCGTGCCGGCGGTGCCGCGCTATGCCGATGCGTTCCAGGCGATCGGCCCCGCCGCGATCAAGCTGGGCCAGTCGCTCGCGACCCGTCCCGACATCGTCGGCGACGATGCCGCGCACGACCTGCTGCGATTGCAGGACCGCTTGCCCGCCATCCCGTACGAGACGATTCACGAGGCGTTGCGCGCCGGGCTGGGCCGCGACCCGGCGGTGCTGTTCACCCAGATTCAGGAGACGCCGGTCGGCGCCGCCTCGATCGCGCAGGTCCATCGCGCCGTCACCACCGATGGCCGGCAGGTCGCGGTGAAGGTGCTGCGGCCCGGCGTGGAGGACGATTTCGGTCGCGCGATCGACACCTATCAATGGGCGGCGGCGCAATTGGAAGCGCTCAGCCCCGAAGCCCGCCGACTGCGCCCGCGCCTGACGATCGAGAATTTCCGCCGCTGGACGCTGCGCGAACTCAATTTCCGGCGCGAGGCGGCCTCCGCCTCCGAACTGGCCGAGGCGATGACCGCCGAGCCGGATTTCGTCGTGCCTGCGATCGACTGGCAACGATCGACCGCAAAAATCCTGACGACCGAGTGGATCGACGGGATCAAGCTGTCGGACCGGCCCGCGCTGGTCGCCGCCGGCTATGATCTGCCGCGCCTGGCCGAAACGCTGGTGCGGGCCTTCCTGCGACAGGCGATCGCGGAAGGGTTCTTCCATGCCGACATGCATCAGGGCAATCTGTTCGCGATGCCGGGTAACCGCATCGCCGCGATCGATTTCGGCATCATGGGCCGGATCGACCGGCGCGCCCGCGTATGGCTGGCCGAAATTCTCTACGGCCTCATCACCGGCAACTACAAACGCGTCGCGGAAATCCATTTCGAAGCCGGCTATGTCCCCGCACATCACAACGTCGCCGAATTCGCGACCGCGCTGCGGGCAGTAGGCGAACCGATGCGCGGCCTGCCGGTGAAGGACATGTCGATCGGCATGATGCTCGACGGGCTGTTCTCGATCACCCGCGATTTCGACATGGTGACGCAGCCGCACCTGCTGCTGCTGCAGAAGACGATGGTGATGGTGGAGGGGGTCGCGACCAGCCTCGACCCCGATATCAATCTGTGGGATTCCGCCGCGCCCTTCGTGCGCGAATGGATTCGTACCGAGCTAGGGCCGGAGGCGGCGATCGCCGACCGGCTGATCCTCGATTTCCGGACGCTGGCCGGATTGCCCGAGCTCGTCCGCCGGATCGAGGCGCGTTATCCGGCGCCGGGGGGCGAGCCGCCTGCCCTGCCCCTGCAGGAGGTCGATATCGTCCGGATCGGTGGTGGCTGGCGTTACGCCCTGGTGGCGGCACTGGCCGCGGCAGGGGGCGCCGCCGCCACGATCGCGCTGCTCCACTAGGCGCCGATGCGCGACCCGCTGCGCCGCCGCCCGTCGCGCCCGCTGCTGCTGGCCGCCCCGACCCGCGCCGCCACGCTGTCGCGGCCCCCTGCCCGGTGGTGGCTGGCGCTGATCGTGCTGGCAACAGTCCTGCTGCTGGCGATGGCGGCGTCGCCGATCGATGCAGGGCCGGTGCTGGCCCGCGACACCGGACTGGTCGAGCGATTGCGCCATGGCGGCGGTTTCTATCCCATCGCCGCCGATACGCTGCGCAGCGGTGGCGAATCGCTGCGACCCGCGCTCGGCTTCCCCCTGCCCGCACTGCCTGTGATCATCGCCGCCCTGCCGCCGATCATGGTGGTGGCGATGATGATCCTGCTCGCCGCGGTGGTGGCGATGGCGTGGCAGGCGCGAATGGTGGCGGTATGCGATGGAGCGGCGGGACAGGTCGTGCTGCTCGTCCTGCTGATCGCCGGCCTGGTACCCGCGGGGCAGCCGGACCTGACCGCCGTGCCCGAGACATGGGCCGGATTGCTGATCGCCCTGTCGCTGGCGCGCCGCCATCCCCGCCGGTGGATGGAGGCGGTGGGCTTCGGCCTCGCTGCGGCGCTGACGGCGGGGGTCGCCGCGCTGTACCTGGTGGTGATGGCCGCCTGCGCCTGGCGGGAAGGTTACGGCAAGGAAGCCGCCGGATGGTCGGGTGCGTTGCTGGTGCTGGTCGTAGTGCTGGGCTTTCACCTCCACGGGGTGGCGGGTGTGCTTCATCCGCTGGATATGGCGGCGGCAATGACGAACGGGCCGGGATGGAGCGCGGGCTTCGCCACCGTCGCGACGACGACGGCGGCGTTGTTGCTGCCGGTATCCGCCGGGGCGGTGATGGTACTGCTGGCGACGATCGGGTGGACGGCGTGGCGCGACCCGCTGGCGATCCGCGCCGGGGGTACGATGCTGGCGGTACTGCTGGTACTGGCGACGGGCGTGCCCGCAATGGGTGGCCTGCTGGTCGCACCGGTCGCCCTCGTCGGACTGGTCTTCATTCCGGACCTGTTGCGCGATCTGCTCGCCGGCGCGCTCGACAACCGGCGTATCACCGTGAGAAGGAGCGTGCGATGAAGCGTATCCTCCTGATCGTGGGTGGCGGGATCGCCGCCTATAAATCATGCGAACTGATCCGCCTGCTGCGCGGTCGCGGCCATATGGTACGCTGTGTGCTGACGGAGGGGGGCAGCCATTTCGTCACGCCGATGACGCTGGCCGCCCTGTCCGAACAGCCCGTCCACACCAGCCTGTGGGACCTGAAGGACGAGGCGGAGATGGGCCATATCCAGCTCAGTCGCCAGGCCGATCTGGTCGTCGTCGCACCCGCCACTGCCGATCTGCTCGCCCGGATGGCGGCGGGGCTGGCGGACGATCTGGCAACCACGCTGCTGCTCGCCACCGACAAGCCGGTACTGGCCGCGCCGGCGATGAACGTGCGGATGTGGACACATCCCGCCACCATGCGCAACGTTGCCCGCCTGCGCGCCGACGGCATCACCGTGCTCAATCCCGACGACGGCGCGATGGCGTGCGGGGAATACGGCCCCGGCCGGCTGCCCGAACCAGCCGCGATCCTCGCCGCGATCGAATCGGCGCTGGACGTGTCGGCGCCGGGTGTCGCCGATCGGCCGCTGGCGGGGCGGCATGTACTGGTCACCGCCGGGCCGACGCATGAGCCGATCGATCCGGTCCGTTATCTGGCCAACAGGTCGTCCGGGCGACAGGGGTTCGCGATCGCCCGCGCCGCCGCGACCCTCGGCGCCCGCGTCACGCTGGTCGCCGGGCCGGTGACGCTGCCGACGCCCGCCGGCGTCGACCGGGTCGACGTGCAGACCGCGCGAGAAATGGCGGCGGCGGTCGCCGGGGCGATGCCCGCCGACGTGGCGGTGATGGTCGCCGCCGTGGCCGACTGGCATGTCGCGCCGCTGGATCAGAAGCTGAAGAAGACGGGCTCGCCACCCGCGCTGACGCTGATCGAGAACCCGGATATCCTCGCCCGGCTGTCCGTGGGGGCCGACCGTCCGCGCCTCGTCGTCGGCTTCGCCGCGGAAACCGAACGGGTAATCGATCATGCCGTCGCCAAACGGGGCCGCAAGGGTTGCGACTGGATCGTGGCCAACGATGTATCGGGTGATGTGATGGGCGGCGCCGACAACAGCGTCCACCTCGTGACCGCAACCGGCGTGGAAAGCTGGGAAACGATGACGAAGGATGAGGTCGCCATCCGGCTGGTACGGCGCATCGCCGACGAACTGCGGGAGCGGCCATGAATCCGATCACGATCAGCATCCGGCGCCTGCCCCATGGCGAGGGCCTGCCGCTTCCCGCCTATGCGACGGCAGGAGCGGCGGGGATGGACGTCGTCGCCGCTGAGACGATGACACTCGACCCCGGCGCCCGCGCGGCGGTGGCGACCGGTTTCGCGCTGGCGATACCCGAGGGCTACGAGGTGCAGGTCCGCCCCCGATCCGGTCTGGGGCTGCGCCACGGCATCACCTGCCTCAATACGCCGGGCACGATCGACCATGATTATCGGGGCGAGGTGAAGGTGATCCTCGTCAACTTGGGGCAGGCGCCCTTCGCGGTGATGCGTGGCGAGCGGATCGCGCAGCTGGTGCCCGCCCCCGTCCAGCACGCAAGGCTGGTGGAGGTCGCGGCGCTCGACGACACCGTCCGGGGCGAAGGTGGTTTCGGATCGACCGGACGATGATCGCTGCAGTCGCTCTTGCGGTGATGGTGCAGCTATCGCCGGACCCGGAGCCCTCTCCCGGTGCGCCGCCCGCGATACTCGTACCCCCGCCGGTGGCGGAATGGCCGATGCTGCCGACCTATCCCCTGCCCCGCACGGCCAGCATCGCCGACGGCGTCGGCTTCGTCAGGGACGAGGTGGAAGCCGGTCGATGTCATCCACAATTGCCCCCGCCCGAAGACGAAAACCTGCAATTGCCCGTCGCGATTCTGGTCGGGCGGGCCGGACAGGTACGCCAGATCGTACCCCGGGCGATCGGCTGCCCTTCCGTCGAACAATATGTCGTGGGCTATCTATTGTCGCTGACCCGGACGGGGATAGAATCGTCCGTATCGCTGCCCGCCGGTTGGTATCAACTGACGGCAGGTTACCGGTGGTGAGGGGCGTAAAAGAAGTTTTCGCCTGATCGCATTCCCCACGGTTTTCGGCGCGAAACCTGCAAAACCGATCGAACCTGCCTTTCGCAGCCTGTGATAGTTGGGCTACAGCATGCTCGCTGCAGCATGATCGAGTGTTGCAGTGCTGCATCGCCGCAGAACGTTTCTGCGACGGGCAGTGTTGTCGGGTTGCCTTGCGTATTCTTGTATGCAAGGGAATGGGGCGACGAACACTAAGGGAGTTCAATATGCGTCTTGGGAAGTATCTCATGGCCGCCGCTGCCGCCACGCTGGCAGTTGCGCCTGCCGTAGCAGCTCCGGCCAACTCGGCAGCGAGCCTGTCGGTTGCGAAGTCGGCTCGCGCCGGTTCGCACTCGGCGAAGAAGAATGAGCTGGCCGGCGGCGGCATCATCGTTGCGGTCATCGCAGCGGCTGCCGTTGTCGCGGGCATCGTCATCGTCGCCGACGAAGACGACGACGCGGACAGCAACTGAGCTTCACGCTCGGTTACGAGAGAATAGCGGCCTTCGGGCCGCTATTTTTTTGTCCGCGGCAGATCGGCTTGCGGGATGGTCGACCGGAACTATAGCGGCCACCATGTTGTCGGACGCGGAACTGGAGCGCTACGCAAGACACATCGTCCTGCGCGAGATCGGCGGTACCGGCCAGATGCGGCTGAAGGCGGCATCGGTGGTGGTGATCGGTGCCGGCGGGATCGGGTCGCCCGCGATCCAGTATCTGGCGGGTGCGGGTATCGGCCGGCTACGGCTGATCGACGACGATGTCGTCGAACCCTCCAATCTCCAGCGGCAGACGATCTTCGCCACGACGGATCGCGGCCGGGCGAAGGTCGATGCCGCCTCCAACCGCGCCCACGCCATCAACCCGCATGTCGAGATCGTTGCGAGTCGACAGCGCATCGATGCGGAAGACGTGGCCATGACGATCGCCGGCGCCGATGTAGTGCTCGACGGCTGCGATAATTTCACGACCCGGCTGGCCGTCGCCGATGCCGCGCTTCATGCCCGTATTCCGCTGGTGTCGGCGGCGGTCGACCAGTTCGAGGGGCAGCTTGGCGTCTATCGCGGATGGCAGGCCGACCTGCCCTGCTATCGCTGCTTCGTCGGCGACGCACCCGCGCGGCCCGACCGAAGCTGCGCGGATGTCGGCATCCTGGGGCCGGTGACCGGTATTCTGGGCAGCATGGCGGCGCTGGAGGTGATCCGCGCGATCGTGCCGTTCGGCGACGATCCCGCCGGCAGCCTGTTGCTGGCCGACCTGCTGTCGCTGCGGTTCCGCACGCTGCGGCTGCCCAAGGACCCCGGCTGCCGCGCCTGCGGTCAGCGGCCCGTATAGCGCCGATACCAGTCGACAAAGCGCGGTACGCCGGCTTCGAGACCGGTCGTGGGGGTGAAGCCCAGATCGCGCGCCGCATCGGTGATGTCGGCGAAGGTGGCGGGGACATCGCCCGGCTGCATCGGCTGGAGATCGCGAATCGCGGTACGACCGCTTGCCCGTTCGATCAGGTCGATCAACCGACCCAGCGGTTCGGCACGGTTGTTCCCGATATTGTAGATCGCATGCGGACTGCGACTGCCGCCCGGTTTCACCATGCCGTCATCCATGGGCGCACGGTCGAGCGCGGCGACGATGCCGGTCACGGCGTCGTCGATATAGGTGAAATCGCGCTGCATCCGGCCTTCGTTGAAAACGCGGATGGGCCGCCCGGCCAGCACCGCGTCCGTGAACAGCCAGATCGCCATGTCGGGACGCCCCCACGGTCCATAGACGGTGAAGAAGCGCAGCCCCGTCAGCGGCAGGCGATACAGATGCGCGTAGCTTTCGCTCATCAATTCGTCCGCCCGCTTGGTCGCCGCATAGAGCGATACGGGATGGTCGACGGGATCGCCGACCCGGAACGGTAGCGAGGTGTTGCCGCCATAGACGGACGACGACGACGCATAGACCATGGGCAAGCCGTTCCGTGACCGCGCCAGTTCCAGCATGGTGAGGTGGCCGATCAGATTGGCGCGGGCATAGGCATGGGGATGCTCGATCGAGTATCGCACCCCGGCCTGCGCGCCGAGATGGACGATCCGGTCGAACGCCTCGCCATCCAGCGCCCGGCGCAACCCCGCCTCGTCGGCGAAATCGGTTTCGACGAAGCGTATGGCATCGCCGTGGCGTACCGCCAGTTCGGCGAGCCGCGCACGCTTCAGCGCGGGGTCGTAATAGGCGTTGAGATCGTCGATCCCCACCACCCGGTTACCCCGCGCGGCCAGCCGGTCGGCGACGTGGAACCCGATGAACCCCGCCACGCCCGTCACCAATATCGTGGTCACCCCAGCAGCGTCCGGGCGAATTCGCGGACCGCGGGACCGATATCGTCGCGCGCCAGCGCCAGCGCGAGATTGGCCTGGATATACCCGGTCTTGTCGCCGCAATCGTACCGCTTGCCGTCGAAGGTGAAGCCGTGGAACGGCTGCGTGCCGATCAGCTTCGCCATCGCATCGGTCAGCTGGATCTCGCCACCCGCACCCGGCTCCTGCGCGTCGAGGATATCCATCACCTCCGGCTGGAGGATGTAGCGGCCGGGGATCATCAGGTTGGACGGCGCCTTGCCCTTCGGCTTTTCGACCAGCGCGGTTACCTCGGTCAGGCGGCCATCGGTGCGGCCGGGCGAGATGATGCCGTATTTGTCGGTTTCGCTGTCGGGCACTTCCAGCGCGCCGATCACGTTGCCGCCGACCTTCTCATACGCAGCGACCATCTGCTTCAGGAAGCCGCCGACCATCAGCTCGTCGGGCAGCAGCACCGCGAACGGCTCGTCGCCGACGATCTCGCGCGCGCACCATACCGCGTGGCCGAGGCCCAGTGGTTCCTGCTGGCGGACATAGACCGGGCTGCCCGGCTTCTGGCGGATGCCCTCGATCAGCGCCATCGACTTGCCGCGCGCCTTCATCGTCGCCTCGAGTTCGTAGGAGACGTCGAAATGGTCTTCCAGCGCGCCCTTGCCGCGGCCGGTGACGAAGATGATCTGTTCGATCCCCGCCTCCAGCGCCTCCTCGACCGCATATTGGATCAGCGGCTTGTCGACGACGGTCAGCATCTCCTTGGGCATCGCCTTGGTCGCCGGCAGGAACCGGGTGCCGAGACCGGCAACGGGGAATACCGCCTTGCGTACGCGCTTGATCGTCATTGCCGTGTCTCCGGTCCCAGTATCGCGGTGGTCATATCGCGGTGCAGCACTTATCCGCCACTGGCATTTGCTGCAAACTGCGTATGAAACGGGTTTGTGGAAAGGTGATGTCGGTGCCGGGGGGAATCGATGACGCGGATCATGGTGGTGTTCGGGACCCGGCCGGAGGCGATCAAGCTGTTTCCGGTGATCCGGGCATTGCAACGGCAGGCGGGGATCACCGTGCGGACCTGCGCAACGGGACAGCATCGCGGCCTGCTCGACCAGGTGCTGGACGTGGCGGAATTGGTGCCCGACATCGATCTCGACCTGATGGAACCGGGCCAGTCGCTGGATCGACTGACGGCACGGCTGCTGACCGGACTGGGAGCGGTGCTGGACCGCGAACGGCCCGACCGGGTGCTGGTGCAGGGCGACACGACCACCGCCTTCGCCGCTGCGCTCGCCGCCTTTTATCGGCGCATCCCGGTCGGCCATGTCGAGGCGGGGCTGCGGACGGGCGATCTCGATCAGCCCTGGCCGGAGGAGGGCAACCGGCGGATGATCGCGCCGATCATCGACCTGCACTTCGCGCCGACCGCGACGGCAGCGGCGGCGCTGCACCGGGAATCCGTGGTCGCCGGCGTGCATGTGACGGGAAATACGGTGATCGATGCGCTGTACTGGACCCGTGATCGCCTGATGGCGAAACCGGCACTGACGGCGGCGCTCGATCCGGTGATCGCGCGGTGCGGCGGGCGCCGGGTCATCCTGGTGACGGCGCATCGGCGCGAGAATGCCGGGGCGGGACTCGCGGGCATCGCCGCGGCGGTGATGCGACTGGCGGCGCGGGGCGATGTCGCGATCCTGTGGCCGACGCATCCCAATCCCGCCGTCACGACGGCCCTGACGGCGGTGGATCATCCTGCCGTGATCCGCATCGCGCCGCTCGACTACCCGTCGTTCGTCCGGGCGCTGGCGCGCTGCCATCTGGTGTTGACCGATTCGGGCGGGGTGCAGGAAGAGGCGCCCGCCTTCGGCAAGCCGGTGCTGGTGATGCGCGATACGACCGAGCGGCCCGAGGCCGTGGCGGCGGGTACCGCGATGCTGGTCGGCACCGAACCGGATCGCATCGTGGCGGCGACGACACGGCTGCTGGATGACGAGGTGGCCTATGCGGCGATGGCGCGGGCACACCATCCGTTCGGCGACGGGCGGGCGGCAACGCGGATCGCCGCCATCGTCGGCGCCGCCCATCACGGCTGATCCGATCCGTTCCGTTCAGGCGAGGATCATCCGCCGAGGTGCTGGGAGAAGGATCGGCATTGCCCCCGCCCGCCGTGGCGGGATACAGGCCGGCCCTGCCCCATCGGAACCCGATACCATCCCTTCATGATC
This sequence comes from Sphingomonas cynarae, assembly GCF_039537815.1. Taxonomy (NCBI): domain Bacteria; kingdom Pseudomonadati; phylum Pseudomonadota; class Alphaproteobacteria; order Sphingomonadales; family Sphingomonadaceae; genus Sphingomonas; species Sphingomonas cynarae. Next base: position 99,904 of record NZ_BAABBF010000007.1, on the reverse strand, counting down.
GCCAAGCTTTTTTCCCGCCGTCAGGCCACCCTCCGCGCGACCGCGATGCCGGAGGGCGTGCGCGCCTATGCCATCGGCGACGTGCATGGCCGGATCGACCTGCTCGATACGCTGCTCGACCGGATCGAGGCGGACGACCGGGCGCGGGGTGGCGAACCGGCGACGATCATCCTGCTGGGCGACCTGATCGATCGCGGACCGGCATCGGCGCAGGTGATCGACCGGCTGATCGCGCTGAAGGCGGCGCGGCCGGACACCAGGCTGTTGCTGGGCAATCACGAAGAGGTGTTCCTGAAGGCGATGGACGGCGACCGGCAGACGCTGCGGCTGTTCACCCGGATCGGCGGGATCGAGACGATCCTGAGTTACGGTATCGATCGCGCCACCTATGACGCCGCCGATTACGACGAACTGCTGGCGATGATGCGGGAGCGGGTGCCGCCGGCGCATATCGATTTCCTGAACGGGTTCGAGGATATCATCGAGCTGGGCGATTACGTGTTCGTCCATGCCGGTATCCGGCCGGAACAGCCGCTGTCGGCGCAGCGCCCCAGCGACCTGCGCTGGATCCGCGAGGAGTTCCTGCGCTTCAAGGGGCCGCACGAAAAGATGGTGGTCCATGGCCACAGCATCGCGGCCGAGGTGGAGCAATTGCCCAACCGGATCGGGCTGGATACCGGTGCCTATTCGACCGGGAAGCTGAGTGCGATGGGCTTCGAGGGAAGCGAGCGCTGGCTGATCCAGACGGGAGGCTGATCCGGACGGAGGGGTGATCCGCCCCCGCCCAGATCAGCCCTCCGTCCGGATCAGGGGACGATCAACGTCCGCCCGGACCGGCCGGACCACCGGGGGCTCCGCCCGGCATACCACCCGGCATTCCGCCCTGCATCATCATCTGCTGCTGCTGCATCTGACGCACGGTCGCCTCGGGCAGGAAGTCGACCAGTTCCACGTCGAAGATCAGGGTCGAATTCGCCGGGATCGCCGAGCCGGCCGGTTTGTCGCCATACCCGAGCGCCGGCTTGAGCCATGCCCGATACTTCGCGCCCTTCGGCATCAGCTTCAGCAGTTCGGAGAAACCGGGGACGACCTGTGTGACGGGCAGCGGCGTCGGCTGCTGCGACTTGTCGAAGGTGGTGCCGTCGAGCAGCTTGCCCTCGTAATTCACCAGCGCGACATCGGCGTCGGTCGGCTTCGCGGCGTCCTTCTGGCCCGGCTCCAGCACCTTGTACTGGAGGCCGGACGCGGTCGTCATCACGCCGCGCGCACGGGCGTTGCGGGTCAGCACGTCGTCCCCCTGCGTGGCGAGGGCCACCGCGGCGACGACCGCGAGTACCAGCCCCACGATCAGATAGACGATGTAACTGCGCTTGACCGGCAGAAGCGGCACGGCGGTGACGGTCGACATGGAAACACCCGTAGCTGGAGATGCCGGCCCGGTCGCCGCCACCGGTTGAAAAGTCACGATCGGAAAGTCACTAAAGTCGCATCCTACACACATGCATGGGCATGTGCGCGGCGCGCCCGTGACTTACCGGGCGCCGTCGCGTTCCGCGCGCTTGCGCTCAAGCTTGCGCGAACGGCGAACCGCCGCCGCCCGCTCACGCGCACGCTTCTCCGACGGCTTTTCGTAGTGACGGCGCAGCTTCATCTCGCGATACACGCCCTCGCGCTGCAACTTCTTCTTGAGCGCGCGGAGAGCCTGGTCGACATTATTTTCGCGAACGATGATCTGCATAAACCGAATCGGCCCCAAATGGATATAGCGACCGCAGGCAGCAGCCTCAGTCGTGTTACGGGGCGCCTAGCATCCATTATCGGGATTGACAACCGCCAACGGGGTGTCGAGCGGGGTCTGCGGCGCCGCGGCGGCCCAGGAAACGGCCCGCATGGCCGCCCCCTTGGCGGGCATGGCCAGACGCGGCTACACACCCGCCATGTCCACCCTCACCCTGTTCAACAGCCTGTCGCGCGCGGCCGAGCCGTTCGTGCCGATCGATCCCGCCAATGTCCGCGTCTATTCGTGCGGGCCGACCGTCTACAACTATGCCCATATCGGCAATCTGCGCGCCTATGTCTTTACCGACACGCTGGTGCGGGTGCTGCGGTGGAAGGGCTGGCCGGTCACGCATGTCATCAACATCACCGATGTCGGCCACCTGACGTCCGACGCGGATGCGGGCGACGACAAGATGGAGGCGGCGGCGCGGGCCAGCGGCCAGGATATCTGGGCGATCGCACGGCATTACACCGATGCCTTCAAGCAGAACCTGAAGGACCTGCACATCCGCGAACCCGACCGGTTCCCGCTGGCGACCGACCATATCGACGGGATGATCGCCTGGGGTGAGGCGATCGCGGACCGGCATTGCTATCGCCTGCCCGACGGCCTGTATTTCGATACCGCCACCGTGCCCGATTACGGGCGGCTGGCGCGCGCGGGGATGGAAGAACGCGAGGGGCGGATCGAGGCGGTGGCGGGCAAGCGCCAGCCGGAGGACTTCGCGATCTGGCGCACCTCCGCGCCGGGCGAGAACCGGCAGATGGAATGGGATTCGCCATGGGGCCGCGGCGCGCCGGGATGGCATCTGGAATGTTCGGTGATGAGCGAGCGCTATCTGGGCGCACGGTTCGACATCCATACCGGCGGGATCGACCACCGCGAAATCCACCACCCCAACGAGATCGCGCAGAACCAGGCGCATAGCGGCACCGCCGACACCGGCGCGACCTATTGGCTGCACAACAACTTCCTGGTCGAGCGCGACGCCAAGATGTCGAAATCGTCAGGCCAGTTCACGCGGTTGCAGACGCTGGTCGATCGCGGTTTCCATCCCCTGTCCTACCGGCTGATGTGCCTGCAGGCGCAGTACCGGTCGGAGATGGAGTTTTCGTGGGAGGGACTGGCGGCGGCGCAGACGCGGCTGAAGCGGCTGGTGCAGGCGGTGGAGACGCTGAAGGCGCGGCCGGCGATGCCCTCGACCGGCAGCGCCGCCGCCCATGCCGAACGGCTGGACGACGCGGTATCCGACGATCTGGGCACGCCGCGCGCGCTGATCGCGCTGGACGAGATGCTGGCGGACAAGAAGGTGTCGCCGGGCGACCGGCTGGCGATGCTGACCGAATTCGACGCGGTGCTGGGGCTGGACCTTGCCACGCTGACACGGGCCGACCTGCGGGTGCGACCCGCATCGGCGACGATCGACGAAGCGGGGATCGCCGGGCGACTGGCGGAACGGCGCGCGGCGCGGGCGGACAAGGACTTTCCCCGATCCGATGCGATCCGCGACGAACTGGCGGCAGCGGGGGTCGAGGTGATGGACGGCGATCCGCTGGGCTGGGACTGGCGGATCAGTTGAGCGGCTGGTCGCGCGTGGCGATCAGCGGCGGGCGATAGAAGACGGTGCGGTCGGCGGGCATCGTCGCGATCTCGGCGGCGATGGCGTCGGCGCGCGCGCGGGACGACGGATGCGTGCGGCTGCGGAACAGGCCGCCATCGACATCGCCGCTATGGTCGCGCCAGAACGCGACTGCCGCCGCCGGATCGTAGCCGGCATTGCGCATCAGGCCGGCGCCGAGCAGATCGGCCTCCGTCTCGGTGCGGCGGAACAGGCGGCCGTTGCGGCCGAATTCGGAGAGCATCCCCCACTTCACCCCCGCCGCCTCCAGCCGGGCGCGATGCCGCAGGACGGTGTGCGCCAGTTCGTGCGCGACGACGGCGGCGACCTGTTCGTCGGTATAGCGTTCGAAGAAGCGGACGCCGATCTGGACGGTGGCGCCATCCGACGAGGCGGCCATCGCCGGCCCCAGCAGCACCTCGAACGCGGCGCGGCAACCGGCGGGCGCATCGATCGTCAGCGTGCGCGTGGCGCCGGCGCGATCGATCACCCAGGGCGTCGGGCCGGTCGGCGCGGCGGCGAGGATCGCGGCGGCGGCATCGCGGGTGGCGCTGGTTGCGCCGCCCGCCTTGGGACCGGAGCGGGGCGCGGGCATCGGCCGTCGGTCGATCGAGACCACGCCGTCGTCCGCGACCAGCCCGGCGCGGTCGGCCGCGCCGCCGGGAACGACCGCCTCGACCGAGACGGGCCGGACGAACCCGAACACCTGCCGGACGACGGCGCGCGTATCGGGATCATATTGGTCGATCGCATGGAGGACGACGCCGGGCGCGGGCTGTTGCCGGTCGCACAGGCGGGCGTTGGCGGTGACGAGACGGTGCGCGATCGTCGCCATGCGCAGGTCGATCGCGCGCAGGGCACGATAGCCATCGGCATCGATTGCGGCGGCGGGCGCGGCGGCGGGCGCGGAGGGCGTCGGCACGGGGGCAGCGGCGGCGAGCAGCAGGGCGATGGCGATCGGGCGGGGCATCGGCGCCCTATATCGTTGCTTTCCCGAGAGGGACAGACGGTGCCGACGCTTGACGGACCCGGGCCGGGTGGGCATCCGGGCTCGGGTGGAAACCCGTCACCTCATCGCCTACGGCCTGATCGTCGCCGTCGCCGTGATCGGCAGCATCGTCGGCCTGGTCACCTGGAAACGTCGTGCCGCGCGCCGGCGGCGGATGCGCGGCATCAAGGACTATAACAAGGGAGCGTGACGGCGGCCGCCGAGATCGTTGCCGGGGCCGGGCGGGCATCGTAAGGCGAGCGCCCTGCCCTGTCAGCGGAAAGTATAGGCGACCATGCGTATCGTGATGATCGGATCGGGCTATGTCGGCCTGGTATCGGGGGCGTGCTTCGCCGATTTCGGGCATGACGTGGTGTGCGTCGACAAGGATGCCGGCAAGATCGCCTCGCTCAGGGCGGGGCGGATGCCGATCTACGAACCGGGGCTCGAACAGCTGGTCGCCGGCAACGTGGCGGCCGGGCGGCTGTCGTTCACCACCGACCTGACCACCGCGGTGGCCGGGGCGGACGCGATCTTCATCGGCGTCGGCACGCCGTCCCGGCGCGGCGACGGCCATGCCGACCTGTCCTATGTCTATGCCGCCACGCGCGAGATCGCCGGCGCGGTGACCGGCCCGACCGTGGTCGTCACCAAGTCGACCGTTCCGGTCGGCACCGGCGACGAGGTGGAGCGCATCCTGCGCGAGGCGCGGCCGGAGATGGACATCGCGGTCGTCTCCAACCCCGAATTCCTGCGCGAGGGCGCGGCGATCGGCGACTTCAAGCGTCCCGACCGCGTCGTGATCGGCACCGACGACGAGCGTGCCCGCGGCGTGATGCGCGAGGTGTATCGCCCGCTCTACATCAACGACAATCCGATCCTGTTCACCAGCCGGCGCACGTCGGAACTGACCAAATACGCCGCCAACGCGTTCCTCGCGACCAAGATCACCTTCATCAACGAGATCGCCGACCTGTGCGAGGCGGTGGGCGCCGACGTGCAGGACGTGTCGCGCGGCATCGGGCTGGACAACCGCATCGGCCGCAAGTTCCTGCATGCCGGGCCGGGCTATGGCGGGTCGTGCTTCCCCAAGGACACGCTGGCGCTGCTGAAGACCGCCGAGGATTTCGAGAGCCCGGTCCATATCGTCGAGGCGGTGGTGAAGGTGAACGAGGCCCGCAAGCGCGCGATGGGGCGCAAGGTGCTGGCGGCACTGGGGGGAGAGGCGCGCGGCAAGACGGTCGCGCTGCTGGGCCTGACGTTCAAGCCCAACACCGACGACATGCGCGATGCACCCAGCGTCGCGATCGCCACCGCGCTGGCGGATGCCGGCGTCACCGTGCGCGCACACGATCCCGAGGGAACCGAACAGGCCAAGGCGCTGATGCCCGACCTGATCTATTGCGCCGACCCGTATGACGCGGCGACCGGCGCGGACGCGGTGGTGATCGTGACCGAATGGGACGCGTTCCGCGCGATCGACCTGAAGCGGCTGAAGGCGGCGATGGCCGGCGACGTGCTGGTCGACCTGCGCAACATCTATCGTCGCGAAGCGGCCGAAGCCGTCGGCTTCACCTATGCCGGCATCGGCCGCTGAGGATGCGGGCGGTGCTGCCCGCCATCGCCCGGCCGCTGCTGGCGCCGCATCTGCCCGCCGATCTGGCGGTGACGTGGTTCGCCACGGTCGAGGAGGCGAAGGCGGGGATCGCGGATGCCGACATCGCCTGGGTCGACATGCAGCCGCCGCAACTGACCGGTGAGGTGATGGCGGCGGCGGGACCGCGGGTGCGCTGGATATCGACGATCTATGCCGGGCTGGACACCTTCCCCCTCGCCTTGCTGCGCGACCGGGATATCGCGCTGACCAACGGTGCGGGCATCAACGCGGTGACGGTGGCGGAATATGCGGTGCTGGGCATCCTGACCGCCGCCAAGCGGCTGGACGAGGTGGTGCGCGCGCACGACCGCCGCGACTGGCTGGCGGATGCGCCGGGCAAGCGCGAACTGGACGGCAGTCGGGCGCTGGTGATCGGCTATGGCACGATCGGGCGGCTGATCGGCGCGCGGCTGGCGGCGTTCGGGGTGGCGGTGACCGGCGTCACCCGGTCGGGCCGCGACGGCACGCTGGGGCCGGACGACTGGCGGGCGCGGCTGGGCGAGATGGACTGGGTGGTGCTCGTCGCCCCCTCCACCACCGCCACGCGGGCGATGATCGGCACGGCCGAACTGGCAGCGATGAAGGACGATGCGTGGCTGGTGAACATGGCGCGCGGCGACATGGTCGATCAGGACGCGCTGCTCGCGGCGCTGGACGCGGGGACGATCGGCGGCGCGTTCCTCGACCCCACCGATCCCGAACCGCTGCCGGCCGATCACCCGCTGTGGCGGGCACCCAATACGCTGGTGACGATGCATCTGTCGGGGCGCAGCCAGACGACGATGTTCCGGCGCGGCGCCGACCTGTTCCTCGCCAATCTGGCGGCGTTCGTGGCGGGTCAGCCCTTGCGCAACCAGGTCGACCTGCACGCGGGATATTGAACGCGGCCCGTGCGCCGTATCGATTGAGGGAGATCACGTCATGCATCGCATTTCCGGCATCCTGGACCAGCCGCTGTCGATCGAATCGGACACGGAGGTCAGCGGCATCGTGAACGGCAGCATCACCGTGCGGGCGGGTTGCCACCTGCTGTTGAGCGGCATGGTGGAAGGCGACATCATCGTCGAACCGGGCGCACGGCTGGACGTGACGGGCATGGTCAGCGGCCGCATCGTCAACAGTTGATCGCCGCCGCCCCTGAAAGATGCGGTTGCCCGCCCGATAGCGGTCGGCAATTGCGGAAAGGGCCGGAGTGGCGCATGAGCCCCCGCGACAAAGCGAGGACATTATGGCTGCCAACTGGGCCCCCGATAGCTGGACCACTGCCGAGGCACGCCAGCTGCCCGACTATCCCGACGCCGCGGCGCTGAAGAGCGCGACCGACACGCTGTCGACCTATCCCCCGCTGGTGTTCGCGGGCGAGGCGCGCAGCCTGACGCGCGAGCTGGCCGAGGTCGCCGAGGGTCGTGGCTTCCTGTTGCAGGGCGGCGATTGCGCGGAAAGTTTCGCCGAGCATAGCGCGAACAACATCCGCGACACGTTTCGCGTCATCCTGCAGATGGCGGTGGTGCTGACCTGGGCATCGAAGCTGCCGGTGGTGAAGGTCGGCCGGATGGCGGGCCAGTTCGCCAAGCCGCGCTCCACCCCGACCGAGACGATCGACGGTGTCGAGCTGCCCTCGTATCGCGGCGACAACGTCAACGACATCGCCTTCACGCCCGAGGCGCGGCACCCCGATCCGCAGCGGATGATCCGCGCCTATGCGCAAGGGGCGGCGACGCTGAACCTGCTGCGCGCCTTCGCGCAGGGCGGCTATGCCAACCTGCATCAGGTGCATCGCTGGACGCACGACTTCATGGGCCGCAGCCCGTGGACGAAGAAATATGCCGAAACCGCCGACCGGATCGGCGAGGCGCTGGAATTCATGGCGGCGTGCGGGATCGACCCGGAAACGGTGCCGCAACTGGCGCAGACGCATTTCTACACCAGCCACGAAGCGCTGCTGCTGCCGTTCGAACAGGCGCTGACCCGGCAGGATTCGCTGACCGGCGACTGGTACGACACCTCCGCGCATTTCCTGTGGATCGGCGATCGCACCCGGTTCGAGGGATCGTCGCATGTCGAGTTCCTGCGCGGCATCGGCAACCCGATCGGCGTGAAGTGCGGCCCCAGCCTGGAGCCGGACGCGCTGCTGCGGATGCTCGACACGCTCAATCCGGGCCGGGTGCCGGGCCGGATGACGCTCATCACCCGCTACGGCTACGACAAGATCGAGGCGCATCTGCCCAAGCTGGTGCGCGCGGTGACGCGCGAGGGGCATCCTGTGGTGTGGAGCTGCGACCCGATGCATGGCAACACGGTGAAGGCGACGACCGGCTACAAGACCCGGCCGTTCGACCGCATCCTGGCGGAAGTGCGAGGCTTCTTCGCGGTCCACCGCGCCGAGGGCACGCATGCGGGCGGCATCCATGCCGAGATGACCGGTCAGAACGTGACCGAATGCACCGGCGGCGCGGTCGACGTGACCGAACAGTCGCTCGCCGACCGCTATCACACGCATTGCGACCCGCGCCTGAACGCTGGGCAAAGCCTGGAACTGGCGTTCCTGCTGGCCGAGATGCTGAACGCGGAAATGGCGGAACGCCGGCTGGTCGCCGCCTGACCGGTTTTCCTGGCGGGGACGGCTTGACGCCGCCCCCGCCCCCGGATACATGCCCGCCTCCACCGGATACGGCCCCTTCGTCTAGCGGTTAGGACGTCGCCCTCTCACGGCGAAAACACGAGTTCGATTCTCGTAGGGGTCACCAGCATCTGCCCAAGTGGCGGAAAAGCGCGATTTCTTAGGTTTTCACGGACGCTTTACCCATCCTTGTGTACAAAGGATGCGTACAAAGTGATCCGTATGGCTGCTCCGTTCAAAGATCCTCGCACCGGCATTTTCCACTTCCGCCGCTTCATCCCGGTCGCACTCCGCCCGTTCTTCGACGGCGGCGCGAGCGAGTATAAGCGGACGCTCGACACCCGCGATCCCGAGGAAGCCCGCCAGCGCTATCATCCGCATGCCGTCGTCTATGAGCAGAAGCTTATGGCCGCGCGTCGCAGCCTTGCCAGCAAGCAGCTCCGCTCAGCCCGGACCATGGTCGACGCCTATCTCGACGGCGTCAGCGACCAACAACTGCAGGGTATGGCTCAGAAGCTGGCGTCGCTCGAACTGGGCGCGTTCCGGCATTTCCATGGCCTGACGGACCATGACCCCGGTGCCCGCTATGATTTCGGCAGTCCGCCGGAACGGACCGACCTGCAGAACTTCGGCGACCGCAAGGCCATGCTCGAGGCGATCCCGGACTTCAGCCCCCTGCCGTGGCTCGAGACGCTACAACGGATTTCCGCCCTTCCGTCGTTGCATCCCGTCGACTGGGCCATCCTCGCGGTCGCGCACAACGGTGGTATTGCCCATCCGATCGAGGCGGCGCTTTACGAGGCGATCGGCTAGGCCATTCTCGACCGGCTATGCGCGGCCTGCGCGCTGAAGATCGATCCGGCCCGCACACGCATCCTGCCATCGCCGATCCTGTTCGAGGGAACGCCGGGTTCGCCGCACGCGGCCACGACCGTGCAGCCGCCGGAAACGTCATCGAAGGTGCCCACACCGACCATCACCAGGGTCTTCGAGGACTGGGCTATGTTCCAGCCTCGAGAGCCCAAACTCGTCGACGAATGGCGCACCGCCATCGCCCGGTTCGCTCGCCTGCATGACGATCCGCCGGTCGACACGATCACCGCGTCGATGGTCCGCATCTACCGCCGAACCTGCGCGGGGCTGCCCGCCCGAGCGGGCAAGGCCATCACCGCCCTGCCCCTTCTCAAACAGGTCGAGCTCGCCGAGGCGCAGGGATTGAAGACGCTCTCGCCTGCGACCGTTAACAAAGCGCTATCCGCCATTCGCGTCATGCTCGATCACGCCGTGGAGGAACTCGAGGTGATCAGCGAGAATGTGGCCAAGACCGTCAAGTCTCTCGCCAAAACGACAATCGAAGACGCCCGTCCGCCCTTTGAACCGCAGGACCTGGTCAAGATCTTCACGTCGGGTCTACCTGAGAAGAGCGGGGCTTCGTCCAGCACATTCGCATGGACGCTGCTTCTCGCCCCCTTCACCGGGTGCCGACTGGAGGAACTGGGCAAGCTGCGTCCCGGCAATGTCAGAACTTACGACGGCATCCCCTATATCGCGATCGAACTCGACCGATTGCGGGTGCGCGAAGAACAGGACGGCCTAGCCAAGCGGGTAAAGACCGCGAGCGCCAAGCGCGACATCCCCTTGCATCCGATCCTCATCGAAGCAGACTTTCTCGACCTGGTCGCCAAGCGACGGGACGAGGGCGCGGACTGGCTGTTTCCGGAGCTCGACACCAACAAGTACGGCAGCCGCACAGCACGCCTCTCGCGGGTAATGAACGACTTTCTGGATGACACCGGCCTGTCCGATCCGGAGCTGGTCTTCCACTCGTTCCGCCACACTGGCAAGCGAGCGATCCGGGGCAAGGCACCCGCTGACATCGTCGACCTGTTATTCGGCCACCCTCGTCATCGTCGCCGACAGCGCCGCCGAGCTTCGGCGTCAGTACCGCGCGGCGGACAAGCGCCGTGGCGGCCCGGGATCGCCCGACGCCCGCAAATATGCGCTTGGCTCCGCTCTCGTCATAGTCGGGCTGGACGGCGTCAGCGACACGGCGCTCGTCGGACTGTTCTCGCATCCGGCACGCATGGCACGCTGGATGAACGCCGCCATCGCGGCGGGTGCAGGCCCGATGATCGGCGACATCATCGGCTCGATCTTCGCCGATCCCGCCCGGCTCGCCTGGTGCGAGCAGTGGGGCCGTATCCTGCAGTGGCGCCGCCGCAAGGCGCTCTACGACCAGGAGGTCGAGCGCTTCCTCAAGACCGGGCCAACCGATCCGAAGGCATCGTGGCGGACCCGGCCGATCAGCATCGGCCAGGCGGGGCTGGTTGCGACGCTCTGCGAGCTGCTCGCCGTGCCCACTCCCGACTTCAAGAACCGCGGCGCCGCCTTCGAATGGCTCCGCCTGCACAACGGCAATCCGAATTACTGGCGCGAGCCTTCGCTCCCGCCCAACCTGGAGGACGACAATGGATGACATGACCACGATCGACGAGGATCTCGCCGTGTACAGGCAGCTCGCCGATGAATATGACAATGCGGCTCAGCGCTACAATGCCGCGGTGGAAGCGGGCCAGATCGGCGTCGAAGCCTTTTCTCACATGGCCGCGCTCGGCGAAAAGCTCGCCCGGGTGGCCGACGAACTGAAGGGCCGCATCGACGCGGCACAGCGTGCCCTGTGAAGGCGGCCTTTCGCAACCACCTCGGGGCCAACGGGCGCAAGACCGATGTGTCGAGCCTGCTCGGCGGCTTGCTGGCGAGCGACGGCGATCCCGTCGGTTTGGTCCGTGACATGCACGCGCGGATTTATTCCGGTGGCATCGGCGAGGACCAGTTCGACCGGCTCCTTTTCAGCCCGTCGACCGCCGACATCCGCACGCTGCCGTCGGCGATCCTCGATACGAAGGAAGCCCTGGTGCCGCTGGACCTCATCCCGGCGAGCAGCCACGATCTCTACCAATTCCTGCGGCGCATGATGGTGGCGACGGCGCGAGATTTCGAACCCTCTCAGTTGGTTGGGGACTGGTTCGGAGATCGGCCGCCCGTGTGCGCCTTCGACGACCACGTCGATCGGCTTTGGCAGTTGAGTGCCGAGAAGCCCTGTCTTTACACCGCGCTGGTCGGCGGGCGTTTCGGTTCCGTCGTCCGTCATCTCCAGCAATGCAAAGCGATGAACGACGCGACCCGGCACCTGCGCGACCTGTTGGTCGGGCAAGCGCTGATCTGGTGCGCCCATGACGTCCAGCTGGTCGTCGCACGGCTGACCAGAACGCCGGACTATGGTTTCCTGCTCCCGGGCAACCGCTCGCTCGAGGGTTCGCTAAACGATCTGCGCGACCGCCGGGGCACGCTGGATACGGTGCTCGACCTGTTCTTCGGCTCGGACGAATGGCGCGAGCGTGAGATCGAGGCGGTTTGGGCAGGTACGAACATGCCGCTGACCCAGCACACCGATCCCATCATCCGACGCGTCGCCAAGCACGTCGGACGAGCTGATCGGAACGTCGACACCAGACTGTCGCCAACGGACGTCACCGCCATGATGCAGCGGATCGCGGCGCAGCTTCGCGCCGATCCCTTCCTGGTCCGCACGGCAACGCCGCGGACCAGCAATGTCGACGCCAAGGCCTATGCCACCGATTGGTACGGCTTGCCGCGCTTGGCGGCCATGAGCGTCGCCATCCGCCGCCTGATCCAGGCCGAGCATCAGTTACCGGCCATGATCGATGCGGTGATCGCCGGGAGGGCGCCGCCCGCGACGACGATCCTGCGGCCACTGCCCACCTATCGCCGCGCGAAGTTGGGCCGCTTGTCCGTCGCGCGACAGGTTGAACTCCTCGCCTTCTACCGCGGTGCCGTGCTGGCCGATGGCAACAACAATTCGTCGAACCCCTGGAAGGCCATCGAGGCGTCCCGAGACTTCCTGCGTAAACGAAGCAGGCGCCATTCGGTCGATCATCACGGTCCAGCGGGCGATCCGCGGCGTGCCTTCTACCTTCTCGACGTCATTCCCGAACATCGGTTCGCGATCGGCTGACGCCGTTTGGCAATCCACCTGTTTCGACGGCCCGACAGCTATCTTTAGCCAGCTCTTGCTTCTCAACCTCGACACTCGTTCGTAGGTTCATCGTCAGTGGCGCGGCATTATCAGGCCGCCGTTCAGGAGAAGGCCGATGTCGAAGGAGGATCCCATTGTCACGCAGCATGGCATCCAGATCACAATCAGAGGCCGCTCTCCGGTGAATCAAAGGGGCGCGGTCGATATCGTTGATCGGATCGAGCACGTGCTGACGTCAGTGGTACGGGGTGAGGGGCAGGAGCCGCGCAGCACGAGGTGAGTATGGCTCTGCCAAGACGATCGGCCTTCTGGGGGTCGAGGCGAATTTCCGTTTCTGAAGGAATACCCATGACCGTCATGAAGAACCCGGACCCGCGCGTGCCGCTCCTGCTGCTCCTGTCGGTGACGACCGGGCTGGTGGACGCGGCGAGCGTCCTCGGACTGGGCCGGGTGTTCACCGCGAACATGACCGGCAACGTCGTCTTCCTGGGGTTCGCCGCGAGTGGCGCTCCCGGCTTCAGGGTCGCACCCTATCTGATCGGCATCGCCTTCTTCCTGACCGGCGCGCTGATCGGCGGACGGGCCGGGCGGTTGCAGGCCGGCGGCTCCGAGCGGCGCTGGCTGATGAGCGCCGCGGTGTTCGAGACGTTGCTGCTGTGGATCGCGGCCGGCGTGGCGATCGGCTACGATCATCAAGCGATGGCGCCCGAGTGGCGCATGTTCGCGATCATCGCCCTGACCGCGGTGGCGATGGGGTTTCGCAACGCGACCATCCGCCAGCTCAAGGTCACCGACCTCACCACGACCGTATTGACGCTGACCCTGACCGGGCTGGGCGCGGATTCGATCGCGGCGGGTGGCGGCAACCCGAATTGGGGGCGTCGGATCGCCGCGGTCCTCGCCATCTTCCTCGGCGCGGCGATCGGTGCCGCCCTGCTGTTCCGCTTCGGAGTCGTCGCGCCGCTGACCCTGGCCGGAGCGCTCATCCTCATCGGCACGGCCGCTTGCGCCATGCGTCTCGCGCCCGGCCCGCGCGGGCTCGAATAGCACGCCATCGCACACGGTCAGGCTTCGTCCTCGGACAACACCCGCTCGACCCGGCGGTCGGGGATAAACCAGAAAAGCGCGACGGCCACGTACGCGCCAAGCCCGATGTCCGGCCATACCAGCGACAGGACGACGCCAAGCGCGTAGAAGACGATCGAGAGCCAGCCCTTGCGATCATGCCCGATCGCCCTCCCCAGTCGCGAACCCTGACCGTCGTGGCGCGCGAGCATGGCTGCAAGGATCTGGTAGGCGATCGCCGTCATCAGCAGGACGATACCATAGCTGGCGACCGGCGCCACGGCATCGCGGGTCTCGCCGATCCAGCTGGTGACGAACGGGATCAACGACATCCAGAACAGTAGATGCAGATTGGCCCACATAATTGGCCCGGTTACGCCGCGCGCCGCCTGGAAAAGGTGATGATGGTTGTTCCAGTAGATACCGACGTAGACGAAGCTGAGCGCGTAGCTCAGCAACACCGGCACCGTCGGCAACAGATCGGCGAAGGCGGTCCCATGCGGCACCTTCAGCTCCAGCACCATGATCGTGATGATGATCGCTATGACGCCATCGCTGAACGCCTCGATCCGCCCCTTGCCGATTGTGCTGATCACCGTCATTTCCTTGTGGACACCCCCTTTAGTTCAATAGATGCAGGGTATCTACGCAGCTCATTGCAATCTGACCCACATCCGGTCATTCTTAGCTTGTTTTCCGCTTCCCAACTTCAGTCGCTAGCCTGTGCGGCCTCGGGGGGTCATCGCGTCCGGCTTTCCGCCGCCGCTCCTTCGAGCTTGTCCTGCGTCCGGGTATCGAAGTCACCCGCATGATGGCGTTCGTGGAGCTGGCTGGCGGGATCGCCCATAATCCGGTTCACCATCCGGCCACGCCGGACCGCCGGCCGCGCGCCGACCAAGTCGGTCCAGCGCAGCACGTTCTTATATGCGTCCACCTGCAGGAACTCGGCGGCATCATATACCTGGCCGGTCACGAGCGCGCCGTACCAGGGCCACACCGCCATGTCGGCGATCGAATACGCATCGCCCCCGACATATTCGCTCTCGCCCAAGCGCCGGTCTAGGACGTCGAGCTGGCGCTTCACTTCCATCGCGAAACGGTCGATCGCATATTCGATCTTCACGGGGGCATAGGCGTAGAAATGCCCGAAGCCGCCACCCAGCATCGGCCCGGCACCCATCTGCCAGAATAGCCACGACAGGACCTCGGCGCGCTTTGCGGGATCGGTCGGAAGGAACGCGCCGAACTTCTCAGCGAGATAGACAAGGATCGATCCCGATTCGAACACGCGCACGGGTTCCGCGCCGCTGCGATCGACCAAGGCGGGAATCTTTGAGTTGGGATTGGCATCGACAAAGCCACTGCCGAACTGGTCTCCCTCCATGATCCTGATCAGCCAGGCATCATATTCGGCGCCCATATGGCCGGCGGCGAGCAACTCTTCGAGCATCACGGTCACCTTCACGCCGTTGGGGGTCGCGAGCGAATAGAGCTGTAGCGGGTGCTTGCCGACCGGTAGCTCCTTGTCGTGCGTGGCACCGGCGATCGGGCGGTTTATGCTGGAAAAGCGGCCCCCACTTGACTTGTCCCAAGTCCAGACCTTGGGTGGTGCGTATTCAACGATCTCGTTCATCAGGCTTCTCCGTAATCTTTACTCTACTCCACCGACACGACCCGCATCAGCCGTTTGATGATAGGCCGGCTAGGAATGCGGCGACATTGTCCCCGAGTTCGGCTGCAGCGTATCCGCCTTCCATGACGGTGACGGTCGGCAGGCCCGCTGCCGCGATATGCCTGCCCAGTGCCGCGAAGTCGTCGCGCTCCAGGGCGAAGTGCGAGATTGGGTCGCCGGCATAGGTATCCGCGCCGAAGGACAGGACCAGAAACCGCGTGCCGAAGTCTGCGATCGCCGCCAGGGCACGGTTGAGTGCGGGGCGATAGGCCGCCCAACTTGTTCCCCGCGGCAGCGGCAGATTGAGTGTGGCATCACGCCCCGCCCCTTCCCCGTCCTCGTCGGCATGCCCCCAGTAGAAGGGATAATCAGTGACCGGATCGGCGTGGATTGAGACGAACAGAATGGATGAATCGCACCGGAAGATGTCCTGCGTGCCGTTGCCGTGATGATAGTCGACGTCGAGGATCGCGACCGGACCCAGTCCCCGCCGGTGCGCCTCGGCTGCGACGATGGCGGCGCTGTTGAGGAAGCAATAGCCTCCGCAGTAATCCCGGCCGGCGTGATGGCCTGGCGGACGGCACAAGGCGAAGGCGCCGGAAGCGCCCTCGGCGACCGCATCGAGCGCGGTCAGCGCAGACTGCGCCGACCAATAGGCCGCATCCCAGGTGCCGGCGGCGATTGGCGTCACCGCGTCGTAGCCGTAACGGCCGAGCCGCGCGTCGATCCGGGTCAGGTTGACCGGACGGCGCCCGACGATAGGCCAGGCATAGCCGATCGCATCGCCCATGCGCCCGGCGGCCCGCCAGTCGGCATGTGCGATCTTCAGGAAATCGAGATAGGCGGCATCGTGCACCGCTAGCAACGGGTCCATGCCGAAGTCCCGCGCGGGTTCGGCCGGACCGATCGCCGCTAAGATTGCCTCGGCACGCGCGGGCGTTTCCTGAAAGGCGGTCCAGTCGCCGTTGTGCATTTCGCGGGCTGGGGCGTGCGCAAGCTGGCGGGAGTCAAACACGATCTTCATCATCATTGCCTAACGCGCTAATCCGGCTCGAGGCACCATGGCACGTCACCTGCGCGTCCGCCGCCTGCGCTTTACCTGCCGTCATTCGGCACGGCGTGGCGACCCACAACCAGACATTCGCAGTACTTTCTTCGCTGTCCAGCTTCTGCCAGTCATTCATATTTCTGGAGGGGAATTTTTTGGGTGCAGTCGAGGGCTGAAGTTGTCACCGCAACTACAGGGACGACTCGCTCGGAATGCCTCCGGTGGCTTGCAGTCAGGACGATGATGATGACCTCGACTTCGATATCCCCCCATCAACTATATTGACGTGGAACGAAAGCACGGCTTGAGTCCGCCTGAAGGCTGCTTCCATAAGGTAGAAATGAAACCAGTACCTGTCGCTCTGAGCCGCCTGGAACCTGGGCAGCGAGCCGTGATGCACGTCGGAGCACTTGTTCCCTCGTTAATCGTGGGTGGCGGTATTTCAACGCTCGGTGCAGTCGCGAACGATCAGTTGGGATGGCCGAGCTGGCCGGGCTTTGCCATCGGGGCTCTATTGGCGCTGTGGTTGGCGGTGATCACACCTCGGCGGCGCTGGCGCGCTTGGGGCTGGGCGCTAGCACCTGATGAACTTCACGTAGCGCACGGAACCTGGACGCAGGTCCATACCGTGGTTCCCCTCTCGCGAGTTCAACATATCGACGTCTCGCAAGGCCCGGTCGAACGTGCCTTTGGCGTCGCCCGCCTGATCCTGCATACCGCGGGCACGTCGCATGCCGTCGTCGTTCTGCCCGGACTGTCACGCGTCAAAGCTGAAGAACTGCGTGACTCGATCCGTGTTCGCATCCGCCCGGAGGCCTGGTGAGCAAGGCCGATACTCCGTCACGTCTCGGTGAAGCGCCGCGTCGGCTGCACCCCGCCTCGATGATCATCTCCGTCATCCGCAAGGCACCGTCGACGCTGCTCGGTATCCCAGCCCTGCTCGCGGTAGTGGCACGTGCTGATTGGTGGATGGTGGTGACTGGCGGCATTACCGCCGCCCTCGCCGTGGCCCTGGTCCGCCTTTTGACATGGTACCGTTTTACGTACGCGCTTGCCGCCGACGCGATCGTCATCGAGAGCGGTGTGTTTAGCCGCAATCGTCGCACCATACCTTATGAGCGCCTTGCCGACATCGGCATCGAGCGTGGCCCGCTGCAACGCGTGTTCGCGCTCGCCAAGGTAACATTAGAAACCGGAGGCTCCGGTATCGACGAGGGTTCGCTGGACAGCGTATCGTGCGCGGAGGCTGAAAGGCTCCGCGCTGCTCTGCAGCGCCGACGCACTGTTACGCTCGAAAATCCAAGTGACGGTGCCGAAAAGGCTGCAACTGTTCCTGTCGCCGAAACACCGCTCTTTGCGATGAGCACAAGACGTGTGCTGCTCTGGGGATTTTTCAACTTCTCGCTGGTCTGGATCGCGATAGGGCTCGGCGCTCTTCAGTATCTCGCCGGACTGCTGAACGTGGATCGCAGCGCGCTCTTGAAAACGGTTGCGGCGAGCACCGACACCGTTCGGTCGTTGCCGGTGCTTGCCTGGGTAGGCGCTCTTGCCGCTGGCACTATGGTCGTGCTGACGATCGGCCTTACGGCAGGAATCGGACGTACAATGCTGCGCGACCACGCCTTCAAACTCATAAACGAAGAAGGACGCTTACGGCGCATGCGCGGACTATTCACGCGCAGCGAGACGATCATCTCTCTTCCTCGCGTACAACTCGCCGTCATTGATGACGGGCTGCTACGCCGCCATTTCGGCTGGTCGCGCCTGCGAACGCAACTGCTCGGCGGCGAAGGCGCCGAAGGACTTCAGGATTTGGCCCCACTGGCCCATACAGCCGAAGTCGACCGCCTCCTCATCGAACTGCGACTGCCAAGAAGAAGGCCAGACGCCTTATGTGCCGTTGCCCGCGGCCATGTGTGGCGCGCGCTCCTGAGACGCACGGCGATACCCACACTGCTCATCCTCGGCGCTTCGTGGTTCTATCCCCCCACGCTGCTTGCGTTGGCGCTGCTCGGACCGTTGTGCGGGCTGTCCCTGCTTGAGCGCCGCCATCACCGCTACGGCTTCACACCTGGGCTATTGCAGGTACAACGCGGCGTTCTCACTCGTCACACCTGGGTCATTCCAGTCTCGCGTATTCAAACGGTGACGCTGCGACAGACCTGGATCCAACGGCGACTGAGGCTGACCAGTATCTTCATCGACACGGCGGGGGCCAACCGCTTCTATGGCCCTAATATCCATGATGTTTACGAGGCAGACGGATGGATGCTAATCGGTCATCTGTCTGAGATTTGAGGTCAAAAACAACGCTGCAAGCCGACGGAGATATATGCTGTTGGCCGATTTTCAAGTCTGACCCAATTATCGACATTCAGCTCATATCACGGGCTTCCACATAGCAGACGCTCGTTCTTATCACCCTTGAGTACGGCATGAGTGCTCCCGATAGCACCCATGCCGCCTTCATTAGCTTCAGGCAGTCTGTCCGCCATCAACGTTCAGGATGGCCCCGGTCACATGGCGGGCCGCCGGGCTAGCCAGAAACACCACGGCTGCCGCCACGTCTTCCGAGGTACCGTAGCGGCCCAGCGGACTAAGGCTACGCTGGAAGTCGGCATATTCCCCTGCCGCGGGGTTCATATCCGTGTCTGTCGAACCCGGCTGCACCAGATTTGCGGTGATATCGCGAGGGCCAAGCTCCTGCGCCAAGCCGCGGGTGAACGACTGCAATGCCGACTTGGTCATGAAATACACTGTGCCCGTCGCGCCGACGATCCGATCCGCTCCTGCGGACCCGACCGTGATGATGCGGCTGCCCGAAGCCAGGTGTGGGATCGCAGCCTGAGCCGCAAGCACGGGAGCGCGCACGTTCACTGCGAGCAGAGCATCGATGTCTTCGATCTTGAAGTCCTCTATCGTGCCGTAAAGCGCGATCGCGGCATTGTTGACGAGGATGTCCAATCCCCCCAGCGCCGCCACAGCCTCATCGACCGATCGTTTGATGGCGGCGGGATCAGCGCTATCGGCCTGGATGGCGACGCCACGTCGTCCTTCCGCCTCGATACCTCGCACGACCTCTGCCGCCCGGTTCGTGGAACGCTCGAAGGTAACGGCAACATCGGCTCCCTTGCCCGCTAGGGCGAAAGCGATGGCGGCGCCGATGCCACGTGATCCACCGGTCACAAGTGCACGTTTGCCAGTCAGATCGGTCATCATCATATCTTTCTGTATCGTTCAATACAGATTAGCTAGGATCGTTGTCTTCCGACGTCAATGAATTATATGTCGATTGATGCAGAAATCAGATCGACATGGTGAGGCGACAAGGTCTGGCACAGGGGTACGTGGCCGGCCCCGTGCATTCGACCGTGACACGGCTTTGGAACAGGCCACCCGGCTGTTCTGGAGCAAGGGGTATGAAGCGACATCGCTGACGGACCTCACAAAGGCGATGGGGATCGGGTCGCCGAGCCTCTACGCCGCGTTCGGCTCGAAGGAGGCCCTCTACGCTGAGGCGTTGCGGCATTATGCCGAAACCAATGAGCATCACGTCTGGGCCGCTTTCCAGGCTGCAGATACCGCACGAGACGCCGTCCAGTCCCTCCTGATGGATTCATCTGCGGCGCTGACTGGCTGTATTGCCGACATGCCCCGCGGCTGCATGGTGACACTCTCGTCAGTTGGCAGTGAGGGCCATGCCAGTCTTGGCGAGATCGTCAAAGCCGCACGCGCGCTCACACTCGAGCGGCTGCAAACGCGTCTTGAGCACGCCGTGAAGAGCGGCGAAATTCCCGAAGGGGCCGACACGCATGCCCTTGCCCGGTTCGTGCAGGCGGTGCAGGCTGGCATGTCGATCCTCGCACGCGATGGTGCCAGCCGATCGGAGCTGGAAGCCATGACGTCGGTCGCGATGGCCGGATGGGACGCTCGCACTCACACGGGCGGAAAGAAGGTCTTGGGCTAGCTATTCCGCTTCTCGCGCAAAGACTCAAATTCGGCGACGGGGAGCTCATCTACCAAAAACCAACAGCGGACACATGTTCAGGTTGCCTAGAGGTATTCCTAACTATTCGCGGCTCCCTCTTCCAGAGGCGGAAGATCGCCACGCAGTCCGGAACTTCCAATTAACGCCGCACACCTGTCCCTCGACCGGTCGAGCTTCCAAAATCCTCTAAGTCAGAAGCGGCCCTGCCTTACAGTAACTTTCGATCAGGGCATCGAAGACAGCCACGTCAGACCTGCTTCGTGCCAGGATCTGGGCACCAGCGACCGCACCGTAGATCGCGCGCGCTCTACCATCCACGCTGTCGGGATCACCGAGTCCTGCCGCGACGAGCTGACGGCTCAGCCATGCGACATTGACGTCGGCGAAGGCCTGGACCTCCTTTAGGACCGGCGCGGGAAGCCCATCATGCTCTGCCGCCATGAAGCTGCTCAGGCACATTCGGTTGCCACGCTCCAGAGATGCCCGAAATATGCCAGGATATTGCCGCAACGCTTCCGCAGGCGACTTGGCCTTCTCTGAGATCTCCTCGAGATCGCGGGCGATGTCCTCCCAATAACGACGTGCCACCGCCTCGCCGAGCAGCGCCTTGTTGGCGAAGTAATAGTTGATGCTGGCCGCCTTGATGCCAACCGTCGCCGCCAGATCGCGAAAATTGATGCCGCCGTAGCCGCGAGCCATCGCCGCCTCGCGCGCAGCCAGCAGGATCGCTTCTCTCGCATTTTCCTTGGTTGTTGCCATTATCAAGCCTCCACCTGTCATATGACAGGCAGGGGTTGACAGCGCAAGTTCTTGCACGCAAATAGATACCTGTCATCTGGCAGGCAGGTGATAGATACGACGAAAGCGAGACACCTGATGACTGACAAGCTGACGCTCTTCACCTCCCCCTCAGCCTTCCCCAATCCACAGCGGCTGCGCATCTTCATGCATGAGAAGGGCATCGCCGACCGGTTCGCCGAGACGGTGTACGACATGTCGCCCGTTGGCGAGCAGCGTGGGTGGCAGCATCTGAAGATGAACCCTTGGGGCGAGACGCCGACGCTGGCGCTGGCCGACGGCTCGTTCCTGAGCGAAACCTCCGCCATCGCACGCTACCTCGACGACAGCTTCGAGGGTCGCAAGATCATGGGTGATACGGCGCACGAGCGTGGCCTCGACCAGATGTGGGACAACCGGGTCTGGGTCCATATCCTCTATCCGATCGTCACTGCATTCCACGTGCTTCACCAAGGCCTCGGTCCCAAGCTGGAGCTGACGCACAACCCCGCATGGGGCGAGCATTCGCGCAAGGTGGCGCTGGCGCATGCTGCGCTGGTCGACCGGCATCTCGCGGACGGGCGCGCATGGCTGATCGGCGGGGATCAGCCGACTTTCTCGGACATCACGCTGGCGACGGCGATCGCCTTCTCCAAGTTCCCGGTCAACGCCACCCCGCTGGATGAGCGCTTCGAGCATATCGACGCCTTCTGGCGACGCTGGCAAACCCGGCCGACCTTCCTGGCCGCTTATGCGGATGGCGAGAGTGGTGTTCCAGAACTCGACGCTCGCGCCTGAGCTAAGGAGCTGCCGAGAGCAGGTCGGCGGGGAGCCATGCCCTCCGACGACCTGCGTTGCGCCCGGTGCTGTTCAGCATTCCATCACGCCAGCAGGGCAAGACGTCACGCGGGCAGAAGACCTGCCTCTCGGTAGGCGTCGACAAGGCTATCGAACAAACCGATGTCGGATCGGCTTCTGGCCATTAGCTGCGCGCCAGTAATCGACGCAAAAATGGCACGTGCCCGCGCTTCTGCCGCTACAGTCGAGCTCACGATCTTGGCGGACACGAGCATACGGCTGAGCCAGGCGACGTTAACGTCGGCGAAGGCGTGGACCTCGTTCATGACGACCTTTGGCAGATCGTCATGCTCCGCCGACATGAAGCTGCCGAGGCACAGCCGGTTCTCGCTCTCGAGCGACCGACGAAACACCTCTGGATACCGCTGCAACGCTGCCCTGGGGTCTTCCTCCTCAGCGTGGATCGCTTCAAGATTGGCTACGGCATCCTCCCAATATCGCTTGGCGACAGCAGCCCCCAAGTCGGCCTTGCTGGCGAAAT
The DNA here is from genome assembly GCF_039537815.1 of Sphingomonas cynarae. Taxonomy (NCBI): domain Bacteria; kingdom Pseudomonadati; phylum Pseudomonadota; class Alphaproteobacteria; order Sphingomonadales; family Sphingomonadaceae; genus Sphingomonas; species Sphingomonas cynarae. The sequence continues at coordinate 77,295 of NZ_BAABBF010000007.1, read as the reverse complement.
GATGGTAGATGCTCGCCGGCTTGATGCCGACGCGGTCGGCCAGCTCGCGAAAATTCATGCCGCTGTAGCCATGTGCCTGCGCGATCCGCCGGGCCTCCGTGAGGATCACCTCCTTCACGCTCGTCGCCGCCATCGTCTCTACTCCATGCTTAATCTAACGACCGTTAGTTAGCCGTTGACGGGCCTGTTGTGAAGACCTAGAGGTCATAGCCTAACGAACGTTAGACAGGATAATCTATGAGCGACGACATCATCTTTTTCGACGCAACCAGACTTGCCGAGCTGATCCGCACAAAGGCGGTGTCTCCCGTGGAAGTGGTGCAAAAGCACCTCGACCGGATCGAGGCCACGAACCCGGCGATCAATGCGATCGTGACAATTGCCGGTGGCGCCATTGCGGCAGCGACGGCAGCGGAGAAGGCGGTGCTGGCTGGTGATGACATTGGTCCGCTGCACGGCGTGCCGTTCACCGTGAAGGACTCGATCGATACGGCGGGCGTGTTGACGCAGCGTGGTTCGCCAATCTTCAAAGGCCGGCTCCCCGGTGTCGACGCGACCAGCGTTGCACGCATGAAGGCCACCGGCGGGATCCTGCTCGGCAAGACCAACCTGCCCGAGTTCTCCTACTGGATCGAGAGCGACAACCTGCTCTCCGGCCGATCGAACAATCCGTGGGATGTGACCCGCACACCGGGCGGATCGAGCGGCGGAGAGTCTGCTGCGATCGCAGCAGGTATGTCGCCGATCGGGCTCGGTACCGATCTCGCGATCTCTGTTCGCGGTCCAGCTGCACAGACCGGCATTACCTCGATGAAGGCGACGCATGGCCGGGTGCCGATGACCGGCATCTGGCCGCGTGCCCCCCGTCGCTTCTGGCATGTCGGCCCGATGGCGCGGTCGGTACGTGACATCGCGCTCGCCTTCGCACAGCTTGCAGGTCCCGATGGCTATGACGGCTTCGCGACCAGCACCGTGCAGTTCGACGCCGGCATCGGGCGCCAGCCTGATCGCCCACTGCGCGTTGGCTGGATGGTCGGCCCGGGTTTTGGTCCAGTCGATGCCGAAGTAGCTGCCACGGTAAAGGCCGCAGCGGAGGCGCTGAAGGATCTCGGCATCCATGTCGAGCAGGTCGGCATCCCGGCACTGGAGCGCGATTTCGCGCTGGACGTCTTCAACCGGCTGCACGTGATGGAGATGAAACCAGCCTTCCGCGAGGCGATCGCAGGTCACGAAGAGCAAACGTACAAGATGGCCAAGACGATGCTGTCCCTGCCCGACACCTCGATGGCTGATTTCATCGACGCCGAGCAGGCTGCCGAGCGCATCCGTGACGGCTATGCGGAATACTTCCGCGGCTTCGACGCCCTCATCACCCATGTGCTGCCGATCCCGGCGCATAAGCATGGTGTCGAGAAGTTCGTCATCGACGGGCACACCGTCGACGCTACGTACCTCCAAGGCGCAACCGTGCCGCTCAACGTCACCGGACTACCCGGGATATCCATGCGGTTTGGCACGAGCAGGGAGGGCCTGCCTATCAATGTGCAGGTCGTTGGTAGCTGGCTTGCCGAGTCCACGATCCTGCACGTGGCCTCGCTTCTGGAGAGCGTCAGTCCTGTGCGATATCTGCACCCTAAGCTGTGACGGTAAAGTGCCCCCGGTTGATTTCTCCGGGGGTGCCGCCCTGCTCTCGCTGCCCAGTATGTGACTGGCTTCGAATTTGGCTTAAGCATGAAATCCTTGAGCGTATTTCCGCCGAGAGGACCGCCAGCGAGCGATACGGCAAGACCGGCCTGCGGACAGCTTTTCACCGCTGAGACCCACAATCAGACGTTCCCGGCAACCCTTCGACTATCTGACTTCAGACATTCGTTCATGTCGTCGCAAAAGCGCAACAGGAGAGTGGAACCAAGGTTCACGCCTGACTAAGAGACGTCGAGTTTGAGACTGCCTATCGACTGAGCATTTCACCTGTATCGAGCAGCGTCCAAGACGTACGATCATTTTACCTTGCGTACGAAGCTGGTGACATCCTCGAGTACCGGTGCCCTGCTCCTAAATGGACGCGCTAGCGCCAGGAGCAGGCCGACATGGCCCATTTTTGGATAGGACCGGAGGTCCACCGAAACGCCAGCCGCACGCAATCTCGCGCCGAGCGCTTTACTGTTACGCGGGCGGACAATAGTGTCGCCCGCTCCAACGAGCAGCAGCGCTGGTGGATCTCCGGTCCCGGCCCACGTGATGGGCTGCGTGTCCTTGGGCCGGGGCCACCCACCGAATGCGGCACGGCTGGCGTCGACATCGAAAGGAGCAAAGTCATAGGGGCCAGCCATTCCTATGAAGCCTCTGACCGCCCGCCGATCGTCCTGTAGCCAACGATCGTCTACCGCTAGCATCGCGGCGATATAGGCGCCCGCCGAATGACCCATCAGCACGAGCCGAGCCGGGTCCCCGCCGAACTCCGCAGCATGTGCCTCGGTCCAGCGCACAGCTGCTGCGCCATCCTCAACGAAGGATGGATAGCGAACCGTAGGCACGAGCCGATAGTCGGGGATAACGACAACGAACCCCTTTGCCGCCAACGCTCTGCCGACGAAGGCATACCCTGAGCGCGATCCGCTGTTCCAGCTTCCGCCATAGAAGAACACCACCACCGGTCGCCGGCCGATCGATTGCGGCCGCGGTGCATAAACGTCCAGCCTCTGACGTGGATCGTTACCATATGCGACGGCGGTTGCGACCTTTCCCGCACCTCGATCTTTAGGCACCAGCGTGTCGAACACGCCTAGCGGCGAGCAGCCAGCGGCGAAGAGGCTAGCCAGGACCGTGAGGCGAGCGCGAAGGGTCGTGGTCATGCTGTGCAACTTCCTCTTTCCGTCTCTGCAATGATGCGATCGATCATCAACGTGGGTGGACGCATGTTCGACCTTGTGGATCGCTCTTGTCTCCACTCCGTGGCGCCGACGCGGACGGTACATCGCCATGGTCCACGGCATGACCAGCGAACCCCGCAGACTTTGCATCGAAACCGCTGCACCCGCCGTATCTCGAGCATGAACCCTGAGCCCGACCTCTCCTCAGATACTGCAGCTTCGGTCGAAGCGGGCTCGGAAGGTCGCCACCGACGCATCCTCAATATGACGGCTGCACTCAGGGCAATGTTCGGTGATGCAGCTTTAGCTATCGCCGATGGTCAACCCGGCACCTTCGACGTCGGCGGGAGGAGCGGCATTCGGTGGCAGGACCTGGCGGACGAACTACGTGCCGCCAAGCTGCCCCGCACAGTAACCTTCACCCTGACGCCGTGACCTCGCGCCAAACGAATGATTACATGGGCGGCGTGATCCCGTCCTTGCCGATCGCGACGAACTTGGCTCCGGGCGCGCTCGCGTCAGTGACGACGAAAACCTTCTGACCTTTCGCTAGCACTGACCGCTGCGTCGGCTCGAAGCGGACCACCGGCGTGCCGGCCGGCACGAGAACTTTGGTCTTTCCGCCCTTGTAGGAGACGGTCAGCGTCGTCTCGCCGGGCTTGCCCGCACCCTCTGTCACCGTGCCGTTGGTCATGGCACTCTGTTGCTCGACGGTGCCGTTGGTCATCGCGCTTTGCTGCTCAACCGTGCCATTGGTCATGGCGCTTGATCCGCTCGTGTCGCCACCAGCCGCGGCGACAACGCCGGGAACGTCCCAGTCATAATGACCCTCGCCTGTCCCGCGCATCGATTCCGGGAAAATGACCAGTTCGACTGCGCGCACTGCGTCTCCGGTCCCTGTCGTTGCCGTGCCGATGAAATCGCCGTCCTTAAGCGTGGCCAGACTGGCACCAACCACCCACGCGAAGCCGGTCTTGGTGTCGAGCGCCACGGACACAGCACGACCATCATAGGTCTGCACCGCAAGCGCATTTGCACCAACGGATTGCACGACGCCGCGGACGCGGGTCGCGGTCGTTGCCGGACCCGCCGCCGCTGTCCCATTTGCCTCGGTCGACTTCGGGCCACTGCAACCGCCCAGGGCGATGATTGCACTGCCGAGCAGCGCCAAAGCTTTCATGGTCATCGTGTCGCATCCCTGGATCGACGCGAAGCAGGATGTCCGCGCCAAGATGCCCTGCACCGTCATGCGTCATTTGTCTCCAGGCAACGTCGAAGCATCGTCGCTATTGCTGCGCCCGCAAGACCACGTGCCTTTGCCAGCCTCCGGCGATGTCGATGACGAACGAGGCGTGACTGCGCGTCTGTCTCGGCTATGGGACACCTACAGGCGCCTTGCATCAGGCAGCCATCTGTCAGGAGAGAGACCATGCTGTTTCATACGATGGTAGGTTCAAACGATATCGAGCGTTCCAAGCGCTTCTACGACGAAGTGCTGGGCGTCCTCGGCGTGAGCGAGGCCACGCTCAATATCGCAGGCAGCGGCCATACGCGCCTGTTCTACCGCAACGAGAACGGCACCAATTTCGTCGTCACCGAGCCTATCAACGATGAGCCCGCGACCGTGGCGAACGGCAGCACCGTTGCATTTTCGTGCAATTCGCCCGAGCAAGTGAAGGAGTTCCACGACGTAGCCATCGCAAACGGCGGCACGTCCGTTGAAGCGCCACCGGGACCGCGAATGAGCCCCTCAATGGGCCCGATTCAACTAGCCTATTTCCGCGATCCCGATGGCAACAAGCTTTGCGGCATCCACTTTCCCACATGACCGACTTTGGGTCGAGCTCGCTAGTCACGTTGCCGGCGAGCTCAATCCAGACAGTCGCGGTCCCTTTCCTACTTCCAAGCTTCGGCCGCTTGTTGCTTTCGCTTAGCAAGCGCCCGGAGCCGCCGCGGAGCGGTGTTACGCTTCAAAGTATCGTTCGATCTCATCCAACCGGAGCGTGATCGCCCTGCTGGGCAAATGGATAGTTAGTCTTTGCCGTTCATCGTTCGTGAAACGAGCGGCTTTGATCAGCAAATCACGGATGGCTGCCCTACCGACGACCCTGTCGCCTCCCAGCCAGCCACTGCCAAGCGCGATCTCAGGTGCCAGGATGAGGAGGCCATAAGCGTCGGATGCCAAATGCTCGGTTATGACGATGATGCCCTTCTGCCGTGATCGCGGCTTGACTTTAAACAGAGGATCTCGGCTTGGCGATTGGCCGGCGTTTGACCCACAACACGACATTCAGCGCTCGTTTCGTGCTCCCCAAATTCAGACATCCATTCATGTTCGCCCGACGCCTCGACCGGCGATGGTGGAATTGCCGAGATGTGAGACATTCCTGCCGATCGCCGATACCAATGGAAATGGCCGGCTACGTCCAGACCGGTCAATCGTCGATCGCCGGAAGTTCTCGCTGCACTGTCAGGGCCTGCGAACGACCCCGAACGGCAGCTTCACAGCCGCATAGACCGGATAGTGGACAGCCCTACTTTAGCTGCTAGCTTGCGCGCCTTGAATTAGCGCATTGCCGTCCCGGAATATCTCTACGAGATGGAAATTCTCAAGACCTTCCCAGTATTTTGGGTTGATGTGTTCGAACAGGATGATTTGAAATTCCCTGTCCAAGCTGTTCGCTTGAGAAATGAAATGGTCGAGGAGTTTGAGGGCAGTATGGACCTTGGCAACGTCGCTTTCTTTAACGTCCCGATCCTGTTCATCAGATTGCTCACTCTTCGCGCCGCCGTTCTCGTCATCTCCCCAGTAGGGCCTAGAAAACTGGTCGATGATTAGAAATGGCGCCACATGTTGGCCTTCGTTGGCCATAATGACCTCGTGCAATCCGAGGAAAAGAAACAGGTGAAGGAACATGTGGTTTGAGCTGCTACCAACGTTTTCGATAAACGCAGTCTTTGGCTTTCTTAAGTGAAGTTTCTTTTCTTTATAATCAAATGAAGAGCGATATTTCCCATAATTACCCAGGGCTACGTTGGATAACCCGATATACTCTTGAATTGTCTCCTCAAGGACGTTGGTGAAATGCTTCCTACGATCGTCTGATGACGGGACAGTGAGTTCGCCGATTTGCCTTTCTAGACTTGCAATATCAGCTTCGAGATTAAGCGGACTTTTCTGATCCGTTCCCACGAACATCTCAAGCTTGGCCTTCGTCTCACCAATGAAGATATATCGCTCTTTTTCATTTTCGAAGACTGCGCTATCCGACGGCAGCGCCTGGAGTTCTCTCTGCAGCTGCTCGCGTTGACCTTCCAGTTCTTTGATTAGTTCACCGACATTGCCCTCGAGAGGGTTTTTCTTAGATATCTCTACCTTGATCTCGTGCAAGCCCTCTTCCAGGCGTTCGAGAATTTCGGAGAAAACGGAAGTTCGAACGGTATCCGCGTGATTGCCTTTGAGATAGGCGATCGGCTTCAGACTGTCGGCAGTCTCTGACAGCACGTTCTTGTGCGTGGTATATTCGCCCAAAAACTTGCGAAGACCCTTGATCTTTCTTGAAACGCGATAGAGTTCAACAGAGATATCCTCGTATCGCCTCGAGACAAACAAACCCGGACCCGCCTCCCTTTCCGCTACCATCCGCTGCAAAGTTGCCACCGCTTGCTCGGCATCGGAATCGTCGGCGATGAGGTCGTAGGACATTGCGCGGGCGGTCGTCTCCGCAAGTTCGCTGTAGAACGCCTCGCGATTTTCATCTGTTTTTGCCGATTGTTTCTGCAGGCGCGTCAAGCGCTTTTCAAGCTGCGCGCGCTTATCGCGCTTAAGGATATTTTCGACAGAGTCGATCCCTACAGCGATGTCGAATATGCGCGGCAACGCTTCCCGGGAGCGGGGCTGATCCTGTTTGTCGAAAAACTGCTCGCTGTGGGTGATGATGTCCTGCGAAATTGTGTTGAACAGCAGGAAATAGCGAAGCGATATACGCGATCCCGTCCGCAAAACTTGCCCGCCGAATGGGATTTTGACATCCTGATCAATACCGAAATCGGCACCGAGCAGCACCTTTAGGGCCGGCTCCCGGATGTTTGCCTCCGGGGCTTCATCGGGGATCTTGCCGGTGGACGAGAAATAATAGTCACTGGAGATAGCTCCGCCGCTAGGTGCCCTTCTTGCCAGCGTATAGACCTTGTCGTTCACATGAATTTTCAACCCATACCAGAGGGTGCTTTCGTTGATGATGCTTTCTGAAATACGGTGCCGACTGGCGAAGAAGCAGTAATCAAATATATCAAGGATTGCGGTCTTACCCGTGTGGCTGGCGCCGGTGATCACGTTCACTTTGTTTGGAAGGAACGACAGAGTCCGTGTTACGCCACTGGCCAGCCAGAGATGAAGGCTTTCGATATGGAATTTCACAGTTCGATCCTCGCATTGAGGTAGAAAACGTCTGCGCTGCCCGCAATGAGGGTGGCAATATTAGACGAGGCGCGATGAATCCGTTCGGCCCGGCTACCCATGGCCGCAGTGATCGGCATTGGCGCGGCAATGGCAGCGCCGTCTGTGCGAAAATCAAGGGAGCCAATCTCGTTTAACAGCTGAAGCGCATTGATGGTCGGCGCCAGACAAGCGTGATAACGATCGGCAAAGTTGTAGAAGTATCTAGTTTGCTCGATGAAGTACTGTTCAAAACTAATGATACGGAATTTACCGTTGGCGAGATGCCTTACCATAGCTCGATGTGCGACAATCGGCAGGATCAACATTAATCGAGGAAACGTCAGAAATTCTGCCTTCTCCAAGACGGTTGAGATCGCAAAAGCATCGATGCCCAGATTGTTATAGAAGCTGCTCAGGTTCAATGGTAACGATCTTTCCAGTTGTGCAGCCAGCCCATTACGGGCCGATCAGATAATTCGTAGAAACCTCCGTTGCTCATTCTGATGGGCAGTTCCTGCGAGGCGAGGGGAATTTTAACTTTACGGAGGTCCTGAACGATACCTCGCGCGGCTGTCGCGGCTGTCGCCTCGTCCGGTGGTGGTCGACGCCCGGGATACTGCGCGGAGAACGTGTTATCCCAATGAGCGTCGGCCTCTTGCTCAAGGTCATAGATATCGGTCTGCGTTATGTCGCCATCCTGAATCCATTGTTCGATATTATCTCGGAAATTCAACCGCATGGTGGTAAATTTCATCAAGATTTCGACGTCATCCGCCGCAATATCGTCGATATCCACGAGCTGCTTGATGAAGGTCTGGTCCGAAAGATTTGCAGGCAGGGCTGGGATAAGATTTCTTATCACGAACCCCGCACTCCTCGCCTTATCAAAATCTCGCCGGTATTCGACGTTGAATTGCTCAAAGTTAAAGCTGATTTTTCCTCCTGCTTTCACCGTCGCAAAGGATTTCGCTCGGAGCTTGGAATCCACGGCGTGAAAAACGTCATCAACCCTAGTGGGGTGGATTTGTTTTTCCAAAATCGAGGCTTTGCACCGGGCAATGATCTCATCGAGGTCCAGTCCGAACGATAAATTCCGAAGGAATGCCGCTGACACACCAAGGTCAAGGCCTAAGAGATCGTCGATATATCCTTGAATGGTCTCGTTTTTGGTTTCGGCCTTGAGCGCGTCGATATCTGATATGAAATCCGCGTGCGATTTGGTGCCGTTTGAAACCTCGTCAATCGAAGACAATACCGAGTTCCCGGCATTGCTAGACTTATTAGATACTAGCAAAAAAGAGGTATTGCCCAAAAATGCCAGTTGATCGACTACAGTTGCACGCCCGTCTGCTGGGTCGGCAATCACTTTGCACCAGTTTGATATCGACTTCCAGAGGTCGGCGTCGAGCTTGGTGAGGTTTATAGGGTCGCCTTGCGAGTTTGTCTGGACGGTGTGTTTCAATTGGACGAGCAACGTTTTGCCGTCCGCGAGCTCGATATGAACATCATCCAGAACTTCGTACCCTGCAGTTTGGCCACTCTTCAGGTTCAAAAGCTCATTCAGGAAATAATAATACTGGTAGTCGAACCCGATTGACTTGTCTTCTGCACTTGTCTTTTCGATGCGCGACCTCTCGTTCATACCCCACCTCTCGAACGTGCAGGAACTCAATCCCCTCTCGAACTTTGAAAAGCCTAGCATTTCAATGGTAGCAGTCAATCAGTCGCCCCTGCCGTTAGGTGTTTGATCCCACGGTTTGATGGTGCGATCCATTCGTTGGAATGGAAGGAAGCCGCATGGGACAGGTTCGTCATGGGTGCGCCACGCCTGTCCTGAGCCTGTCGAAGGGACCACGTACGCCGTCCGAGCAGCAATACAGCGATCGCAAGCTTCGCTCTCGACGCTGAGCCGGGAGCTGGGGATGAACCCCAAGACCGTGGCGAAGTGGCGCAAGAGGATAACCGTCGAGGATCTGAAGACCGGGCTGAAGGCCCCTCATTCGACGACCCTGACTGAAGCCGAGGAGGCAATGGTTGTGGCGTTCCGGCGCCACACGTTACTGCCGCTCGATGACTGCCTTTACGCTCTGCAGCCATCGATCCCGCACCTGACGCGCTCAGCGCTGCACCGATGCCTACAGCGGCATGGTATCTCCCGCCTGCCGGACATCGAAGGTGACAAGCCAAAGCGTAAGCTCTTCAAGCGCTATCCCATTGGCTTCTTCCATATGGATATCCCCGAGGTGCAGACTGCCGAAGGCAAACTTTACCTGTTCGTCGGCATCGACCGCGCCAGCAAATTCGCGGTCACCCAACTCGTCGACAAGGCTGATCGACGGACAGCGTGGGAGTTCCTCGAACACCTGCTGAAAGCCGTACCCTACCGGATCCACACGATCCTCACCGACAATGGCATCCAGTTCGCCGAGCAGCCGCGTAACCGGAACACCGCCTGGTCGCGCCAGATGCGCTTCGACATGATCTGCGAGGCAAACAATATCGAGCACCGGCTCACCAAGCCGAACCACCCGTGGACCAACGGGCAGAGCCTGCCCCGGCGGAGGCCGGGGTCGAGCGGATGAACCGCACCATCAAGGAGGCGACCGTCAAACGCTTTCACTACGACAGCCACGACCAGCTGCGGACGCACCTCTCCGACTTCATGGCCGCCTACAACTTCGCCCGCCGGCTCAAGACGCTCAGCGGGCTCACACCCTACGAATACATCGCCAGGATCTGGACGTCAGAGCCAGACCGGTTCATCGTCAATCCGATCCACCAGATGCCCGGACTAAACACCTAGCAGCATCGTCACCTGACGTTGAAAGAACCGTCATAGCCGATGCCGACCAGGACGCTTGTCATCGCGAGTCCGGGGTGATCGAAGGGAGCCTTCCGACCGCAGCTCCCGGTCGAGCCCGGCCAACGGCCGCTCTTCCAGAATGGCTGGTTTGCGCCATAAGGGGCCCATGAACCCGCATTCACGACGACTGATAGTCCAACGCCTGACCATCGCCATCGGGGCGATCGGACCTGAGTTCGAGGCGTTTGGCGGGACGTTTCTTGACTTCGTGCTGACAACACCCCTCGACCATAGCGGGATCAATAGCGGCGATCTGCCGATTAGCCGCGTGCTCGACAGTACCAGCGACGACGGCACGATCGTCGCCCAATACTCCGCCGAAGGAGGGTACTTCACTAAGGGCATGCCAAAAGCGCTCGGCGATATTGACAAAACGCTGAAACGCCGCCCAGGCGTCAAGCGCATCCTGCTGCTCGCTAACGAGCCGCGCAAGCCGATCATCGCCGACAATTTCAAGCGGGACATGCTCAAGCGTCCCGACATGAACGGACGGCAGCTCGGCATCCTTGGATCGGACCAGATCGCCCGCGTCATCGTGCGCAAGCTGCTCTTCAACGACGCGGCGCTCGAAGCGCTCGCCATCTACCTCCCCGATCTTGCCGACATCCGGGATCAGGCGGCACGTGATCGGCTGTTTCCAGGGCCGTCTCAAGGGCATCGGCCCCGAGCCGATATCGATGCAGAAATCGCGCGCCGCCTCGCGCTGTCGCCCTGCCTTCTGGTCTCGGGGATTGGCGGGAGCGGAAAGTCCGCAGCCGCCGCCGCATACGGGGAGGGCCCCTCGGGCTACGATCTCACGATCTGGCTCGACGGAGATGAATTCAAGAATGCTGCCGGATTGCTGGCCACGCCGCTGGTGCGGGGTGGCGACAAGCGGAACATCGCGAGCATGCTCCGATCCGGTCGATGCTTGCTCGTAATCGACGATCCGGCAACCCCGATCGTGCCGAGCGAGCTCGCGGCTCTGTGCGGCGCGGGATCGCACGTCATCGTCACGACGCGCGATCGGCAGGCGGACGACTATCTGCTTCCCGACCTCGCGATGGGAGAAGCGCGCGCCCTTCTGGACACGGCGCCTGCGCCGGCTTGTCCGGACGACGTCTTCGCGACGATCTGGATAACCGTCGGGGGTCATCCGCTCAGTCTCGCCCTGATGAACGCAGCTGTGCGTGCGGGCGCGCCGTGGACTGACATTGCGCTCGACTGCGACGCGGTCGGGCAATTATCCGACAGCACGCAGCCACTCGCGGACCGGCTTCTCGCGCGGTATCGGACGGTGCTGACCGACGCACTGTCGGTGTTCGAGTGGATCGGCCAGCCCGAATGCGATATCGGCTTCCTGCGCTACGCGATAAAGCCCGCCGGCATTCGCAATCTACGGGACCGCGCGCTGACGGCGGCGGACCTCCCCTCCGCAGTGCGCCTCCATGATGTGATCTTCGCGAGCCTTTCGAGCCTTGCCTGGTGGACCGACTATCGCCGGGCAGCGCTCACGACGATGCTCGCCGCCTATCTGGAGACGGCTGCGGCCGCCAATGATTTGAGCCTGTGGGCTGCCAGCATGAGCTTTCGCGAACGGCTCCGCTCCCTCGTCGATGCGGGCGACCGCCGCCCCGCCTTCCTGCTGGCGCTGTTGAATGTGACTCAGCCCGACGCATCCGCATCGATCCTGCCCGACGACCCGGTGAAATCGGCGGCAGCGCATGTCGCGTCTGAAAGGCCTATCTCGTCGATCGACTTCAGCCTCCTCATCGAGAGTTTCGAATGGCTTTATCGGCAGAAAAAAGCCGTTTCGGGAGACGAGGCTCAAATCTATGCGGAGGCCGGCCTCGCGCTGTTCGATCATCTCGAAACGCTCGTCGGACTTACGCCTCGCCAACGCTCCGAGATTGGGCATCATCGCGGCAAGGCGTTGCAATGGCTCCAGCGCCATGCGGAGGCGCGTGTCGTTTTCGAGGCCGTGATGTCCAGCGATCACCCACTCTGGGCAACCGGGGTCCAGCTTATCCGATCGTACAAGGTCGAACGAGCTTATCCCGAGGCAACTACGCTTGGCCTGTCCATTGTCGAGGCCGCTGAGGGCGGCGAGCACGTCTCCCCATCTGTGCTCCTCGCTACGATCCAAGACATGCCTTGGCAGATCGAAGCGACCCGCAAAGCAGTGCTGTGGCCGCGTAGCGACTTTATCGAACGCACAATCATAAATCTCGCCAAGGCCGGTTATGTGCAGGCCTACAAGACGCTCGCTTCGGTCGCCCGTTTCTGGTCGGCGGAAGCCCCCGAGCTGCTTGCGAGAGTGTTGTCAACGATCCCGCTGCCCGACTCCGACCAGATTGAGGACGACGAGGTACGCACAAGCCTTGCCGACCTCCTACTCGAATTCTCACTAACCCAAGCGGGGGCGGATGCTGCTCATACACGCGAAACCGCGCTGTCGCTGTTCGAGGCCGCGCGAAATCCCAAGGCCTTCCACACCCAGCGCAAGGCGGAGCTGCTGATCACGATGGGCAGGCCCGCTATTGCCGAACCGGTCCTGCGGGGCCTTCCGCACAGCTGCTGGGTCGACCGACTGCTCGCGCGGGCGTTGCTCGATCAGGGTGAGCCGAGGAAAGCGCTCGTCCTCATCGACGCGGCCCTAGCTGATCCAAAAGGTGAAAGCCGATTTCACGAATTTCACGAACTGCGCCACGGGATCCGTATGGCGCTTGACGATCCCAATGCGATCGACAGCCTCAAGGAGGCTGTGCGGCTGTCACCGGAAGGGGCGCAGCGCGAACGTCTTGTCAGCAAGTTATCGATCTTCCTGCCCAATTAGACTGTCGGAACGGACGAGAAGCGGCCCAACAGGTCTGCGGCTCCATATCGGTGAATGCGATGTCCGCCGAGACGCTACCGGTCGAGATGGACCCGCAATCGGCGTGCGCGCTCCTTAAACGCTCGCTCTCCGCCTTCCAGGATGTCGCACACATGATCGCGCATGGCAGCATTCTCGAGGCCGCCGCTGATATAGGTGATCGGCGGAAGCTCGCCCGGCGCGTGCGTTCCGGCCGTGGCAACGATGATCTGATCCGCATCGGTGTTCACCACCAGGTTCGCGTTGTGCGTCACCATGATGACCTGCCGTGTTTTCTTTGCTTCGATAAACAGTGAGACTAACTCGTTGAAGATGGACTTCGGATCGAGATTCTCCTCTGGCTGATCAATAATAAGTGGTCGGTCATCCGCATCATCGAGCGACAGGTATAGCAGCAACAGGACAATGCCGCGTGTTCCGGGCGACAGCTTCCGGATGTCTGTCCCCTCATAGTCGATGCTGTAGGAGATCGTGATGTGGTCGGTGCCATAAAGCCACTTAGCGAAACGCTTGAGCCAGGATCGGTAATCGGCCTGTTGAGATTTCGGCACCTCCGAGAGTTCGAGCAACTCAGTCGCATGCGCCTGCCGAAAGCCACTCATCGCCGCGACAACGGCATCGGCATCACCACTCGTCCATGCCCGTTGAAGGAGGCCCTCCGCCCACCCCCTCAAGGTTCCCACGCCTTTGAACGGTCCGGTACGGCGCTTGTCGAAAAGCCCCTCCCCTTCTCGCGCCCATCGATCGATGTCGGCAGAGCGCATGACGGAAAAAGAGAGCTTGTTTAATGTGCCCGATGCGGACGCGAGGCGGTCCATCAGCGGGCCGTAAAGCGTGTGGAGGGCCTGCTCCTCTCCGGCGATCGATTGGAAGATTCGCCGATATGCGTCCTCTCGATCCACCTGTAGCAGTTTAACCCGCGCATCCGCTCCTTTTGCGTCCTCCAATGCATCGCGAAGCCGCTTCAGAGCCGCGTTCTCATCGCCGATCTTTGTCGTAAGCGCGCGCAACCGGCTGGCGGTATCTGTATCGATATTGATGAGGCGCTGGAGACGGGAAATTTCGGCTTCTAGAACGCCAAGCGCGGCCTTTTTCGGGTCCTCGCCCTCGCCAAGATACGACAGCTTGTCATTGGCCAACGCAGCAGGCGTCGCTCCGCGCCACAGCTCGACTTGCCGCATGGCCTTGACCAATTTGACCTGGAGGGTTCCATCGACATCGCCCGTGTAGGTTTGTCGGAAAAGCTCCCAATCGGTCTCCTCGAGCTTCGCGCCTGAGAACGAATGCTTCGCACTGCGCAGCGCCAGGGGAGCTCGGTTTTTCCGAAAATCGCCGACGTCATTGCTAAGCGAGAGGAGGGTCTGGCTCTGTTGGGCCCATACGCGAATTTGCGTCCGGACGTGGTCAGCAGCGTCCGATAACTCGTTCAGTCTTGCAATGCGTTCCGGGGCACCACCGACGACCATAGCATCGCGGGCCTTCACATAGCCGGAGACGAGCAACTCCTTTTGCTTAATCTGCGATCCCAGAGTGCCAATCTGACTTTGCTTCTCCCGCTCAGACCCGATCAAGTCGGACAGGTTCCAGACCGCCTCTTCGTCGCGCTCGCGGTTGTCGCGCAGCACCGACGTGCGCAGATCCAGCAGCTCGTCAAAGTCGGTCGACCCATCGCGCTCTAGTGTGTCGTGGGCTTCGAAGATCACACGCTCGATCTCAGCGAGCAGCTCGTCCTTCATGCCGTCGGAGGAACACAGCTCCTCCACAAATTTCTGTGAGAGATAGCTCGCTCGAGGATACATGGAAGGGTCCCGACTGCCGACCACAAGTTCGCGCTCATCCTCGTCACCGCTCTCCCAGGTTAGTTTGACCCCGGCCCCGTCGAGATGCTCGCTTGCTCGGACGATGAAGGAGGCGTTGCTCAACCGATCGACGGTCGCATCGCACCCTGTAGCGATCGCGTCGGCGAGCGCAGTTTTGCCAGATCCGCGCGCGCCGATGATAGCGATAAGGCCCGGATTGAGCGCGAGCCGCGGGCTCTTGGCCCAATCCGCGTCAAGCATTTCGACGCCAGCAATGACGCGCGCGGGTGTGGCGCGAAAGGGCGGCTGGTTACCGACAAAGGCGCGCCCAGCTGGGTCGATACAGGCTTGACGCAGCGCATCGAATTCCAAGCCGCCCTTGATCCAGGAAAATCGATCTCCGAATGGCTTGCCGACAGTGTCCTGGTCATGGGCGTCGCTCCCATGCAGGCATGGCTTGCATCCGTTATAGCGATCTCGCAGCGCTTCCTCTGGAAGCCCCTTTTTCCCTAACCAGAAATCCCGTTGCGCGGCGCTGCTTGCGAAGATGATATGGGCAAAGGCCTCGATCTCCGCTCTCAACGTCGTATCGCTGGCATCACGAATGCCGGAAGTACCGTCGGTTTCGGCCCCGGCCACTGCGATCAGGATGTTTGCCTGCGCCCAATCGCTTTGGCCATACTCCTGTCTGAGCTGCCGAAAATTGACCTTAAACTGCGACGCACCGTGCTTCAGCGCGGCACCATCATCGACAATTTCTGGTTTCGCGCGCTTGCCCAGCTTGATGAGATCATCGCGATGGCAGCAAAAATCATCGCCATGCGCATTGAACCGCAGCCGGCCCAGAAAGCGCTCGGTTTCGGCGACGTGGTCCGGATCCTCCGGACTGATCAATAAATGAAGATTGGTCCACCGTTCCTTAACCGTTGCAACGTCCAAGCGCACTTCGACATTTGCGAAGATCAGATCGACCGCCGACAGCCGCTCATCACTCGCGGCCCTCGCTTTGACCTGCTGATAGGTATCGAGACGATAGTAGTCGGTGACCGCGATGGCGCGAATGGCCGGAGACGCTTCTTCGATATGGCGAAAATATTCGCCCCATACATCCGCGCCCCTGAACTGATCATTGAAAAGTGTGCCAGGCGCATGGATGTGTGGCTCCCATCGGTGCCACAACGAGCCCGCGTTGTTCTGGTCTGCCTTCATCGTCATCGTTGACCCGTTGCCCGCCTAAAGCCCCAATGTCTAACCGATCTTGGCCATGAGTCGACCAGCGGCTTCCTGCTCTGCAGCGAGGTTTCGATCGTCATCACGTTATCCATCCCGAAATATATCTCCCTCGCGTCGCTTACTGTGATCTCCGCCCGAAAGCGGGCAGGCCGCTATCCACCACCGACAGGCGTTTGACGCCCGTGCCCGGCCACATGAACGAATGGCAGCTTTCGCTCGGGGCTTCTCGAAAGCGGCCAGTCAGCAATCCACCAAAGTTGGACTTGACGGATGGCGAATAGTGAACTCATAACATAGTACACACAGGTACACGCCGTGTGTACAAACCGATGGGTAAGCAGCTCACGAAACCCGCAGAAATGCGTGCTTTTCAGCTGGAAGAACGCCTCTCGTAGGGGTCACCATGCTAGTCTTTCCAATGACTTAGCCGGTGCTGAAAGAGATTTGCCTCACACCGATTTGCCCGCGCGATGGTCTAAAATTGGTTTCGCGATGCCATGACCTGCTCCCCAGAAATCATGCCATTGGTAAGTTAGCTCGTCAGATGGAGACGAGTGATGCGGCGAGGCCGATTTACCGAGGATCAGATCATTGGGGTACTGCGAGAACATGAAGCTGGCGTGAAGACGGCCGAGTTGTGCCGGAAGCACGGGATCAGCGATGCGACGTTCTACAACTGGAAGGCGAAGTACGGCGGGATGACCGTGTCGGAAGCGGCGCGGTTGCGGGCGCTGGAGGACGAGAACCGCCGGCTGAAGAAGCTGCTGGCGGAATCGATGTTGGACGTGTCGGCGCTGAAGGATCTGCTGGGAAAAAACTGACCCGGTCTGTGGATCGCTACGCTGCGGTGGAGAAGCTGATGGCCGACCACGGCTTCTCCGAGCGTCGCGCCTGCAGGCTGATCGGGGTCAACCGGTCGGCATGGCAATATGAGCCGCTTCGCGGGAAGGACGAAGCTGTCCGTGAGCGGATGCGTGAGATCGCCAACGAGCGCCGCCGGTTCGGCTATCGCCGGCTGGCGATCCTGCTCAGGCGCGAGGGGAAAGGCATGAACCTGAAGAAGGTGTATCGGCTGTATCGCGAGGAGTGGCTGACGGTGCGCAAGCGCGGTGGCCGCAAGCGCGCGCCTGGCACGCAGGCGCCGATGGCGATCCCGCAGGAACCCAACCAGCGCTGGTCTCTCGACTTCGTGTCGGACTCATTGGCCTGCGGCCGGCGGTTCCGTATGCTCAACGTCATCGACGATGACAGCCGGGAGTGCTTGGCGTGCATCGCCGACACCTCGTTGTCAGGTCGGCGCGTGATGCGCGAACTCACCGCCATCGCCGAACGCCGCGGGCTGCCGTGCATGGTGGTCAGCGACAACGGCACCGAGTTGACCAGTCATGCCGTCCTCGCCTGGTGTCAGGACACCGGGGTCGAGTGGCACTACATCGCCCCGGGGAAGCCGCAGCAGAATGGCTTTGCGGAATCGTTCAATGGTCGCTTGCGCGACGTGTAACCGCATGCGGTTACACTGAACGAACACCTGTTCCCCTCGTTGGCTGCGGCGAGACGGATCATCGAGGCATGGCGGACTGACTACAACACTGTGCGTCCGCACAGCAGCCTTGGCGGGTTGGCACCCGCCGAGTTTACCAACCGCCCCCGCCAGGGGCATATGGACACCGAAGCTAACTTATCGACGGCCTGAAAACAGGGAGCAGGTCAACGGCAGACAGAGTTGATCCAGATTTGGAACCGCTGTGGTTGTTCCTCTGTTGACCCATACCGGACTGTGCGCTCGGCGCGCTTGGAAAACATCCTGGCGCTTTACGTCAGGAGAGATGCTGTGAGATCGATCATTACCCTGGTGGCACTTGCTGCCGTGCTTCCACTGGCGGCATGCAACAAGAGCCCGTCCGACAAGCTCGCCGATCGCGTTGAGAATGCAGCCGACACCCGTGCCGACGCGATGGAAGCAAACGCCGACATACTCCGCAATCAGGCCGCTCAGCTCGACAGTCGTGCCGAGAAGGCGCGCGACACCGGCGAGGCTCGTTCGGATGCCATTGAGGCAGCCGACATGAACGTTGCCGGCCTGAGCCAGGATCAGCGCGACGCCATTGTCGCCAATCAGGCCGCAGCCGTCCGCTAATCCTTCGCCCGGCCGGCAATCCGGCCGGGCGCCAGTCGAAAGCCTTGCCTCATGAATGCCGGCTTTCGCCGTCTGGCCGATTATCTCGGCTCCAGCTACTGGTTCGTCCCGACCATCATGGCCATTGCAGCGGTGCTGCTGGCAGGCGCTATGGTCGCCCTGGACACGATGGTCGGTTCGTCCTGGATGGACAACTATGTCTGGCTGTACGCGTCGCGGCCTGACGGGGCGCGGCAGGTGCTGTCGTCGGTCGGTGGGTCGATGATTACCGTGGCTGGTACGGTGTTCTCGGTGACCATCGCCGCTGTCGTCTACGCATCGGGCCAGTACGGGCCCCGTCTGCTGACGAACTTCATGCGCGATCGCGGCAATCAGGTGACGCTCGGCACCTTTATTGCGACCTTCCTCTACTGCCTGCTGGTGCTGCGCACGATCCACTCGGCCGAAGAGTCCGGCGGCTACGGCTTCGTGCCCAACCTTGCGCTGCTGGTCGGGGTGCTGCTGGCGCTCTGCTCGATCGCCGTGCTGATCTACTTCATCCACCACGTACCCAGCAAAATCCATATCAACAGCGTAATCGAGGATGTCGGCGATCGCCTGCTGCGCGGTATCGACGATCGCTTCCCTCGCTTCGTCGGCAACTCGCCTGACGATCATGCCGCGACCAAAGCAAACATTCCCGCCACCTTCCGCGCCGATGCCAGCGAAGGCGTTGCCCAACAGCGGCGGATCGTTGCGGCCAGGGATACCGGCTATATCCAGTTCCTCGATGATGAGGCAGTCCTACGGCTGGCCACCAAGCATGATCTCGTTTTGCGCCTGCAATATCAGCCCGGTGACTTCGTTCATGTCGGCCGGGCGCTGATAGAGGTTTGGCCGCCTGAGAAGTGCGACGATGCCTGTGCGGACGATCTACGCAACACGGTTGGAGTTGGCTCGCGACGCTCGGCGTTGCAGGATTTGCGCTTTCTCGTCGATGAACTGGTCGAGATCGCGGCACGGGCACTGTCGCCCGGCGTCAACGATCCCTTCACGGCCGTGACCTGCCTCGACTGGTTGAGCGCAGCCATGTCCGACCTCGCCGGACGATCGCTCCCGTCACACCTTCGCGTCGATGACGAAGGTGTCCTCCGCGTCATCGCCCATCCAACCACCTTCGCGTCCCTGATGGACCGCTCGTTCGGCGCTCTGGCGCAGTATTGCGCGGCCGACATGGTGGCGAGCCTGCGCTACCTCAATGCGCTGGGCGAGGTATCGCTCGACTGTGACGAGCCTGACCGGCTAACCACGATCCGCCTTTATGCCGACAGGCTGGAGGAACTGGCCGCCGAGGCGCTGAAGGGCTTTAATCTCGCCCGCGTTCGTACTCGCACGGTCGAACTCCGCACTGCACTCGATCAACCCGACTACAAACGTCGCCTGCGCGATGGCACCGCCTGGCTTGCCGGCACGGCCTGAGGAACAGCATCATGAACACTCCCTCGGCCAAGGCGATCCATCCGTCCGAGATCTGGACGACCGTCAACGGCATGGTCAACGGCTTCCTCGCCATGCTGCCGTTGCTGCTGGCCGGGCTGATCGTCTTCCTGATCTTCTGGGGCGTCGCGTCGGGCGTTCGCCGCGGCGTCGAGGCGTTCGCCGCCAAACGGTCCGAGTTTCCGAGCGCCGGCATGGCGTTCGGCCGGCTCGCCTACATTGCGCTCATGCTGCTCGGTGCCTTGATCGCGGCCACCGTCGCGTTTCCATCGGTCACGCCTGCCAAGCTGTTCTCGGCGCTCGGGATCGGGGGTGTCGCGATCGGCTTTGCGTTCAAGGACATCTTCCAGAACCTGCTCGCCGGTATCCTGCTCCTCATCCGCCACCCATTTCGTGCCGGTGACGAGATAACCACCGGGGGCGGCTTCACCGGTACGGTGGAATCGATCGAGACCCGCGCCACCTACATCCGCACCTATGACGGCCAACGGGTAATCGTACCCAACAGCGTGATCTATACCGAGACGGTGACCGTCATCACCGCCTACGACTTGCTGCGTAGCGAGTATGACGTCGGCATCGGCTATGGCGACGACGTCACCACGGCACGGCGGATCGCGCTGGACGCAGTAAAGGGCATCGAAGGTGTCCTCGCCGATCCCGCGCCCGATGTGTTGCTGTGGGATCTTGCCGGATCGTCCAAGAATCTGCGGGTGCGCTGGTGGACGAGACCCAAGCGGTCGGGCGTTGTTCAGGTTCGTGACCGGGTCCTGCAGGCAGTCTCCGAGGCACTGGTAGGTGCCGGGATTGATCTGCCGTTCCCCACCACCCAGGTGCTGTTCCACGATCAAACCGAGGCAAGTGACGGCGATCGTCGTCGACAACGCGAAGGCTGGCCAGCAGGAGACAATGTTCCCCAGCCGCGCCACATCAACGCGCTGACCATCACGCGCAGCGACAACAAGGACTGATCAGACCGTGCTGACCCCGTTCGACGCCGCAGCGATCCTCATCGTGCTCGCCGCGGTGCTCGGCTACTTCAATCACCGTGTCCTGAAACTGCCCTCATCCATCGGGCTGACGATCATGGGGGCGGTCGCGTCGTTGCTCGTCGTCGGAATCGATCGGCTGTTACCCGGCAGTCAGGTCGGCGAGCAAGTGGTCGGCTTCATCGCCGGCATCGACTTCCACACCACGCTGATGGACGGCATGCTGTCCTTCCTGCTCTTCGCAGGCGCGCTGCACGTGAAGTGGGACGATATGCGCCGCGGACGCTGGCCGATCGTCGTGCTCAGCACCGTTGGCGTGCTGCTATCGACCCTCATCATCGGCGGTGGCTTCCATGTGATCGCCGGGTGGCTCGGTCTTGCCGTGCCGCTGATCTGGTGCCTCGTCTTTGGCGCGCTAATCAGCCCAACGGACCCTGTCGCCGTCATGGGGATCCTCAGCCGGGCAGAGGTATCGCCGACGCTGAAGGCGACGGTGGCCGGTGAAAGCCTGTTCAATGACGGTGTCGGTGTCGTCGTCTTCGCCATCCTGCTTGAGGCCGCGCTTGGTACCGAGCCGCTCTCGTTTGGCCACGGCGCGGCGCTGTTCCTGCAGGAGGCCGGTGGAGGCGTGCTCCTGGGGCTGGCTGCAGGTTGGATCGGCTACCGGGCAATGCGCTCGATCGACGAATACAATGTCGAGGTGATGATCTCGCTGGCGGTGGTGATGGGGGGCTATGCGCTTGCCGCGCAACTCCACGTCAGCGGCCCGGTCGCCATGGCGGTTGCCGGCCTGCTGATCGGCAACAAGGGTGTTGCTGATGCGATGAGCGACATCACGCGCGATTACCTGCTGAAGTTCTGGGCGTTGATCGATGACATCCTCAACGCGGTCCTGTTCCTGCTGATCGGGCTCGAGGTTGTGACCATCCCCTGGGATCCGCGGCTGATCGCTCTCGGGCTTGCGGCCGTACCACTGGTGCTGCTGGCCCGCGGAATCGCAGTGGTCGCACCACTCGCCGTCCTGCAGCCGATCCTGTCGCTGGGACGGCTCGCCCCGCTGACGCTGATTTGGGGCGGCCTGCGTGGCGGCATTTCGGTCGCACTGGCGCTTGGCCTGCCGGACGGCCCAGCGCGGTCGATCGCGCTGGCCGCCACCTATATTGTCGTGCTGTTCTCGGTCATCGTGCAGGGCGGCACCGTTGAGCGCTTCCTTGACCGAGCCAAAGCTCACGGTGCGACGTAGCTGGTCACGTACCCATCGCCTGAACAGGCGCAGCAGTGCAAAGAGAGCCTAAGCAGGCTAATCTATGTAAGTAATGCTTTTTTCGCTCTTCGAGCAGGTGAGTTGGCATGACGGAAGCGACAGGAAACGGCACCCGGTATCGGGCGATCTTCGAGAGTGCCGTCGATTTCGCGATCATCGGCCTTGGCACCGATGGCCTGATCACCGACTGGAACAGCGGGGCCGAACGGATCTTCGGATGGACGGCCGAGGATATCCGTGGCCAGCCTGCAGATCGCTTTTTCACGCCCGAGGATCAGGCGGCAGACCGGCCCGGTGTCGAGATGCATTGCTCGCTTACGGAAGGGCGGGCAACCGATGAGCGCTGGCACCTGAAGAAAGATGGGACGCGCTTCTGGGCCAATGGCGAGATGATGCCATTGCGCGCCGAGGATGGCTCCCACATCGGCTACGTTAAAATCCTCCGTGATCGCACGGCGCAGCGCCGGATTACTGAAGAAGCCCGCCTTGATGCCGAATTTCTTCGTGGAATTCTCGCGTCGTCAGACGACTGCATCAAGATCCTCGATCTGGACGGCGATCTTCTGTCCATGACCGAAGGCGGCATGAAGGTCATGGAAGTCACCGACTTCGAAGCGATCCGGGGTTGTGCCTGGACCAGCTTCTGGACCGATCAGGGCAATGCCGATGCCAAGGCGGCGGTCGAAACGGCGCGTCATGGGGGAACCGCGCACTTCCGTGGGCCGGCGAACACGATGGCTGGAACGCCAAGATGGTGGGACGTGAAAGTCACACCGATCCTTGGCCTCGACGGCAAACCGGATAAGCTACTTGCTGTCTCCCGCGATGTGTCCGTTCAGCGACGCGGGGAGGTCAACCGGGATGCCTTGCTGGAACTAGGCGATCGATTGCGCGACTGCAACTCGACCGCTGAGATCGCTTATGCGGCGGGCGAAGTCCTCGGCCGCACGCTGGGCGTCGACCGTGTAGGATACGGCGAAGTCGAGCCGACAACAGATACGCTGATCATCGAGCATGACTGGACGGTGCCTGACGTCGCATCGGTTCAGGGCGTGGTCCACTTCCGTGACTATGGATCATACATCAAAGATCTGAAGCGCGGCCGAGACGTCATCATCGACGGGATGGCTGCGGATCAGCGAGCGGATGCCGAAGCGCTTCGACAGGCGGCAGCGACCGCTCTGGTGAACATTCCTATCATGGAGCGCGGCGCACTGGCGGCGATCCTTTTCGTCAATCAACGCGACGCCCGCATGTGGACGGAAGCAGAGATCGCCTTCATCCGCGAGATCGCCGACCGGACACAGGTTGCGATCCAGCGGCACAAGGCGGAAGCCAGGTTGAACGACCTTGCCATCTCGCTTGAAGAACAGGTGGAACAGCGCACCGCCGATCGTAATCGCCTCTGGACGCTGTCGCGCGACGTCATGCTCGTGGCGGGGTTCGACGGGACAATCGCCGCGGTCAATCCGGCGTGGACCACAACGCTCGGCTGGTCCGAAACTGAACTGCTGTCCCGCAACTTTCTCGACCTCGTCCACCCCGACGATCTGATCGCCACGCAGAACGCCGCGGGTGCTCTGTCAGAAGGTACGGTTATCAGCCGGTTCGATAACCGGTATCGTCACAAGGACGGCAGCTATCGCACCCTGACATGGACCGCAGCACCCGGAGACGGACTGATCATCGCCGTCGCCAGAGACATCACGGCGGAACAGGATCAGGCCGAGGCGCTACGCCATGCCGAAGATGCGCTTCGGCAAGCCCAGAAGATGGAAGCGGTGGGACAGCTGACCGGCGGTCTGGCGCATGACTTCAACAACCTGCTGACCGGCATGATGGGCAATCTCGAACTGCTCCAAATTCGTGTCGCGCGCGGCCGGCTGGAGGATCTCGACCGCTTCATCAATGCGGCGCAAGGTGCAGGTCGCCGCGCTGCCGCACTTACCCAGCGGCTGCTCGCCTTCTCAAGGCGCCAGACGCTCGATCCGAAGCCGACCGATGTAAACCGGCTGATCGCCGGCTTCGAGGAGATGCTGGCCCGCACGGTAGGAGCGACGGTCGATATCGAGATCGTCGGCGCCGTTGGCCTGTGGCCGACGGAGATTGACGCAGGTCAGCTTGAGAACGCCATCCTCAACCTGTGCATCAACGGCCGCGACGCCATGCCTGATGGCGGCAGGCTCACGATTGAAACCGCGAACAAGTGGTTCGACGATCGTGCAGCGCAGGACCATGAGCTTCCCCCTGGTCAGTATATCTCGGTCTGCGTGACGGACAGCGGCACGGGCATGCCGCCAGAGGTGATCAAACGGGTGTTCGAGCCGTTCTTCACGACCAAGCCGATCGGGCAGGGAACGGGCCTCGGCCTATCGATGATCTACGGCTTCGCGCGCCAGTCCGGCGGCCATGTCCGCATCTATTCCGAGGTTGGCCAAGGTACGACCGTCTGCGTCTATCTGCCTCGCTACCACGGCGATGTCGACGACGACGTGGCCGAGACCCGGCGCATTGCAGCTGAGACTGCCGGTGGACAGACGATCCTTGTGGTGGATGACGAAGCCACCATCCGCCACCTGATCGACGAGGTGTTGGACGAGCAGGGCTATACCGTGATTGGTGCAGCGGATGGAGCGGCGGGTTTAAAGGTCTTGCAGTCCGGCGCCCGCATTGAGCTGCTTATTACCGACGTCGGCCTGCCGAACGGCATGAACGGCAGACAGGTGGCCGATCATGCGCGCGCGCTTCGGCCTGGATTGAAGGTGCTTTTCATCACCGGGTTCGCCGAGAACGCTGCGGTGGGGAACGGGCATCTCGAGCCGGGCATGGAGTTGCTCACCAAGCCGTTCACGCTGGAAGCGCTGACGAGCAAAGTGGCTGCGATGATCAAAGTGCCGTCTTGAACGAGAACGTGGGTTTGTTACCGCAGTCCTGAATTTCCAATGTCGCATATATCGCTATATCTGCAGCTGTAGGGTGTTTCAGTGAGATCGCCGACGCAGCCGGCCAAGCAACCCTGCGGGCAACGTCTTGTCCATGGCTACGGTGTCGATGACATCGTCATCGACGTCCACGATCAGGAAGCGGCGCATGCTGATGTCCCGGTAGTCGAGGATCGCGGCCGCCCATAACTGGCGAGCGGCCTTCAGTGCCTCCTGCCGTGCCGCCGCGACGTCGGGAAGCTCGCTGCCTTCGGTATCCTCGATGCGCTGTGTCCCATCTTCGCTATGAAGGAAAAAGCGGGGGATGCGACGGGATCCGTAGCCTGTGGATGACGTTGAAAGGCGCGGTGTAGGTGGCTTGGGTAGCGTAGGCCTGGACATAGCGGAGCAAGAGCTTGCGGATGCTCGTATGCTAGTCGAGCACGCGTTGCAGATCACCGCTGGCGATACTGTAGGCGGCGTCATCGACCTGCATGACGATACGATGCGGGGCACGATCCCCGGTTTGACGGCCTGATCCGCAGCGCCCGCCCCCGACATTCGTACCGCTCGCTCGCGGATTTCAGGCGCAAATCCGGTCGGACGTTGGAGACTCCGATAGTCCCCCAGAGCAATTCAGGCCGTTTCGGGCATGTGTCATGCCAGCTTCACGAAGCGCACCTAGCGGCTGCGACGGGTGATGGCCTGGGGTGACGGGTGGTAGTGATTGACGCAACGACGCTGGAACCGGCGGCACGGCGGAACGGGGACGACGAGCAGGCGCTCCACGCGCTGCTGCATCGCTTCGTGCTGAGCCGCCTGCGCGACCGGCACGATAGCGAGGATCTGGTTCAGGAGACATTCGTCCGCTTCTATGCCTATCGCAGCCGGCGCGTAGTGGAAGATGTCACCGCCTTCTGTCTTGCCGTTGCCGGCAACCTGATCCGGGACAGGTTTCGACAGCGAAGCGTGGCACCTGCCATGACGGAGGTTCCCGACACGCTGATCTGCCCGGTACCGCGGATCGACGAAGTATTGTTATACCGTCAGCGCGTCGCGCTGTTGTCCGCCGCGATCGAGGCGATGCCGCCGCTGCGGCGGGAAGTGTTCTTGCGCCGGCGGCTCGATGGCGACACCGTCGCCACGGTCGCCCGCGACCTCGACCTGACGCCGGCCGCGATCGAGAAGCACGTCACCCGCGCGCTCGCCGATCTGCGCCGCGCGCTGGAACGGCGCGACCTCTGGATCGGACCGGACGCATGATCCGGCAGACCGATGACATGCTGCATGCGAATGGCAAGAACGCCCCGGAGCTTGCGGAGGCGTTGGCGACCTGGCGCGAGCGGGGGCGACTGTCGAACGAGGAAGTACGCGCATTGCGGTCGCGCCGACGCACGGCCGGAAGCGTAGCAGGCGGCGCTTCGGCGATCCTGCTGGCGATCGGGCTGATCCAACCGTCGCTGCGCCCCGCGCCGGATCGAACCGCCACGCTGCAAACCGGGCGAGGCGAGACAAAAACCGTGCAACTGGTCGATGGCACGACGCTGCGGCTGGATGGCGCAACCCGTCTCTCCGTCCGCTATGGGCCAGCCGCCCGCGACGTTACCCTGGCCGGCGGGGCCGCCTTCTTCGACGTGACGCACGATCCCGCGCGTCCCTTCACCGTCCATGCCGGCGATGGCGCGGTGCGCGTGCTGGGGACGGCGTTCGAGGTCGATCGCACCGCGGGGCGGATGGAGGTGGCGGTCTATCGCGGTGCGGTACGGGTCGCGGGCTATCACGATACGCGTGGCAAATGGGTGCCGGCGGGTTGGCGTGGAAAGGTGGTACGCGGCCATGCGGGGCCCGCCACGCACTTCGACGGACAGGCGAAGACACGCGATCAGGGCTGGCTGGATGTCAACGAACTGCGGCTGGCCGATCTGGTGACGATCCTGAACCGGCAGGCGGGCCCGACGATCCTGCCGCCGCCCGTGGCGCTGGCGGATCTGCCGATCAGCGGGCGTTTCCGCACCGACGATCCGCAGTCCTTGCTCCACGCGCTTGGTACGTCCTATGGATTTACCATAGTAAAAGACAAGGACTCCATTCTGCTGTCAGAATAGTGACACACATCAGTCTTGCAATAGTAACATAATTTATCCTGTCCGTTATCGGATGCATCATCGTCTTCCTATCGGGAAAGCCATTTATTGGCTGATTTGGGGGATTTTGACATGCGATATTCGGTTATGATCTGTGCGGGTCTTTCCAGCCTGGCAATTGCACTGGCGGCGACGCCGGCCGTGGCGTCCGCCCGGATGCCAGCGTCGTGGACCACCCCCGGCAACTTCGCCATCCCGGCCGGCGACCTGCGCAGCAGCATCTCGCTCTATTCACGGGCGACGGGCATCCAGGTCGTGATCGCGGCGAACGATGCGGCGGGCCGGCGGTCTGCCGCGGTACGGGGACGGACGACCGCGCAGGCGGCACTGACCACGATGTTGCGCGGAACGGGGCTGGTCGCACGCATGCAGGGCGATCTGGTCGTGCTGCAGCAGGAAACGGTGTCGGCAGGTGCCTATCCCGTTTCCACGCAGGCGACGGGCGGCGACGAAGCGGAAGAGTCCAGCGACATCGTCGTCACCGGCCTGCGCAAGAGCCTGGAGAGCGCGATCGCGGCGCGGCGTGACGCGATCGGGCTGACCGACAGCATCTTCGCCAAGGACATCGCTGCCTTTCCCGACACCAATGTCGCCGAAAGCATCCAGCGCATCCCTGGCGTTCAGATCACCCGCGATGCCGGCGAGGGGCGGCAGATCGCGGTGCGCGGCCTGAACGCCGACTTCACCCGCGTCCGCCTGAACGGCATGGAAGCGCTGGCGACGACCGGCACCACCGACCAGCGCGGTGCGGTGAACCGGTCGCGCTCGTTCGACTTCAACATCTTTGCGTCCGAACTGTTCAGCCGGATCGATGTGGTAAAGGCCCGGTCGCCTTCGCTGGACGAGGGCGGGATCGCCGCGACGGTCGACCTGCATACGCTGCGCCCGTTCGACAATCCCGGCTTCCACGTCGTCGCATCGGGGCAGGCATTCTGGGCGACACGCACTGACGATGTCGGCCCGCGCGCCGCACTGGTGGTGTCGAAGACGACCGATGACGGCGTGTGGGGCGCGCTGGTCTCCGCCGCCTATTCGCGCCGGCAGGTGATCGAGGACGGCCACCAGACGCTGCGCTGGGCGACGGGCGGCTGGACGCTGGCCAATGTCGCGAGCACGATCGACCCCGCCCTTCGCGGACGCCTGAACACGCCTGCGTCGAGGATCGTGCAGCCCGACCAGCTCTTCTATCCGCGCACGCCGCGTTACTTCATCTTCGACCACGACCAGAAGCGGCTGGGGCTGACCGGTGCGTTCCAGTTCAGGCCCAGCGACGCGCTGCACGTCAATCTGGACGTGCTGTACGCGCGGCTGAAGTCGAGCCGGCTGGAATATTTCCTCGATGCGCAGTCGTTCAGCCGCACCGACGCGGCCGGCCTGCCCCAGACGACGATCAAGAACATGGTCGTCGACGGCAACGACATCGTTGCGGCCGAATTCGGCAACGTCGACAACCGCATGGATAATCGCCGCGACCTGAACGATACGAAATTCCACCAGATCGCGCTGACGACGACGTGGAAGCCGACCGACCGGCTGACGATCGACCTGCTCGCCGGGGTCGAGGGCTCCGACTACTCGGTCGATACGCGTACCTTGCAGATGCTGACCAACAATCGGGATTTCAGCTACGATTACCGGCCGAACGACCGCGTGCCGGTGATGACCTACGGCTTTTCGCTGACCGATCCGTCGGCGGTGGCACTCGACGTGTACCGGCCGCGCATCAACGTGGTCGACAACGACTATCGCGTCGGCAAGCTGGACCTGGCGTGGCGCGAAAACGATGCGGTGACGATGAAGGCGGGTGCCGCCTATACGCGCTACATCTTCGACACCGCCGAATTCGGACAGGACGTGACCAGCGTGCGTGGGCGCGCCGTCGCCGATCTGCTCCATGCGACATCGCCCTATACGTTCGGCAAGGCGCTCGACCGGCCGACGGGCACGCCCAGCCAGTGGCTGTACGTCGATTTCGACAAGGCATTACCGTTGGTCGATCCCAATAGCACCGCCCTCACCCGCAATCCCCAGAACGATCGTCGCGTGAAAGAGGAAGTGCTGGCCGGCTATGGCCAGCTCGATCTGACCGGAGAGATTGGCGGGCTTGCCCTGCGTGCCGATGCCGGCGTGCGCGTCGCCCGGACGCGGACCACGGCGACCGGCGCGGTAATCGTCGCCGGCGTCGCGCAGCCGGTGACGTTCGAGCGGCAATATACCGACTGGCTGCCCTCGGCCAATATGGTGCTGGAACTGTCGCGGAAGGTGCAACTGCGTGCCAGTGCCAACCGCAACATCACCCGGCCGACGCTGACGTCGCTGACGCCGGGTGGGCAGGTGCAGGTGAACACCCGCACCGTTTCGGTCGGCAACCCGGACCTCAACCCATTCCGGGCGGACTCGTTGGACCTCGCGCTGGAATTCTATCCGTCGCGCGACGGGTTTTTCGCGATCGGGCCGTTCTACAAAAAGATCGGCAGCTTCATCACCAACCGGACCACCGAACAGACCTATGCCGCATCCGGCTACCCGATCGCTTTCCTCGGCGACCAGAAGGTAGCCCAACCCGACAGTCGCTTCCTGTTCACCCAGCCGGTCAATGGCGAGGGAACGAGCCTGAAGGGATTGGAAGTAATCGCCCAGCAGGCATTCACCTTTTTGCCCGGCATATTCCGTCATCTCGGCGCAAGCGCGAACTACACCTACACGAGTTCCAAAACCGATTATCAGATCTCGCCCACCCAAACCGTGCGAGACTCGCTGATCGGCCTCTCGCGCCATTCGGCCAACGCGACGCTTTACTACGAAACCCCGGTCTATGGCGGGCGGGTATCGGCCAATTACCGGTCGCGCTACCTGACCGCGGTACCGGGCGCTAACGACAACGACATCGCCGGGGTGAATGCCGCGACCTATGTCGACGCCTCGCTGTTCTGGAACGTCACCCCGCGGTTCACGGTCACCCTGGAGGGCGTGAACCTGACCAATCAGGCGGAGGATCAGTTCGTCGACAGTTCCGACCGGGTGAGCAGCTATGCGCGCAGTGGCCGCCAGTTGCTGGCCGGTGTGCGGTGGCGGATGTGATTACCGCCCGCCGCACCATTGTACTGGTCGCCATGTGGGCGGCAGCGACGGCGGCGTCCGGGCAGGACCGGGTGGTGGAGGGCGCCGATGGCGTGGTGCCTCCGCCCGCGGCCGGGACGCCGGCGGGACCTTCCTCCGGCTATCTCGCCGCTGCGGACCGACCTGACCTGACGCGCATCCTGCCTGGCCCTCCAGCGCCGGGATCGGCCGGTGCGCAGGCGGACGTACAACTGTTCGCCGACACGCGCCGCCTGATCGGCACCGCGCGCTGGCAGCAGGCGCAGGCCGATGTATCGGGTGACCTTCCCGTCCGGTTCCGTGATGCGATCGGCTTTGCCATCGACACCGGACGCACGCCGGCGTTCGCACGGTTGCTCGCCCGTTTCGGGGCGGATCGTTCCGCGGCGGTCGGCACGGCCAAGCGCCACTGGCAGGTGCCGCGTCCGTTCGTCGCCAACGATCTGCCGATCTGCGAGGCGCGGACCCCCTCGCTTATCGCCAACGGCGACTATCCATCCGGTCACGCGGCCAACGGCATGGCCTTCGCGCTGCTGCTCGCCGAATTGCTGCCCGACCGCGCCACGCCATTGCTCGCACGCGGTCGCGACTATGCCGATAGCCGCGGGATATGCGGATCGCACTCGGCCAGCGCGATCGAGGGCGGGTTGCTTGCCGCGGCCGCGATCGTCGCGGCGGCGCATGGCTCCGCCGCCTTTCGCAACGACATGCTCGGCGCGCGCACCGAACTGGAGGCGCTTCGCAGTTCGTCGCAACCCACTGTTCACCACAAAGGAGAAGACCAATGACCCTTTCCACGCTGAACCCGACGTCGCGATGGGCGATCCTGGCGCTGGTCGGCCTGTCCGTGGCGGCCGATGCCGCCGTCATCCCGCATAATCAGGTTCGCGGCTTCGCCGACAGCACCTCGGGCTATTTCAAGACGTTCCAGCCCTACCTCAAGGTATTCTCGGGATGCGTGCCGTTTCCGGCGGTCGATGCTGCCGGCAACGTCAGCGGCGGGCTGGAAGCATCGGGCGCGATGAACGGCCATTGTTCCAGCAGCCCCGGTCAGGTCTATGTCAATCAGGGCCAGTATCGCGGCGAATGCGCCGTCATGTATTCCTGGTATTTCCCCAAGGACCAGAATGTCGACGGACCGGGCAACAAGGGCCATCGCCATGACTGGGAAAACATCGTCGTCTG
The DNA here is from genome assembly GCF_039537815.1 of Sphingomonas cynarae. Taxonomy (NCBI): domain Bacteria; kingdom Pseudomonadati; phylum Pseudomonadota; class Alphaproteobacteria; order Sphingomonadales; family Sphingomonadaceae; genus Sphingomonas; species Sphingomonas cynarae. The sequence continues at coordinate 46,017 of NZ_BAABBF010000007.1, read as the reverse complement.
GCTGTCGAGCTGCGCCCCGAATGCGCGGGTCAACGCGGTCAGCTATTCCGACCACGCTACCTACATAAAGCAGACCCGGCCGCAGATGGACGGCACGCATCCGCTGGTCGCCTATCAGCAGAATCCGTTCCCGCTCGACCACTCGCTGGTGAACACCTCCACCCGTGGCGGCATGCAGCCCGCGGTCAGCTGGCTCGGGATGACCAACGCCGCCCGCGGTACGCTGGAAAACTACAATTTCGGCAAGGCCAACGTGCCGTTCAACAGCAAGAACTTCTTCAACAACCTCGCCAAGGCCTATTATCGCTGACCTCGACGCGCCGGTGCCGAAAGGTATCGGCGCATTTTCCTATCAGGACATTCGGCCATGAAATGGCTCGCAAACACGACTCTGGCGATCACCCTCCTGCTATTGGGGGTGCTGGGCATGAGATTAACGCACATGCCTCCTCCATATTTCGAAGACGACGGCATCCGGATCGTCGCCGGCATCGACCGGTCGATGGCGAATCCGCCGATGCCGTCAACGGGGGTCGCCATGCCGGTGACCGCCGGCCTGCGGTCTGTCGCTTACCCCGGCGAGATCACCGCAGCGGCACCCGTTACGGATGCAGAAGCGATCACCGCGCTGTTCCAGGGGCAGACCCGCGATCCAACATGGGCACCCGGCGCCGAGGCGGACATACGATCGCGTATGCCGACGGGGGCCGACGTCCATTGTGCCGAATTCATGTGCCGCATCGTCGCCCCGATGCCTGCTGATCCGGCGACCATCTCCCCCGATCAGCAGGCCGATGCCGTCACCCGCGACTGGCCCACCCGGCTGTCCTACAATCGCCTGACCGCAACGGTCGTCGATGACCGGGGGAAGCCAGCACTGGTCTTCTATGCGACCAAGTCGATTGAGTTCACCCGGACCGTGGAAGAGAGCTGAGGGTTTTTTGGTCTGTCATCCAGGCCGATCGAGCTGTGATCAGCCGGCCTTCACCTTGTTGTAGGGGACGAACTGACCAAGCGATACGAAGCCGCGCGGAAAACGGGAACCCCGGTCGACCAGCCGCACCATATCGATGCTGCACAATCGCGAACCGAACGTGCGGGTGACCAGAATGTCGTCGTCGCGAAGGGATGCGGCGCCGGATCGCGGCTCGTTGACATAGAGCCTGCCGCCCACCCGGTAGATGATCGCCTTGCCATCGATGATCCGGGACGAGTTCGTGCTCGACAGGCTGATGCAATTGACGGGCTTGCCGGCGACCCGCCCTTCGAGCGCCTTTTGCAGCTGTACGTCGGGGGTGTCGCGATGAGCCGCCACGGCAGGTGTCGCGAGAACCACAGCCGCCAGGAACATTGTCTTGAGCATGGCCTGTTCTACGTGCCGACCACTGAACGGCAGCTGACCCGGAACATGGTGATCGCGACTTCTCCTGCCGGTCGATACGACGCCTGCCACCCCCATCACCTATAGCGGCATTCCCGCCCGGCACCGCTCGAACTCGACGGGATCGTGCGTGCAGGTGACGGTGACATCCTGCCGGCGTTCGATCGACAGGGTACGCAGCCGCTCCTGATTGGTCAGACGGCTGGTCGCATCGACCTCCATCAGGCGCTGATAAGCACGCAGGCCGGGGGTGCAGTGCCGCCGGGCGCGCCGCATCTCGCCGCGATAGAAATAGGCGTCGCCGGCATGGAGCAGCCAGCGACCGTCGTCCCGGCGGATCGCGACGCCGGCATGACCCCAGGTATGACCCGGCAACGGCACCATCAGGATGTCGGGCGGCAGACCGTCGAGATCGCGTACCGCGTCGAATCCGAACCACGGCTCACCACGGGCGCCATAGGTCCGCCAGCCGGCGATGTCGTCCAGTTGACGCGGCCGCCAGCGGTTTCGCGCGACGATGCCGGTGCGGGGCCCCGTCGCGTCGTCATATTCGCGCTGCATGACGTGGACGACGGCGTTGGGGAAATCCTCCAGCCCGCCGGCATGATCGAAATCGAGATGCGTCGCGACGATGTGCCGGACGTCACCGGCGCGATAGCCGAGCGCTTCGATCTGGCGGATCGCGGTGTCGCGTTCGTGCAGGCGGATATTGAGCATCAGCCGCCACGGCCATGTGATCCGCGGTTCGGGATGGCGATGCGGGTGCGCGACGTCGCGCAGGCCATAGCCCGTATCGACCAGTACCAGCCCATGCGCATCGGTTTCGATCAGCAGGCAATGGCAGACGATCTGCCCCAGCGGTCCCTTGCTGCGCCCGTCGAACAACGCACCGCCCAGTGGACAGTCGGTACCGCAATTCAGATGATGGATATGCATGGCCGCTACCTCAGTTTGACCGGCTGGCGCGGATCATCAGCCAGCCGGTGGCGATCAGCGCGAGGCCGGAGGCCAGGAACACATAATCCCAGGCGGAGACGCCCAGCCGTTCGTAGACGTGATGCAGGTGGAGAAGGTGATGGTCGATCGTGCCCTCGATCAGGTTGAACAGGCCGAAGCCGATCAGGATCGATCCCGCCAGCGTCCGGCCCGACCGCACCGCATCGGGGCGCGCGGTCGCCCGCCACAACAGCGCGATCCCCGCCGCCGTGACGAACCAGACGATGGCATGGAACAGCCCGTCCCACACCATGTTCACCTTGGCGCCGAGCAGCGTATCCGTGGGGATGCGCGCCGACATCATGCTGTGCACCTGCAGGATCTGATGGAACAGGATGCCATCGAAAAAGCCGCCCATGCCGATCCCGATCGTCATGCCGGCGGTGGCGATCGGCCGGATGCTCCGCGCCGGGGCATGGCCGGCATCGCCGACGATCGCCCCGGTCATGGCAGGTATCGGCGCATGACGATCACCATGGCCGCCAGCAGCGGCACCGGCGAGATCAGGGCGACGGCGTCGCTCCAGAACCCCGGTCCGAACACGGCGGCGCGCACGTCGTCGGCGATCCGGCTGTGGCAGAGCGTGCAGGCATGAGCGGGTCCCGCCGCCAGCGACCCGCCGAACGTCAGCATCGCCGCGGTCAGGGAAGCCCGACCGCGCATCAGGAAGGCCGCATCGCCGGATGGATATCCGCGCCGATCGCGGCCGAACCCGGCCGATCGTGGCCAGCGTGACCGGCCGCATCCGCCGACCGGTCGCCATCGCGGCTGCCTCGTACCAGCAGATACCCGGCCAGCGCGCCGGCCGCGGCGATGCCCAGCTTGGTCGCCAGCCCTTTCCGGTTATGCCGCCATTCCGCGCGGATGCCCATTTCGGCCGGAATGTTGGGAACCCGGCCGCGTCCCAGATCCTCGACCACGCCCTCGACGACGTTGATCCGGTCCGCCCCCATCAGCAACAGCCAATGCCACCAGTCGGATTCGCTCCGCCGGAAGGCGAGACGGCGAAGGACGCCGCTGATCCCGCTGGGCGGCGTGGCGGTACCGGTCACCGCCGGGAGACGCCGGTGCTCGATCGAGCGCAGGACCTCGACCGTGGGGGTCTGCGGGGCCGGTCGATCCCAGTCCATGCCGCGCGATGGCTGATCCTCGATATGGCGCATCGGATAGGTCGGATCGTTGCCCGGATCGGCATCGCTGCCCCACCCCGGAATCGATGCGGTATCGACCAGTGACCTGCTCATGCCCGTTCCTCCTTCATGCGCCATGGGGCAGCAGCACGGGCTTGATGCAGCCATCGAGCTTCGCCGAAAACAGATGATAGGCGTCCGCGATATCCGCCAGCGGCACGCGGTGGGTGATCATCGCCTTGGGATCGATATGCCCCGCCCGGATATGCTCGATCAGCCGCGGCAGCAGCCGGCGGACCGATGCCTGGTTGGCGCGGATCGTGATCCCCTTGTTCACGACATTGCCCATCGGCACCATGTTGCCGGTCGGCCCATAGACGCCGACGATCGAGACGACCCCGCCCTTCTTCACCGAATTGATCGCCCAGTGGAGGGCGATGGCGCTGCCCGCCTCCAGCTTCAGCTTGGCACCGAACAGCGTGTGCAAAGCGCTGCCTGCCGCATCGCCACCGACCGCATCGATGCACACATCCGCACCGAGGCCGTCGGTCTGCTTCTTGAGGAACACCGCCATGTCGTCGATCGCGCTGAAGTTGTAGACCTCGGCAGGGCCGAACGTGCGGGCGAATTCCAGGCGATAGTCGAGATGGTCGATCACGATCACTCGCCCCGCCCCGAACAGCCAGGCCGAGCGGGCCGCCATCAGCCCGACCGGGCCGGCGCCGAACACCACCACCGTATCACCGCGCTGGATGCCGCCCATTTCGGCCGCCTGATAACCGGTGGGAACGACATCGGTCAGCAACACCGCATCGTCCGGGTCCATCCAGTCGGGGATCACCATCGGCCCCACATCGGCATAAGGCACGCGGACATATTGCGCCTGCCCGCCGTCATAGCCGCCGGCGGTATGCGAGTATCCGAAGATGCCGCCGACCGCCGTCGCCTGGGCATTGGATTCGTGACAGTTGCCGAACAGGCCCTGCTGGCAGAAATGGCATTTCCCGCAGGCGATGTTGAACGGCACCAGCACATGATCGCCCGGCTTCAGGTCGCGCACCGCCGGTCCGACCTGTTCGACGATCCCGCAGAATTCGTGACCGAAGGTACTGCCGATCCGGGTGTCGGGCACCATGCCGTGGTAGAGGTGCAGGTCGGACCCGCAGATGCAGGACCGCGTCACCCGGACGATCGCGTCTTGCGGATGCAGGATCACCGGCATCGGGTTTTCGTCGACACGTACGCGATATGGCCCGCGATAATTCATTGCCAGCATGGCAGTAGGCTCCCTGATCCGGCGCGCGGCGGCAGCCCGGGAGAGGGCCAGCCGGCGAGCCATTGCATGCCATTACCAAGTGCCCAATCGGGTCAGGGTTCCTGCCATTATCCTAGGTTAGCGCGAATCTGATCCGCGTCGCTGCGTCCGGATAGCCGGACCCCGCGTTCAACAGGCGAGGAGACGACCAATGATCGACGATCCGAAGACCGATGGCGCGACCCAGACCGATGAAGCCGAGGAGATGGAGAAGGTGCAGGAGGACGCAGCCGAAGAGCGCGAAGAGAATGGCGGATATCAATAACGCTCCGGGCGCCGATGCCCCGTGATCGGGCAGGCGCCAGGTCGACACGGCGAGACGATCGCCGATCGCGCTGATCGTCACCGATGCCGTGGGCCATGGATCACATGGTTGCACGGCACGAGGTGGTGTCACGCAGCCGTATGAGACGTGCGCTACAGTGCGGGGCCGACCCCGTCCGTTCGCCGATTCCGGCCGCAGCCCGGCTGTAAGGCGATGAACGACGGCAGCGCCAACTGTAAGCATATCGTCATCGATCCGTCATCCCGCCGACACGACCTCCCCCTACCCGCCCCCTCAGCGGACAAAGCCGAAACAGGCTGCCGCTCCCAAGGGGGACCTCATCATGTTCAAGATTTATCCACGCCGCATCGGCGGCCGTTCGTTCGTGCAGGCGTTGCTCGCCAGCGGGGGTTATGCCGCGATGATGACCGGTTCGGTCGCCGCGGAAACCCCGGTCGCCGTCAATCGGGCGCCGATCACCGCGCCGGGCAGCGTCACAGGCACCGTGACGCAGGCCAATGGGGAATATCTGGACGGCGCATCCGTCGCGATCCCCACCCTCGATCGTGCGACGGTGGCGGACCGTTCCGGCCGGTTCACGATCACCGACGTGCCCGCCGGTACGCACGAGGTGGTGATCCGGTATATCGGCTTCCCCGACCAGCGCCGTACCGTGACGATCGCCGACCGCCCGGTGACGCTGGATGTACGGATCGATGCGGCAACCGCCGGCGCCGGCGCTGCGGATAGCGACGACATCATCGTCAGCGGCAGCCGCCCGATCGCGGAATCGGAGGCCGCCGCGCTGCAGATCCAGCGGACCAGCCCGTCGCTGGTGTCCGTCGTCGCGTCCGACGCGGTCGGCCGCCTGCCCGACCAGAACATCGCGCAGGCGGTCAGCCGCCTGCCGGGCGTCGCGGTACAGCGCGATCAGGGGCAGGCCCGCTACATCAACCTGCGCGGCGCACCGATCAACTGGACCACGCTGTCGATCGACGGGATCAACGTCGTCAGCCCCGAAGGGCGCGACGCCCGGTTCGATTCGATCCCGTCCGCGATCGCGTCGCAGATCATCGTCCGCAAGGCGGTGACCCCGGACATGACCGGCGAGACGATCGCGGGCAATGTCGACATCATCACCCGCTCCGCCTTCGATTACCCCGGATTCAAGGTGCAGGCGAAGGCCGGCGCGGGCCATGTCGAACTGGGGGGAAAGACCGAATATGAAGGATCGCTGGTCGTGTCCGACCGGATCGACACCGGCATCGGCGAATTCGGCATCGTCTCGTCGGGCAGCCTGTATCGCCGCGCCATGGTCACCGACAATTTCGAAACCGATTTCGAAGCGGTGGGCGAAGATCGTCGCCCCGGCTTCCTCGACCGCATCTGGGGACGCGAGACCGAGAACAAGCTGTATCGCCTGACCCGCAAGAACTATTCGCTATCGACCCGGCTCGACTGGCGGCCGAACGACGGCAATTCGAAGCTGTTCTTCGAGACGATCTATTCCGCGTTTCAGGATGACGAGCAGCGCAGCAACTACATCTTCGATCTCGACGACCAGCAGTCCCGCCTGGCCAGCGGCAACACGGCGGCCGCGATCGCGGCGGACAGCGCAGCCTGCGGCGCCAACCCGGTGCCACGCGCGACCACCACGGGCTATGCCGATGTCTGCACGGGCAACACCCCGCTGGCGGGCACGGTGTACGGGGTCGACCTGAATTCCAACTTCCTCGTCCGTGCCTACAAGCAGTCGGTGTTCACCAACACGATCGGCGGCGATCACGCGTTCGGCGGCTGGAAGGTCGCCTGGCGAGGCAATTACACCCGATCGATCGACGATCGCGGCGCGCCGGCCCAGCTGAATTATGACAGCCCGTCCTTCGGCACCAACGGGGCGAACGCCGCCAATCGCCTGACCGTGGGCTATGATTTCACTGACCCGCAGCTGGCCAAGGTCCAGCTGTACCGCACGATCCGCAACGCCGACGGGACACTGGCCCGCGGCGCACGGGTCACCGCGATCGAGGATTTCCCGCGCACGCTGGCCAGGCTGCGCGTGCTGGACGCCAAGGACGTGACCAAGGCCTATACCGCCAAACTCGACGTTTCGCGCGAGACCGTTCTGGGTACGCTGCCGGTCACCTTCGCAGCGGGCCTGCGCTATGACGACCGCACCAAGACGTCGAACGAATATCTGCTCGATCTCAATAACGCGGCCCTGTTCGCCGCCGCCGGCATCCCCACCGGATTCGCAGAAATCGCGATCCCCGGGGGCTTTCAGGGAGAAATCCCGCTCGGCTATACCTTCCAGTATTTCGGGCGTGACAAAATCCTGGCGCTCGCAGACCGGGCGAAGACGGTGGCGCAGCCGTCGCTGGTGCAGGCCAATGCCTATGACGTGACGGAGCGGGTCTATTCCGGCTATGCCATGGCAACCGCGACAATGGACTGGGGCAGCATCGTCGGTGGCGCCCGCGTCGAGCATATCCGCAACGATAGCGGTGCGTTCGCGATCAATGCCGCGACCGGCGTCGCCACGCCGGTGCGGGTGAAGAACGACCAGACGCTGGTCTATCCCAGCCTCCACCTCAACTGGGACGTCAACGATCGGATGAAGGCGCGGCTGTCGTTCAACACCGGGGCAGCCCGGCCCGATTACGATCAGCTTCGCCCCAACCTGTCCTATAACGACGCCAACCAGACGATCAGCGGCGGCAATCCCGATGCGAAGCCGGAAAAGGCGCGTGGCGTTGATCTGTACGTCGAATATTACACCATGCCGCGTGGCTTCATCTCGGTGGGTGCCTTCTACAAGGACGTGAAGGACGTGCTGTTCGACACGGCGGGCACCTTCGGCAGCAACACCGCCAATTTCGGTGGCGTCGATCGATCGCAATATATCTATTCGACGATCGCCAATGGCGGCGACGGATATCTGCTGGGTCTGGAAGCCGCGATCCAGCAGCAGCTGGAGCCGTTCGTGGGCGATCTGGGGCTGCCCGACTGGATGGGCGGGTTTGGCGTGCAGTTGAACGCGACGCTGAACAAGAGCCGTTCGGAAACGCCGGACGGGCGCAAGATCCGTCTGCCCGGCACGTCGAACGCGGTGTACAATTTGATCGGTTATTACGAGAAATACGGCTTCTCGGCCCGTGTCTCCTATCAGAACCGGTCGCCATGGATCGACTCGATCGGGGCGTTCGGGACGGTCAACGGCGTGAACCGCGGCATCGACGGCGGTGACGCCTATTGGGCACGGGATGATGAACTCGACGCCAGCATCCGCTTCGCGATCACGCCGGCGATCGAAGTCTATGGGGATTTCGCCAACCTGCTGAACGGCCCGGGCCGCCGCTATGTCGGCAGCAGCCGGTACACGATCGAGCATGAGACGTTCGGCCGCCGTTATACCGCCGGTGTGCGGGTCAGCTTCTGATGCGGACGCTCGCTGCCATCGCGCTGCTGCTGCCCGGCTGTACGCCAGCGCTGGTGGGGACACCGCCTGCCCTCACCCCTGTGCCGACCGTGGCCGCGACGGCGGAGACCGCGCCGGTCGCCAGCGCTGACGACGCCGCCGACGACCCCGCGATCTGGCGCAACCGGCGCGCGCCCGCCAAAAGTCTGGTCGTCGCCACCGACAAGCAGGCGGGGGTCCATGTCTATGATCTGGCGGGCAAGCGCCTGAGCTATACGCCCGCGCCGCGGCTGAACAATGTCGACCTGCGCGACAGCGGTGGTCGCATCACCGTGGTCGCCAGTGATCGCGCCGATATCGATCGGGCACATGTCTCGCTGTTCGATCTCGACCCCGTCACGGCCAGGCTGCGGCCGCTGGGCCGGTTCCCGGTCGGCGCGGGCGAGGCCTATGGCCTGTGCCTGTGGACGCGCGCGCGCGATGGCGCGCTATTCGGGTTCGTGGTGATGAAGGACGGGCGGATCGATCAGATCGCGATCGACCGGACGGGGACGACACCGCAGGTACGCACGGTCCGGTCGATGAAGCTCGGCACCCAGTCCGAAGGCTGCGTCGCCGACGACCGCACCGGGCAACTCTATGTGGCGGAGGAGGATGTCGGCTTGTGGCGCTTCGCCGCGGACCCCGCCGCCGCCACGACCGCCACGGCGATCGCGCGCGTCGATGGCGCTACGCTGGTCGCGGATGCGGAGGGTCTTGCGCTCGCTCCTTCGGGGCGGACGGGCGGCTATCTGGTCGTGTCCAGCCAGGGGGACAACGCCTATACGCTCTATCGCCTGCCGGCCGTCAGCTATGCCGGGCGCTTTCGCATCGGCGGCGGCGCGATCGATACGACCAGCGATACCGACGGAATCGACCTCGTGCTCGGCGATTTCGGGCCCGCCTATCCAGGCGGGCTGTTCGTCGCGCAGGACGGCGACAACGCCCCCGCCACGCAGAATTTCAAATATGTCGGTTGGGCGGCCATCAGACGCGCGCTACGACTGCGATGACGGCGACCGGCGGCGTTCATGGCCGCCGGGATCGTCGAACGATGGGGGTATGATCGATGACGACAATGCGGACCCGCCGGCCCGGTCGACGCGGCTCGCCGGGATGGGCGACCTGCCTGGTCGCGGCAACCGTGCTGGCTGGCGGCAGCGGCGTTGCGACGGCACGCGACACGCCGCGACATGCCGGGCCGACGGCTTCGGTTGCAGTTCCCATGGCGGCCCCCGTGACGGCCAATGCCGGACCGCGTCCGCGCAACGTCATCATCTTCCTGGGTGATGCCGGCGGCCTGCCGACACTGGGGGCGGCGGCCATCCTGGCGCATGATCGACCGCAATCGCTGTTCATCCAGTCGATGCCGCATGTCGGTCTGTCGGACACGTCGTCGCGCAACCGCTGGGTCACCGATTCCGCGGCGGGGATGACGGCGATCATCACCGGGCACAAGACCGACAATGGTGTCGTATCGATGATCCCCGGCACCGCGGGCGGCGCACCCGTCCCCGTCAAGAGCTTCATCGAATATGCCGGGCAGCACGGGCTTTCGACCGGCGTCGTCACCAACATGCCGATCTGGGATGCGACGCCCGCCGCGTGCTTCGCCCATGTCCCCTCCCGCAAGGACAAGGATGCGATCTTCTCACAGATGCTCGCCCCCCGCTTCGGCAAGGGCGTCGACATCCTGATCGGCAAGGGTCGCAAGGATGCCGACGCCTCGTTCGCCAAAGGCGGGACGACGCCGGAACGGGCGTTCGCCGCCGCCGGCTACCGCTATGGCGACGACCCCGCCCTCGTTCGTCAGGCCGCGCGGGCCGCCGTGCTGCGCGACACCGATTTCGCGCCGCTTCCCGCGGTCGAGGCGACGATCGGCCAGCTGGCGCGCAACCCCAGGGGCTATGTGCTGATGGTCGAATGGGACATGCATACCGACGATCCGCAAGCCGGGCTGCGTCATGTCGTCGAGATGGACGACATGATCCGGCGCATCGCCGCGGTGGCGGGCAAGGACACGCTGATCCTGTTCACCGCCGACCACAGTTTCGGGCTGCGGATGGGCGGTGGCAGCCGGGGTACGCCACTGGCCGCGCAGTTCGCCGCCGCTGCGGCCACGCCGGGCACCACGATCGCGAACAACCCGGTCATCGGCGTCGAGGACGGCCATACCGGTGACGATGTGATCACCGCCGCCGCCGGCCCCGGCGCAGCGCAGGTGCATGGCTTCTTTCCCAACACCCATATCTTCGACATGCTGATGACGGCGACCGGATGGCCACGCGATTGACCGGGTTGCGGATGATCGGTGCCATGCCCGATCATCCGTCATGGCTTTCGACAAGCTCGACGATCTCGAATTCATAGCTGGTCCAGCCGCGTTGCCGGGCGGCCTCGGCCGCCGCGGTCCGTTTGCCGGCGGCGTCCCTGAGCGAGGGGGCATGACCCCAGAAAACCTCCGTCTTCCCGTTTGCGGTGATCGCGACGATCCGCCAGAAATGCGTGAACGGCGCGGTGGTAGGACCGATCGTCTTCACATAGCCGTCGGGCATGGTCGCGGTCAGGTAGCGCTTCTTCTTCGCCATCGCGCATCGATAGCGTCACCGACCCGTTCGACAACATGGTTTCCCCGAAACCGGTCGCCGTGCCGCTGCCATCGCCTTCGGACGGATATTACGGATGGTGCGGGCCGGTTGCCCGCGATGGATCGGCACGGTAGCCAGATCCCCGAACGGGAGATGACGATGGAGACGATCGGGCGCGACCTGCGCGAAATGCAGCGTATCCCCCTGGCACCCGAGCATATCGCCGCGATCCGCGCTGCCGGAACGCGGACACACCATGCAAAAGGCGCGATGCTGGCCGAGATCGGTACGCCGGCGGATCGTTTCGTCTATGTGGAGCAAGGCGAGATCGAGGTCGTCAACCCGTTCACGGGACAGCGGATGGTGCCGTCGATGCTGGGACCCGGCCAGTATATGGCCGAGATCGCCTTGCTGTCCGGCGGCAGCTGGTCGATGCCGATGCGGGCCGCCGAGGACACCGTCGTGACCGAGGTTCCCCGGCACGAGATGCTGCGGCTGATGGCCGCGATACCCGAAATGTCGGACATCATCATCACCGTCCTTGCCGCGCGACGGCGGCGGCAGCTGGATACCGGTGACGGCCTGCTGGTGCTGGTGGGTGAGGATATCGATCGCGCGATCAGGCGGGTGGCGGAATTCGCCGCCCGCAACCGGGTGCCTTACCGATCATATCCGGTCGGCAGCCCGGAAGCCGCCAGGGTCGCCACCAGCTGCGGCACGGGCGCCGAGGCGCCCATGGTGGTGTTCGGCCGCGATCTGGTCGTGACCGATCCCACGCCGGAAAAGGTCGCGCGCCTGCTCGGCCTCGACCAGAATCTGCCGGAGGAGGATGCGTTCGACGTACTGATCGTCGGCGCCGGCCCGGCGGGGGTCGCCGCCGGCGTCTATGCGGGCGCGGAGGGCCTGAAGGCGCTGGTGGTGGACGATATCGCCATCGGCGGACAGGCGGGCACGTCGAGCCGGATCGAGAACTACATGGGCTTCCCGACCGGCATCTCGGGGGCCGATCTGGTCTGGCGCGGCGAAATCCAGGCGATGAAGTTCGGGACGCGTTTCGTGATGCCCCGCCGCGTCGCCGCACTGGAGGAACTCGCCGAGGGAGGGTTCTGCGCGACGTTCGCCAACGGACAGCGCCTCCGCGCCGCCGCGGTAGTGGTCGCGACCGGCGTCCAGTACCGTCGCCTGCCCCTGGCGCGGCTCGCCGATCTGGAAGGCGCGGGCATCTATTACGCCGCGACGGAGAACGAGGCGCGCTTCTGCCGCGACGGCGAGGTCGTGGTGATCGGCGGGGGCAATTCGGCGGGTCAGGCCGCGATGTTCCTCAGCCGGGTGGCGCGCCACGTCAGGCTGCTCGTCCGCGGGGAGACGCTGGCGACATCGATGTCGCACTATCTGTCCAGCCGGCTGGAGGCCGATCCGGCGATCACGATCGAATATGGCACCCATGTCGCCGAACTGCACGGGGGCGACGCGCTGACCGGGGTAACGATCCGGAACGGGCACGGTGACCGGACGGTCGATACCTGCGCCATGTTCGTGATGGTCGGCGCCGCCCCGAACACCGCCTGGCTGGCCGATCTGGTCAAGCTTGACGACAAGGGCTTCGTGCTCACCGGCGAGGCGGCGGGCGCGGCCTCGCCCTACGCCACATCGCGCCCCGGCATCTATGCGGTGGGCGACGTGCGGGCGGGATCGACCAAACGGGTGGCATCCTCGGTGGGCGAAGGCTCGGTGGTGATCTCCAAGGTATGGGAGCATGTCTACGGCGGGCGTTAACAACCAGGTAGGCCCCCGGCCATGCCGTGCAGCCGAACCGACCGTGGCAAGCTGTCAAAGGCAGCTTGCCGAGCTTTCGATTGTGTGCTGTTCTTCTAACACACTGTGTCGGGGGGAGACGAATATGCGCAGGATGATCTGGTTGATGGCCGCGGCGGGAGCAGCATTGATGACGACGAGTGTGAGCGCCCAGACGGTGATATCAAGTGTGCCGCTGATCGAGCGGGCGAAGCTGTTCGGCAATCCGACCCGCACCGGAGGCCAACTGTCACCCGATGGCAAATGGCTCGGCTTCATCGCGCCGCGCGACGGGGTGCTCAACGTCTGGGTCGCCCCGATCGATTATCCCGATCAGGCCCGCCCGCTGACCGCGGAGAAGACGCGCCCGATCCGTTCCTATTTCTGGTCGCCCGATTCGAAGCAGGTCCTGTTCGTCAACGACAAGGGCGGCGACGAGAATTTCCTGCTCTATGGCATCGATCTGATCGGCGGGGAGCAAAAGGCGCTGACCCCGTTCGAGAAGACCCGCGTCCAGATCCTCGGCACATCCGAGACGATCAGGGACCGCATCCTCGTGGGCGTCAACAACCGCGATCCGCGCTGGCATGACGTACAGGAACTGAACCTCTCCACCGGCACGCTGTCGCCGGTGTTCCAGAACGACGGCTATGCCGGCTTCGTCACCGACGATCAGCTAAAGCTGCGCATCGCCGTGAAGTCGCGGCCCGACAGCGGCGTCGATTATTATCGCGTCGTCGACAACAAGGTGGAGGCCAAGCCCTTCACCTCCGTCGATTACGAGGACGCCTCCACCACGTCGCCGCTGGGCTTCACCACCGACGGCAAGACGCTTTACTGGGGCGATGCCCGTGGCCGCGATACGCGTGCGCTGCTCGCGCAGGACATGGCGACGGGCAAGTTCACCACGATCGGGGCCGACGACCGCGCCGATGTCGGCGGGGGCCTGATCAATCCCAGAACCGGCAAGGTGGAAGCCTATGCGGTCAATTTCCACCGTAACGAATATGTGCCTGTCGACGACGCGGTGAAGGCCGACCTCTCCTTCCTGAAAAGCCGGAACAAGGGCGAATTTTTCATCGGCAGCCGGACGACTGCCGACGACAAGTGGCTGGTGACGTTCGATCCGGTCACCGCTCCCTCCTCCACCTGGCTCTATGACCGCCGCGCGAAGAAACTGACCGAGCTATACACGGCCCGGCCGGAACTGGTCGGCGCGCCGCTGGTGGCGATGGAATCGATCGACATCCCGACCCGCGACGGTCTGTCGATGGTCAGCTACCTGACCCGGCCCAAGGGTACGACCGGCCCCGTGCCGATGGTGCTGCTGGTCCATGGCGGCCCGTGGGCGCGGGACGGTTATGGCTTCAACGGCTATCACCAGTGGCTCGCCAACCGCGGCTATGCCGTGCTGTCGGTCAATTATCGCAGCTCGACCGGCTTCGGGAAGAAGTTCGTGCAGGCCGGCGACCGGCAATGGGGCCGCAAGATGCACGACGATCTGCTCGATGCGGTGGACTGGGCCGTGAAGCGCGGCGTGACGGCCAAGGACAAGGTGGCGATCATGGGCGGCAGCTATGGCGGCTATGCGACGCTTGCCGGGCTGACCATGACGCCGGATGCCTTCGCCTGCGGCGTCGATATCGTCGGCCCGTCGAACCTGTTCACCCTGCTGAAGACGATCCCCCCTTATTGGGAGGCGGGCAAGCAGCAGATGTATCGCCGCATGGGCGATCCGGGCACACCGGAGGGCCAGGCGCTGCTGAAGGAACGCAGCCCGCTTACCTATGCGGACGCCATCACGAAGCCGTTGCTGATCGGCCAGGGTGCCAACGACCCGCGCGTGAACATCGCCGAAAGCGACCAGATCGTCGCGGCGATGAAGGCCAAGAACATTCCGGTGACCTATGTCGTCTTCCCCGACGAAGGCCACGGCTTCGCCCGGCCCGCCAACAACATCGCGTTCAACGCGGTGACCGAGAACTTTCTGGCCCGATGCCTGGGTGGCCGGGCAGAGCCGGTCGGCGCTGCGCTGACCGCCTCGACCGCGCAGATCAAGGCAGGTGGCGTCGAGGATGCCGCCGCCACGACGTCCGGGGCCGGTAGCTGAGATGCTTCCGCTTGCCGTCGTGCGTGATCGCATGACGGCAAGCCACATCCGGTAAGATCGGGGTAGGAACCGCTTCCGACCCCCCGGCCGCCCCTGCCTCCGTTGCGAGGCTGTCGTCCGGATGCCGGCGGGAAGCTTGTGGTTGCTGGTCGGGATTGTGGCCCGAGGCGGCAGGTCTCGCCGGCTCCGCTGCGCAGGCGCAGGTTCGGGTCAGGGTGGAAGTTCAGAAAGAGCTGTGCAACCACAAGCGATCGGGCTGGATTCATGTTTTCGATAGTCATCGCCGCTGCCGTCATGGTCGCAGGACAGCCGGCCGACACCATCAGGCTCGACCAAAAGGGGCGGCCGATGATTGCGATGCAGATCGATGATCGCGGGCCGTTCGACATGCTGGTAGACACCGCGGCGCAGACCAGCGTGTTCACCACGGCGCTGGTCGAGATGCTCGGCCTGACCCCGCTCGACAAGCGCATGACGGTGAACGGCGTATCGGGACGGATGGACGCTGCCTATTATCCAATCGACCGGATGCAGACCGCCTCCCTCGACCTCCACGACGTTGCGATCCTCGCGCTGCCGCAGATCGGCGTCACGCAGGCGCGCGGGATCATCGGCATCGACCTGTTCGCCGATCGCAAGCTGGTGTTCGACCTGGCGAACCGGCAGATGCGGACCATCGCGTCCGGCCCGGCGGAACTAGGAACGATCGCGGTCAAGGGCAGGATCAACGAAAAGGGCCTGCTGATCGTCCCGATCATGGTCGACGGGGTCGTCATCGACGCGCTGGTCGATACCGGAGCCGAAGGCAGCGTCGCCAACGCGGCGGCCATGGCCCTGCTGGGATGGCGCGACGACGATCCCCGGCTGCGCACCTATGGCACGATCACCGGTGCGACGCAGGGCGGCAGCGGCGTCCGCAGCGGCATCGTGGGCAAGGTAGCGCTGGGACCCGTCACTTTCGGCAACGTGCCGCTGCTGTTCACCGGACAGGCCGACCAGCCGCCACGGATCATCCTGGGTATGGATATGCTGGGCCTGCTCCGCCAGTTCGCGTTGGATCTGCCGCGCGGCGAGCTTCAGATTCTGGTGCCGTCGCCTCCGGTGCCGCCCTCCCGCACCCAGCTTCCTAAGGGGCGACGGACAGGTGACTGGCGGCTGCCGGCGCCTTGCGCGCTGGCGAAGCGGATCGTGAAGGTCGTCCCCCGCCCTTCCTCGCTCGCTACCTCGATGGTGGCATGATGCGCATCGACGACCGCACGGACGATGGCCAGTCCCAGCCCATGCCCGGAAGGCCGGTCCGAAAAGCGCACGAACGGCTCGAATATCTCCGGCAACCGATCCGCCGCGATGCCGGTGCCGTTGTCGCGTACGCTCAGCCACCCAGACCGCGCGACGGTGATCCATACCGATCCGCCCGGCGGCGTCGCAGCGATCGCATTGTCGACCAGGTTGGTGACAGCGATTCCGATCAGCCGTTCGTCGCCCAGCACTACTGCGTCGCGCGGCCCCTCCACGCGCAAGGTGACACCCTGCCGCATCGCGACCGGATCGAGCCCCTCCACCGCCTGCCGGCCGACCGCGGACAGATTGGTATCGACGAACTCGACCGGCCGTTCGCGGATGCGGGTAAGCGTGAGCAGATCGTTCACGACCCGCGACAGCCGCCGCACATCGGCGATCAGCTTCGTGCGATCCTCGCTGTCGTCCAGTAGTTCGAGGCGGGTGCGCAGCACCGCCAGCGGTGTCCGCATCTCGTGCGCCGCCGCGGACAGGAAGAAGCGGCGGCGGCGTTCACCCGCCGCGCCCGCCGCAATCATGCGATTGACGGCACGGATCAGCGGCAGGATCTCGCTGGGTAGACCGCTTTCGTCCAGTTGCCGTGCCTCGCCTTCCTCCACCGGCTGGACCAGGCGCGCGATCCGTCTGATCCGGACGATATGGATCACCATGATCGCCGTACAAATCGTAAGAACGCCAAGCGCCGGTAGCAGGAAGCCTTGGGCGAGGGACCATGCACGGACAGCCAGCGCCTGTGCCGGGCGCGCGACTGGCACGTCGATCGGCGCCGCGATGCCTCTTAATTCGACGTATCGCGGCGTCCCGCAATCATGGAAACCAAAATGGTCCAGCCCGCGTGGCCCGTTGACCGTCTCCTCCGCCCACACGCACAGATGGCCGGCCCTCGCCAGCCGCCGCGTCGCGATTATGCGCGCGATCCCGCTTTTCTCTAGATAACGCGGCGCGGCGGTGCCGACCCGCACGTCGCCGTTCATCGCGAAATAGCGGAAGCTGGGATTGCGTCCGTGCAGTTGCTGGATCGACGGGTCCGCCTCGATCCGCGCCGACAGCGCCGCCGCGTCGCCGCCCTGCCGAAGCGCAGCCTGCATGACCGCATCGGCGTGCAACACCGCCCGCGCCAGCGGGTCCAGCGACCGGATCGAAGGCGCGTCGAGCAGCGGCCGGACCACCCGCAGATAAATGCCGACGCCGACGAACACCGCACACAGCAGGATCATCTGACCCAGTATCGACCGGATCGGACGATGAAACAGGGTCATGCCGGATTATGCCGCCGGAACCAGCGGCGGCAGCGCGGCCGGCACGTCGTCCGCCGGCATGATCGCACGCTCCCGCTCGATCCGCACGGCAAGCGCGGCATGTGCCGCCGCCGCCGCCGTCTTGTCGGCCCAGTCACGCAGCGCATCCACCACTGGATCGAACGTCGACAGCGGTGCGCCCGACCCCAGATCGGCCGCATCGACATATAGTATCTGCATCGCTGCGGCCTCCAGCCATTCCTGCGCCCCCGCATAGTCGCCGGCCGCCGCAAACAGCCGCGACCAGATGATCCGCCGCTGCGGTGTCATTGCCGGCAGGCGATCGACCACGATACGAATCTGCGCCAGTTGGACAGGAGCAAGGACGCGCCTGCGATCCACCGCCAGCGTCGCCAGCAGATGCAGGTCGTGGCCGTCGATGCTGCCATCGGCCAGCTTCGCCAGGAGGGCGTCGATCCGCTGGTCGGCCAGCCCCTGACGGACCAGACCGGCGGCGACCAGATCGTACAGCGACTGTTGCCGCTGACGGACGAACGGATCGAGCAGCCGGGCCTCGCGGTCCAGTTCGGCCGCGATGGCGGGGCTGCCGGTTAGTGCCGCGACGATCGCAGCGTCGCCCGTCGCGGGGGCGGCACCCGAAGCCGGTGCCGGCGCACCCGCAACTGCGATCAGGCGTTGCAGCAAGGTTTCGCGCTGCGCCGCCGCCGTATCGGCCGGCGCGTTCGGGTCGGCGGCGCTCCACCGCCACACGCCGCGCATCGCCATCGGCACCCTGGCCGGGTTCGCCGCCTCGCGCGCCATCGGCGCCAGCAGATCGGCATCGACGGGCTGGACCGTCGTGCGGTCCTGGTGACGGCGGGCGTCGAGGGCCGCGATGCCTTCCA
This sequence comes from Sphingomonas cynarae, assembly GCF_039537815.1. Lineage (NCBI taxonomy): Bacteria > Pseudomonadati > Pseudomonadota > Alphaproteobacteria > Sphingomonadales > Sphingomonadaceae > Sphingomonas > Sphingomonas cynarae. The sequence continues at coordinate 27,539 of NZ_BAABBF010000007.1, read as the reverse complement.
GCGTCGGCTTTTCCTGCCGGGCGGCTTCGTACACCGCGCCGAAAAGCGACACGAACGTCAGGATGTTGCCGCTGTCCCGCCCGGCCTGCACCCGCGCCAGCAGATCGATCAGGTAATCGGGATCGTTGACGTCCACCCCCGACCGCTTCGCCACCGCGGTGGCCGCGTCTGTCTGCGCGGCGAGCAGCAACACCAATTGGAGCACGCTGGCTGCGTCCCGTTCCTCGGGATGGGCCGCGACGAAACCGCCAAGCCGTGCTGCGACGCCCGCGCGGTTGCCACCGTTCCACAACAGCCGGATCAGGCCCGCAAGATAGGTCGCGTTGTCGGGATCGAGCGTGACCAGCCGTTCCAGATAGCGTCGCTGATCCGCGTCGGTGCCGCCGAACACCGAGGCGCCGGTCTGGACGTAACGGCGATAGAAGAGCGCACGCTGCTCCGGTGTGGGGTCTGGATCGGCGAGGAACGCCTCGGCCTGCCGGCGGCGTTCCTGTAACAGGAAGCCCGTCACCGCAGATGACACGTAGAAATCGCTCCGCTCCTCCGGCGGGGCGGCATCGTAGCGGCGGAGCAATGCTTCCAGTGCGGCGGCGTGATCGCCCCGATACTCCGCCTCGATCGCATCGGGCACCGCCTGTTCGGATGGATAGCGTTCGGCAAAGGCGCGTGCGGCGGCGATCACCACCGGACGGTTCGCGGCGGGCACGTCGATCAGCGAGAAAAGCTGCCGCGCCAGCGTCAACATCAGCACATCCGCCCCCATCGCCTTGCGGATGGCGACCGTCATGCGCGCCTGCATGTCGGCGGACAAGGGCTGGCGCAGCAGCCGCTGTTCCAGCATCGGCGACAATACCGAGGCGCGGCCCGTGCGCTGCTGATCCTCCACCAGCCCGGTGTATAACGTCACCTGTTCGTCCGGGGAGAAGCGTGACACGATGCCGTCCATCGCGTTCGCCAGCTTGCCGCCCTGTCGGCGCAACGTCGCCCGCCGCGGCGCGGGGTCGGACAATCGCGTCCGGATCAGCACCATCGCCCGTTCGTTCGACAGCAACGGCCCGCCGGCCTTGCGTTCCAGCGTCGCCAGCCGGTCGGGCGCGGTGCGCAGCAGGTCGAACAGGGCATCCTCACGGATTCCGGCCGCGTCGAGCGGGGCCAGCACCGCACCCCGTAGCTGCGCTGCCGACAGGCCGTTCGCCGCCATCATCAGCATGGCGTTGAGCGGCGACTCGTAGACATAATCCGTCGGCGTCAGGGCGCGGCGGATCGCGATCTCCTGCTGCGCCGCATCGGCGAACAGGCGCGCCAGTCCGGCATCGTCGCCCCGTTCCATGGCCAGCGCCAATCGCAGTTCCGCATTCTCGCCGTCGCGCGCCTGCACGTTCAGCGCCCCGGCGATCCAGTCGGGATCGCCGGCGGGGGTGGCAGCGGTGGACTGAGAGCGCGGTTCGCCGGTCAGATTCCGGAACGCGGCGCGATCACGCAGATACGCGGCATCGCCGGCAAAACGCGCGTCGAGCAGCGGTCCGATCGCCGCCAGCACCGACAGGTCGCGGCCGCTGGCCGCCAGTCGCCGGGCCACGTCCAGCAACCGCCGCAGCCGGGTGGCATCGCGCCACGACGCCGTTTGGGTCATCGCCTCCCGCGTCATCCGTTCGATCGTCTCGCCGATCTCGCGTCGCGCCGTGGTTTCGGTCGGCCAGACGAACAGCAATCCCTCCAGCACGCTGTCGTCGAACGGCGACACGACCGCTGCCTGCCCCGCGGCGTCGGCCGGGCGACCCGGCGGCAGCCGCATCAGCGCGTCACGCAGCGATGTCCAGTATAACGATCCCGCCAGCGCCGGGTCGCCGGCCTGTTCCTGCAGGATCGCGGTCTTCAGGATCAGCCCCTTGTCGCCACGGTCGCGCAGCAGGCCGCGGCTATACCCGGCCAACGCCTGCGGCAGATATCCCGCCGCGCGGTACGCATCCCCCTTCAGCGCGTCGACATTGACCAGCCCGGGTATCTCCTCGATCAACCCGAACGCGCGCGCCGCGCCGGCCAGATCGTGCTGCACCAGCATCGCGGCGGCCAGTTCGGTATAGACGTCGGCGGGATAGGGCTGACGCAACGCGGTCAGGCGGCGGCCATAAAGGGCCTTGGCATCGTTGTCGCCGACGACGGCGCCCCCACCCTCGCCAGCCCCGGAGGCAAGCGCAATCAACTGGCGCAGGGAAGCGGCGCGCTGCGTTCCCTCGACCGCCAGTGCGGCCTCACGCGCGCGGCGCTGCGATCGGGTATCGCCGATCTGCTCGGACACATCGGCGAGTTGGTCGTACAGACCGCCGTCCCCGTCGCTGCGCGCCAGCCGCCAGTACAGCAGCCGCCGCGCCCAGGACAGGCGGGTCTGGGCATATTGCGGCGACTGTTCCGGTTCCGCCCCGCCTGACGTAGCGGCGAGTATCCCGGCCAGCGCCTCCAGTGCCTGCGCCTGATCCTGGGGCGTGGTCGCGAACTCGGCGCGATATTGCAGCATCGCGATCGCCTGCGCGCGGCGGCCATTGGCGTTGAGCAGATTGACGAGACCCAGCGTCGCGTCCTGATCGGCCGGGGCCGCCGCCACCGCCTCGCGATACAGCGCGATCGCGCGATCCGTCTGCCCCGCAATCGCATAGACGCCAGCCGAGAAACGCCGCGCCTCCGCCTGCCCCCCGCCCGACCGACCCGCGCGCACCGCGTTCAGCCGTGCGAGCAGCGTGTCCAGTTCCGCCGTCGACACCGTCGGCCGGGTTCCGCGCGCGGGACGCCCCGCCACGTCGCGGACCAGTTGTTGCAGATAGGTTTCGGCATGGGCCGGATCGACCGCGACCAGCCGGGTGAGGGTGGCGCGATAACGGTCGCTGTCGCCCAGCCGCTGGTTCAGCGCCGCGAGCCGCTTCAGCGCGTCGGGCCGTGCTGAACCGGGAGCCGCCGCGAACGCATCGACCGCGCGACGCGCGCCGGCCCTGTCGTTGCGCGCCAGACGCAATGCCACCAGCAGTTCGACCCCACGATCGTCGCCCGCCGCCACCGCGGCCTGCACCTCCTGCGCGAGACCATCCAGGCGTTCCAGCTTGCGCGCATCGGCCAGTATCTGCATTTCCAGAAAACTGCGCTGCGCCGGCAGGCTGGTCTTCAGCCACAAGCCGCGCAGCCGGGCAAGCGCGGCCTCGCCCTTGCCCTGCCCCCGTTCCAGCCGGGCGACATGCACCTGCTCGTCGAAATCGAGCGGAAATCCCGCCGCCTCCAGCGCCGCCAGCACGCGCAATGCGTCAGCCTCCCGCCCCAGCCGCTCATAGCCGTCCGCCACCGCGATGCGTTGCGGGTCGCTCCGGGGGAGGCCACGGTCCAGATCGGCGAGGACGGCGATGGCGGCGTCGGTGCGGCCCTGCGTCATCTCGCTCTCAAACTGGAAGAAGCGGATCGCATTCGCACGCGCCGGGTCGCCGCCGGCACGCCCGGCCTCGCTCCGCCCGATCATCTCCAACGCGGGGGCGGTCAGGCCCATCGCGATCATCCGTCGCGCCGCATCGGTCAGCAGGCCCGGATCGCGCGGGTTGGTCGCGAACAGGCGGCGGAACACGGCCAGCGCCTGTTCGCGCTCACCGACGCTCAGGTGCAGGACCGCCAGCGCATCATACCAGCGCAGTACCGCCGGTTCGCGGGCCATCAGCCGGTCATATTCGGCGATCAGCGCGTCACGCCGGCCGGCAAGGTCCAGCAATCCGGGCAATTGCGCGCGTAGCGCAGGGTCGCCGCCACCGCGCACCAACGTCAGGGCATCGTCGAACCGGCCCAGTTCGACCAGCGTGTCCAGCCGCAACTGCACCACATCGGGACCGGACCGGGTGCCGAGGAAGGTCAACAGGCCCGGCAGGTCGCCCGCGTTGCGATATGCCTCCGCCAGCAGCGCGAGCGCATAGCGGCGGTCCGCTGACGTCGTCGCCGCGCCATAGGCCGCCCATGCGGCGGTCGTGGCGGCACCGCGATCGCCCGCCGCAATCGCCCATTGCGCCATCCGCAATTGCGCCGGGAACGTCGTATCCCCCCCGGCGGCGCGGCTATAGATCGCCAGCGCATCCGCCGGCTTGCCCAGTAGGTTCAACAGTTCGGCGATTCCCCGGCGCGCGCGGGGCGTCGCCTCCGCCACCAGCGCGGCGATCGCGGCGGTGTCGCGGTCGTCAGCGGCGATGGCAGCGCGCAGCCGCAACGCAGTGCGCTCCTCCGGATCGCGGGTCGCCGCTGCCACCTGTGCGAACAGCAATGCGGCACGCGCCGGCCGGCCCATCGCGTCGAGCAGCCGGGCATGAGTGAGCCATGTTTCGGGGCCGGGCGCCAGCGTGACCGCGGCCTGTGCCGCGACGTCGGCATCGGCGATACGGCCGTCCTGCCATGCCAGCAGCGACCGGACGATACAGGCCCGGGCGCGCCGGGCCGGCGGTGCATCGGTCCGCCCGGCCGCCGCCAATAGCTGCGCATCCACCGCCGCCGCCGTTCCCTGTACCGTCGCCCGGCGATACAGGGAACGCACCATCGCTTCGTCGACATGGGGCGTGGCAAGCAACGAGGCGATCGACGGAACCACGACACGTTCCACCGCCGCCTGCGCGCGGGCACCATCCAGCCCGCCGACGCCGGCCGCCAGAACGAACGCCATCGCCGTCAGCGCGGTACCGCTTCGCATCGTCATGTCCTTGCATCCCGCCATGCCGGGTTCCGCTGCGGCGGCCAGCGGCGCCAGGCGATCTCCGCCAGATACAGCAACAGGGCGACCAGCGCGAGCCAGCCCCATAGCGGCGTCGCGATCCGGTCGCCGCGCGTGCCATCACCGGCCGCGCCGCCGGTCGCCTTCGCCAGTGCCGCCAGCGGCAAGGCGTGCAGCGCCGACATCGGGTGCGCGCCCGCCGTATCAGAAAAAGCGCGGTCCGCAGCGCGCACGACCGTCGCGCCATCGGTGACCGTCACCATCGCGGCCCGATCCTGCGGGAACGGAACCGTCCCGACGAACAGCCCCGGCGCCTCCTGCTCCAGCGGCACGCGACGCCCGTCGTCCAGCCGGACATCGGGCATAGCGCCACCGCCCCCGGCGGTGTCGGCGCGTTGCAGCGTGACCCGGATCGTGCCGAACGTTCGGTCGATGGTCACCGCGACCGGCATGTCCGCCGCGGCGGTGCGCGCCACGACGCGCGACAACCATTCGCCATAATGTGGCCAGCCGGCCCAGCCACCGGTCCCCTGCCCCAGCGGCTCGGTCATCATCGACGTGACCCGGCCGCGGCCATATAGCCAGCTGGCGACCAGCGGCGTTCCGGCACTGGCGGTCGCGACCGTCTCGGCATCCGGGCGCACGTCAACGCGCACCACGCCGGCCAGCGGCGGTGGTGGCGACGATCCCAGATCGCGCCACCAGTCATGCCCGGGGACCGCGCGAACCGGGCCGAGCGCGGGACGATAGGACGGCATCGCCGTGGTTGCCGGCACCGACAGGTCCAGCTGCACCAGACTGGCGTCAGTGGGCACGTAATAAAAGCGGCCCAGCCCCCATCGCGCCCATTGCGTCATGTTCTGGATGCCGCGCTCGTCACCCACGGGCACGACCGTGGAGACGTTGATCCTGTCCGCGGCCATGTGGCGGATCAGCTGCTCGAACTCGCCGTTGCTGACATCGCCATCGGAAATGACCAGCACATGCTTGTAGCGGGCGGGGGCGTTCTTGACGCCGTAATAGGCTTCCTGCAGCGCGGGGAACAGCACGCTGCTGCCCTGCGCCTGCATCCGGCCGATCGCACGTTCAACCGCTTGCGCGTCGCGGACCGGCTGCATCGGCACCGCCCATTGCTTCGCGCCATAGAACTCGACCACGCCGAAATGGTCCTTCGGCGTCAGCTGCCGCACCGCCAGGCGTGCCACATATTTGGCCAGTTCCAGCGGCTGACCGGTCATCGACCCCGAACTGTCGATCACCACCGCCAGCGCGATACCGGGCCGTTCCGCTTTCTCCTCCTGCCGGAACGTTACCGGCAGCGCAGCGGCCAGCGGCGTTTGCTGATACCCGCCATCGCCGAACGCGGCCTTTCCGCCAGCGTAGAACAGCCCGGTGCCCCGTCGTTCCACGGCCTGCATCAGTCGCGCCTGAGCCGCGGCAGGCAAACCGGATGCGGGAAGGTCGTCCAGCATCACCACCGGCCAGCCTGCGAAGTCGCGGATCGCGGCCGCCTCCGCCGGCCGGCGCGCATCGACCCGCACGCCGGGACCCAACAGCCGTTGCAGCGTCGCGGCTGCGCCCGCCTGTCGTTCACCCAGATACAGCAGGGACAGCGGCGGCTGGATCGCGGCCACCATATCGAACCCCGCGCCATCGCTGCGCCCGCCGCCGCGCAGCACCGCGCGCAGCGACATGAACGGCACGGCGGCAGCGGTGAAGCGCAACGCGACCCGTGTCACCCCGTCGAGGGCGACGCCGGGGGACGTGGCAAGCAGGCGATCACCCGAATATAACGCCACCGCGACATCGTCTCCCGTGCCCTCGATCGTCGCGACCGCCTCCACCCGCTCACCCGCGCGCACCGGTGCGATGACGAGATTGCTGATGAACGGCGCACGCCGGGGCCGATCCAGCGCGACCGTTTCGACCGCGATGCCGCGTCCGATCAATGCCGAGATGCTGCGGCCCCAGTGCCGGTCGCTGGACAGGCCATCGGTGATGACCGTCACGGTCGCCGTTGCATCCGGCGGCACCGCTTCCACCGCCTGCGCCAGCGCCGCCGACAGCGAACCGGCGTCGTCCAGCAGGATGCGGCGATCAGCGCGCGCCGCGATCGGCCGGCCACCGATCTGCACCAGCGCGACGGGATCGCCCGCCGGCACCCGCACCAGCCGCGCCGCCAGTTCCTGCCGCGCCCGCGACCGTGAGGCCTGGGTCAATGCCGGCTTCTGATCCAGCACGAAGACGTGATGCCGCCGGTCGGTCGCGATCAGCAGGCCGGGCTGCGTCAGTGCCATGATGATCGTCGCGATGATCGCCGCGCGCAGCACGATATGGCCCCGCCGGACCCCAGGTCGCACCTGCCACCACAACAGCGGCAGACCGAGCAGCAGCCAGGCCCAATGGGGATGAAGAAAGGTCACGCTCACGTCGTCATCCTCACGGCATCCAACCCCGCTGGAACAGCCGCCATTCGAACGCGAGCAACAATGCCGCCGCCAGCAGCAGCGCCGCGATCCATGGATCGGGATAGCCGCCCTGCGCCGGCTCGGCGCGCGCATGCACCGGCGCGGCCGCCAGCCGGCTGGTGCCGGCGTCCGTCAGCGATACCGCAACCCGCTGCCCGGCGATGTCGACCATGCCTGCGCGCAACAGATAGATGCCGTCGCCCAACCGCCGCCCATCCAGTGCCGGATCGGCCGCCAGACCGTAGACCCCCGACTGGTCGATCAGCATCGTGCCGGCCTTCGCATAGGGTATCCATGGCGTTGATCGCGCCAGCCAGCGCAGCGACTGCGACACGAACAGCGGCAGTGCGGGCGAGCGGGCGAAAGCGGTCTGTTCCGAAAAGACCGTCCGCCACACCGCAACCGAGCGCTTTCCGTCCGCGCGCGCCTCCCGCACCGCCACCGCCCGGCCGAGATCGTCCGCCAGACTGCCAGCATCGATCTGGCGCAACCCCAGCGCGTCCAGCCGGTCCGCGAGCGCATCGTCGGGTCCGTCGTCCGGCGTGGTGACGACGAAGGTCGCGGCCTCCACCGACGGATCGGTCAGGACCAGCGCGGGTCGCGATCCGCCGGTGGTCCGGTCGTTCGCGGTGCGGATGACGATCTGCGCCGCATCCGCCGCCACGATGCGGAACGCGGGGTCGAGCCGTAGCGCGCGCATGATCGTCGCGGGCACGCCCGGTCCCACCGCCACGGCCACCGCACGGCGATCGGGGATGTGGATCGTGGCGCTGTCATCGGCGGCGAAACCATCGCCGTCGCGCCAGGCGACGTCCAGCGATTGCCCCTCCGCCGGCACGTCGCGAAGCATGTAGTGGCCCCCGCCGGACGCCTCGACCGCCGCAGGCGCCAGCGTGCGCCCGGCCAGCCGCAGCCTTACACGGTCCAGCGCCGGCGCGGGGTCGCCGCTGTCCCACAGCCCGATCAGCACATCGGCGCGCGCCCAGGCGCCGGATGCCGCCGGGGATACGCCAAGCCCGACGATAGCATGGTTGCGCGCCACCGGATCGACCAGCAGCCCGGCGGTCAGCCGGATCGGGGCATCCGGGCGTCGGACGGATTCAAACACCGCACGATGACCGAAATAATGCACCGCCACCGGCCCGCGCCGCAATCCGGCCGGGTTCCGCGACAGCCAGTCGCGGAACCCCGAAGGCCGCGGCACCGCCCCCATCCCCGTCAGCCGCCCCGGCAATAGCGCGCCGTCCTCTCCCGCCGCCAGCAGCAGCGTGCCGTCGTCCAGAAACACGTCGCGATCATGCGGTCGCACGGCGGCGAGTTGCGTCGTCAACGCCGCGCGGGCGCGCGCGAACGCATCGCCCTGCGTCATCAGGGCCGAGGCATCGAGAACGAAGTGGTGGAAGCGCCCATCCGGTGTTGCCGTGCGTTCCGGGCGCGATGCCGCCAGCCACAGCGCCAGCGCGATCAGCAGCGCGAGCAGATAGGCGAGCGGCCGGCGAAAACGTCCACCGAGGACGCGCGGCGGGACCGCGCGCGCGGCCTGCGACCATAAGGGTGCGCTGGCGATCCGCACCATGCGACGCTGCGCCCGCAACCGCTGCAACGCGTACAGGATCGCCGATATCGCCAGCGCCCCCAGCGCGACGATCGACACGGACCAGCTCGCGAAGATCATGACGGCATCCTCCCGCCCGCGAAGAACGCCGTCATCTGCGCCAACACGTCGTCACCCGCGTCGATCCGCATCAGCCCCACTGCGGCCCCATCGGCGAATTCGTGCAACTGGCGGTTGAAAGCGCGGTACGCCTTCAGATACGCGGCGACCAGGTCGGGTGTGATCGTCAGCGCGATGCCATCGGCGGTCTCGTCGTCCTGCAACGTCACGTCCCCGGTCAGCGCCGGGTCCAGCGCGGGGTCGGCGTCATGGGCGCGGACCATCTGCACCAGCAACAGGCGATGGCGCAGCGTCCGCATCCCCGCCACGGTATTCACGATCCCTTCGGCATCGAAGAAATCCGATATGACGACCAGCAGGCCACGGCGCATCCGCGTCGCGGCAAGCTGGCGGATCACCGAGGCCAGTTCGGTGCCGCCACCGGGCCGTAGCATGGCCAGGGCCTGTGCCACACGCGCGACGTTCGCCTTGCCGTTGACGCCGCGCAACGTCGTGGCGACGTCATCGGAAAAGGGCAACACCGTTACCGCATCATGCTGGCGCAACGCCACGGACGCCAGACCCAGCGCGACGCGGCGGGCGGCATCGATGCGCCGTGGCGTTTCGGCGTACATGCTGCGCGATACGTCGATCAGCAGATAGACGGGCAGGTCCTGCTGTTCCTCGAACACCCGCACGAACAACTTGCCGAGGCGACGGTACAGGTTCCAGTCGATCGTCCGCAGATCGTCGCCTGCGGCATAGCTGCGGAAGTCGGCGAAATCGGCTCCCTGTCCCCGCGCCGAGGTGCGCTGGTCGGCAAGCCGCCCCCCCTTCTGCGCCTCCGCAATGCGCAGGCTGAACCCGTCGAGCGCCGCGAGGAAGGCGGGATCGTAAAGGTCGCCGGCATCCCCGCCCGCCGCCCCGTCCATCGCGTGGCGCGGGTCAGCGGCCGCACCGACGGTCGGCCGCGACCGTTTCCATCCGAAGGTCATCATTGCCGCCCCGCCGGCCCAGTACGCCGGAAATACTCCCGCACCAGCCGCTCCTCATGCGCCGTCGCCGGACGATGCGGCACGAGACCGGCGTCACCCGCCTGTGTGCCGCGGGCGCCCGCCGCGACGACGCCGGCATTCCGTGACTGGGGCGGCACCCGCCGGGTGGTCACCTGAGATGGAGCATTGCCGGGCGTACCAGCCAGCCGATCGACCGTGGGCACCGCCAGCATCAGCGTCGACAAGCCACGCGATCGTTTCAGCGCGTCCTGCGCCGATCCCGGCGTGTTGTTGCCGCGTCCCGGGCTTTGTCCGCTGCCCTGATCCTGTTGCTGCCCCTCTTCGCCAGGTTTCGATGATTGCTGCCTTTGCTGTTCGCCCTGTTCACTGCGCGACCCGGACGCGGCACGGGGATCGGGGGGATTGGCGCTGCCGGACGCGCCTGGCGGCGCGCCTTGGCCAGTTTCAGACGGTGACTGGCGCTTGTCGTTGGCACGACGCGCAGCCGCCTCCTGCCGCGCGGAAGCGGCCGGGGTCGTCGCCAAGCGACCTGCCGCCGCGATATCGTTTGGCCTGCGCCGGTCATCACCATTGGGGCGACTACCATCGGCAGACCCGGCCCCATCGGTGGTGGGCGATGACTCACCCGCCACTGCGCCAGCATCGCGCCCGCTCGCACCGCTTGATCCACCGGCCTGCCCCGCGCCACCTCGCCCGCTGGCGGCCTCGGCCGTCGCGCCCGCACCGACGCCGGCCGCAGCCTGTGCAGCGGCCGCCTCACCGGCTTGCGACGCCACCCCCCCGGTAGCACCCGCCGCGCGATTGCGGTCGACCGCCGTGCTGGACGGATCGCCCGCCGCGCTGCCGGTCGAAGCGGCTATCCCGAGCCGATCGCGCAGCGTCGCTGCGATCGACGCGAGTACACCATCATCCGGCGCGCTCGTCGCACTTCCCCCGTTCGCCAGCGCTGCCCGACCCGTATCAGTCACGTCCGGCATCTGTTGCGGCGTCACCGCCGAACCGGAATGCCAATGCAGCGACAACGCCAGTACCAGCAGCAAGAGCGCGACCAGTACGAAAGGCCAGCGGCGCCGCAAGACCTGACGCAGCACCGGTGTGACGGCCGGCTTGTCCAGCGGCATCGCCTGCGCACGCGCCAGCCACGGTGCCGCTTCGGCCACCGCCGCGGCACGAAACCCGGTCGGAGCCGGGCCTTCCAGAAATTCGGCGGTGATCGCGACCCGGTTCTTGGCGTCCAAGCCGCAGTCGAACAGCGCCAGCGCATCCGGCCGCCCGATCCGGATTTGAGCTCGACGTCGTGCATAGAGGATCGCCGCCGCCACCAACGGCACCGCAAGCGACACCGTGGCGACCAGTGCGACGGGAAGCGGATCGACGAAGGCCAGAATCGTGAAGATCAGCGGTGCGACAGGGGCAATCCGTATCGCGATGGACACCGCATCGCGCAGCGCGTCGCGGCGGGCAACCGCGATCAGATGCGACCGGCCACGCGCTTCCATCGCGTCCAGACGGGTATGAAGCGTCGCGCCGAAATCCTCCGTCATCCGTGCCCGCCGCCTTTCATGAAAACGTCATAGTTTCGCCGGCTTGCACCAACCTGACGCAGCCGGCCCGCAAGGCTGGTGTCAGCTTGCCGTGGTTGAGCATCCCTTCTTCCTTCCGTGCAGGATGCCGACCATGCCGCTTCACCGAATCCGGATCGCCGCGTTGCTGGCCACCGCCCTGCCGGGGGTCGCCGTGGCCCAGCCATCCCCCCCGTCGTCCCGTCCGGCCGTCAAGCCGATCCGCTTCGCCGTCGACCGGTTCACGCTGGCCAATGGCCTGACCGTCATCGTTCACAGCAACTGGCGCAACCCCAATATCTTCGTCGGCGTCTATTACCGGGTCGGGTCGAAGGACGAACCAGCGGGCCGGACTGGTTTCGCGCACCTGTTCGAACATCTGATGTTCCAGCCGACCGCACATCGTGCCGGCGACTATACCGCACCGCTGGCCGCCGCCGGGGTCGATGACGCCAATGCCAGTACCCACGCCGACTACACCGAATATCACCAGAGCGTGCCGACCAACGCGCTCGATCTGGCGTTATGGCTGGAATCGGACCGCATGGCCCATCTGGCCGGTGGCCTGACGCAGGCGGTGCTCGACGAACAGCGGGCCGTGGTGAAGAACGAGGCGCGCGGCATCGCCGAACGGCCGCTGGCGGATCGACGGTTCGAGACGGATTTCTATCCCGCCGGCCACCCCTATACGCATCCGACCATCGGCAGCATGGACGATCTGGACGCCGCCACGCTGGCGGAGGTGAAGGACTGGTACGGGACCTATTACGGCGCCGGCAACGCGATACTGGTCCTGTCGGGCGACATCGACGTGGCGACGGCACGGCAAAAGGTGGCGCAATATTTCGCCGACGTTCCCCATGGTCCTGCCTTGGCCCGGCCCCGCCCGCCCGTGCTGCAACTGTCGGCCGACCGGCGCAAGGTGTATCACGACCACGTCCCCACCCCCGTCATCACCCGCGTGTGGTCGATCGACCCTGCCGCGGCGCGGGACATGACGCTGCTGCAACTGGCGCAGCAGACGATGCGGCTGCCCGGCACGGCATCGCTGTACGAGACGCTGGTCACGAAGGGCGGGATCGCGACGAGCGTCGATACCGATCTGGACGAAGGCCAGCTCGCCACCAATTTCTCGCTGTCGATCGCGCTGCGCCCCGGCGTGACGGTCGCGGCGGGGGAAGCGGCGCTTGATACCGCGCTTGCACGCTATCTGGCACAGGGTCCGGAACAATCGCGGCTGGCCGCGATCGCCGCCTTGACCGACCAGTCGCTGCTGCGTTCCCTGCAGGACAACGCCACCGTCGGCACCTCGATGGCGCTTGGCGAGCTGTATCTTGGCGATCCGGCGAACCTGTTGCGGCACCGCGACTGGACCGCGGGGGCGACCCGGGCGCAGGTACGCACGGTTGTCGGGCGCTGGCTGTCCCGCCCCTTTTACCAGCAGACCATCCTGCCCGGCGATCCCGAACCCCTGCCCCCCGTCGCGCCGCCGGCACTGGCGACAACGGGCACGACCGTCGGCACGGCAACGGCGTCCGCCCCGGCCGGCAAGGTCGATCGCAGCCGGATGCCCGCGCTGGGGCCGTTCAAGGACGAGGTAGCCTTCCCGCCGATCACGCGGATGAAGCTGGCCAACGGCATGACCCTGATCGTCGCGGAGCGGCACGATCTGCCGATCGTCGACGCCTATATGCAGTTCGCGACCGGCACGCTCGCGGACCTGCGTTACACGCCCGGCACTGCAGAGCAGGCGTTCAGGCTGATGACGGCCGGCACCACGACGCGGGACGAGCCGGCCCTGATCGCCGAGCGGGAGCGGCTCGCGATCGCGATCGGCGGCACGCGCGCCGCGCGCCGCAGCAGCTTCAGCTGGTCGATGGCCAGCGACAAGGCGGAGGCGGGATTCGCGCTGGCCGCCGACATGCTGCGCCACCCCGCCTATCCGCAGGCGCGGATCGACGCCTATAATGCCGCCGCATCCGCCCGCCGCGACGCCTATCGCCAGCAACCGCAGAACGCCGCGCCGATGCTGCTGGCGAACGCGCTGTGGGGGCAGGACGACCCGCGAGGCCATATCATCGGCGCCGAGGAGGTTCGGCCGCTCTCGCGCAACGCGCTGCTCGCATTCCACGACCGGGAACTCGCACCCGACACGGCGACGCTGGTGATGATGGGCGATGTCACGCCCGAACAGGCGCGCCGGCTTGCGGAACGCCATTTCGGCGGCTGGCGGCGGACCGGTGAACCTTTGGCGGATACGACCAGGGCGGTGGCGCCGGCAAAGGGTCGGGTGATTCTGGTCGATGCACCGGGAGCGACGCAGAGCATGGTGCTGGTCGGGCAGCTGGTGGGCGCGTTCGACGTGCGTCGGCGTGGCGCGGAAATCGTTGCCGATGCCGCGCTGGCCGGTGGGTTCGACAGCCGGATCAACATGAACCTGCGCGGTGACAGGGCATGGACATACAATTTCGTGGGCAGCATCGCCGATGCGCCGACAGGACCGCGGGTCTACAGCGCCGGCGGCGCGATCGAGACCGCGCATACCGCCGCCGCGATGGCCGAGATCCGCCGCGAGGTCACGGCACTGGTCACGACCCGGCCGATTACCGCAGCGGAGTTGGCGGAGCGCCGGGCAGCGGCGATCCACGCGGTTCCTCCCGCGCTCGACAGCGACGGTGAACTGATCGAGGCGATGGTCCGCGCCAACGACCATGACCGGCCGCTGGACGATGCCCGTCATGCCGGCGCGCGCCTCGCGGCCGTTACGCTGGACGAGGTCAACCGGGTGGCCCGGGAAACCTATCGTCCCGACGACCTGACCTGGGTCGTGGTCGGCGATCTGTCGAAGATCGAGCGGGACGTGCGGGCGCTCGGACTGGCGCCGGTGGAGGTACGGGACGTGTACGGCAAGCTGGTGCGCTGATCCGCCGGAGGGCGGATCGGCATCACATGTCGTGGGGCCGTTTTACCGCGGCCAGCACTTCCTCGATCAGCGCATCGGTGGTCACGCTGCTCGCCTGCGCGTGGAAATTGGTGACGATGCGGTGGCGCAACGCGGGTAGCGACACCGCCGCAATGTCGTCGGCACTGACCGCAAAGCGCCCGTCCAGCAGCGCCTGCACCTTGGCCGCCAGCATCAACGCCTGAACGCCGCGCGGCGATGCGCCGAGGGCGACGTGGCGCGTTACCACGTCGGGCGCATAGTTGCTGCCCGGCTGGGTCGCGATCACCAGCCGGATCGCATAGCTCTTGGCGACCTGCGCCACCGGCACGGCCCGCACCACGTCGCGCATCCGCGACACGGTGGCCGCGTCGGTCACCGCCGCGATCCGCACGGTTTCCGAACTGGTCGTGCGGTCGATGATCGCATGGTAATCCGCCTCGTCCGGATAGCCGACGAGCAGCTTGAACAGGAACCGGTCCAGCTGCGCCTCCGGCAGCGGGTAGGTTCCCTCCTGATCGACCGGATTCTGCGTGGCCATGACGCAGAAGGGATCGGGCATCCGGATCGTCCGCCGCCCCACCGTTACCTGCTTTTCCTGCATCGCCTCCAGCAAGGCCGACTGGGTCCGCGGCGTCGCCCGGTTGATCTCGTCCGCCAGCACCAGATTGGACACGATCGGCCCTTCCTCGAAGGTCAGTTCGTGGCGTCCCCCCTCACCCTCGGTCAGCATCGACGTGCCGATGATGTCGGCGGGCATCATGTCGGGCGTGAACTGGATGCGGGAAAACGGCACGTCGACCGCTTGGCTGACCGCGCTGACCAGCGCCGTCTTGCCCAACCCCGGCACGCCCTCCAGCAGCACATGGCCGCCCGCCATCAGCGCGGTCAGCACGCCGTCGATCACCTCCTGCTGCCCGACGATCATCCGGCCGACCTCGTCGCGGATGCGGGAAAAGGTGGCGGCGAACTCGGCGGCGCTGTCGCGGGCCTGTGCGATGTCGTCGGTCGGTTGCATGATATCTCGATCGAAAAGAGAGCGTTGAAGGCTGTTCATGGATCGCATGGTAGCCTTGCGTCAGCCTGACGCGGCGAGTGGTGGCCTCACGTCTCGCTCAATCGGTAACCGACACCGCGAACCGCCAGTATCTTGACGTGATCGGTGCGTGCCGCGAGATTCCGTCGCAGCCGCGAAATCTGCGATTCCAGTGAGTTGGCATTCACGAACCGGTCGTAGCCATAGACCCGCGCCTCCAGCGATTCGCGCTGGATCATCGCGCCGGGCCGGGCGATCAGGGCGGCGAGGATCAGCGCCTCGGTCCGCCGCAGCACGAAGGGCTCGTCGTCGATCGCGAAGCCGTTGCTGTCCACATCATAGGTCAGCGGGCCGAACCGCTTCAATTCCTGCGGCAGCGCGATGTCACGGCGCAGCGCGTTGCGGATGCGGGCCAGCAGTTCGCGCGGCTCGAACGGCTTGGCGACATAGTCCACCGCTCCCGCCTCCAGTGCCACGACGGTATCCTCGACCCCGTCCATCGCGGTCAGCATCAGGAAACGCTGCGGCCGCCCGCGCGCGGCGGCTTGCGTCACCAGCGTCAGCCCGTCCCCGTCGGGCAGCATCCGGTCGACGACGACGAGGTCGAACTGGTTCGATGCCAGTGCCTCGCGTGCCATGTCGAGCGTTCCGGCGGCATCCACGACATAGCCCTGCCGCCGAAGATAGGCTGCCAGCGTCTCCGTGACCCCCGCGTCATCCTCGACCATCAGCAAGCGCATTCATGTCTCCTGCCAGCGCCACCCGGACGGCGCAACGCCCATCGTCCGGCAGGCGGGCGATGGGCGCGGCATCGTATCAGGTCAGAAGTTATACTCCACCTGCACCATCGCGGTACGGCCGTTGGCGTTGTACCGGCCGGTGTCGTACGGCCGGTTCTGGACCAGCGCGAACGGCGGCTTGGGATTGAACATGTTGCGGATCGCGAAGTTGAACTTCAGATTATACTTGGTGGCCCACGACCCCGTCAGATCGAACGTCGTGTAGCTATCGACCTTGCGCCGCAGTTCCGTCGCGGTTTCGATACCCGACTGGAACGTCACGTTATAGTCGTTGACGTATGACGGCGTGTGATACGCCCATAGCGCCAGCGTCAGGTGATCGCGATAATAGCTGAGCGATCCGACCACCTTGTAGTCGTCGGGCCCCTGAATTTTACCCAGTGTGGACAGCGGCGTACTGCCGGTGAGCGCCTTGCGCTGTGCCTTAAGGTTATCGACCACTACGACCCGTGGCTCGAAATTGCCGATTCCCGTCATCAGGGAATAGCTCGCCTCGTAGGTCATCGACGAATAGGTGGACCCGAAGATATTGAGGACACTGGCTCGCACCTCCGTCACCTTGTTATTCGCATCGCGCGGAAAAAATTGCGCCAGCGAATAATATTCCTGCCGGGTAAGCAGTTGCAGGATATCGTCAAGACGCGAAAACTCGTTACGAATTACCGTTCGGTTGTAGGTTGCATCCAGTTGCAGGTTGCTCAGGAATCCGGTCGGACGCCATGACGCGGTGAAGCTTTCCTGTCGCGAAGTTTGCGGCCTAAGATTGACATTGGGAGCAGTAATCTGCGGCACGAGGTAACCGCGCAACGGGTCGTTCCGAACACAATTCCGATTGGTGACACAGCTATAATAGGGATCGGCAATGATGCTGTAGAAGGATTGCGTCGTGCCGGTCGGCGTGAATAACTGCGTATAGGGCGGTGGCTGGAACCCGCGCCCCCACTTCGCCAGCAATGTCAGCTGTTCGAACGGCTGGTAACGGATGCCGTAGGACGGTGTGATGCGCGCGAACTTGTTGCGCCCGATCAGCAGCTCGCCCCCTTGCGCAAAGGGTACGTTATTAACCGTACCGATCGCCCCCTCGGTGACGAAGACATCACGCCGTGCGGCGATGTTGACGGTCAGCGTCCGGATCAGCGGCAGGTCATAGCCCTTGCCCAGAATAGGCAGTCCGACCTCACCGAAGATGGCGGAACGGTCCCGGCTGCCGGCACCGCCGGTGACGAGGTTGATCTCGGCGCTCTTCGCCCCGTCATCGATAAACTCGCCGCCGATCGCGTAAGTGAGCGACCCCGCCGGCAATGTCATCAGCGACCCCGCCAGCCGCGCCTCATATTGTTGCAACCGCGATTGGCGATTTTCGTTTTCCGCATTGTACAGGAAGGTGCTGATATCGCCGCCGCCGGTCGCCGATGTCTTGAACGGGTTGAACGCGATATTCGGATCGGCACTGGTCAGCGCGAGGCATTGACGATCGAACGCCTCCTGCAGCGTGGCGCGCGCACCGGCGCTGAGCTGGGTTCCAGCCAGTAGGGCATTATAGCACCCGCGCCGGCCGTTGGCCAAGGCTTGAAAATTGACAACCGATCCGAGTTGCAGGCCTGAGCCGTTGCTGGTCGAACGCGACGTGGTATAGATCAGATTGAGGCGGGTACTCTTGCTGAATTCATACGTCAGCCCCGCCGTCGCAGACCATTGCGTCGCCGTGTTCGTCAATTCTCGCGGGGTTATCAGGCCCGCCTCGATCTCGGCACCGGGCAGATAGGCGACGTCGGTTTCCGGGCGGAAATTGTTGGTGCCGAAGGCCGAGAAAGGATTGTACGCCTGCCCCGGAGCAAGCGACATCACCAGGCCCCGACCCAGACTCGCTTCTTCGCTGTTCTTGGCTCGCGTGTAGAGACCCTGAGCATAGAAAGACAGGCGATCGGTAATCTTCTGATCGATATTGGCGGTGAAGCTCAAGGTTTTGGATTCTGGTCCCGCGAGACGAGGAATGAAGTCGCGTAGCGACTCGCGGCCGATCTTGACGAAATCGGCCGCCGTCGGCGGACGGGTAAGTCCCGGTCGAACCGTCAGCCCCTGAATCACGGGAAAGAAGGTATTGGTCGCCGGATCGTAAGCAGTGGTCGACTGATCGATCACGCCGGGCTGCAATCCGTTGGTGAAACGCCGATAATCGAACGCCGGATCGCCGTCGAAGAAAGACGAATAATCGTCGGTGACGTAGCCGGACTTGCGGTTGTTGACCGGCTTGCGGACCTGATAGTCCGCCGTCCCCGAAATTCGACCACTGCCCCAGGAAAATGCGCCATAGCCGTTGAACCGGGCACTATCTGCGTCGGTGCTCGAAAATTGCGCCTGGCTACCGAGCGTCAGGCCCTGCCCGTCCTTGCGCAGGATAAAGTTGATGACACCGCTCAACGCATCGGCGCCATAGATCGCGGCCGATCCGCTCGGAATGATCTCCACACGCTCGATCGCGCTCAACGGGATGCCATTGAGGTTGACGAAACCGTCCTCGATCCCCGCAGCACCGGCCATGCGTCGACCGTTGACGAGGACCAGCGTGTTGGAGGCGCCCGTACCGCCCAGATTGGCGGCCGACACGCCGAGTCCGCCTAGTTGCGAAATCGTCGCGCCGCGCGGCCCCCGTAATTGCAGCGGTCCGCGCCCACGTTCGTTGGTGATCGCGCCGATGGTGTTGACACTCTGCGGCAGCGTCCGGATCAGATCCTCGACCGAGGTCACGCCGCGCGCCTTGATCTGTTCGCGGGTGATGATGATCTTCTGCGTCGTGACGTCGCCGTCGAACAGGCGACTGCCGGTGACCTCGATATCGGCCTGAGCGTCGGCAGCACCGTCCTTGTCGCGCCGAATCGCTTTTTCGGTGATGCTGCTGGACGTGACCGGCGCCGCGTCAGCATTCTGCCCGGTTTGCGAAGCTGACGTGGAGTCTGTGCGGGCGGCATCCGGAACGCTATCAGCATCCGCGGAAACTGAATTCGGGTCCCTGTCCTGCGCAGATACTGCTACGGCACAAAATGGTATGGTTGCAGCAGAAAGCAGCAGTGATCTCAATACAATTCGCACGTCAAAGTCCCCCAATTGTCGCCGACCTGGTCGGCACACCATTCCCCCGAGACTGTCTTCCGTCGGATTATTTTGGCACAATCCTGACGGTCGCATTTCTGTAACACGACGCTAGGCTTGGAAGCTTGCGCCAACCTTGCCGATAAACGACCATTCCGTTGTTGGTCGTTGATCTTGGGAACGCCATGGGTGATGAAGTCTCCCAGCATGATCCTGTAGATCGTCACCAACCTCTCGATCATGCAGGCTGCGTCGGGTTCCGTCCGAGAGTGGGCGAGATGATTGCATTCGGGACCATCGTACGTAGCCATGGGGTTACGAAAGAATCTCGTCCCCTGTGGGATCATGACGCATCGTTGTGGATATCACGATCCAGTTTGGGCTCTGCAAATAGAGGACAGATGGGCAGACGGCATGCCCGGACGACTGTCTCCCAAGAACCGTGACAAGTCGCAGACTGATGATCTGCAGGTATCAAGCAGCCGTCGGGGCGGAACGCGCGCCCCAACGGCAAGTCAAACGCTGAAGATAGACGACATGGGCACCATTGGTGGCTGCGCGATGCTCGACATCATGAGGTATTAGCCGCTATTCGTCCCAGATGCTCCGCCAGCGTTCCTCGCATATCGACGTGGCGATCGTCTGACGGCCATGTTCGGTCAGACCGCGCTTTGTGCGGAGACGTTCATTCACCATGCTCGCTAACCCATCACAGGACGCGGTAAACATCTTACCCCGGTTCCGCGTCTACAGCCGGTCGGCCAACTTGAGCGACATGGTAACATTGACGAGCCATTATGGAACAAAATACCGCCTTGACACCGTCGATCATACACAATGGGGCACTCGGATCGGGGTTGAACAACTCAATCGCTTATTTATAATCTAACCAAGTCGGTTGTATTTCCGCACCATCAACAGTAAACTGTAATTAATCGATTTTGCTATAATGTGGTAAGAAATATTTATAAGGCACTTCGATAACTGATTGGCACATCTACAATTGCCTTTTTCTTGTCGAACCACGGGACAATGGCCCGGTATATACATGCCTACCCACACGAATTTAGCCAGACGCCGATTTCGCATCTGCCCGATCAAACTAACCTGCAGGGTCGAGATGACATCCGTCACTACTGCGACGACCCGTGTCACCGCAGAATCAGCGCCTCTTCAGTCACTCGGGAATGCCAGCATGCCAAACCGTCGTGAGCTTTTGATCGGTAGCACCGTTGCCTTCGTTACCACCGCTGCATCCGCCCGGTCACCCCTTCCGTCAACCGCAACGCGGATCGAGGTGCGACAGGATGGTCTTGTTGGACGCCTTCACCTGATGTCCGGCATGCGGTCTCAAACCGCGGTCATCATGCTCAATGGCTCAGACGGAGGCGTGCCGTCGGCGCGCGACGCCGACGATTTGGCCGCGAACGGCTATCCCACTCTGGCTCTGGCCTATTTCCAGGACTGGCGTGGTCAGCCGGACGGGGTGCCGGCCAGCCTCAACGATATCCCGCTCGAGTATTTCTTCCGGGCCATCGACTGGCTGAAGCGTCGCAGCGAGGTCGACCCTGCCAGGATCGTGGTGATGGGTCAGTCGCGCGGCGGCGAGTTGGCCCTGCTTCTGGGCTCCCTACGCCCCGACCTTGCCGGTATCATCGCCTTCTCGCCCAGTTCGCGGGTGTGGAGCGGCATCCCGGCTTATGGCGCACCGCCAGCCGCCATGCGTCCGGCCTGGACGCTGGCGGGCCAGGCGGCGCCCTTTCAGGATACGGCGTTCGATCCTGCCCTGCCGATGCGCCAATGGTTCGAGCGCGCCAAGCCGATTGAGGCCGCACGCATCCAGGTCGAGCGGATTCATGGCCCCGTGCTGCTCGCGTCGAGCAAGGCCGACACGATCTGGCCGGCGGATACTTATGCCGATGAGATCGCTGCCCGACTGCGAACCCGGCCGGGAAAGGCACGCGTGATCAATCTGACGTTCGACGATGCTTCGCACCTGCTGATGGGAATCGGACCCGGCATCACCAAGATGGAAGTGCCGGGGGCCGGCTTTACCTTCGACTTCGGCGGCACGGCTGCCGGCACCGCCCGCGCGCGTGCCGCAGCCTGGGCAGCGAGTAAGCGGCTATGCGCCGACCTGTAGATTACAGCCAGCCGTTGCGGCGCGCGAGGCGACCCGCTTCGATCCGGTTGGCGGCGCCGAGTTTGCCCGCGGCGTCGGACAGGTAGTTGCGCACCGTACCCGACGACAGTCCGAGACGTTCCGCGATACGCTTGTTGGACAGGCCATCCTCCGCCAGCCGCAGCGCATCGCGTTCCCGGTCGGTTAGCGGATCGCGGCCTGCCTCGGCTGCGGCAGCAGCCAGGGTCTGCGGGATTGCCCGGCCACCGGCGGCGACGGTGCGGATCGCTGCGGCCAATTCTTCAACGGGCGCGTCCTTAAGCAGGTAGCCGCGCACCCCCGCCGCCCGTGCCCGCGTCAGATAGCCCGGCCGCGCGAAGGTGGTGACGATCACCGTCGCCGTCGGCAACCGCTCGGCCGCAATCACCGCAGCGGCCTCGAGTCCTGTCAATCCCGGCATCTCGATGTCGCTGAGCAGGATGTCGGGTTTCAGCAACCGCACCAATGTCAGCGCAGCGTCACCGTCCACGGCGCGGCCGACCACCGTGAGATCGGGCTCGAGCGTCAGCAGCGCGGCGATGGCGCCGAGCACCAGCGCCTGATCCTCCGCTACCACGATCCGCAGCCGATCACTCACGCCGGCACCGCCGCGATCAGGCGGGTGCCGACTCCACCCGTGTCGATCGCGAGCGATCCGCCCGCCGCGATCAGCCGCTGCCGCATGCCGGCAATGCCGTTGCCCTCGCGGAACGCGCCGCCTTCTCCATCGTCGGCAACGATCAGACGGGCGGTGCCGGCTTCCATCGTCAGTTCGATCCGGCAATGCCCGGCACCAGCATGGCGAACGACGTTGGTTACCGCCTCGCGCAGCGTCATCGCCAACACCCCAGCCGCTTCGCCGGGCAAGCACGCCGGATCACCGACCAGCCGCGGCGCGACGCCTACGGTCCGCAATGCCGCCATCGATGCCGTTATCTCATAGGTCAGTTCGCCCCCCGCCTCGCCGGCCAGCGCCGCCCGCACTTCGGCAAGGCCGGCGCGTGCGATGCCGGCGATGGTGCGCACCTCGGCTGTCGCTGCGGTCGCATCACCGTGCATCAGCCGTTCGGCAAGGTCGGCCTTGAGCGCGATCAGCGTCAGCGTGCGGCCGACCACATCGTGGAGGTCGCGTTGCATCCGCTCGCGCTCGGCGGTGCCCGCAAGGCGGCGCACCTCTTCCTGGCTGGCGAGCAACGCCGTTGTCCGATCGTAGAAGGCCTCGCGCGACAGATTGGCGCCACCGGTCATGACGATGAGCAGCACACCCGTGCCCCACCAGAACAGCGGCTGCGTCATCAGCATCCCGGTCACAACCGTGACGAGCGCGATGGCCACGATCAGCAGCGCGGCGAACCTATACGGCCTGAGGCGAGCCGCCGCCGCGCCTGCGTAGATCGAGAACACGGTCCAACTGCCGCCCCACGGCGCCAGCGCGACTGCCACCGCGAGGATCACCACACAGGCAAGGACCAGCCGGATACCCGTCAGACGATAGCTGAGGATGTTAACGGGCAGGAACACCGCCAGCCCCAGCGCCGATGCGATCAGCTGCGCAGCACTTGGCGGCGCCCAGGCATAGGGCAGCGGATAGAAGACCAGATAGACCAGCCACGGCCACGGCCCATCCCACCAGCCTGTCTTGTCATCCCGCACCCAGCGATCCTCGCCCGACGCGGCGGCTATGGTCAAGCCGGACTCCGCTGCCATCCAGATCGCGCCCACCAACCTGCCAAGGCTGTCATCACCAGTATCGCGAGCGCGTGTCCGACCGGCGACCCGATCGTGTCGGCACCAACCAGCGCGCGGGCGATCTGGCCAAGATGGTAGGACGGCACCGTCTCTCCCAGCGCCCGCATCCACCCCGGCAACACCGCGGACGGGATCCACAATCCACCCAGTACCGAGTAGCCGAGAAACAGCGCGTTGGCGACAGCGACCGCGCCTTTGCCGCTCATTCGCATGCCGAAGCCGAAGCCGATCAGCGCGAATGGCGCGCACGACGTTAGGTGAAGCACCGCAAGCACCACCCAGGTCGCGGCCGGAAGCCGGACCCCGGCGATCACCGCCAGCGCATAGATCAGCACCAACGCCAGCGCTGTGGCGACGAGACTCGCCGCGAGCTTGGCCGCAAGATAGGCGCCGGCGGGCATCGGCGACACGCGTTTGAGCTCGATCAGCCCCTGTTCGCGCTCCATGGCAACGCCAGCACCGAAGCCGAACAATGCCGGCCCGGTGGCGGCGAATACCCCGTAGCCCGCGAGCGTCGCGGCCGCGAATGCGGGTGAAGGGCTCTTCGTCACGGCCAGCGTGAAGAGGCCGTAGAAGGCGGCGGGCGTCAGCACCGTCGGCGCCAGGAACTGCGGCAGGCGCAACGAGCGGCGCACCTCTGCCACCGCCTCACGGCGCCAGATGCCGGCGAGAAGGGCGTAGGCGGTCATGCCGCGATCCTCTGGTTAGCAGGAGCGAGCAGCAGCGCGATGGCATTCTCCAGCGTCGCATCGGCGACGCGCAGCGCCAAGAGATCGGGGTCGGCGAGCAGCAGCGCGCGCACCGTTGCGGCGCCGTCGCCGGTAACGACGCGCAGTTCCGCTCCTTCCACCGACGCATCGTGCACCGAAGGCATCGCGAGGGCGGCGGTCAGGACGATGCGCGTCCGGCAGCGGATCACCGAGCCGCCAGCCCTCGCCCGGAGCGCGGCCGGCGTCGCATCGGCTACGACAACGCCCGCGTCCATCACCACCACCCGGTCCGCAAGCGCATCCGCTTCCATCAGGTCATGACTGGTGAGTAACACCGCCGCCCCTGCGTCGGCCGCCTCGCGCACCGTGGCCCAAAGCGCACGGGCGGAGGCACGATCCATCGTCGCGGTCGGCTCATCAAGAACGAGCAGGTCTGGGCGGCCGCAGATGGCGAGTGCATAATGCACGCGCCGCGCCTGCCCTCCCGACAGCGCGCCGCAGCGACGCTCTGCCAGATCGGTTAGCCCCGCCAACGCCAGCGTTTCGACAAGCGTACGCGGATAGCGGTAATAGCCGGATTGCAGCCTCACCACCTCCGCGACCGTCAACATATCGGGTAGCCCTGCCGTCTGCAGCATGACGCCCAACCGCGTGCGGGCGGCCGAGCGCCGGGGATCCAGGCCGAACAGCGTCGCCGTGCCCGCGTCGGGCGCCAGCCGCCCGGTCAACAGCGACACGGCCGTGGTCTTGCCCGCGCCGTTGGGACCGAGCAATGCCGTCACCTTGCCCGCGCGCACATCGAGATCGAAACCGCGTAGCACCCTCGTGCTGCCGAGCGACTTGGCGACGCCCCTCAGACATGCCGCTATTTTGATATCTTGGCAGGGGTTGCGCGCTTCGAACCGTTGGTCGCCGGAATGCATCCTTGTCCTCCATACTGGAAGATCCGACTATCCCGACTCTCAACGTGTGGCGGCAGTGACGTTTGTCAGAAGACTCGCGTTGGTCATCGTTCGCCCCCTGCAGACGTCCAGCCTCCTGTCTGCTGCTCACAGGCAATCTCTCCCCGACCCGCTGCTACATGCGTACAACGGTGCCGCTCTTCATCACCAGCCGCACGGCGCGCACGGCGGCGATGCTCACCGTGGGATTCCCTGCAACGGCAACTAGGTCGGCAAGCAAGCCCGGCTTTACCGCACCGAGACGATCGCCCAGCCGCATCCACTGCGCGTTCCCGGAGGTGGTGGCGAGCAGCACCTGCGCCGGCGTCATTCCTGCAGCCGCCATCAGCTCCATTTCGCGCGCATTTGTCCCGTGCGCGAACACGCCTGCGTCGCCGCCCATGCAGATCGGCACGCCGGCGGCGAGCGCGAGGCGGAGGCTGTCGCGGCTTGCCTTAACTGCGGCGGGGGCCGGCTCCGCGCCGGTCCAGCCGCGATAGCGTGCGCTCGCGTCCGCAGCAGCGAGCGTTGGGCACAAGGCGATCTTCTTCGCCGCCATGCTCGCGAAGATCGCGGGCGTGCCACCATAACCGTGCTCGATCGTGTCGACGCCCGCCGCGATCGCGCGGCGCATCCCCTCCACGGTTGAGGCGTGAACCGCGACGGGACGTCCGGCGTCGTGCGCTGCCGCCACCGCTGCCCTGATTTCGTCGAGGCTCAGCGTCGCGCGACTCTCCTCGCCTGCCCGCCAGCGATAGTCGGCGTAGAGCTTCACCCAATCCGCGCCGGCGGCGATTTGCCGACGGACCGCCGCAACCATCTGCTCGGCGCCCGAGACCTCCTCCGCACCCTGCGGGATGTCGACCCCTGGCTCGAACCCCTTGGGGCCGTAGGCACCGAGCGCGACGATTGCGCGCGTCGCCACGCTCAACCGTGGACCCTCGACGATCCCCTGATCGATCGCCGCCTTCAGCCCGACATCGGCATAGCCAGCCCCTTCGGTGCCGAGGTCGCGCTCGCTGGTGAAGCCTGCCCGCAAGGTCGCACGCGCGTTCGCCACCGCACGCGCGGTGCGCAGCGCCAGCGGTTCATGCAGCACCTGATCGTCCCAGCTCGCCTCATCATAGGGGTGGAGAAACAGGTGACCATGCCCCTCGATCATGCCCGGCATCAGCGTGTCACCGGCGAGGTCGATGATGTGCGCGCCCGCAGGAACGGCCAGGTTCGGGCCGACCGCGACGATCCGGTCGCCACGCACCAGCACCTGCCAGCCAGCGTGCATTTTCCCGTCGACCCCATCGAACACTGCCGCGGGTCGTAGCAGCGTCGCGGTGCTCATCGAGGTCTCGACCGGCGGGGCGCTTGCGCCGCCGAGCATCACTGCCATCATTATCGCCAACCAGCGCTTGGCCATGCCTCACTCCCCGTTCTAGGCTGGCGCCATGGTTACGCTCCTCCGGCGCACGCACAATCCGTTGATCGTCGCAGCCCTCCTGGCGACGACCGCCGCCGCGCCCGATCCCGACATGGCGCGGTGGAAGGCCGAGGCAGCTCGAGTGACGATCACGCGCGACGACTGGGGCATCCCGCACGTCCGCGGTCGCAGCGACGCCGACGCGGTGTTTGGCATGACCTACGCGCAGGCAGAGGACGATTTCGCCCGCATCGAAGCCAACTACCTGACCGCGCTCGGTCGCACTGCTGAGGCCGATGGCGAGGAGGCGATCTGGGCCGACCTGCGCCAGCGGATGTTCGTCGATCCGACCGAGCTCCAGGCGCAATATGCCGCGTGTCCCCCATGGCTGCGCGCGCTGATGGATGCCTGGGCGGACGGGCTGAACTTCTATCTCGCGACGCACCCGCAGGTGAGCCCCAAGGTGCTGACCCGGTTCGAGCCGTGGATGGCACTGAGCTTCACCGAAGGCAGCATTGGCGGCGATATCGAGCGCATCTCGCTCGCCGACCTCAAGACCTTCTATGGCCGGCCGACCCCACCGACGCCGGAAGAGCTGGGGGCGGTCCCGCGCGAGCCGTCGGGATCGAACGGCATCGCCATCGCGCCGAAGCTGACCGCGAACGGCCGGGCGCTGCTCCTCATCAACCCGCACACCAGCTTCTACTTCCGCTCGGAAGCGCAGATGACCAGCGACGAGGGCCTGAACGCCTATGGCGCCAGCACCTGGGGACAATTCTTTGTCTATCAGGGGTTCAATGCGCACACCGGCTGGATGCACACCTCCTCCACCGTCGACAATGTCGACCAGTTCGCCGAGGCAATCGTGCGTCGCGGCGGCGGCTGGGCCTATCGCTACGGTGACGGGACACACCCGGTTTCAGCGCGCACGGTGGCGCTCCGTTTTCGTCAGCCCGATGGCGTCATCGGCGAGCGGCGGTTCACCACCTGGCGCACACATCACGGCCCGATCGTCGCGGCGAAGAACGGCCGATGGATCGCGACCGCGCTGATGTGGCGGCCCGTGCCGGCACTGGAGCAGAGTTGGCTGCGCACCAAAGCCACCGACCTCGCCTCATATGTCGCGGTCGCCGATCGCAAGGCGAATTCCTCGAACGACACGCTGTTCGCCGACGACAAGGGCGAAATCGCGTTCCTGATGCCGCAGTTCATGCCGGTCCGCGACGACCGGTTCGATTATACCCGCCCCGTCGATGGCAGCGATCCCGCGACAG
>NZ_BAABBF010000006.1:0-253918 GCF_039537815.1 Sphingomonas cynarae | reverse complement strand
CGAGTGGACCGAATGCCGCCGCGAGGTCCGCCTGATGCTCACCTGCTGGCCCGGCGGCACCACCCACCACCTCGCCACCTGCCACCCCTATGGTGAGTGGATCAAATGGCTTCAGTCATGACGGGAGATTTTTGCTTCTGTTGATACCGCTCTTGATAACGCGCTTTCCACCGCGACGTGCTTCTGGTCAGACCAATCAAAGGGGACCTTGCCGGAGTAATGGATGTAATGAATATGCGTGCCCGCGCTGAAGCGTTTGAAGAACAAGCCACGATGCGGTCGGTCGACGGCGCTCCCTGTGGGATTGCACGTTAATAAGCATCTTCGCGATCATTGCCTACCCAGCGAAGGTAATTTGCCTTTATCTGTTTTTAATCAGATGCTTGTCAAAGGTCAGCAACGCAGTCATTTTGTAATAAATCTGCAACACCTACCCAAAAACCAAAACGCCTATTGCCTGAAATAAACGTATACGTTCTACTATCTCGGTGTTCGGGTGACACAGGGGGAATTTCATGGCATTTAAATCGGGAAAGACGCGCTTCAGATTCTTGGGTAGTGCGATCGGAGCTCTTATCAGCGTAAGTGGCCAGGTTGCGCTGATGCCAGCTGCGTCCGCGCAGGGTTTCTCAGGCTTTTCCGCAACCGGCGTTGTTGTCGATGCAGGTGGAAAGCCTGTCGAGGGCGCCTTGGTCACGGTATTGTCAGCCGATCAGGGGTTCAGGCGCACCGCGCGCACGAACGGAAATGGCAGCTACTCTATTTCGGAACTGCGCAACGGCAGCTATACCTTTACTGTAGAGGCGGAAGGATACGAAGCCTATACGGAAGCGGGCGTCCGCCTTGTCCAAGGTGCGGCAGCAAACAGGTTCCGCCTTGCGCCGATCGGGACGCCTGAAGTTGCCGGAGCATCCGGCGACATCATCGTGACGGGAAGTCGCGCTGCCACGTCGGAATTTGACCTTACCACTACAGGACAGGTGATCAACGTTGCCGATTTGGCGACGAGGGTGCCGGTCGCACGCAGTTTGGCTGCCTTGATCCAGCTGGTGCCGGG
This sequence comes from Sphingomonas cynarae, assembly GCF_039537815.1. NCBI lineage: Bacteria > Pseudomonadati > Pseudomonadota > Alphaproteobacteria > Sphingomonadales > Sphingomonadaceae > Sphingomonas > Sphingomonas cynarae. The sequence continues at coordinate 252,861 of NZ_BAABBF010000006.1, read as the reverse complement.
TACTGCCGCAGGATCGGGTGCGTTCGGCAATCTGCCGTCAATCAATGGCGGCGCGGTGTCGGAAAATGCTTATTTCATCAATGGCCTGAACATCACCGATTTTCGCAAGGGGCTTAGTCCGGTTGAGGTGCCGTTCGAATTTTACCAGACAATAGATGTGAAGACTGGTGGCTATGCTGCTGAATTCGGGCGTTCGACCGGCGGCTTTACGAGTGCTACAACGAAATCGGGATCGAACGAATTTCATGGCGGCCTCCTGTTTACATGGAATCCGGACGGTCTACGGTCCTATACCCGCGACACGTTCAGCTCGGATAATGATGGAGGGACCAGCGAAGCCAAGTCGGTAATTGCTCAGTTGTCCGGACCGATTATCAAAGATCATTTGTTCTTCTATGGTCTTTATCAAGCACGTAACGTTAACTCGAGTGGCGGTGGTCGGGCATTTCTAGGTGATCCGCGCAATCAGTCTCAGGTTGATGATCCGGCCCAGTATCTGGGTACGTCACGGTCATACACCCGTTCCGATTCGCCCTTCTACGCGGCCAAGATCGATGCAGTCATCATGGATGGCCAGCGACTGGAATTCACCTATTTCAACACGACAAACGAAAGCGAAACCAACAGGTACGGTACAGATGCGGGGGTGCGAGCCGATCGCTATAACTATATCACCAATACCGATGGTCCGTACACCGGCCGGTTTTTGCAACGCGGAGGCGGTGAGAATTATGTTGGTCGTTATACAGGCGTCTTCACCAACTGGCTGACATTATCGGCGGCTTATGGCCGCAACGAGAATATCGGCTTCTCGCAAAGCTTCAATGCCAGCAATGCCAGCATTCCCGCCGTCACGGATGCGCGCGATCCGCGCAATATCCGTCCGCTGACGGTCGCCGGTGGCGGTATCGACAGCAATGAGGACATCCGCAAATTCTATCGCGCCGATGCGGACGTGCGATTCAGCGCGTTGGGTTCGCATCATATTCGTTTTGGTTATGATCGTGAAGAACTTTCATCCACGTCGATTAGTCAAGGTGGCGGGGACGGCCTTGGCTACGAGATTTTCAAGGCACAGACTGGAAACATCTACGGCATCCCTGTCGGTACCGACTACGTCCGTCAAACGCGTTATGTTCAGTCGGGACAGTTTTCGTCCCTGAATGAAGCTTATTATTTACAGGATAGCTGGTTGCTGCTGGGCGATCGTCTCAACCTTAATATTGGTATTCGCAACGATCGTTTCAGCAACGACAATTCCTTGGGTGAAACCTTCTACAAGAGCGGCAACCAATGGGGGCCGCGTCTAGGGTTTACTTTCGATCCAATCGGGCAGCGCAGTGACAAGGTGTATGGCAGCTTCAGCCGTATGTATCTTCCGGTAGCATCCAACACGAACATTCGCCTTACCGGTGGCGAGATTTACTATACGCGGACAAATATATTTGCCGGGCTTGGAGCCGGCAACATACCGATCTTGGGTTCTGCCGTTCTTTATCCGTCTGCGACCACCTGCCCGGATGATAATGTCCGAAATTGCAACGTTACAGGTGATGGGCAGCCAAAATCTGCGGAGGCAACTGTTGCTCAAGGCCTGAAGCCACAATCTGCGGATGAGTATATTCTTGGCTACGAGAAGAGGTTTGGTGACAAGTGGCGTATTGGTGCTTTCTTCAATTATTCAAAATTAAACGAGGTGCTTGAGGATTCTTCGATTGATGCCGCGATCAACAATTACTGCGTTGCACAGCGCATCTCCGGATGCGGTGCGATTTGGGGCGGTTTTCATCAATATGTTCTAATTAATCCAGGCCGCGGTGCAACAGTCACGCTGTTGGATCCGGTCAATCGCGAGACGACGCCGCGCACGGTCGAGTTCACGGCGGAGCAGCTCGGCTATCCGAAGGCCAAGCGGACCTACAAGGCGATGACGTTCGAGGCACATCGTGAATTTGACGGCGTCTGGAGTCTTGATGCATCGTACACCTACTCCAAGACGGTCGGTAATTACGAGGGTGGCGTGAAGACCGACAATGGTCAGAGCGACACGGGCTTGACGACCGATTTCGATCAGCCAGGCTTGACGCTCGGTACCTATGGCTATTCGCCAAACGACAAGCGGCACGCGATCAAAGTGGCCGGTAGCTATCAGCTTGGGCCAGTGGTCTTGGGCGCCAACCTTCAGGCCTACGCACCCCGTCGCTATGGCTGTATCGGTCAGGTGCCTTTGACTGTCGATCCATATGCTGCTGCCTATGGGGCGTCGGGCCTCTACTGTCAGGTCAACTCAGACGGCAGCATCAATGCCGATCCCGCCGTAACGTCACCCATTCGGCAGGTTCGGCGTGGATCTGTGTTCAAGAGTGACTGGTTGTTCGTGAATGATTTGGACATCGCATACAAATTTGACGTCGGTAGCGCGTCAATGACGTTACGTGCATCCGTCTTCAACGTGCTAAATCTCAAGTCAAAGTTGAACTTTAACGAGAATGGAACCAACGGGGAGGGCGTAGCTTCTCCTTATTATCGTACCGTTACCCAATATCAGGGCGGTAGAAACGCACGATTGCAACTTTCGTTTGACTTCTGAATCATAAAGGACGACGGCGTTATATTCATAACGCCGTCGTTCAAGTTTGCATAAAGGGCTGCGAAATGTTATAAGCACATTGTAGTATATCGATATTGTGCGTATTTTGAATATAAAAGTACGATGCCAAAACATATCTACACGAGTATTACCGAATTTGGTCCTGCTACACAATTTACTGCATTGACCAAAAATGAGGTGGTGTCATCCTGCTGCTAATAATAATGACGAAATCAGGTATCTCGCGCCTGCGTTTGGTACGGAATTTGTGGAACATAATCCGAGATGTGATGGCAATGGAATTACTATTCCGCGCAACCATTCCGATGTTTTACACCTCTCCCACGGTGCGGCATCATTCATGATTAGCGGCCTGCCGGATGCGATCAATGCGGTGCGATTAGCCAAGGTGAGAGCCGTTGAAGGTGCGAGGCCAATCTAACTGGGGCATTACCGACAGTCAGTCATAAAGCTCGCCGGAGCCAGCAGTCCATGCGGCTACGATGCCGCCAAGAAGATCAAGGGCCGCGAGCGCCACATCGCAATCGACATGGCTGGCAACCTGCTCAACGGGCTGGTCAATCGTCGACATCCAAAAGCATGAGGGTGGGCTCGGTACCGGGGGCGCAGTTCACTCGCTCATCCGCTTCCTCGCCAGTGGCGGCTACCTTCGACAAAAGCTGCCAATAGTCATCGTGCAGCATCTCGATCGAGTCGCTCTCGGAAATGTCAGGCGTTCCGATGCTTGGCATTTAGTCGTCCCGTCCCGTGGCCGAATTGTGGACCGGTCATTCGCATGTGCGACTCGCTGTCGGTGCCTTATCAAATATTAGGAATGTTACGCCAAAACGCTGGCAAAATTTCACGTCGTCGCTTTTGTCGCCCTCATGATGAAATGCGCCATCGCCACTGCATGAAGTTCTTATCGTTTCCCAGTAGACGAATCTGCCTTCTGCTGGGACTAATTATGACCCTAATGTTCGCGGAATGACGCCCAGAACCCGTTGGTCAATGGCTCCAGTAAATAGTCTAGTGCCGTTCTGGCTCGCAGGGGAACGAGAATTTCTGCCGGTAGCCCCGCTCGTAAGGTTGTTTTGCCGCCGTGTCGTTGAATATGGGCCAGCTCTTTTGGCGTTACGGCGATTTCACCAAGGTAATAGCCTTGACCGGAATGTTCATCGACAAAGGCGTCGGCAGACAATCTGGTCAGTTGGCCGGTGAGATCGGTCTGGGCGCGGTCGTGCAACGACGGGAAACGGACCATCGCCTTTTGGCCGATCCGCAAATCGTCGGCATCGTCCGGCGAAAAGCGTGCTTGTACGATTAGCCTTGCCCGATCGGGAACGATATCCATCAGCTTTTGTCCACCCGCGACGACACCGCCAGGGGTGAAGGCCGTCAGCCCGACGATCGCACCGGTTGCAGGTGCCCGTATCATGGTGCGGCGCAACTGATCGCGGGCGGCGGCCAGTTTGGGCAGTGCGTCGCCCAGAGCGGTGTCGACTTCCCGAAGCTCGGCGGCGACCCGCTCGCGATAGGTGCGCTGTGCCTCCAGACTTTGCAGCGTGCTCTCCTGCGCGGACTCGCGGCTGCCGCCGATACTGGCGTCGTATTGCCCTTCCTGACCCTGTAACTGCGCCCGCAGCCGTTCCAGTTCGCGCAGTCTGGTCTGCGCCACGAAGCCACGCTCGGCCAGCGGTGCGAGCGCGGCGAGTTGCGCGTCGACGATCCGCAGCTGTTCGGCGGTCGCCTTAACTTGGCGCGTGTAGCCGCGCCCCTGCGTCCGGGCCTGTGCGGCGCGCTGACCCAATGCGCCGCGTTGGGCAGAGACGGTGGCCCGCCGCGCCGATAATTCGATCTGTTGCGCGTGCAGGGCGCGGGCCGCGGCCGGACGATCCTCGTCGGGCAGATCGGCGAATTCCACAGGGGTGGCCAGCCGGGGCAGGCCGGACTGTTCCGCCTCCAGCCGCGCGCGCTGGGCGAGCAGGCGGATCACGCTGGAAGCCAGCGCGCGTTCCTGGGCCCGTACCTCCGGCGCTGCCAGTGCGATCAGCAATTGCCCGCGACTGACATGCTGTCCTTCATGCACCATGATACGGTCGACGACCCCGCCCTCGCGGTGTTGCACCGCCTGACGCTGACCCGAGACGACCAGTTGGCCGCCGGCATGGGCCGCCGCATCCAGCCGGACGAAGCCTGCCCAGCCGAGGAATCCGACGAAGAAGACGATCGCGACAATCGTGCCGGTGCGGATGTCGGACGCAGGGTTCATCCAGCGCGCCGTGCTGGCGCGTGACATCGATGGTGCGTGCATCACAGCGCCACCGGCCGGCGCGGTTGCAGCGGCGTCACGGCGGCGGCGGGTTGCAACTTGGCCATCACTTCGTCCCGCGGACCGAACAGCGCGGTGCGACCGTCACGCATGACCATGATCTTGTCGACGACCGGCAGCACGGACAGCTTATGCGATACGATCACGATCGTCTTCCCCTGCGCCTTCAACCGGGTGAGTGCGGCGACCAGCAAGGCGTCGCCCTCGACATCGAGATGCGCATTCGGTTCGTCGAGCAGCAGGATCGCCGGGTCGCCGAACACCGCGCGGGCCAGCGCGATCCGTTGCGCCTGCCCCGCCGACAGGCCGACACCACCCGCACCCAATTCATAATCGTAACCGCCCGGCAGACGGACGATCAGATCATGGGCGCCGATCACCTGCGCTGCGGCGATCACCGCCCGGTCGATCCTTTCCCGATCATCATCCAGTTCACCCGAGAACCGGGCGATGTTGTCGCGTATGCGCCCGGCAAGCAACGCGGTATTCTGCGGCAGGAATCCCAGTGACCGGGTGAGACGCTCCTGATCCCAGTTCTCGCTCGCCGCCCCGTCGAATCGGATGGCTCCACGATCGGCGGGCAAGGCGGTGGCCAGCAAGCGGAGCAGGGTGGATTTACCGGCCCCGCTCGGCCCCATGATCGCCAGCACATCGCCCGGCGCCAGTGCGAAGCTGACATGGTCGACGAGCGGCTGTTCGCGGCCCTGCAACACCGACGTCAGCCCTTCCGCCGCGATCGCACCGCGTGGTGCGGGCAGGGCGGTGGGCACGATGGGGGCGGCGTCGCCGACCAGAGCGGACAGTGTCGTATAGCTGTTGCGCGCCTGCACCAGCCCCTTCCAGGCGGCGACGAGTTGTTCGATGGGGGCCAGCGCCCGTGCGATCAGGAAGGATGCGGCAAAGATCGAACCGGGCGAAATCTGTCCGTCGATCGCCAGCAGCGCGCCCAGTCCGAGCGCCAGTGATTGTAACGCCAGCCGCACGAATTTGGTGGTGGCCAAATAGAAGCCGCTGGTGAATCCCGCCTCGGTCGACAGGTCGAGTGCCACTTCACGCTGGCGCACCTGTCGGGCAACGGTCGTGCGGCGCATGCCGAGCGCCCGCACCGCCTCCGCCGACGCCAGCAGCGCATCCTGTGCGGCATAGGTCGCGACGGCAGCATATTGCGCGCGCTTCATTTTCGCCCCGGTCGCCACCTCGTTGCGCCACGCGATACAGGGCAGCAACAAACCGCCCAGCAGCGCGACCGCGCCGATCGCGGGGTGCACGATGAAACAGACCAGAATGTACACGGGGGTCCATGGCGCGTCGAACAACGCCAGCACGCCGGGGCCGGTCAGCGTCTGGCGCATCGCGTCGAAATCACGCAACGCCTGCCGGCTGGCGGGTGGATCGGGACGACGGATCGCCGCATCAAGGATCGCGGGCGCCAGCATGACGTCCAGCACCACGCTGGCCCGGACCAGCAGGCGCATCCGCACCCGGTCGAACACCGCGATCACTAGGAGTGCGGCGATCAGTACGATCGTCAGGAACAACAGGGTCAGGTGACCATGCGTCGGCACCACCCGATCATATACTTGCAGCATGTAAAGCGTGGGGGCGATGTACAGCATATTCAGGAGGGCACTGAACACGCCGCCCGCGATCAGATGCCGTCGGCACGCCGCCAATGCGCCCTGCATCGCGCCGACCGGCCGTTCCGCCCCTGCCATGCAATCCGTTCCTTAACCATCTATCCCCTTGTCGGGGCGCTTGAGTTTTCGCAACGATCGTTCCCAGGGGGCATTGCGTGCGCTCTAGTAAAAGGAAAATATTGTTAAATCCTAATGAAGAGGGGTCATGTTCCATATTGGAACAGCAGCCGTAACCCTCCCGTCAGCCGGTTTACCGCGCGATTTCTTCCGTGATAGGCGGCCGCCAAGCAGAGCGAAAAACAGTAAAGATACAAGCGACTTGGTGGTGGCCAATAGGTCAGCATTAGAGAGGTTGTTTGCAACATTCCGGGGCAATTCAATGATCGGCAAACATGTTCCAATCCGCGTCGACGGCGTTCTCGACGACTGGAATGAAGCCGATCGCATCGATGGCTTGGGTCCGGTCAGCGGATACCGCGTGTACGGCACGTCGGATACCAGCAGCTACTCGATCGCGCTGACCGCGCCCACCGCGATCGGTCTCAATACGACGATCTGGCTCAACACCGATCGTAATGCCTCGACGGGGTATCAGGTGTTCGGCTTTGCCGGCGGCGCCGAGTACAACATCAATATCGCTGCCGACGGCACCGCGTCGTTGTACACCGGGGGCGCCGGGCAAACGCTCGTCGCCGCCAATCTGGTGATGGCGCGATCCGTAGACGGCAAGACGATGGAGGTGCAGATCCCGAAGTCGTTGATCGGCAACCCGCCCGCCATCAGCATCCTGACCGACGTCAACGACGCCGCCTTTGTTCCCGGCAGCTATTCGGGGCCGCAATACACGATCTTCGGTGACACGGGCATCGTACCCAATGCCGGCAAGCGCGTCGCGATCGTCTATTCCGAAACGACCGCGAAGAATTATTTCAGCGAAACCGCCTATGCGCAGCTGTTCATGGCGGCGCAGTCGCAGGTGATGCAGGCAGGGGTGCCATTCGACATCCTGACGGAAAAGGACCTCACCAGCCTCCAGACCCTGTCGAAGTACGATACCATCGTTTTTCCCTCGTTCCGCAACGTACAGGCAGCATCGGTCGATGCGATCACCGCGACGCTGGAACAGGCGACGCGCCAGTTCGGGATCGGACTGGTCGCAGCAGGCGAATTCATGACCAACGGCGCCGACAACGCCGCGCTGGCCGGCGATTCGTACAGCCGGATGAAACTGTTGTTCGATGCGACGCGCATCACTGGCGGCTTTCCTGCAGACGTTACGCTGAAGTCGGCGGATACCAACCATCTCGTCCTAGGCAATTATGCCGCCGGGGAAACGATCCGCCAGTATAGCGGCGTCGGCTGGACCGCGATCGACAGTGTCAGCGGCAGCGGCACCGCGATCGTCACCGAAACGGTGAACGGACAGAATTATACCGCGGCACTGGCGACGCAGACCGCCGGCGGCGGTCGCAACGTCATCTTCTCGTCCGAAGCGGTGATGGCCGACAGCAACCTGCTGTGGCAGGCGGTCGATCATTCGATCAACGGGGGCGGTGTATCGGTCGGGTTGCAGATGACGCGGAACACGTCGATCGTCGCATCGCGCACCGACATGGACCAGAGCCAGTATCTCGACGAGGTAAATCCGGCGAACAATGCGGCCGGCATCTACGACAAATTGCTGCCGATCCTGGAAAGCTGGAAGAAGGATTTCAATTTCGTCGGCAGCTATTACGTCAATGTCGGCAACAATGCGGCAGCGCAGGAGCAGACCGACTGGACGGTGTCTGGTGCCTATTACAAGAAGCTGCTGGAGATGGGCAACGAACTCGGTTCGCACAGCTATACCCATCCCGAGAACACCAATACCCTGACGTCCGAACAGGTGGTGTTCGAGTTCGGTGAAGCCCGCAAGGTGCTGGAACGGGAAATGTCGAAGGTGCTGGGTTACGCCTTCACCGTCGGCGGCGCGGCGGTGCCCGGCGCGCCGGAGGGGCTGGCGACCTCGCAAGAGATCATGAAGTACGTCGATTACCTGTCGGGCGGCTACAGCGGCGTCGGGGCCGGTTACCCCAACGCATTCGGCTATATCCAGCCCGGCACGGACAAGGTGTATCTGGCACCGAACACCAGCTTCGATTTCTCGCTGGTCGAGTTTCAGGGCAAGACGCCGGCCCAGGCCGAAGCCGCATGGGCGGCGGAATGGGCGGCACTGACCGCCAAGGCGGAAGTACCCGTCGTGGTCTGGCCGTGGCATGACTATGGTCCCACCGCATGGTCCGCTGACCCGGCGGCGGCACCGAGCAAGTACACCCAGTCGATGTTCACCAACTGGATTCAGCGCGCTTATAACAGCGGTGCGGAGTTCGTGACGCTGCTGGACCTGTCGCAACGCGTCAGTGCGCTGTCGCATGCCACGCTGACGACCAATGTGGTCGGCGACGTCATCACCGCGACGGTCGGGGCGAGCAACGTCGGCACCTTCGCACTGGATGTCGATGGACAGGGCAGCAAAATCATCAAGAGCGTCGCGGGCTGGTACGCCTATGACAACGACAGCGTCTTCATGCCGGCCAATGGCGGCACGTTCACGATCACACTCGGTGCCGTGGCGGACGATGTGACGCATATCACCGCCTTGCCAATGCGCGTGTCGCTGATCTCGGTGAAGGGCGACGGCCGCAATCTCGCATTCACGGCAATGGGCGAGGGGAACGTGACGATCGATCTCGCCGCGGCCGGCAATGACTGGATCACGACCCAGGGGGCCACGGTGGTTTCGCGGGTCGGCGACATCATGACCCTCGCCCTCGGTGCGATCGCCAGCCATGACGTGGCGGTGAACTACATCGCCAACGTCGCCCCTGTGCTGACATCAGGATCGGGCAAGGCGAGCGTAGCGCTGGCCATCACGGAGAACACCACTGCCGTCGCCACGATCGCCGCAACCGACGCCAATGTGCCACTTGGCGACGCGGTGAAGTACACGCTGGCAACCGGTGGCGATGCCGCCCTGTTCGCGGTCGATGAAAAGACGGGTGTCCTGAAGTTCATCGCTGCGCCCGATTTCGAGACGCCGCTCGATGCCGGCAAGGACAACGTCTACAACGTGACGGTATTGGCAAGTGATCTGCGCGGCGCCAGCGTCGCCCAGGCCTATGCGGTCACTATCCGCGATGTCGCCGGCATCTCGCTCAAGGGCGGTCTGTTCGCCGACAAACTGACCGGTACCGGCGAAAATGATACGATCGACGGTAGTTGGGGCAATGATTTCCTGTATGGCGGCGGCGGTAACGACGTGTTGCTCGGGGGGCTTGGCGACGACAATCTCTTCGGTGAGGATGGCCATGACACGCTGACCGGCGATCTGGGTCGGGACATGCTGGACGGCGGTGCGGGCAACGATACGCTGAACGGCGGATCGGGTGAGGACATCCTGTATGGCCGCGCCGGTAACGATACGTTGATCGGCGACACCTATGACGATTATCTGGACGGTGGCGACGGCGACGATTTCCTCGATGGCGGCAACAACGAGGACACGCTGATCGGTGGCGCCGGCAACGACATCCTCGACGGCGGTGGCAATGAGGACATACTGACCGGTGGCAGCGGCCGTGACATCTTCCGGTTCAGCAAGGCCGGCGACACGGGCGTATCCCGGTTGACGCGCGACGTGATCACCGACTTCGTGCGCGGCGAGGATCGGATCGACCTGTCGCTGATCGACGCCAACACCCGCGTCAACGGCGATCAGGCGTTCACCCTGCTGACGGGGGCAAACGCCAAGTTCACCGCGCCGGGCCAGCTGCGTGTCGTTTATCAGGTGATCGACGGTGTCACGCACACGATCCTCGAAGGCAGCACCGACACCGGATCGCTCGCCGAATTCACGATCGATCTGGTGGGTCATTTCACGCTGACGCCTTCTGACTTCATGCTGTGAGGACAGGGCGGAGGGCCTGATATCATGGCAGGTATCGGCTTCAGGCTGGCTCGCATCGCGCAGGTCGGCGGCATCGGTGGCGTCGTGTCTGCGGCGTCGCATGGTGCCGTCATCAGTTCCGGCCCGTGGCTGATGGCGGCGGGCGCGGTGATGGCGCTGGAGTCATGGGGACAGCGTCATGCCGGCGTGGCGGTGACGGGGGCGTTGCAGACGATACTGGTCTATGCGTTCAGCCTGTCGGCGCTGGCGGCGGCGCCGACGATCGCGGTCACCACGCGGGTGATGTCCGATATGCTGTATGCACGGCGACCATCGCAGGTCCCCGGCATCCTGATCGCGGCACTGGTCGGCGCCGCCATGACCGCCGTGCCGACGGGGGCGCTGGTCTATGGCCTGTCGGGGCTGGCACCGCTCGATCAACTGGCGGCCACCGCCATCCTGACGCTGCTTGCCGAAATCTGGGTCGCGAACCTGTTCCTGACGGCGACGCGCCGGCACCGGGCGGTGCTGACGGGCTATGCCGGCGGGATCGGCGTGGTCGCCCTTGCCGGTGCGTTCGCGACCGATGTCGGACTGCGAGGGTTGTTGTGGCTGACGCTGGCCGGGGTCGGGGTGACGGCGATCATGCTGGTGCGCGCCGTGCGCTACAGCTTCGTCGCCCCGCCGGTGTGGCCGGCGGACTGGGGCAAGGCGTATCGTCGCCACGCCCTGCTCGGCATCGGTGGCACGTTCGCCACCCTTGCGATCTGGATGGACAAATGGATCACGTGGTACGCCGCCGCCGACAGCGCGGCCGGGCTGTCGATGCTGCGGTTCAATCCGATCTACGATCCAGCCAGCTTCCTGGGCCTGTTGTCGCTGGTGCCGGGGTTGACGTTGTTGCTGATCGCAACCGAAACCCGTTTCGACCGTCGCTTTACGGTATTGATGACCGCCTGCACCGGTACCGCGCCGATCGCCGGCATTCAGGATGCGCGCCGTTCCGTGATCCGGACCGTGCTACACGATGCCCGCCTGCTGGTGGTGGTGCAGGCGACCATCGCCGCTGCCCTGTGGGTGCTGGCACCGGAACTGTTCAAGGCGATCGGGGCCGATCCGCGCGGCATCTTTGCCTTTCGCTTTACGGTGGTGGGGGCGGTGTTTCATCTTGCGGCGTTGTTCTTCACGATCATCCTGTCCTATCTCGACCTTGCAGGACGGGTATTGATCGTCTGGGCGATGTTCTTCGTCGTCAGCACGGCGGCGACGCTGATGACGGTTCAGGCCGGGTTCGCCTGGTACGGCTGGGGCTATCTGGCGGGCGCGGTGATGGCGACGACGACGGGGGCGGTGCTGGTCGCGCACGCGCTGTGGAACCTGATCTACCTGCTTTTCGTGGGCAACAATCCTGCCATCATGGGGGACCGTCGGCGATGGGCCTGAACGCCGACATGCCGCTATTCCGTCGTCTGCTGCGGCTGCTGACCCGCGCCGGTCTGGCATTGCTGATCGGGCAGGCGGGCGCCTTTGCCAAGCAGCCGCGCGAGATACGCCTGCCCGCCGGAAACGACTGGCGATGGGCGGTCGATTATGGTGCGCGGACCGATCCGGCCCATGCCCGGCAATATGACCTGCTGGTACTGGAACCGGATCACGCCCGGCTGCTTGCGCCGTTGCGGCGGCCGGGTGCGCTGGCCATCGGTTATATCAGTCTGGGGGAAGTCGAAAAACGGCGGCCTTTCGCGGCCTCGCTGGCGACGGCCGGGGCATTGCTGGCTGCCAATCCGCATTGGCCCGACGCCCGCTATGCCGATCTGCGTCATCCCCGCTGGCGCGCCGAAATACTCGACCGGCTGGTGCCGGCGATTATGGCGCGGGGCTACAACGGAATTTTCATCGATACCCTCGATAACGCGGAGGCGATGGAACGAGCGGATCCGATAGGCCGGGCAGGCATGATCGATGCGGCCGCATCGCTGGTGCGGGCGATCCATGACCGTTTCCCTGCGGCGATCATTGTTATCAATCGCGGCTACGCCCTGTTGCCCAAGGTTGCCGATGCCATCGACGGCGTGCTGGGCGAGGCGATGGCGACGCGCTGGAACTTCGCGACGCGCAGCTATGATCGATTGAGCGACGACGACTGGCAGTGGCAGGCGGAGCGGCTGCGCGCGGCCAAGGCGATCAATCCGGCGCTTGCCCTGCTGACGCTGGATTACTGGGATCCCGCCGATGCGGCAGGCGCCCGTGCGCTGTATAAGCGTGAACGGGCAGCCGGCTTCGTGCCCTATGTCTCGGTACTTGCACTCGATCGCATCCTGCCGGAGCCGCCTCGGTGATCGCAGCCCGACAGGCGCCCATCGTCGCGGCGCTGGGTGTGGCGGCGGTGGGAACAGGATTGATCCTGTTGGCCGGTGGCTGGCTGCTCGCGCCCAGCACGGGCGAGAAGCTGAGCGCGGCGATGGGCACGGCAGACCGATCCACGCTGGCGCAACTGGCGCAGGAAACGGCGGGGGGCGATGCCGGCACGCAGGCGCTGATCGCCCGCTCCCTGCTGGCGGCCGGCAAGCCGGATCAGGCGCTGGCGCGACTGGCGCCGGTAGCGGCCGGACATGCCGACGATCCGGTGTTGATCGCGTTGATGAGCCAGGCGCTCGCTGCGGCGGGCCGTCAGAATGAACGGCTTGCCTTGCTGCACGAGGCGGCTGCCCGAACCGATGGGGAGGCAGATCTTCGTCGCCTGCGGGTAGTCGCGCTCGCCGCGAAGGACGCCCGCGAGGAACGGTTCGCGCTGACCGGGCTGGCACGGATGGCCCGCCTTGAAGGTGCTGGTATCGAGCGGCTGGCCTATCTCGAGGAACGGAACGGGGCAGGGCGCGCCGCGCGGATGCGGCTGGCTGCGTATCGGGATACTGCCGGTCGGACCATGTCGGTGGATGCGATGCAGCGGCTGTTGCGGCTGTCGCTGGACAGTGCCGATGCCAGGACGCTGGAAGGCATGTTCGCGGCACTGGCCGCCCACGATGCGTCGCCGGACCGGACAGGCATCATCGACGAACTGATCGCGCGGGGCCGTCCGCGGGTCGCACTGGCGCTTGCCGGCGAACCTGCGGGCACGATACCGTCGTTGTGGCGCAGACGGGCCGAACTGCTGACGGGACTTGGTGACGAGCCCGGTGCGCGCCGATTGCTGGCTGCTGCCGCCTCACACCCCGGTATCGCGCCGCCGGTCGACATCATCGCCGTCGCCTACCGTCTGGGCGCGCCGGACATGATCCTGCTGGCGGCGGAGCATGGCGCGATCCCTCGCCCGGATGTCACTCTCGCACTCGATCTCGCCCGGCGGCTGGCCGACCGGCGCGCGATGATCGCCCGGCTGGACCGTGTCGCCGGGGGCGATTGGCGACAACGGGATCCATGGCTGGCGATGCGGCTGGCGGTGGCGACGAACGATCGCGCCACCGCGCTCCGCTATGCGAACATGGTCGCACCCGACCAGCGCGATGCGGCGCGCGAGAACCTGTTGACCCGGTTCGGGGATATGGCGGGTCTGCGGACGTATCTGGTCGAGCGGGCGCATCGCGATCCGGTCGCACGTCCCGTTCTGGTGGAACGACTGCTGGCCATGGGCGCCCGCAGTGACGCGACCGAATTGCTGCAGACACTGGCGGTGCATCCGGATGACATGGCGACCCGCCGCCTGCTCTACCTGTGGGGGCCTCGCCCTGGTCCTGCCGCGCTGGCGTGGCTTCGTCGACGGGCGGGTGAAGCCGATACGGCTGGCGACAGATTACGCTGGCTGACGCTCTACGCGATGCGGGACACCCCAAAGCGGGCGCTTCGTGTTCTGGAGGACAACGCACTTGGCGGAGACACGTCCGCGTTGATCGCGTGGCTGGACCTGTCGGCGGAGGTGGGCGACTCCGGTGCCAACCAACGCGCGGTCCGACGCCTGCTGGACGGCCGCGCACTTTCGACGATGCAACTGCAACGGGTGACGGCATCTGTTCTTCCTGCCACCGATCCGGTGCTCCGACTGGCGCTGGTCAGACGGCGGGTAGCGGGCGGCGCGGCATTGCCATCGGACCGGATGGATATCGCCTGGGCCGCATGGAACGCGGGTGATTTGCCGGCCGCGCGCCGCGCCGTTGGCGATCAACTGGCCGTCCGGTCCGACGATGCCACCGCCCTGATGCTGATGGCCGACATCGAGGTCCGCCAGCGTGGTGATCGCGGCGGCAGACCCTGGCTACAACGCGCGCTGGCGGTCGGCGATGGTGACAGCCGCACCCGATCGACGTTGCTGGCGCGTCTGGGCCGCACGGACGATGCGCTGGCGATGACGCGCCGGTTGCGCGCCGTGGCGACATCAGATCGGTCGCTGATCACGGACGAAGCGCGGCTGCTGATTGCCGCCGGTCGTCCGGCGGCAGCGCGGGCGCTGTTCCTGCCATGACGGCGGCGTCGATCACCTTGTCGTTCGCCTCGGTTGCGCTGTTCGCCGGGCAGGTGTCGCCGGTCACCCCGGTGGCTGCGACCGCCGACGAACTGACGCTGGACTGGCCGGCCCGGACGATCCTGTCGATGGAGACCGATGGCGTCGAAACCGTCATGCGGTTCGACCGTGCGCCGGATGCCGTGTCGCTGGAGGCGTTCCGGCGCGACGCCGGCACCGATCTGATCCGGATGGACTGGAACGATACCAGCATGGTCATCCGGCCCGCCCCCGGACGGACCTTCGTGCCGAACCTGAAGGGAACCCGGCTGTCGATCCGGATCGTGCGTGATGCACCGCCCGGCGCCGATATGGCGACGGAGCCGGTGGACTATTCACTGGCCAGGGCGGCGGCGGAATCCGCATCGGGCTATCCCGGCCGGGCGAGGCAAATGCTGCTGACGCTTGCGCGGTCGCTGCCGGACGACCCACAGTTGACCCGGACGATGGCGGATATGGATGCCTCCCGCGGTGCCACCTTGCGCGCGGCGCGACGCTATCGTTCACTGGATGCGACCGATGCCTATGCTCGTCGGACGATCCGTGCGGCAGGCGGCGAAGTCTCTGCGATCGTGGCGGCGCGCGATGGCGGCGGGTTCGGCCAGGTCGAGGCAAGCGCGCGGGCCACCGTCCCGGTCACTGCCGCCCCCAACGGTCTGGACACCGTCGTCGGTGGTGCGATCCGACAGGTCCGTACCCGTGCCGATGCCGTCGTCGCACGTGACGGCAATATCCGGACGTTGCGTCGGCATATCGCGCTGGCGGACGTGACGGGCAGCATCGGTGATGCGACCACCCGGCTGGAACTGCTGGGCGCGGGAAATCTGTCGCAGACGCGGGTCGGGCTGGCGGCGCGGTTGCTCCGGGGGGCGGTGGAACGCGAATGGCGGCTGACCGCGGCCTATCATCTACCCGACGTGCTGACGGCCGAGCAGGTGTTGCTCGGCGGCTATGTCGATCGCTGGGGCGGGGGTGTGACGTGGCGGTCGTCACCGGCGATGCAGGTACAGGGCGATATCGTCCGCACGTTCTATGGACTGACGCGCGAGGGCATCCTGGCCACCAGCACGGTCGTGACGGGCGGGGTAGATGCGACGGTGCGCCGCCTGAATCCGGCCCTGACCCTGTTGTACCGGCTGGAGGCGGAATATGTCGATCGGCTGGACCGGCGAGCGAATGGCCTGGCGGCGCTGCCCCTGGCCGATCGGGAAAATCATACGGTGCAGGCGTTGGTGGCGGAACAGCTTGGTCCCTGGCGGCTCGTGGCGGCGGCGGGCTGGACGTTCGACCGCTTTAGCGGCAACGGTCCCACCGCGGCCCTGACCGCGGCTGGCTTCATCGGCGATGCATGGCAGGCGGAGGCGACCGGCGGGGTCAGTTCGATCCGTCGTCCCAATCTCGCCGGTACCCAGTTATTTGCACGGGTGGGGCTGCGCCGCAGCATGGGGCGGCTGTGATGAACGTACGAAAATGGCTCCGCATCAGCGTCGAACTGGCGATCATGATCGGGGCGATCGTGGCGATCGATGTGAAATGGGCCGGCGGTACGGCCTTCGCGGCGGTCAATCCGAACCCGCTCTGGTTACCGGTGCTGGTGATGGCGCTTGCCTATGGCAGCGGTGTCGGCCTGATCGCCGCAGGGGTTGCGACCTGTTACTGGATTGCCATGCCCCATGCGGGGATGGCACTCGACGACAATCCATTCCATTATCTGCTGTCACGATCGCTGCCGCCGTTGATGTGGGTGGCCGCCAGCGTCGCGATCGGGGAATTGACCTATGTACGCCTGCGTCGCATCGCGTCGTTGGAGCGCCTTCATGCCCGCGCGATGGACGATCTGACGGCGGCCACCGGCGCTTTCCGCCTGGCGAGCGAGAACGCGCATGCGCTCAACATTCGCATCGCGATGGACGAGGTGGGTGTCGGCCGGGCGATAGAGGCGGCGGCGGGCCTGTTCGATACCGACCGGACACGGGTGCCAGCCGTGCTGGCACGGCTGATCGCCATGGATGCGCAGGCAGAGGATTTCACCGTCTACACGCCCGTCGGCGGCCGGTGGCGCGCCTTCGTACAGGGGCCGGCCGCAGCAGACCGCCCCGATCAGCTGCCCCAGCCGCTGGCCGACGCCGTCCTGGCCGTGGCGCAGGCGTTGATCATCAACGATCCCGCGCACGGGGCATTGCTCGCCGAAACCGGGGTGTTCGCGCTGCCTGTGCGGGATGCACGGGGAGGGGGCTGCGGTATCCTGATGTTCCATCACCTTCCTCCGGAACGGTTTTCACGTCGTGGGATCATCGATCTGGATGCGGTGGCCGGTCGGCTGGGGATGTTGATGACGGCCATCGGTGTAGCGGAACACCATCCCCGATTGCAGATCGCCATCACCAGCAATGCGGCGTGATCCGGCCACTCGTCCTGTGGTCGCTGCTGGAGGCGGGGGTTATGGCGGTGCTGACGCAGCGCCCGGCTTTGTCGCCCCTGTTCGGCCCTGCGCATCTGGTGGTGACGCTGGCGGCGGTGACGACCGCACGCCGGTCGACGGACTGGCGGGCCACGGGCGGCTGGATGATATGGCTGGGTGCCGCGTTCGGGCCGTCGGGGATGCTGGCCATGCGTCTCGCCATGCCGATACTCTCGCTGCGTATCCTTCGGCTGGATTCGCCCCGACTGGCCTTGCCTGAGCCGGAGGACGAACATCAGGGGCAGGAAGACCGATCGATCCATGTCGCGCCGCTGAGCGGAGAGCCGGTCAACCTTCCCGATCCGGCGCTGATCGGGTCACTGGTGTCGGTATTCCGCCACGGCACGGTCGCCGACCGGCAGGCGGCGATCGAAACCGTGGTCGCTTCCTACGAACCGCGGCTGTCGGGCATCGTCGCACGCGGGCTGATCGACGACGACCAGACGATCCGGGCGCTGGCGGCTTCCGCCTCGACGCGGGCCGGCCAGTTGCTCCTGCAGCGGCGACGGCGGCTGGAACGCGCGGTGGAGCGGGTGGGGCGGGCCGATGAACGGCTCGCCCTGGCCCGCCTGCTGGCGGATCATGGCGAGCATGACGTGCTGATCTCCGATACCGCGAGGGGGCGTCTGCGCGCCGACGCGGTGGAGGAACTGGAGGGAGCCATCGCGGTGTTGCCGCGCGTCGATCCTCGATATCCCGCTGCCGAGGCGCTGCTCCATCGACTGCGTCCCCGTCGCAAGGACCCGACGAGGCTGCCGCTGGCGACCGCCCTCGATCTTCTGATCCGGTCCCGCGATGTCGCAGGACTGGCACGCCGGTGCGCGATGGACGACGCGGCCGCCCTGCCGCTCGCTGATCCCCTGTACGATGTCGTCCGGTTCTGGCGGGGGCGGGCGGCGTGACCGATCGACCCGATGCCGATGTGTGCCTGATCGTCGAGGGGGCCTATCCCTATGTCGTCGGGGGGGTCGCCAACTGGTTGCAGGATCTGATCGGTGGTCTGCCCGACGTGCGGTTCGCGATCGTTGCGATCAAGCCCGATGTCACGCCGATGCCGTGGCGGCTCCAGCCGCCGGCCAATGTCGTGTCCGTTACCGAGGTGTCGCTGGCGCCCGGACTGGAGGTGGTGCCCCGCCGCCGCCGGTCTGCCGACGTCGCCGCGATCGCGGCTATGTTGCTCGCCTTCCTTGAGGAGGACGGCGAACTGCCCCTCGCGGCCCTGTTCAAGGCGCTGACCGCGAGCCGGCAGCCATGGACGCCCGCCGAGTTGCTGAGCCATCCCGTGCTGTTCGAGGCGATCGTCGCCTATACCGAGCGGACCATGCCGTCGGCGTCGTTCCATCATGTCTTCTGGGCGACGCGAACGTTGCTCGGCGGGCTGCTGGCGGCGTTGCTGACGCCGCTGCCGGTGGCGGCGCGGTACCACACCATTTCGACCGGCTTCGCTGGCCTGATCGCGGCCCGCGCCGTGATCCAGTACCGCGCGCCGGCGATGATAACCGAACACGGCATCTATCTGCTCGAACGGCAGATTGAGATCATGATGGCGGACTGGATCGGTTCACCGGCGGGGCAGGGGCTGACGCTGGATGCCGATGTGCCGGGCCTGCGCGAACTGTGGCGTCGCGCGTTCCGAAGCTATGCGCGGCTGTGCTACGATCATTGCGATCCGATCATTGCGCTCTACGCCGCCAACAACGCCGTTCAGGCGCGGCTGGGGGCCGCGCCCGACCGGTTGCGTGTCATCCCCAACGGTATCTATCTCGACCGGTTTGCCGATATTCCGGTTGCGAACGATCCGGTGAAGCCGCTCGTCGCCCTGATCGGGCGTGTGGTGCCGATCAAGGATATCAAGACCTTCATCCGCGCCGCCGCGATCGCGCATCGCGCCGTGCCCGCCGCCCAGTTTGCCGTCATGGGGCCGCTCGACGAGGATGCCGATTATTACGAAGAATGCCGCGCCCTGGTGACTGCGATGGGCATGGACGATGCAATCCGCTTCACCGGCCGCGTTCGGGTCGACGAGTGGCTGCCACGGATTGACATCGTCGTTCTGACCAGCCTCTCCGAAGCGCAGCCGCTAGTGATTCTGGAAGCCGGCGCATTCGGCATCCCCGTCGTCGCACCGGACGTCGGCAGCTGCCGCGAGATGCTGGAGGGGGCGCAGGCAGGGGATGGGCATGGCGGCATCATCACGCCACTGGTCGATCCGGAGGCGACGGGAAATGCCATTGCCGGCCTGCTGGTCGACCCCGATCGCCGCGCGGCCATGGGCCGGGTGCTGCGCGAGCGCGTGAAGCGCCATTACGACCAGACGACTGTGATCGACCGTTACCGTCAGCTCTATCTCCCCGCCTCCGCAACCGGATGACGGCATGGTTCATGGACCGGTCAGCGCTGCTTCTTAGTGATGGTCGCGGTGAAATCGGGGTCCTTCTTCGCTACCCAGTCGACGAATTTGCGGATGGCGGGGTTGGCCAGCAGTCCCTCCGCATCCATCCCGTGCCGCTCCAGTTCGGAATTGGTGAAGTTGGCCGTCACCGTCTGCTGGCAGATCGGATGCATGGGTACGACATCGCGTCCGCCCCGGCTCTTGGGAACGGGATGGTGCCAGACAATCGTCTTGCCGGTGGGCCGGCCACAGAGCCAGCACGGCGCAGGCGCCGGCGCGACCTCGTCTTCGACAGGCGGGGCATCGGTCAATCCGTGCTTGGAATGTTTGCGCGCCATATGTCTGTCCGAACTCCGTCATCTCGTGGTGCCACTGCCGACGCCGCTCTCTCGAGCCCGTCATTAACATCGATCGGGCGGATATCATGCGCCTGAGCCTGCGGGTACCGGGATTGCCGTACTACATCGACGCGACCGGATGGCCCGGGGCGATCCGCGTGCTACGGCACCCGTATGTCAAAGTCCCGAAACAGCAATGGCACCGTCGAGGTCGACGGTCAGAAATACGACTGGCAACTCCAGCGCGAGCCGCAATGGTCCGATGACGACGGCTGGAAAGGCATGATCGTGTCGCTGCTGCAAAAGAATACCAAGCGCGAGGCGCTGCTGGAGTTTCCTCCCCCCAAACGCCTGTTGAAGGGGTTGCAACGTGGGCGTCTGCAACTCGACGACGCGACCGTCTCACGAGGTGTCCGGGCAGCGCTGGGGGCGGGGTGGGAGCCGATGTCGCGCGGAAAGCCGATGATCTTTTCGGTGGATGCAGAGGCGAACTGATTCCGCTGCGGGCAGCCACGATCCTGTCTTACGGCTCGATCGATATGGCCCGACCCTAGTCGCGACCGACGGATCGGTGTAGCCGGAAAGAAGGTTTCAAGGGTGAGCGCCTTGCTCGACCCCCAACCCCGGACCCGGAGCGACCACCATTCCACGCAAACCGAACTACGACTTCGAACGGCGCGAGCGCGAAAGGCTCAAGGCGGTGGAGTCCGCAAAGAAGGCGCAAGCCAAGCTGGACAAGCGCACAGGGGGGCAGGGAACGACCGAACCCGACCTGTCGGACGAATCCTAGATTTCGGCGTGACGATGGGGACGCCCCACCCCGTTTTGGCACAGCTAGGCTGGACATCCTTCTTCAGCGGGCAGGTTTCGGCCGAACAAGGCGCGACCTGCCTGCCGGTTCGCGTATTGTCGGTTCACCGCGGCAGGGTGACCGTTCTGGGCGAGGAAGGCGAGGAATCGATCTCGTCCAGAATGCCCGCGCAAGGGGCGGCGGAAGATCGACCCACCGTCGGCGACTGGTTGCTGATCGACCCGACCACCCGGGGCATCCTGCGCATCCTCACCCGCACGAGCCTGTTCAAGAGGCCCACCCCCGGTGACGATCGCCGGGTGCAGCTTATCGCCGCGAACGTCGACACGCTCTTCGTGGTCGCATCCTGTAACCAGGACTTCAACATTGCCCGGATCGAACGCTACCTCGTCTTGACGCGCGAGGTAGGCGCCCGTCCGGTGGTGGTGCTCACCAAAGCCGACCTGTCGCCGACGCCGGATCATCTGGTGGCTGCGGCGCGCGCGCTGCAGGCGGGATTGCAGGTGGAACTGGTCGATGGGCGGGATCCGGCAAGTGTCGCCCGGCTAGCCTCGTATTGCGGCTTTGGCGAGACGGTGGCGCTGGTGGGGTCGTCCGGCGTCGGGAAGTCGACGCTGGTAAACACGCTGAGGGGATCGGACGGCATCCAGACACAGTCGATCCGCGAGGACGACGGGAAAGGCCGGCATACGACGACCGTTCGCGAGATGCATCGCCTGACCGATGATGCGGGTGGGGGTGGTTGGCTGGTGGATACGCCCGGCATGCGCGAACTTCAGATGTCCGAAGTGGCTACCGGCGTGACCGAGGTGTTCGACGACGTCACGGCCGTCACGCTCGAATGCCGCTTCACCAATTGCACCCATGGCGATGAGCCGGGCTGTGCCATCCGCGCCGCGATCGCAGCGGGTGACCTAGATCCGGCGCGCGTCGAACGATGGGACAAGCTTGCCCGGGAGGATGTCGCCAATAGCGGTGTCGTCGCAGTCCGCCGCGCCCGTCTTCAGAAAGGCGGCGGCAGACGATGACGATCGGACATCTCAATGGAGGTATAGCGGTCGTCGATTTCCGAGTGTCGGTTCGCATCGGCGTATGAGAGCGGTCGAAAGACGGAGTGGCTAGCGGTCGAAGCCGTAGAGCGGAAAGGTGTAGGCCATCTATGTGTGGCGCGACCGCGAGACGTTCACATTTAGACCAGTGTCAAGTCATCGATAAGGCTGGCGTGGTGACCCTTACTGAAGGCGTTCTTCCAGCTAAAAAGTACGCGTTTCTGGGAATTTTGTGGGTTGCTTTGCCATCCAATTGTACACACGGCCTATATCGTCGCTACTTGCAATCAGTGTGCCGTTCCACCGTGCTTCGACCATAATGCGTCTCCAAAGTTGCTAGAGTCGGATGACATCAAGCTGACCCATATCCGGAGTTGACGAGGTAGTTGCGGCATTCTGCGGGGGAGAATGCATCGAGAAGCGTGCCGACGCGTCTCCATGTTGCCTCGTGGGATCGCTCGGCGGCCTTGCGCATGAGGTGCTTGAGCCCTTCGACAAGCTCAGGAGGGCCTTGGCGAAAACCTGCTCGATCGGGTTCAGGTCCGGGCTGTAGGGCGGCAGGAGCAGCAGCCTGGCACCGACCGCATGGATGGCGTTGCGGATGGCGGGTTTCTTGTGGCTGGAGAGGTTGTCCATGATGACGACGTCGCCGGGCGACAGCGTCGGCACGAGGCACTGCTCGATATAGTCGGTGAAGCTTTGCGCGTTGACCGGCTGGTCCAGCACGCACGGCGCGTCGATCCGGTCGCAGCGCAGCGCCGCCAGGAACGTCATCGTGCGCCAGTGGCCGTAGGGCACCTTGGCATGGAGCCGCTGGCCGACCGGTGCCCAACCGCGCAAGGGGGCCATGTTCGTCTTCACCGCCTCGCTACCGATCATCCCCCGGATGATCGGCTTGACGCTCGTCTCATCGATGAAGACGAGACGCGCCGGATCAAGCCGGCCCTGGTATTTCTTCCACTGCGCCCGAAGCCGGGCGATCGCGGGACGGAGCTGTTCGGCGGGCAGCACGCTTTTTCTTGAAGCTCAGCCCCTCGGCATGGGCGAACCGCCAGACCTGAACATAGTCGACCTTCACGCCGCGGCCCGCCAACTCCGCTACCAGTCCACGCAAGGTGAAGTCGCGGGTCATCCGCTCCAGCAGCCAGTCACGTGTCGCGCCGGACAGGATGCTGGATCGACGACCACCCATCCGGCTCGGCGCGGCGCTGCCCGTATCGCGAAAGCGCCGCACCCATTTGATCGCCGAACTCGGCGCCACCCCGAAGCGTGAAGCGGCCGCGTGGCACGACATGCCATCGGCGGTTACCGCCCTGACCACCCGTTCCCGCAGGTCCATCGAATACGGCTTTGACATGCTGGCTGGCCTCCTTCGCCAGCCGGCACAGTGAATCAGATCGCCAGCCAAATGGGAACCTCAGCGATTCGAATCCACGTCATCACGCTCTAGATTCCGCAGGGCGCTGACGTTCACCGGCAAGCGCCACAGGACAGAACGCCGTGGTTCAGGCAGGAGCGGCGGCCGGCTAACCTGACTTGCATCACGGTTAATGCCGTCGGTTACCCTCTTCACGCTGCCGGGCGGCGCGCTCCGTCAGCGTCATCAATGTCTCGTCGAACCGACCCTCGCGTTCGGCCTGCCGCAGGAACTGCACCTCATCGACCAGGATTTCAGGCGGCGTCGGTTGCTGGGCGAATTGGGCGCTAACCGCATCGGCGAAGGCGTCGAGCGGCATGTAGCCCGGGCGGTTCGCCTGTCCCGGCGTGAGGTCGGTCTGCACACCCGGCGGCGCCAGCTCGATCACTTCGACTTTGTCCGCAAGCTGGGTTCGCAGCGAAACGGTATAGGAGTGGATCGCTGCCTTAGTCGCCGAGTAGGTCGGTGCCGCCACCAGCGGTACATAAGCCAGGCCTGAGGTGACCGTGACGATCGCGGCGTCGGGCTGGCCCGTCAGATGGTCGATCAGCGCGTTCGTCAGCCGGAAAGGACCCAGAATGTTGATCGCCAGCGTCGCTTCGGCATCAGTCAGGCTGCGCCGGCTCGTCAAATCCTCGAACTTCATGATGCCGGCGTTGTTGAACAGCACATTCAGTGACGGGAAGTCGGCCACGACTTTCTTGGCAAACACGTCGACTGCCGCGGCATCCTCGACGTCGAGGGTCATGGTGTGGATGCGATCACGTCCGCCCGCTGCCTGCCGAAGCGCCTCCTGTCGTCGTCCGGCGATGATGACGGTGTCGCCACGATCGTGAAAACGGTGGGCCAGTGCCTCACCAATGCCGCTTCCCCCGCCAGTCATCAGGATCGTGTTGCCGCTGGTCTTCATGGTCGATCGCTCCACGTCGGGACAAGGTCGTCGGCTTCAGAATGATTGCCGCACCGCATCGTTCAATCAACGCCCCGGCCAGCTCGACGAAAAGATGATCGCGCGACCGGTTACGGCAGAGCTGCAAGGCGCCTTGGGTGATCGAAATTGGGTCAGTCTTTAAAAACGAAGCAAAGGTCTGTTGATGGGAAATCTTATGAAAGACACTAGGCGAGAAACGCCACCTTCTCCAAAAGCAACCCGATCCACCGTCATGGCGGCTCTGCAGGAGGAAATCGGGTGACGAGGTGTCTGCTCATCGTGAAGCATAGATGATCTACCCTGATCGACGAGAGGTAACCGCAGCATTGATTGGCAGTGCTGCCTTGCTCGGCAGCCGTGGCTGCAGGCATGTGGGTGGGCGTGACCCTTTTACGCTAGGCGTGGCATCTGGTGAACCGCTGGCAAACGGCGTCGTCTTGTGGACCCGGCTGGCGCCCGCCCCGTTCGAACCCGGTGGCGGTATGCCGCCGGGCGCCGTGCCGGTCCGGTGGGAGATCGCCGAGGACGAGCGGTTTGGCATTATATTGCGTAGTGGAACGACAACAGCCGACCATCGCCACGGCTATGCCGTCCACATCGAGGTAGGCGGACTGCGGCCGGGCCGACATTATTTCTATCGCTTCCTCGTCGATGGGATTGCCAGTCCTGTCGGTCGCACACGGACAGCGCCGCTCATCATGCCTGACCGGCTGCGCGCCGTCTTTGCATCGTGCCAGCATTACGAGGCCGGCTATTTCTCAGCTCATCTCCACATCGCCGCCGACGATCCCGATCTGGTGCTGTTCCTCGGCGACTATATCTACGAAACTGATCCGACAGATGCAGGCATACGGATACACCGCAATCCGCAACCGACCGATCTGGACGGCTATCGCCTGCGCTACGCGACTTACAAACTTGATCCGTTGCTCCAAGCGGCACATCGGTCGGCACCCTGGATCGTAATCCCCGACGATCACGAGGTGGCGGACAATTACGGTGCCGACCGAGACGGACATGGCACCGACCCAGCGACATTCCTGCGGCGGCGCGCAGCGGCCTACCAGGCGTGGTATGAACACATGCCGGTGCGGGCAAGCGCTCAGCCATCCGGGTCGGTGGCCCGCCTTTACCGGTCGATCGAGTGGGGCGGGCTCGCGCGATTCCAATTGCTGGACGATCGTCAATATCGCGATCCGCCCGTCTGCCAGCCGAAGGACAGGCTGACCAACATCCCGCACTGGCTACGCCCCGATTGCGCCGCGCGTCGCGACACTGGAAGATCGATGCTTGGCCACACGCAGGAGGAATGGCTCGACGGCCAATTGGCGCAATCGCCCGCGCGCTGGAACATCCTCGCGCAGCAGACCCTCCTGCTGCCCTATTGCCGCTATGCCCCCGGTACGGCGCCCGAGCGGCCAGACCTGTTCAACCTCGACACCTGGTCAGGCTATCCTGCAGCGCGTGACCGGATCGTCCGCCGATGGCGCGATACGCGGACGTCCAATCCCGTGATCCTGAGCGGTGACGTCCACGCCTTCATCGCTGCTGACCATGCCGATCCGGATGATCCACGACGCATCATCGCTTCCGAATTTGTTGGCGGATCGGTGACTTCACCGAACCATGACCAGCGGCTGGCCGAGGCTGCCGGGCAGGAACCCGGCTTCCGCTTCGTGGATGGCAGCGCGCATGGCTATGGCCAGCTGGAATTGACGCCGGATAGATGCACGATCACCTATCGCGCCGTCACCGACGTACGCGCGCCTAACAGTGGCGTGCGTGATCTTGCCCGGTTCGTCATCGAGAACGGCCGCACCGGTTTGCAGCAGGTTTAAACCGCCTTCATTCCTGGCTATTGACACGAATGTTAACGCTCAGCTAACCACCTGGCCGATGGTTCGCGGGGATGGATCGTCTCCGGGGGAACTAACCATGAACCGTAACGCGCAATATCTTTATTTGGTGGCTGCAATGCTGGCCTTCGCGCCAGCAGCGGCAGACGCGGCGCTGGTCACGCGGACGACGACGACGACGACGCCGATCGCCATCAGCAACATCGCGACCACGATCAATTTTGCCGATCTGATCGATGCCGACCAACTGGTGTCGATCAGTGCCGGATCTGTAAATTCGTTTGAGGGTGGATCATTCTCGATTTCAGTCAATTATTCGAGTGGGTCGACCGTCCAGATTTTTTCGAACGTCTTCGCCCACAATGAACCCTACAGGCTGACCTCTGTCCCGACTATCACGTTTACCCCCGGGACCGTAACCGGCCTGACGTTCCAGACATTCATCGATCGTGTACCCGTTCCCCCGACAGGAACGCTGCCGACCGGAACCGTCTTTACTTTCCGCACCGTTACCGCAGTGCCGGAGCCGGTGACTTGGACGGCGATGGTTGTCGGCTTCGGTCTCATCGGCTCCACGCTGCGTGTCCGTCGCCGCAGGTCAGCCGTCGTCGCAGTCTAATCGATCAGGTCGGAGCGGAACTCGGCATATTTGCCGGAGGCTTCGCGGCGGATTTCGTCGACATAGCTCAGGGTGATCTCGAACGGGTGCCCCATGCCGCCGGTCGCGATGGCCTTGATGCGGCTCTCTTCCTCAGCGGTTAGCGGACGACTGACGACCAGTTTGATCTCGATGTCGTGGACGCTTCGCTGGATCACCTGATGCTGGCGGATGGCGCGGATCGCGACAAGTGCGTTGTGCCCGTAATAGGGATAGCGCCTGCCGCCATTAGGCAATGTCAGCATGTCACGTGCTCGCCCGACGATCCGCGCGATCACCGGCAGCGTTCGGCCACACGGGCACGGCCCGCCAACCTCCGCCAGATCGCCGATCTCGTACCGCAGGAGCGGCATAGCGAAATTATGGAGCGGCGTCACGACGACCCGTCCGATCATGCCCGGCATGCAAGGTTGCCCATCGTCGTCGAGAACCTCGATGAGAGCGTTCTCCTGTTGCAGATGATAGGCACCGTGTTCGGGACATTGCAGAGCCAGCGCGCCCGCCTCGGCACAGCTATACACATCGGTGATGCCGACCCCGAGCAGTTCCCGGGTCAGCGCGCGCGTTTCCGGTGACAGGACCTCGCGGACGGTGCGCACCCCCTTCAGGCCCGGCAACGACAGTCCATTTGCCCGGCAATGCCGCAGCAGTTCGATCAACACGGAGGGGTAGGCGGTCAGATAGGCGGGGGCTTCCGCCTGAACCGCCGCCACCTGATCCTCCACCGTCGAGCGATAATCCAGGATGGCGGACAGGCCGGTTGGATAGACGGTCGCGACGGGGCCGCCCCAGTCGGGTAGCCGACGGAGATGGACCTTGCCGCTGAAATCCCGCCTCGTCTCGTCGCGCCGGATGCCGATCGACCGCCCTTGGAGGTCGCGCTGGTGCCACATCTCTTCGCGCAGCTCGAAGCTCTGGAGATAGAGCTGGTGCAACCCCGTGTGCCTGATCCGCACGGACAGACCGCTGGTGCCCGAGGTGGTGAGGTCTCCGATCTCCCCGTGCGACGCCGGAACCGAGGTCGCGAAGAGGGTTTCGCCCGCATCCTGCACCGCGCGACGGGTCAGAACCGGCACCTGTTGCCACGTGGCATTCGTGATTGGCTCGCCCGGACGGATGCCCACGCGACGCAGCGACAGGCCATAATAGGGAACATGCCGATCGATGTGCGCAACCAGCGTAGCGATCTGCTCGAACTGCCGCATCTGTAGCACGTCAGCGGCAGAAAACTGGCTGTCCCCCAGCTGCTGCTGGACCGCCAGGAGCACCGCCGCCTGTGTGCGGGGGACGGACGGGAAGACCGCACCCTCGAACATCGGGTGGGGCAGCGGCATCATGGTGGGCATAACCTTGTCAACAACCCAAAATGAGGATGGTGGATCAATATCGAAGCGTGGTCTTCGATATTGGTACAAAGAAAATTGCAAATCCCCTAAAAATTGTGCTGGCTGGTGAATGCACGATTCGGGCCGACTGCCTACCTACCGGCCGCGCACTTTCGTTCGCCACTTACGACACCTGTAACTTTGGTAGCTTTGAGACACACCGCGAAACCTCTTCGCAGCCATACTCTTCGGAGGAGCAAGCCCGATTTGGACTCCTATTGGTTCCGCCCAATGCGGTCAGAATGCGGAGATGAACGGACGTCAGATGTTGAGGAGCAGGGAGGGAATCTCGAATGTCCGGGTTTGAATCTTTTCGCATATGCTCGGCGACTAAAATACGCATGATAAATTTCAGCCGCTCCCAGCACCTGTCGTTTTCCCAAAGCTTGTCATTTTACAAGACTCGCGGCTTTCAATTTTCCATATTTTACTTGCTGTTTTGGAAAATAGCATTCTAAAATAGGAATACGATACCGATCGGTAGGGGAGTTTTTTCATAGGTCACTTCCAATTGAGGAATACGCCTCTACAAGAACTTTGTATTCATCAAAGAATTGAGCGGCAAAGTAATGCCTCGGCCGCTGTGTTTGCGACGGCAAGGAGTCTTGCCTCGTCCCACCCCTCTCTCGCTGCGGCCGACAGGCCGAGCATTGTCGTGGCGACGCAATCCGCAATAAGCCCCGGCGTCACGATATCAGCCTCTTCGAGAAACATCCGCACTTTATCGCGGTTTGCTTCCGCGAGTTGTCCGGCTGCAATACCCCAATCCGTTGTCACAGCCTTGGCGTGTTCGAGGATCAGACAGCCGGGGCGATGGCGATGGGCGGCATAAGCATGCGCGGCAGCGCGCAGCACGTCGCCAAGCGCCGCCATTGGCGCTGCACCTGGCGTGAGAAAGCGATCCAGCGGCACAACGGTAGCTGAGTAGAGCCGCAGCGTCTCTTTGAAGAACGCGGCCTTGCTGCCGAACGCTGCATAAAAGCTCGGCGGGGTAATCCCGATCGCCTCGGTCAGCGCGGCCACGCTGACGTTCTCATAGCCATGCTCGTGAAACAGATGCTGCCCGGCTTCGATCGCAGTCTCAAGCGCGAACCCACGGGGGCGCCCCCGTTGTCGCTTATTTACGTTAACATCCATTACAGAATCCGCTTGCCTCTGAGAGTGGCATTTGTATAGCGGTTATTAAAGGAAATAGCCATGTCTCAGGATCGTCACGGCGTAGAGGCGGGCATTACATCGACGAACAAGGACACCCATGCCGCCTTCCTCCAACAAAATCCGCGTCCAAGCGGGCTCAGCGGCTCGCGCCACACTCCCGATCGCGGCCCTTGCCGGACTCGCCGCCAGTGGCTTCCTGTGCATCGTCACCGAGACGCTGCCCGCTGGCCTACTCCCGCAGATCGCGTCCGGCCTGCGAATCTCCGAGGCGATCGCGGGACAACTCGTTGCCGTCTATGCGCTTGGGTCCTTGCTCGCAGCGATCCCGCTCACGAGCCTGACCCAAGGCTTTCGCAGACGACCGGTACTGCTTGCCACCATCATCTGCTTCGTTGTGGGCAACACGCTGACCGCTTGGGCCGGATCGATCACGGTCGTGCTGGTCGCGCGGTTCGTCGCCGGGTGCGCGGCGGGTCTCGCTTGGGGAATCCTTGCGGGTTACGCGCGCAGCATCGTGCGTGCCGATCAGACCGGCCCGGCAATGGCCCTCGCCATGGTCGGCGTGCCGCTGGCGCTTTCACTGGGTGTTCCCATAGGCACCTTCCTGGGCGGTTTGGTCGGGTGGCGCGGATCGTTCCTGATCCTCTCGGCGCTGAGTGTCGTGCTGATCGGCTGGATTATCTTCAAGGTGCCCGATGCCCCCGGGCGGACGGGTGACGATCGTCCTTCGCTGCGCCGCGTCGTCGCAACACCGGGTATCATGCCGATCCTGCTCGTCATCCTTGCTTGGATGACGGGCCACAACATCCTCTACACCTACATCGCGCCGTTCGCGACCGCCGCGTCCGTGCGGGTCGATCTCGTCCTGCTGGCGTTCGGCATCAGTTCGCTCGTCGGCATCTGGATCGTCGGGCGACTGGTCGATCGGATGCTGCGCGTGCTGGTACTGCTCGCGATCGGATCCTTTGCGGCCGTTGCTGTTCTTCTGACGTTTGCCGGTGGGCAGGGCCTTGCCGTCTATGCGGCAGCCATCGTCTGGGGCCTTGGCTTCGGTGGTGCCGGGGCGATGATGCAGACGGCGTCGGCGGACGCAGCGGGGGACGGCGTAGATCTGGCGCAGGCGATGGTGACCACGGCCTGGAACTTGGCGATCGCGGTGGGCGGGGCGCTGGGCGGGGTGCTCCTGACGACGGGAGGGACCACGCTGCTGCCGCCCGCTGTCGTCGGGCTGACCCTGATCGCCTTCCTTATCGCACTGGCCGCACGCCGTTTCGCCTTTGCGCCGGGTCACCGCTCAACGTCGGCCAGCCAACCCTAAATACTCTCAGAATACCGTCCCCATTGGGAAAGCCGGTTCGAACTCAATCTGATGGTACAGCCGAACGCCGGTCACGTGATGCTTGCTGTGGGGCAGGTTGAGCCAAGCGTAGCCCACAGTTGCTACCATGTCGCATTTGGCCCGGCGTGGGTCTGGTCCTCACGGGTCTGGAATATGGTCGGGCACCTCAACGTGCCATGGCTCGACGGGGGCAGGGGCAGATATCGACTATAGTACAATAGTTATCACCGCGTCCCGACGGTTCAGCTTGGGTGAGATTGTGACCGCTAGACGCAGGTTGTCAGACGAGACCCGCGCTTGCCGCCGGCAGCTAGAGGCTGTTATGAACCTGCGGCGATGGCGATGGCCTGCTTCATCATGAGGCAGGCGAAGGCAACGACGTGAAGTCCGGCAAGTGTTTCGGCATAGCGTTCGTAATCTTTGACGAGGCGTCGGAAGCGGGTTGCCCATGCGAAGGACCGCTCGACGACCCAGCGTCGTGGCAGGAGGATGAAACCACGTTTGGCTTCAGGCAGTTTGACGACCTTGAGGGCGATACCGTGTCTGGCAGCGGCATTGGCGGCGCGCTCGCCGGTATAGCCCTGATCGACCCAGGCCAGTTCGATGGTGACGTCGGTGACGGCCTGCACGGTACGCGCGAGGCGCTCCACCTCGCTGCGATCCTCCGCGCTGGCCGGCGTGACATGGAGCGCCAGCAGATGGCCCAGCGTATCGACAGCCATGTGGATCTTCGAGCCCTTCTTGCGCTTGCCCCCGTCATAGCCGGCGCGCTCGCCGCTCTCGGGCGTGAACCGCAGCGTCCGGCTATCGATGATCGCAGCAGTCGGCTCGGCCTTGCGCCCCGCCGCCAGCCGCAGCACCGCGCACAGATCATCGACCAGCGCCTCGAAGCAGCCCGCTGCCAGCCATCGCTGCGTCTGCTGGTAGACCGCCCCCTCCGTAGCCATTCCAACGATACTACGCATCGCCGGAACCTTGGGCTACTTCGCCCACGGCGGCAGGTCGTTGGGCATCCACCGCCATGGCGCCCCGTCTTCACGATGTAACGCAGGCCGTTAAACACCTCGCGCAGGTCGTGCTCCCGCTGGCCGGCATCTTCACGCTGCAACAGCAGGTACGGCGCGACCAGCGACCATTCCTCGCTACTGACGTCAGACGGATACGGCTTGCGGCAAATGTTCATCCAAGGACGGATGAATCAGACGCACTCCCAAGTCCATAACAGCCTCTAGCGCTATGTATGTAGACGTCCGAGGCGCGTATCGCCGAAAGCACAAAATTTACGTCGTCAGGATCAAAAGCCGGATGTCCTAACACCGCGAAGTTATGGCAACCCTAATGTCCGTTTTCACGACGTGAAACATGCTAGCTGGACTAAATTTGATATTGGTAGCCCCACTATCAGCGTGGGCATGCGGATGATCGCGGATCAGATGCAGGACGACACTTACACGATAGCAGGCAAATCGTTCGACATCTCTGCCGGTGCACGGAGTGTACGCGACGGGTAGGCCGGTCTGCCGGCTCGAGCGATACCGAAGCAGTGACGTTTCGATGCAACACCAGTGACAGGTATGCGTAACGATATCGCAATAGATTGTACGCCGAACTGCCACGGCTCCTTCCTAGAGCCCCCGATCATAAGAACCAAACGGTGTTCGAAGGGGTTACGACATGCTGAAACATACGCGCCTGATCCGGGCCACGCTGCCGCTCACGCTCATCGCAGTTGGCCTAGCGCCATCCGCCCACGCCCAGACGGTGTCCAATGCGGCCCCCGCCGACCCGGCAACCGGCACCGCCAGCGATATTGCCGCTGAAGGCACCGACGACATCGTCGTCACAGGGTCCTACGCACAAAGCCTGGCCGCCGCGACGCAGACCAAGCGTCAGGCCGGTTTTGGTGTCGACGCGATCAACGCGACCGACATCGGCAAATTTCCCGCCCAGAACGTCGCCGAGGCGCTTCAGCTCGTTCCCGGCGTCGCCATCACCCGCCCCCGCGGCGAGGGCCTGTACGTCAGCGTCCGCGGGCTCGGGCCGCAGTTTCAAAGTACGCTGCTCAATGGCCGACCGGTCGCGATCAACGACCTCATCGAGAATGGCGGCGCGAATGGGCGTCAGTTCCGCTTCGAGATGCTGCCGGCCGAGTTCGTGTCGCAGATCGACGTCGTGAAGACGCCGACCTCGGACATGACCGAAGGGGCGCTGGGTGGCAATATCGACGTCCGCACGTTCCGCCCGCTCGACGTCGGCACCAAAACTACGCTGAACCTGCGCGGCACCTATACGACGCTGGCCGACAAGGTGAAGCCCAACGCCACCGTGCTGACCAGCGGGACGAATGCCGACGCCACGTTCGGTATCCTCGCCGCCGCGCAATATTGGGGCAAGGCGGTGCGGAATGACCGGTCCTACAACACCGGCTGGTACCTCGATAAGTTCGTCTCCGCGCTCGGGACGGGCTTCTACACGCCGGGCCGCACCCGCCCCACGGTGGAGACGGAGGATCGCAAGCGCCTGTCGGGCATGATCTCGGCGCAGTGGCGGCCAAGCCTGGAACTGGAGACGACGCTGGACGTGCTCGCGACCCGGCTTGACGTAGCGTATGACGAATATGGTTTCGACATCTATCCCGACGATGCCAGCGTCGCGGGACACCGGCCGGTGCTCATGCCCGGATCGGTCAAGCTCGACGGCAGCACGGTTGTCGCCGCGACGATCAACGACGTCCGGTTCATGGGCACGCGCGAATACAGCCTGAACCGGCACGACCTGATCACCGTCGGCCTCAAACAGGCGTGGAACCCGGAGGGGTGGCACATCGTCGCCAACGGCAACTGGTCCTATGCGCACAGCTTCCACCCCAGCTATGCCGAAGGTACCGTCCGCAGCCGCATCCAGTTCTTCGCGCCACTGACCTACGACTCCTCGGCTGGATACAAGGTCGCGCCGACGCTCTCCACGCCGGTCGACGTGCTGAACCCCGCCAACTACACGCTCTACCCGTTCAACATCGCGCCCAAGAACAGCAAGGATTGGGACACGTTCGGTCGGCTCGACATCGATCACGAGTTGGACGGGTTCATCACCAGACTGGCGGCAGGCGGCGAATATCATTGGCGCAAGCGCGACTATCGCCGGCGCGACTTCACCGTGAACCCGGCCGCCAACACCTCGCTGCTCGGGTTTGCGCCGAGCGGCTTCGAGCAGATGCCGTTCGACAACTTCCTGTCGGGCGTATCCGGCAACATCCCGCGCACCTGGCTCGTGCCGATTACCAGCGTGTTCTATGACAGGCTGTTCACCGCCGCGATCGCCAACAGCCCGCTGACACCGGGCGATCTGCGTGCCTCGTACGTCGTCAAGGAGGAGACGGCGGGCGGCTATGTCCGCGCCGATTATGCGTTCCCGGTCGGCGGCGTGGCAATCACCGGCAATGTCGGTGTACGCTACGTTCACACCGATCAGGTCGCGAGCGGAACCCTGACGACGGGTAGCGTCGCCACTCCGGCGAGTTTCCCCCAGACGTTCAGCAACTGGTTGCCGAGTTTCAATCTGCGCGCCGAGCTGACGCAGACCCTGCAGGCGCGCCTCGCCGCCAGCCGGGTCCTGACCCGACCCAACGTAACGCAGAGCGCGCCGCAGATCAGCGTCTCCACCGATCAGCCCACCGCCAGCGGCGGCAACCCCGCCTTGCAGCCGTTCCTCGCGACGCAGTTCGACGGCTCGCTCGAATGGTATTTCAACCGCAGCGCGTCGTTGACGGGGGCGGTGTTCTATAAGGCGATGGAAGACTACATTACGGCGCAGAACATTAACGTCGAGATTCCGGGCCGGGGGACGGTTCTGCTGAGCACACAGGTGAACGGCGGCAACGCCAAGGTCTACGGCGCAGAGGTGGCGTACAACCAGGTGTTCACCTTTCTGCCGGAGCCGTTCGACGGCCTCGGCTTCCAGGCGTCCTACACCCACACCTCGGTGCAGGCGAGCTACACGGCCGGCGCGCGGCCGATCCGGGATCAGCTGATCGGCCTGTCGAAGAACAGCTTCAATATGGTCGGTTTCTACGACAAGGGACCGCTATCCGCGCGGCTGTCGTACACGTGGCGCGACAAATACCTGACCGGCATCGGCAGCACGACGCAGGTGCCGACCTATCAGGATGCCTTCGGGTCGCTCGACGGCAATGTGTCGGTGCGCGTCACCGATCAGGTGATGGTCAGCGTGGAGGCGATCAACATCGCCAATGCCAATACCTACAGCTACAACGAGCGGGAGTTGCAGTTCGGCGAGATCAACAATTACGGACGGACCATCCTGTTCGGCGTGCGGGCGCAGTTCTGATGATCCGCGCGATCCTGCTCGCGGCCGTCGCGTCGGTTTCTACCGGAGCGGCCAGGCCACTGGCGATGAACGATATTCAGGTCGTCGGTTCGCACAACAGCTTCAAGGCACGGATCCCGGCGGCGGTGATGGCGAAGCTGCGTGTCGCAGAGCCAAAGCTGGCGGAGGGGCTGGACTACTATCACCTGCCGCTGTCGCGCCAACTCGACGCGGGCGTTCGCCAGATCGAGATCGACATCTTCGCCGATCCCGAGGGTGGCCGGTACACCTCGCCCAAGGGGGAAGCGTGGGCGAAGGCCGCGGGCGAAGTCACCGGGTTCGACCGCGCGGCGATGGCCAGGCCCGGTTTCAAGGTCTTCCACATTCCCGATGTCGATTACCTGAGCACGTGCGTGACGTTGATCCGCTGCCTGGGCGAGGTAGACCAGTGGTCCCGCGCGCATCCGCGGCATCTGCCGATCATGATCACGATCAACGCCGCCGACACGCCGTCGGGACGGGCGGGCATCACCGACCCGCTGCCGCTGGACGATACACGTTTGCTCGACGCGCTGGACGCGGAGATCCGGTCGGTGATGCCGGGTCGGCGGCTGATAACGCCGGACGACGTTCGTGGCGACTCGCACAGCTTGCGTGACGCGGTGCGGCAGCGGGGCTGGCCGACGCTGACGGCGGCGCGCGGCCGCATCTACATCGCGCTCGATGTGCGGGACGCGGTGTCGGAGGTCTATCGCAAAGGGCATCCCGCCTTGTCGGGGCGCGCTATGTTCGGCTGGTATCGGGAGGATCAGCCGGAGGCGGCGATCGAGATCGTTCAGGATCCCTTGACGGATGGCGAGACGATCCGTCGCTGGGTTCGGGAACGCCTGATCGTGCGCACCCGCACCGATGCCAACACCGTGGAGGCGCGCCGCCGCGATTTCGCCAAAGCGAGAGCCGCGATGGCCAGCGGGGCCCAGGCCGTAAGCACCGACTATTACCCAGGCGCGCCCGATCCCTTACGATCCGGCTTTGTCGTATCGTTGCCGGAGGGAGCGATGGCGCGCTGCAACCCGGTACGCGTCGCTGGAACGTGCAGCCTGAGACCTTGAGGCGGGGCTTCGGGGTGACTGCTTAGCGGGAGGAGGGCATGAAACCGGCCTATATGGGAAGGCCGGTTTCATGCCCCACAGCCGCGATGATGAACAAGCGTCCGGTTCTGGAAAGCTGGAGCGGTACGCTGAGTAACCGGTTGTGGGTCGGTCAGACCTCCGTTCGTTCGGCTAACTCCAAAGCGTCCTCCACATCGACGCCTAAGTAGCGAACGGTGCTATCGATTTTCGCGTGCCCAAGGAGAATTTGAACGGCGCGGAGATTACCGGTCGCTTTGTAGATAATTGAAGCTTTCGTTCGCCGGAGCGAGTGCGTTCCATAATCCTGCGGGGGTAGGCCGATGCCGATCACCCATTCCCGCACAAGACGGGCATATTGACGCGTGCTCATATGGGCCATGTAGTCATTGCGGCTCGGGAAGACGAAGTCGTTCAGCGTGCCACCGCGTCGTTCCAGCCACGCACGAATTGTTTTGCGAGCCGTATCCATAAGTTCGAACTGAACAGGACGCTTGGTCTTCTGCTGCATGATGATGGCGCGATCACGGACACGCCCACCCGAAACCAGATCACCGATGCGAACCTTTACCACATCACAACCGCGTAACTTGCTATCGATAGCAAGGTCGAACAGCGCTCGATCACGCAATCGCCGGTGTTGATCGAGCCAAAAGCGAATGGCCCAAACCTGTTGCTGCTTAAGCGCCCGCTTGGCACCAACCAGCCTGCCCTCGTTCCAAGGCCGAAGTTCATGAAAGGCTGGGTCCATCGTCGAGTGACCCATCGCTTATCTCCATTGCTCCGAGCCGGTGACAACAGCATAATCGGCCATAGTAAAGCCGCAGTTTAGAAACGTGGTAGATACTCTGTAATCCGGACACATTAACGATCGCCCGACATTGAGGACCGCAAGAGCGCTGCGCAGTGTCATTTTCTGGGTCGTCTCTCGGCGAGGAATAGTCCGCAGGGCGGGCGGTGCGCAGTCCACGGCCCACTAAGCGTCAGCGGGCCACCCGATAATTTCTGATGTCAGCAAGAAAGCGCGTTGAGATTTGAGTCGCATGATTGGCTTCGTCTTGAGATACGTCGACCCCGTGCGCGGCATCATGAAGGCTGTTGACGATCTGCATGAACTCGGCCGTTGATGGAAACTGGCGCACATCCTCATTGGCCTTGACCAGCTCATTCAGACCCATCAGGCGGTCGGCCGTCATTTCAGTGTTACTCGCCAGGGCGCGCAGTTCCCGCTCGATCTCGATACGCAGCTTCACCAACGACATCAGCGGAAATTCGCGCGCTAAGTCTTCCGCCGTGGGCAGTGACGCCTGCAACGGAGCGGGCAGGGCGTTGGACAGGGTATACTCGGCGACGCCCATGGGCTTCATCGAATTGCGTAACGCATATTCGACGATCACCGCGTTCTTCCCTTGGCACAGGATGATGCCGATCGTTGGGGCGTCATCGGCATGCCGGAGTAGGTCGTCTACGGCCGACAGATAGAAGTTCATCTTGCCGGCGAATTCCGGTTTGAACTCCTCAATTTTTAGTTCGACCACGACGAAGCAGCGCAGATGCAGGTGATAGAAGAGCAAATCTAAATAATAGTCCTGGCCTGCCACCTCAAGATGGTATTGGCTGCCGACAAAAGCGAAGCCCTTGCCCAACTCAAGGATCAGTGAGCGCAGGTGATCGAGCAGGCTGCGTTCAAGCTCGCGCTCCGAGATGTCCGCGCCCAGTCCGAGGAAGTCGAAGCTGTAGGGATCCTTGATGAGCGCCTGAGCAAGATCCGATTGGGGGGCAGGTAGGGTGCGAGCGAAATTGGTGATTGCCTTGCCTTGACGGCCAAATAGGCCGCTGCCGATTTGGTGGGTGAGCACCTTCCGGCTCCAGCCGTTCTCTCGCGCCTGCTCTCCATACCAGATACGCTGTACCGGGTCTTTGATCACCTCGATTAGCGTGATTGCATGTCCCCATGGCAATCGTGCAATAACCCGTTGCACGATTTCACGATCCGGGAACGCCTCGGCCAGCGCCCGCATATATTTGAGATTGCGTGGTGAAAAGCCAGTCATCTCCGGGAAGTCGCGCTTCAAGTCAGCCGAAAGGCGATCAACGATTCTGGCCCCCCAGCCAGCGCTATCCTGACGGTCGAGAATGTCGCGACCGATCCCCCAATAGAGCAGGACCAACTCCTCGTTGACAGCTAGCGCGGCCTTGAGACGTGATGACCGGATCCGGTCCTTCAGCGTATCCAGAAGCTCGACATACTCAGCCGGTTCGGGAGGCGATGGTACAATGGTCATCGATATCGATTAGCATCGCTGGATGGCGATAACAGCTGCAACAGCGAAAAACGGCTGGTTCCACGGGTCGACATGAACAGATGGCGGAAGCGGAGTCAGCGTGGCAAGGGGCTCGTAGTGTCGCCCAAATCTCAAGACGGCCGAATGCCGGCTAAGCGAGCTACTTTATGTGAGCAAGGCCTAATCCGCCAAGCCGGTATCAAGCCGCACGCCATCGCTCGATGGCGTGATCATATGCCGCTTGTGCTTGGTCGCGGGCCTCTCGCAGCCTTTCCTCCTCGCTGCGCTGTTGCCGCTGAAGATCGGCTCGATCGCGCTGGGCAGCTTCCACCCGTGCCTTGGCCTCCGCATCCGCGTCGCGGTGACGTTTCATTGCCGCCTGCAGGGACACCTCGGCGCGTTCAAGTTCACTGGCTGATGGCTCGGGCCGCTTGGGCGTAGCCTTGCCGGCGCTAGCCTTTGCAGACCTCGCCTTACCGGCAGACGGCCGGTCCCGAGGCAAAGCGGCGAATTGCTCGGCTTCCGAACCACGCAGGCGCCGAACGACCTCGCCGGGCGTAGCCAACGGCTCCTTCATCAGGTCGGGGTCGGTGACTTCGAACGCCGCCCCACGCGCGAATAGATCATGATCGCTTCCCCAGGCTCGTAATGCCGCTGCCCGGCTCGGGGCGGCCACAAGGGCGTCATGAAAGCCAATCGGGGTGGTAAACACTTTGAGTTTCGGTGCTTTTGCCATCCAACCCTTCGCTCCCCAGCGAACTCCCACCGCCTGTTGTGCGTTGCATGCCACCAAGGAGAACCGGCATGGCCGCACGCGCTTACTGGCAGGGGCAGATCAAGCTCGCCCTGGTATCCATCCCGGTGGAGATCTACTCCGCCACGCGCTCAGGCGCGACCGTCTCGTTCAAGCAAATTCACGAGCCCAGTGGCAAACTAATCCATTACGAGAAGGTGGTGACGGGCATCGGACCCGTCGATCAGGACGAGATCATGAAGGGCTATGAGGTAGCCAAGGGCGAATACGTCCTGCTCGAGCAGGACGAGATCGACGCGGTCAAGCTCGAGAGCAAGAAGACGCTGGAGCTGACCCAGTTCGTGGATGCGGATGCGGTCGACGTGCTCTACTATGAGAAGCCATTCTTCGTGGTGCCGGCAGACGACCTCGCGAACGAGGCATTCATCGTGCTGCGCGAGGCCTTGAAGCGAACCCGCAAGGTGGGTCTGGGCCAGCTAGCTCTCAGGGGCCGGGAGTATGTGGTGAGCCTGAAGCCGTCCGGGCGGGGTATGGTTCTGGAGACGCTGCGCTACGCCGACGAAATGGAGAAGGCGCAAGGCTATTTCAGGGAGATACCCGACGACGAACCCGAGGGCGAGTTGCTGGAACTGGCAGAAGCACTGATCGACCGGAAGAGCGGCCCGTTCCACCCACAGGAATATCATGACCGCTATGTCGATGCGCTTCGCGATCTCATCGAACGCAAGCGCAAGGCCCGCGGCAAGAAAATCGTCGAGGATGACGGGCAGGGCGACACGGCCAAGGGCGGCAATGTCGTCGATCTGATGGCCGCTCTGCGTCAATCGATGGGTGGCAAGGCCGCACCGTCACCCGCGAAGAAACCTGCGCCGAAAAAGCCGGCGACAAAGAAGACCGCGGCCGGGAAGCCGGCCGCCAAGCAAGCGGCTAGGAAACGTGCCTAAGCCTGCGGCAAAGACGGCATCGCCGCTCCTGGCGACCTACAACGCCAAGCGCGACTTTGCGCGTACCGCCGAGCCAGCCGGGACACTCGAGCCCAGGCATGGCAACCTGTTCATGGTCCAGAAGCATGACGCCACCCGGTTGCACTGGGACCTGCGACTGGAAATGGATGGCGTGCTGAAGAGCTGGGCAGTGACGCGCGGTCCCAGCCTCGATCCCGCCGAAAAGCGGCTGGCGGTCCGCACGGAGGATCATCCGCTGTCCTATGCGACCTTCGAGGGTACGATCCCCGCTGGTGAATATGGCGGTGGCACGGTGATGCTATGGGATCGCGGCACCTGGTCACCGGTCGCGGGCAAGTCTGCGTCGGACATCGACGCCGGCCACCTCCATTTTGTGGTGGATGGTGAGCGGATGCGGGGCGAATGGATGCTCATACGCCTGAAGCCGCGCGGCCGGGAAAAGCGCGAGAACTGGCTGTTGCGCAAGGTAAATGATGCGGAGGCGGGGGGTACGGACAAGCTGGTCGAAGAAGCGTTGACCAGCGTCGCCACCGGACGGACGATGGCGGAGATCGCCGACAGGCAACCCGCGCGTCCCTCCAGAAGGAAGGCTGCGGTGGCCGGCCACGCCTCGTCTTCGCGGACGAGCCGGAGCAAGCCGACATTGCCTGAGTTTCGCCAGCCTCAGCTATGTACGCTGCAGGACACCGTCCCGACGGGCAACGCATGGCTGCATGAGATCAAGTTCGATGGCTACCGCGTGCTGGTGGCGGTTGGTGATGGTCGGGCGAGGGTCTTCACCCGTACGGGCCTCGACTGGACCAACAAGTTCCCCGGCATCGCCAAAGCTGCGACCCGGTTGGCCGGCACCGCGCTCATCGACGGCGAAGCAGTGGCGTTCAGGGACGGCCGGCCGGATTTCTCGACGTTGAAAAATGCGATCGGCGATGGTGGGAAGATCGTGCTGATGGCGTTCGATTTGCTGGAGCAAGATGGCGAGGATCTGACCGCGCTCCCGACGCTGGAGCGGAAGGAGCGGCTGCGGGCGCTTGTGGCTGATGTGCCTGCGGACATCCGCTTCTCGGAACATGTGATCGGTCAGGGCGAGGCGCTGCTGGATCAGATGTGCCGTGACGGGCTGGAGGGCGTGGTGTCGAAGCGGGCGGATGCCCCATATCGCTCGAGCCGCACCCGCGCCTGGATCAAGGTGAAGTGCGTCAGGCGTGATGCCTATGCGATTGTGGGCTGGCTGCCGTCGGACAAGCGTCGTGGCTTCAAATCGCTGTTGCTGGGGTGGGAGGGGCCGGAGGGTTACGTCTTTGCCGGCAAGGTCGGGACCGGGTTCGATCTGGCAACGATGGAAGCGCTCCGCCTCCAGCTGGAGCGGATCGAGCGGCAGACGCCGACGGTCGTCGCGCCAAAGGCGGCGGTGAAAGGTGCGCACTGGGTGACGCCCAGCCTGTCGGCTGACATCGCCTATGCCGAAATCACCCCGGATGGATTATTGCGCCACGCCAGCTTCATCGGGCTGACCGACCTTCAGGGCCCGACCGCCTCCGAACCACCGCCGGCCGCTGCAACGAGCATCGCGATCACGCACCACAGCCGGGTCGTCTTTCCTGAAAGCGGTGTCACCAAAGGCGATCTCGCTAACTATTATGCGACGATCGCCCCGTTGATGCTGCCGTTCGCGCGCGACCGGCCGATCAGCCTCGTCCGCTGCCCGCAGGGGCGGGGGCGGAAATGCTTCTTCCAGAAGCATGACGCCGGCAGTTTCGGCGACCATGTCCGCCACGTTTCGATCCACGACAAAGACGGCGACGCTGACGACTATCTCTACGTCGACGATACCGATGGGGTGATCGCCTGCGTGCAGATGGGGGCGATCGAATTTCACGGCTGGGGCTCCATGGTGGGAGCGGTCGAGACGCCAGACCGGATGGTGTTCGATCTGGACCCTGATGAAGGGCTGGGGTTTGCCGAGACCAGACGCGCGGCGGAATATCTGAAGGAGCAACTGGCGGAGCTGGGCCTGACGAGCTTCCCAATGCTGTCTGGCGGCAAGGGCATCCACGTCATCGTTCCGATCTCACCCGAGGCGACATGGCCGGAGGTAAAGAGCTTCTCCGAGCGCTTCGCACGTGCGCTGGCGTCAGCCGATCCCAAGCGTTTCGTGGCAACGATGAC
Source organism: Sphingomonas cynarae (assembly GCF_039537815.1). Classification (NCBI taxonomy): domain Bacteria; kingdom Pseudomonadati; phylum Pseudomonadota; class Alphaproteobacteria; order Sphingomonadales; family Sphingomonadaceae; genus Sphingomonas; species Sphingomonas cynarae. The sequence continues at coordinate 210,461 of NZ_BAABBF010000006.1, read as the reverse complement.
AAAATCGAAGCGGTCCGGGCGCATCTTCATCGACTGGCTCCGCAACCAGCGCGGCAGCACTGCGGTCATGCCTTATTCCGTCAGGGCGCGGGCCGGCGCCCCGATTGCTGCACCGGTGTCATGGACCGAGCTGCGTGAGATCGAAACGGCAGGGGTATGGACGTTGCGCGATGCAGATAAGCTCCTGCGCCGCGCTGCCAGCCCGGCACTGGCCGGATGGGGAATGGCTCGTCAGACGTTGCCTGATGTCTAGGTGACGAGGCCCAGCTTCACCACCGGCGGTCGCGGAACACCTGGGTCAGCCTCTACCGCAGTCCATCTGAAGACCATTACCCAACTCCGGCTATCACATGTGAGAAAACAGGCGGGCGCTGTCCTCCCCGTAGCAACCTTCACTGAAACAAGATGCATTTCGATGGCGGCCCGGCAGGAGTGGCCGGTTCAGACATTCATGGCTCGAACCAGATGCCAGACGACGGGAAAGCGCGGAGATAAACGAACGGTCGATGTTGGGCAGCGGACAAGGGCGCGCGAATGTCTGCTTGTGGGTCGAACCGCTGTGCCATACCGTTTTACGAACGCTAAGGCGTCAGGCCGGCCACGTCAGCGGCAAAGCGAGCGATATCAAACCGGGCGGCACCAGGATCTTCGCCACGCCTGACGATGACCAGATGCCGGGACGGGACCACCATCACATATTGGCCGCGATTGCCCTGCGCGGCGAAGCTGCCCTGGGGCAGCCCCTGCTTCGGGCCGAACAGCCACATCGTCGCGCCATAGCCGGGTCCGCTTGGTGGTTGCGGCCCGCTCGGCATCGTCATGGTGCGCATCCAGCCCGCTGGCAGCAGGCGCCTGCCCGCCCAGACCCCATCCCGCGACCAGAACAGGCCCAGCCGGGCGAGATCGCGCGCGGTCGACCAGACCTGGCTGGAGAGGATGTAGTTGCCGTGCCAGTCCGTTTCCGCGACGGTATGTGACATGCCGAGCGGGCCGAACAGATTGCCTGGCCACGCACGGTATCGATCTGCGCCGATCACCTGTCGCGTGGCATAGACGGCGAGCAGGATATCGTTGTTCGCGTACCGGAAGCGCGTGCCGGGCAGCGCCTCCAGCGGCCAGGATGTCGCCTGATCGTCCACCGTCGTGCCGCCGAAATAGATGGCGTCGGTGCGGTTGCCGGCACTGTCGCTGTGTAGGCCGGACGCCATGCGCAGAAGATGGTCGAGCGTGATGCTGCGTCGTGGATCGCCGGCGGTCCATTGCGGCACGGTGGCACGGGCATCCAGCGGGGCGGCATCGGCAAGGCCGATCAGCGTGCCCGCGATCGACTTGCCGACCGACCAGGTTCGATTGGAGACGAACGGGCCGAAGCCGTGGCCATATCGCTCGGCAACAACGCGGCCGTCCTTCAGGACGACCACCCCGACCGTCTTGGCGCCGACGCCGTACCCATCGCCGAACGCCGCACCGACGACCTTCGTGAGCCCGGCGGAGGGCCGCGGTGCGATGCCGGCATCGCCCTGCGGCCAGCGACGAGGGTCCGCACCCGCGATCGGCGGCATGGCATCCAGCGGCGCTGCCGATCCGCCGTCCGCAGGTGCCCTGCTGCCGATCGGCAGCGTCATGCAGCCATGGCCGTCGCGCCACACCGCGTATCGCGGCGGCAGCGCGGGGTCGAAGGTGACGGCGACGAACCGGCGCGGGCGGTCGACCTTCGCGATCAGCGTCGACACGATCTTCTCATATTCGGGGTAGATGCCCGTCAGTTCGTCAGCATCGATCTGCGCGGTGGTCCGCCCGGCGTTGAAGAGGCCGGAGCAATAGAGTGCCGCCTTGTATCCGCCCGCCACCGCGCGTCGATAGGTGCCCGCCGAGGGCTGGGCGACGATCTGGGCGTTCACCGATGCCGACAGGAGGAGGGCGAGGACGGCTGCTTTCGGTATCCGCATGGCCGCATCATTCCATCCGCGCCATTGTACGGCAATGCAATTATCCTGCCCGCACCATTCGGTTTTCCCCCATATCGGCGCCATGACCGACCACATCCTCTACAGCTTTCGTCGTTGCCCCTTTGCGATGCGGGCGCGATTGGCGCTGGCGGTCAGCGGCATGCGTTATGAACTTCGGGAGGTCCGGCTTTCGACCAAGCCTCCAGAGCTTCTCGTCATGTTGCCAAAGGGCACGGTGCCGGTGCTCGTAACGGCGGAAGGGGCGGTGATCGAGGAAAGTCTTGCGATCATGCGTTGGGCGCTGCGGATCAGGGACCCGCAAGACTGGCTCGCTCGCGACGACCCGGCACTGATCGCGACCAACGACGGCGTGTTCAAGCAGCACCTCGACCGGTACAAATATCCCGATCGGCACGGCTCGGACGCTGCCCGGCATCGCGACCTCGGCTTCCGGTTTCTGCAGGATCTGGAAAGGCGGATCGGGTTTGCCGGTCATCTGTGCGGCACGGAAGCGGGCCTGACGGATGCCGCCCTCATGCCGTTCGTCAGACAGTTCGCGGGGGTCGACTGGACGTGGTTCGATAACCTGCCTCTGCCACGACTAAAGTCATGGCTCGCCAATCATCTCGCTTCGGAGATTTTTGACCGGATCATGTACAGGGTTTCGCCCTGGTTTTCGGGAGCGAAGGCAACCATCGTCGAAAGAATGACGGTGGCCGATAGCTGAGGCGATCATCGCCGATCAAACGGCGGCTAGCCTGAGATTAACGAACCTCCGCTTTCGAAAGCCGGGCAAGAGCGTCTGAGGGTCTGCTTCTAGGTCGGCACGGCCACGGTTGTGCCGACGAGAGGATATCTGTCAGACGACCTCCACGCCCTTCCAGAAGGCCACACGGCCGTGAATCTCCTCTGCCGCTGCTTTCGGCTCCGGGTAGTACCAGGCGGCATCCGGATTGTTGGCCCCTTCGACATGAATGTCGTAGTAGTGCGCTTCGCCTTTCCATGGGCAGATCGTCGTCGTGTCACTCGGTCGCAACCGCGAGGCGTCGACGGACGCGATGGGAAAGTAATGGTTGCGCTCAACCACGACGGTATCGTTGCTGCTCGCGATCAGTGTACCGTTCCACCGTGCTTCGACCATGATGCGTCTCCAAAGTTGTTCGATCCTGCACTGCGCTGACGTCCATCGGCAAACGTCATAGGATGGAATGATCGCGGATCAGGGAGCAGTGGCGGCCAGCTACCTGACGTGCATCACGGTTGGCGCCGTCGGTTACCCTCTTCACGCTGCCGGGCGGCGCGCTCCGTCAGCGTCATCAATGTCTCGTCGAACCGACCCTCGCGTTCGGCCTGCCGCAGGAACTGCACCTCATCGACCAGGATTTCAGGCGGCGTCGGTTGCTGGGCGAATTGGGCGCTAACCGCATCGGCGAAGGCGTCGAGCGGCATGTAGCCCGGGCGGTTCGCCTGTCCCGGCGTGAGGTCGGTCTGCACACCCGGCGGCGCCAGCTCGATCACTTCGACTTTGTCCGCAAGCTGGGTTCGCAGCGAAACGGTATAGGAGTGGATCGCTGCCTTAGTCGCCGAGTAGGTCGGTGCCGCCACCAGCGGTACATAAGCCAGGCCTGAGGTGACCGTGACGATCGCGGCGTCGGGCTGGCCCGTCAGATGGTCGATCAGCGCGTTCGTCAGCCGGAAAGGACCCAGAATGTTGATCGCCAGCGTCGCTTCGGCATCAGTCAGGCTGCGCCGGCTCGTCAAATCCTCGAACTTCATGATGCCGGCGTTGTTGAACAGCACATTCAGTGACGGGAAGTCGGCCACGACTTTCTTGGCAAACACGTCGACTGCCGCGGCATCCTCGACGTCGAGGGTCATGGTGTGGATGCGATCACGTCCGCCCGCTGCCTGCTGAAGCGCCTCCTGTCGCCGTCCGGCGATGATGACGGTGTCGCCACGATCGTGAAAACGGTGGGCCAGTGCCTCACCGATGCCGCTTCCCCCGCCAGTCATCAGGATCGTGTTGCCGCTGGTCTTCATGGTCGATCGCTCCACGTCGGGACAAGGTCGTCGGCTTCAGAATGATTGCCGCACCGCATCGTTCAATCAACGCCCCGGCCAGCATGACGGCAATAATAACCACGCGACCGGTGGCGGCAGGGCCGCAAGGCGCCCTGGATGGCCGAAACCGGACCGCGCGTCCCCGCCCGCTGAGTTCGGTAGTCAGGCCGTGCCATTGCTGCGCACGTTATCGTCGATATCGTCTGCGGCTAGAGTGCCATGCCCGCCGCCGGTGCAGCGCGAAGCCGATCGATGTCCAGTCGCGGTGGCGCGCCAAACAGGCGGCGGTATTCGCGGCTGAACTGCGACTGGCTCTCATAGCCGACCGCAAAACCTGCCGCGCTGGCCGTGGTTCCGCCGGCGAGCATCAAGCGCCGCGCCTCCTGCAGACGCAATTGCTTCTGGTATTCGAGCGGCGTCAGACGGGTGATCGCCTTGAAGTGCGCATGAAGCGAAGAGGTGCTCATGCCGGCCTCGGCCGCGACCTCGTCGATGCGGATCGGCGTATCGAAGCGACGGCGGATCGCGGCGATGGCGCGGCTGATCTGGTTCAGATGACTGCCTGCGGTTGCGACGTGGCGAAGCATCGGCCCGTGCGGCCCGGTGAGCAGCCGGTACAGGATTTCGCGCTCAATCAGCGGTGCCAGTGTTCGGATCGTTTCGGGCCGGTCAAGCAGCCCCACCAACCGGCAGGCGGCGTCGATCAGGTCGGCATCGATGGGGTGGACGCCCAGCACCGGCAGGTCGGTCCTATGCGCCACGCCGCCCTCGGTCACAATCAGGTCGGCGAGGATCGCGGGATCGAGATCGATCTTGCAGCAGAGATACGGTCTGTCGGGACTCGCATCGATCACATGTCCGACCAGCGGCAGGTCGACCGAGACGAGGAGGTAATGGGCGGCATCGTAAACGACGCTGTGGTCGCCGATCGACACGCGTTTCGATCCCTGGGCGATCAGGCATAGCGAAGCCTCGTAGACTGCAGGCGTCGGCGTGCTCGGTTGATCGGCGCGGATCAGCGACACATGCGGCATTGCCGTCGTGCAGATACCCGTTCCGCCGACGTGTCGGTCGATGACGGCGGCAAGCTCGGTGACCCGGTCCATACCGATCGACATTCATCAGCCGATCGACGCGCGCAAGCGAGGGACGCCAGTTCTGGAGGATCGTGCAAAGGGTTCGGACGATCGCTCTACCGCAGACCCGTCCTGTCGCTCCATCTTGCTGATCATCATCAAGGCAAGGAAATCATCATGGCAGCTACTATCGACAAGGTCATCCTCATCACCGGCGCCTCGAGCGGCATCGGCGAAGCGACAGCGCGCGAACTGGCAGCGGCGGGTGCACGGCTTTTCATCGGCGCGCGCCGCGGCGAGCGGTTGATGGCGCTAGCGGAGGCGCTTGGTGAGAGTGTCGCGTGGCGAACCCTCGACGTGACGGACGGTGCCGACTTCGACGCCTTCGTGGAAGCCGCCGAAGCGTGGTTTGGAGGCGTCGATGTGCTGGTCAACAATGCCGGCGTAATGCCGCTCTCGCCGCTCGCCGCACTGAAGCGAGACGAGTGGAGCCGAATGATCGACGTCAACATCCACGGTGTTCTCAACGGGATCGCCGCGGTGTTGCCGCGCTTCGTGGCGCAGAAGAGCGGCCATGTCGTCAACGTCGCCTCGGTCGCCGCGCACATGGTGATGCCCACGGCGGCGGTCTATTGCGGCACCAAGCATGCGGTGCGCGCCATCACCGAGGGGCTGAGGCAGGAGCATGACGAGATCCGCTCGACGCTGATCTCGCCGGGCGTCGTCGCCACCGAACTGGGGCACGACATTACCGATCCTGCAATAGCCACCGCATTGACGGGTTGGCGGAAGAAATCGCTGACCCCGGACTCGATCGCACGGGCGGTCCGCTATGCGTTGGAGCAGCCTGAAGGTGTCGACATTAACGAGGTCATCGTCCGCCCGACCGCGGCGGACATGTGATCGCGAGGGGGGTGCCAGTGCTGGGTTGAAAGATTCGGAAACTGGCACCTCCTGCTTGCTGATAGTTCGGGCCGCCGGCACGGTGAATGCGGCACTGCGATTGACCAATTATCGCGGCCAGATGGAGCGTAAAAGGCAACACTCATCGCCTTGAGCATGAACGAACAGCCGAAACGGGGCTGCCGCAATTGGTGTGCGAATGACTGCAAATGGGTCTTCGATCATAGGCGATGGCAGGCAGCGGTCACGCCAAAGCGGGATTGCCACCAGTGGAGCGCGGGGCATGGTCATCGGCTAACGGCCTGATCCGGAACCAAAGCGCGTAGAGCGCGGGGAGGAACACCAGCGTCAGCACCGTTCCGCCGAGCGTCCCGCCGATCAGCGTCACCGCCATCGATCCCCAGAATACCGAGCTGATCAATGGCACGAACGCGAGCACAGCAGCGAGTGCCGTGAGGATCACCGGCCGCGAGCGTTGTACGGTCGCTTCTACGACGGCATGGTACGGGTCCATGCCACCCCTCTCATGGTCATGGATCTGGCCGATCAGGATCAGCGTGTTGCGCATCAAAATGCCTGCTAACGCGATCAGGCCGAGGATGGCGTTGAACCCGAATGGCTGCCCCGTCATTAGCAGCGTCGGCACGACACCGATCAGCCCCAGCGGCGCCGTCAGCAACACGATCGCCATCGCCGACAGGCTGCGGACCTGCAGGATGATAACGATCATCATCAGAACGATCATGATCGGGAAGATCGGGGCCAGCGCCTTGTTGGCCTTGCCTGCCTCCTCGATGGAGCCGGCCATGTCGATGTGATAGCCGGTCGGCAGTTTCGCGATCAGCGGTTGGAGCTTTTCTAGCATCGCGGTCGAGACGTCGGGGGGCTGCAGGCCATCGGCGATGTCGCCGCGTACGGTAATCGTCGGCACCCGGTCGCGGCGCTGAAGGATCGGGTTCTCCATCCGCACTTCGATTCTGCCGATCTGGCTGACCGGAACGCGTTGCCCCGCACTGCCGGTGAGCGTGTAGTCGCCGATCCGGGCAGGATCGAGCCGGTCGGTTCCAGCCGAACGTGCCACCACATCGACCGTGCGGATGTCCTCACGTGCCTGGCTGACGACGGCGCCGCTGAGCAGGAACTGCAACTGCTCGGCAACGTCACCCGACGTCAGGCCAAGCGCCCGCAGCCGGTCCTGATCGAGTACAAAATGCAACGCAGGCGCGCGGTCGCCCCAGTCGGCGTTGACGGTCCGCATCGACGGATCGGCCTGGAGGATCGCCTGCGCCTTGGCCGCGATCGTGCGGACGGTACCGAGGTCAGGCCCGCTGATGCGGAACGCGACCGGGAAAGGCGAATAGGGGCCGAAGGTCAGTTTGGTCGCACGGACCCGCGCCTGTGGGGCAAGCCCATCCACGGCTGCCTGACGCAGCTTGATGCTCAACGCGTCGCGCGCCTCCTCGTCGGAGGTGAGAACGATGATCTTGGCAAAGGACGGGTCGGGCAGTTCCGGTGACAGCGACAGGAAGAAGCGCGGTGCGCCTTGTCCCACGTAACTCGTGACGATCTTCGCCTCGGGCTGCTTGCGCAGCCACGCCTCGACCTGGTTCGCTGCGGCAGCGGTCTGCGCGATCGCGGTGCCCTTGGGCATCTGGACCTCGACCAGCACCTCGGGTCGGTCAGACGCAGGAAAGAACTGCTTCTTGACCAGCGCCATGCCCACGCCGGCGATCAGGAACGCCGACAGTGTCGCCAACGTGACCAGCAGCTTGCGCCGCACCGCCCACGCGATCACGTCGCGCACCTTCTGGTAGCGCGGGGTCTGGTAGATCGCGGCATGCCCGCCCTCGACCGCCTTGATGGCCGGCAGCAGCTTGACGCCCATGTACGGCGTGAAGATCACCGCGACGAACCACGAGGCGATCAGCGCGAAACCGACCACCCAGAAGATGTTGCCGGCATATTCACCCGCGGTCGATTGCGCGAAGCCGACCGGCATAAGGCCGATCACCGTCACCATCGTTCCCGCGAGCATCGGCGCGGCGGTGTGGCTCCAGGCGTAGGCAGAGGCGCGGATACGGTCGTACCCCTCCTCCATCTTCACCACCATCATCTCGATCGCGATGATCGCGTCGTCGACCAAGAGGCCGAGCGCGAGAATCAGCGCGCCGAGCGTGATGCGGTCGAGCGCGCGCCCGGTCGCCCACATCACGATCAGGACGACTGCCAGCGTCAGCGGCACGGCTGCGGCGACGACGATGCCGACCCGCCAGCCCAGGCTTATCAGGCTGACGATCATGACGATCGCCAATGCTTCCAGGAACGTGTGCATGAACTGGTCGACGGATTCGGCGATGTTGACCGACTGATCGGTGACCGGCGTCAGCGACATGCCCAGCGGCAATTCGGCACCGATCTTCGCGACCTCGTCCTTCAACGACGCGCCGAGATCGAGACCGTTCCAGCCCTCGCGCATCACGACGCCGAGCAGCAGCGCCGGTTCGCCTTGGCTGCGCACCAGGAAGGTGGCGGGATCCTCGTAACCGCGCTCAACGGTCGCAATGTCCGACAGGCGCAGCGTGTTGCCGCGCGTGACGATCGGCAGGTCTCGGATCTTGGACAGATCGTCGAACGCGCCATCGAGCCGAACGACGATCTGCTGCCCCTTGCTTTCGATCGCGCCGGCAGGCGTAATGAGGTTCTGCTGGGCCAGCGCGCCAAAAATATCGCGCGGCGAGACGCCGAGCGTCGCCAGCCGTTCCTCCGCGAACTGGACGTAGATGCGCTCCGGTCGTTCGCCGACGATGTTGATCTTGTTGACGCCCGGAACGTGCAGCAGGCGCTGGCGCAGTTGCTCGGCCTCGCGCGCGAGCAACCGTTGCGGCTCTCCTTTTGCCTTCAGCGCGTAAAGTGCGAAGGTGACGTCGGCATACTCGTCGTTGACGAAGGGGCCGACGACGCCTCGTGGCAGACTGGATGCCTCGTCCGACATCTTCTTGCGAGCCTGGTAGAACTCATCGGCGACCGCGGCGGGCGGGGTGGTATCCCGCAGCGTCAGCGTGGTGAAGGCGAGGCCTGGGCGGGTGAACGTCTCGCTGCGGTCGTACCAGCGCAACTCCTGCAGGCGCTTCTCCAGTGGTTCGGCGACCTGATCTTGCATTTCCTGCGCGGTTGCGCCGGGCCAGGCGGTGACGACCGTCAGTACCTTGATCGTGAAGCTCGGGTCCTCGGCGCGGCCCAGCTTCGAGAAAGCCACGACACCAGCGAGGATGATCGCGATCAGGAAGAACAGCGTCACCGATCGTTCGCGGACGGCCAGCGCGGACAGGTTGAAGCGTCCGGCCGTATCCGGCCGATCGTCGTCCCGCCCGCTCATCGGGCGGCACCCGGCACCGGGGCGGCAACGCGAACCCGCTGGCCTTGGTGCAGCATGTGCGCGCCTATCGCGACGAATCGCTCGCCCGGTGCCAATCCCGATGTGATCGTGGCCATTTCCTCGCCGACCGCGGATACCTGCACGGCGTGCCAGACGACGGTGGGTGTCGCGCCATCGCGTACGATCCAGATGCCCGGCCCGCGTCCGGTGTCGCGGAGCGCGCCGAGGGGTATCTCCATGCCGGTCGATTTACCCGGGAGCGCAAGCGCGATCGTGACCGTGGAGCCCAGCGGTGCACGTGCGGTCGCGCCGCCCAGCACATAACGCGCCTCGAACGTGCGCGACGCTGGATCGGCCGAATCCGCCAGCTGGCGAAGCGTGGCGCTACCCGTGCTGCTGTCGAATGTCCGTGCGCGCGCGACGGAATTGAGCGGCGGGCGGAGGGTTTCCGGCAATTGCACCAATGCTTCGCGCGGACCGGACCGCGCCACCCGTACGACGATCTGTCCGGCGGTGACGACCTGCCCCGGTTCGGCGAGCGTCTCCACCACGGTGCCGTCGGCGTCGGCCAGCAGCGTCGTGTAGTCGGTTTCGTTGCGCGCTACCCGCGCCTGCGCCTGTGCCGCGAATAATTGCGCGCGCGCCGAGTCCGCCGCGGCTTTCGCCTGATCATAGGCGGAGGCAGATACCGCGCCCGCTCCGACCAGATCGCGGAAGCGTCGTTCGTCGGCAGCGGTCTGCACCGCGCGGGCACGGGCGGCGTCGACGGTGCCGAGCGCCGCACGCGTGGCCAGCGCCAGGTCGGCGCCATCGATCCGCATCAGCGGTTGGCCGCGACGCACGACCTGCCCCGCGTTCACCAGTCGTGCGACGACCTTGCCGCCGACTCGGAAGCCGAGATCGCTCTGCACGCGTGCCGCGACGATCCCCGTGAATTCGCGCGAGGCGTCGCTTGCTGCGGTCGGCGTCGTCACGCGTACCAGGGGTGGTTGGGTACGGGGGTCGGGTTTGGCATCGCCGCAACCGGTCAGCACCCCGCCAAGCAGGATCGGGACAGCCATGGCATAGCAACGAAAGCGGTTCGACACGCGGCGGTCCTCCCAAATACGGGAGCGTGAATGCTATCGAGTTACCAATATGTCAACTAGTCACAGATTTCTAATACGATACCTACGGCGCCAGACTCCGAAGAATGAGGCTCGTGACCTCGTTCTGCGCCTCAGGCAGCAGGTCCAGATTACGCTCCAGGTGAAGCGGGTCGATGAAGGGCATCATGGCGTAGAAGATCGCGCGGCAAGTTTCGTCCAACGGCGTCTTGCGCTCGAACTCCCCGCTCTCGCGACCCTCGCGAACCAGATCCTCGACGATCGATCTGAGCGTCGCCGAATAGTATTTCGCAGAATTCCACTGTTCGAGCGCGGAGAGCGCCGCGACCTCGTAGATCTTCCGATCGTCGAAGAACAGCGCGACGCTGAGCGCCGTGACGCTGCGGAACATGCGACGAAACCGGTCGGTTGCACTGCCGCCTTCGTCCATCGCCACGCGCGCTTCAGCGATGATCCGGTCCAGACGATCCTTGCAAATCGCCTCGCCGATCGCCTGCTTCGATTCGAAGAAACGATAGATATACGCTTTCGAGAACCCGATCCCACGGGCCAGATCGGCCACGGTCGTCTTCTGGTAGCCGTAGCGCGCGAAACACTCGTTGGCCGCGTCGATGATCTGATCGCGCACCGCATGTTCGGCGGGGCCGCGCGCCAGCGTTTCAGAGGTGAGTGCATGGTCCATGACCCCAGATAATCGTATGGGCGCGCATTGACAACAAGTGACCAATTCGTCCATCGGTAACAGAGTTAGTCGGGTTGGAATTTTGAGATGCGATCTGTACCGCATGGGCGAGCGTCGGTTCTTGCACTCCTGTCTTTGTCGGGTTGCGCAGTGGGATCGCGCTATGTCGTACCGGTAACGTCGGCGCCTGCAACCTATGTGGGCGGGGCTGCCGTGGAAGCCCGGCCGGGTTCCGCCGGCGCGGCCGACATGGTCAGCTGGTGGCGGACGTTCGGTGACCCTGTGCTTGCAGGGCTGGTCGAACGAGCGCTTGCTCAGAACCTCGACCTGCAACAGGCGCGCGCGCGGGTGATACAGGCTCGTGCCGCATTGAAGGGCGCCAACGCCGCCCTGTTGCCGTCCGGTCAGATCAACGGGCAGGTCGGTGAAATCTACCAATCGCTGGAGACGCCGATCGGTCGGATCGGCAGCGCCTTTTCGCAGTTCGAACGCTCGACCGAGACGTACGAGGCGAACCTTGGTGCGAGTTGGGAGCTCGATGTGTTCGGCGGACGCGATGCCGCCCGCGATGCCGCACGGGCGGACTGGGAGGCGTCGGCCGCGAGTGCCGTAGCGGCACGGCTGACCGTCGCGGCGCAGACGGCGGATACCTACATCCTGGTCCGCGCGTTGCAGGCACGCCTGGATGTCGCGCGCGCGCAGGCGGCCACCCAACAGCGCCTCGTCGACCTGATCGCGTTGCAATATCGCAAGGGCATTGCCGCAGAACTGCAGCTCCGCCAGGCCGAAGGAGCGTCGGCGCAGGTCCGCGCCAGCGTCCCTGCGCTCCAGAACGAACTGGATATCGCGATGAACGCGCTGGACGTACTCGTCGGCGTGCAGCCGGGCAGCAGCCGAGCCCAGCTTGCCGGTCCCGCCGCGATACCATCCCCTCCCAAGGTATCGACGGCGGGCGGGCCGGCAGCGCTGTTGCGACGCCGGCCCGATATCATCGCGGCCGAACGCACGCTCGCGGCCTCGAATGCTCGGATCGGGGCGGCGGTGTCGGAATATTACCCGAAATTCTCGCTCAGCGGCCTGCTCGGCACGGCCACCACGGCTGCGGGTGGCCTGTTCGGCGGCAATGCGACACAGGCCAATGGCGTGCTGGGGCTGCGCTGGCGACTGTTCGACTTCGGCCGCGTCGATGCCGAGATCAAGGCAGCGAAAGGGCGCAACGCAGAGGCCTTGGCGGCCTATCGTCTGACCGTGCTGCGCGCGTCGCGGGATGTCGAGGACGCCTTTTCAACCTTGGTACAACAGGAAGCGCGCGCCGCGATGCTGACTCAGGGTGAGCTGTCGCTCACTCGGGCCAGGGCGACGTCCGATACGGCATACCGGGGCGGCGTCATCAGTCTCATCGAGGTATTGGACGCGGATCGGCGCCTGCTGGAGACGCGCGACGGTGCGATCCAGGCGCGCGCGGCGGCAAGTCGCGGCGCGGTCGCGTCGTTCCGGGCATTGGGCGGCGGCTGGGATCCTTCTCAAGTCGCGATGTCGACCGGCACCGGCATGATGCTAGCCAGCCAGAATAAGTAGGAGGAGGGAAGACCATGTCATCTGAGGCTGCCGGAGGAACCGATGGGCTCACTCAGGTCCGCGCGCTGCTCGCGACCGGACGGCAACCGCCGTTGGGCGAAAAACTCGGTATCTCGCTGATCGAGGCGGACCGTGGACACGCGGTCTTCGAAGCGACGCCCGACGGAAGTTCCTACAATCCGATGGGCTCGGTTCATGGCGGCTACATCGCGACGATCCTCGACAGCGCCTGCGGTATCGCGGCACACACGGCGCTGAAGCCAGGCTACGGCTATACGACGCTGGAGTTGAAGGTCTCTTTCGTGAAGGGCCTCAGCAGCACCAGTGGCACGATCCGCGCCACCGGCCGGCTGATCTCCATGGGCCGTCGCGCCGCCTTCACCGAAGCCACGCTGCAGAACGACAAGGGGCAGGTCTGTGCGACGGCGACCTCGACGTTGCTGGTGTTCGAGGTGCCATCCGCAAAATAGGCAATAGTTGGCGCTCCAGAGTTTGATTTGGGACCTTCCCAAACCGCCAGTTCCTCGGGAAGGGGCGGCGGCCGGTAATTCGCCGCCCAACGCAGCCTGTGCGTCAACATTAATGAGCGACCGAAGTTGGGTAGCCGAAAGTAGCTCGGGAACGTCCGGTTGTGGGTCAGGCCGGAAGGGGGGCAGGCACGGCAGCTTGCGACCATAGCCGGACGTTCACACCGACTTCGGTGAACGTCCGGTTCTGACGGAAGCTGCCGATCGGCTTCGCGAAGCGGTCGGTCAGCAACGCGCCCTAATGCCGGCCGTTGACCGGTATTCCAATCAGCCCCCTTCGCCATCATTCGTTAAGTTGACTTGTAGACGGTCCAGGGTAGGTAGGACGGGCCTCTAGCGGGGAGGATCATGCCTAAACTTCCGGTTCACGGCCTGCCACCAGGCGACGCAGGTCGACATCTGGTGCGCCTTCACCATAGCCATCGTGGCGGGATCAAGCGCTTCGGCATCGCTCGGCTCGTAAACGAGGATAATGGGAAGGGCCTTCACGTTCTTGTCATGGGACATGCCGAGAAAGATCTCATCTTCATGCCGTTTGACATTCGTGACTTCCTTGGCGTCGAGAAGGGCGCATCGCTCCACTTTTCGATTCGGCGTGTCGGATGGTGGGGGAGGCTGCGCTGGTATCTCGCCTCCCCTGATCCGGCGGTACATTTGCCAGCCAGGCTTACAATAATTGGCTTGCTACTTGCTCTCGTCGGGCTTGCACTGACCGTCCCGCCACTCCTCTCTAGTTGGCATCGCTGACGCGGTCGAAGAGCGCCCTCCTAAATCGTGATACTCACCGCCAATCGAAATCCTGTTCGACCGCAGATCGCAGCAATTCCACTAGCTCGACACGGTTCGACGAAGCGGAAGCCGACCGGAGCAGGTGATCATAATTGACCAGCAGCGCGGCGTTACGCCGCGGATTTAACAATAGAACGTCCGGCCACATATTGCCGTCATTCTCGACGGTTCGGGCGTAGCGAAGCAGCCAGTACATAAGAACCTGACGAAAATCGCTCGCGCCGAAATTACGCTCCGTGTGCTTGACCTCTATGATCGTTGAACCGATCGCGAAATCCCCGTTGCCAGATGCCACCCAGCCAAGGCCAGGAATAAGGGGTGCATGTTCCAAAATAGCAGATGGCCGCTGCGCCTGAACGCTGTTCAGCATCGCTACCAGATTGCGAGCGGCATGGTCGGCAACGAGGATATCGCTCGGCTCGAGCTCCTCCGGAATGCGCGCATCGAAATGGCGACGCTGGCGATTTGACGCGATCGTCAGGCATTCATCCCACGACGCCACCTCGCCACCCCGAAGCTCGCTTTCAGCTCGCGCTACCGACAGCTCGAACATCATCGCCTTTTGCAGGCGACTTTTATCAATCATCTCGCTCGGTATCGGGCTGATGCCAGGGAAGGAAAACATCGTCGCATTCAAGCTATTTACGAGACCGCCGGTGAGTCGAGGAAACAAAATATCGAGAACGCCAGGAATATCGCGCGCTACGGTCCTCGGGTCGCGAGCCGGGAGGCGACTAAACGGCATGCTTGACCCAATCTTCGTAGCAGGTCGCAAAAGTGCCCGGTGAGCCGGACTCGATTCCCAATTGCCAGACCTGTGCGAGCGAACCGCGCAACTGGTCTCTCGTCTTCACGCCTTCGTCGCCGAACGCACCTGCTGCGAGCCAAAGCATCCTTTGCTCGCCGGTGCCCAGATTCTGCCATTGGTTACGCAATCGCGTGAAGTTCGACCGGTCGGCCCAATGCCTCCAGCAGTCGATGCAGGCACGTCGGACCGAGGCGGATGCCGTCGCATCGTATGTCTGACGGACGAAAATGCCGCGCGTATCAGTCCTAACAAACCGAATCGCTCGCAGGAAATGCAGCATGTTGGCTTCGGGAACGAGCAAATGGGCGCCGGTGGCCGGTATACGATCGAGCAAGGCGTCGATGGCGGCAAAAATCAATGCGAACTCGTCATTCGACCGGACGGCATATACGCCGCGCATGATTTTCGACCATGAGGCACGAAACGAGTCGAGGTTGTTCGGGTCGAGGAGCGTGGCGCACAGTTGGGCCGCGCTAGCGGGCTCTTGGAACTTGAGCGCGCGACCAATCTGCGCGAGCACAAAGGCGTCGGGCTGCGATTTCTCGCGTTCAAGATCGAGAAGAAAGGAAATGTCAATTTTCTCGAACGACTGTTTGAGCTTTTCATATTCCGCGCTGGCATTGTCGGAATAAGGATCGAAATGCAGATCAAGCTCCCGCAACGCGAGGCTGGAATCCTCACCCTCTCCTAACTGCGCTGAAACAAAGTCCTTATAGTGTTTGGCACTCAAGATGGTGGTCTTACTGCGATTGAGCGAAAGGCCATAGTCTGCCAAGGCATGTGACAATTCAGAGAGTGCTTTATAGGCATCCTGCCGCGAACGGCAGATTAATGTGTAATCATCGACATAGCGGTGCCACACAAGCCCTACATCGGTCAGCGATCGGTCAATCGGCGTCATCATCACTTCGGCCAGAATGCGTGCGCATTGACCACCGACTGGGAGACCGAAGGAGCGGCCTGACGCGAGCTTGCTCAAGATGCGATCGATCTGCATCGCCAAGGTCGATCCTGGTGACAGGTCCTTGACGATATTTTCGAGCCGGTGGTGGTAGATGTGCTCATAGAAGCTTGAGACATCGGTCTGGATCACCACCGCCCGCTCCTCTTCCAGACCGGCCTCGTCCAACGTGGCGAGCTTATATGCGCGCCACGATCTGGTTCGGTCGAAGAAGCCCGGCCCCTGTGTGGCGAGCCGGTAAGAATGCGCCCGAGGACTCCGCTCTGTTTCGTTCGCTTCCGCGATCGCTAGGCCCAAGCCGTTCAGATAGAGATTCCAGAAGGGGTGGATTTTTGTGGTGATGCGGAAACCGTGCGAGCCGGATGGAACGAGCAGGCGTTCCGCCCCTATCGCCAGTCCGTTCATGAAGGGGGCCGGCTTCCCAACGGCGCCGGTTTCGACACTATGGAAAAGGGCTAGGCAAAGCGCCGCAAGATCGGTAGCTTTGTCCTTGATGAACGCAGAGTCTAAGTCATAAGGCAATGTGTCGTTGTCACCGCTCTGACCAATCTCAAAAGCGGCTCGAACAAAATGCTCTTTATCAACCTTGATCATTCCAGTCCTTTTCTCGCGTGGCAGCCTGCGAGCCACTGGTTAGTTTTCTTACTTCGTTAATCTCAGATTCATTGAATATCGTCAAAGATCGGGCGCACCATTCGTGATGTGACAAACCCTAGCAGGACAACGGATTATATCTCGCATCGTCACTAGACTTTAGCTGACTTCAGAACAGCGCACACATAGATTTCGCCACGCGTCTGTGCCGCACGAATCTTGTAGTCGAGCATATCCTCAAGACTGATCCTTTGCTCTGGAACGTGCGAGATATCCTGTCCATCCATCAGTATAGTCTGGATATGCTTGCCGTGAACGATGGCCCTAATCGCCTCGTTCGAAAAGGCGTTGACCGAGATGAACAGCCCCCGACCATGCATCTTGCCATCGACCTTCATCGCAAAGTGGTAGAGTTGGCTGGTGGCGACACTCGCTTCCTGCCATTTTGCCTCCACCACATAATTCTCGCCTTCGAACTTGAAGGTGCCATCAATCTCTTCACCGGTCAGGCGGAAATTATCCCGCATGTGGATTGATTGACGATTGAACAGTTCACGGAGGAACGTCTCGAATAGGCGTCCTCTCGCTTGAGGAGCGAGGCCAGTTCCATAAAGTTTGCTGAAAGCCGTGGTTAGCGCATTCAGATCCTGCGTCTTGCTCCTTTGCCGGGAGGTTTCGCTGGATGCCGCCCGGCGGCTCTCCGTGGTCGCGTTGCGCTTCTCGAGGGCCTTCTTGAGTTGGTCGATCTTCTGTTGTGCGTCTCTGCTGTCGAGCTTGGCGAGCTTCACGAAATAATAGGGGTCCAAATAGCTCCAGTTCGAGAGGCGATCGATCATCGTCTGAAAGACAGCATAGCCGCGATCAGGGCGAGCACTCAGCCTCGAAAAGGCATCAATCACGATCTCATGACGGGAAAGTTGGGTATCGACAGGCGGGAGGATATTGAGCGGGCAATCAACGCTTAGCAGGAAGTCCAAGATCTGCTTCTTCGGCCAGAAAATGGCGAGGATGCAGTCATGCATAATATTTCGAATATCGAGCGGGATTTCCGGCGCGGCAGACATGGCCGGCACTATGACCCCACTGGCACGGGCCGACAAGCCGAGTGCTTGTAGTGAAGCGCGGGGAAATAAGCGAAACGCGCGGCGAGGTCAGCCTCGGTGGCGTTGCGCCCCAAAACCCGCCAGTCCGCAGACGGCCTAGCCTCGCCCGTTCCTAGGCAGATCGACGCGATCCCGCGAACGTCCGTTTTATTCTAAACCTGACCTTCGCCTTCGCATTCGCGAAGGACAGCTTCGTCCCAAACCCTGCCGCTCCGACCGTCGCTGCCGCGATATGAACGAGCGGCCGAAGTTGGGGAGCTGAAAAGAGCGTCTGAATGTCTGGAATGGGTCATCGCCGAGCTTTCTGTGTGCAGCACGGCAGTGATGCCAATACGCGCGCCGAGGTGCTTCGGGTCTTCTCACGCGGCAATGGCAAGCCAGCCCACCGCGGCCAATTCGTGCACACCGCCTTGTCATCGGCCATTGAATTGTTGATCGTCTAGCGCGGATTGATCGCCGGCATATGCGGGTTTCAACCAGCAATGAAGGCGCTATCGTGTCACAACAAAGTGGTGCCACAATTACCGAACAGCCGCTGTCTGCCTCTCGCGAATAGAAGCTGCTCGGGAGCAGTCCGCCCAATTATGTCATTGCCCGCGCCATCGCGACAACAGGTTTCCAGTCAACGGCAGGATATTGGATCTGCTCGATGGCATCACGCAGAACCGCCATGGCGGCACCGCGGCCATATAATGTGCTGACCGATCCGTCCGCGTGACCGAACAGAAGGTCGACGATCTCCTTCGCAACCTTGCCCCGAACGGCGCGCTTGCCGGTGTGTCGGAATGAATAGAATACGAGCTCGGGATCGGACAGGCCGATGGCATCGAGAAAATCGTTCATGACGCGCGATAGCCGTTGTGTGCGGCTGCCATATTTGTTGGTCTCGAGTTCGGGGAACAGCCACTCGGTGCCTTCTGCCCGTCGCGCCGCGACCATATCGAGAAAGCCTGCTTCGAGCAGGGTGGAATGCAACGGAATGTCGCGCTTGGCGCTGGCCGTCTTCATCCGCTTGGCCGGTCCCTCCTGCTCCTGGCGGACGCGCAAGCGATCCGGTTCGATGGCGATGTAGGGGATGCCGTCATAGGTCTTGATGTTGCCGGGCCGAAGCTTGCCCAGCTCATCGAGGCGGCAACCAGTAAACGGGGCGAGCAACAGTGTCCAGAACAGCGTTCGTGCCGTCACACCACTGCGCTCGGGCAGGGGCGAGGTGAAGATCCTGACCATGTCGTCGGGCTCGAAAGGGAGGCGTGCGTCCTCCAACGAGCGCTTGGGCATCGACTTCACGGTCTTGGCGACGTTGCCGTCAATGACCTCGAGTTCCTCGACCGCGTGCTCGAGCGTTACCCGGATCGCCGACAGCGCCTTATTGACGGTCGCAGGCGATAGCGTCGGCAATCCCTCAGCCTCTGCCAATTCGACCTGCTCCAACAGGGGCAGGGCGGCGATCCTGTGTCCGGCACGGGCTGGAAGCCCCGCGCAGGTGCGGCGATAGGCACGCACCATCGACGCGGTGATCCGATCGACCGGCGGGTCGTCATGGAGCCGGGCGAAGCGCTTCACCGCTGTCCGCCATTCGTCCACGAGCTTGGCCTCGCGCGGCTCGGACGTGGCCCAGGCTTCATAGACCTGGGTGATCGTGGGTGCCGCCTTGCCGAGCGGCGTAAGGAGTTCTGGTTCGGTTGGATGAGCAGACGGCGCCGTCACCACCGCCGTAGATCCTGCGACAAGCACCGACGGCGGGACGATCCGGGTCCGCGCCGGATCGATCCTGATGGCGCAGGCCGCGCAGAGCCTGTCGAGGTAAGCACGACCGATTGCGCCGTGTAGCTCGTGGGTCAGTGGCCAGCCCAGATCGTTCGCCATGGCCACCGCCGCGATGAACCATTCGATCGGTTCGAGGGTGGGCAGGGCGGCGACCCGCTGCAACGTCTCCAGCCAGGATAGCGGCAGGAGATCGGGAACGGCGGACAGCATGGTGATCCTGCTCGCATGGTCGCGAAGATCATCGAGGCCTGGCGAAATCCCGAAGTCGTAGCGTGCGCCGGGCGCATCGTCGGTCAGGCCGTTGGCATGGTCGAATGCCCCGAGTTCGAGCGCAGCGAGCTTCTGCGCCACGCCGCGAAGATCCTCGTCCGGTTGTCCGTCGAGAAAGTCGTCGACCATCGCGCGTGCCGAGCGGAGGTGGTGGCTGGCCCGCGTGCGGCGAGCGGCGGCGAGCTTCTGCTCGTAGACGACGGCATGCGGATGATAGCGCTGGCGCGCTTCGTCGGGATCGCGGGTGTCGAGGGTTCGCTTATACTCGCTTGCGCCACCGTCGAAGAACAAGCGGAGTGCGGCCGGGATGACCCGTCGAAAGTAGAGAATGCCGGTGCGAGGATCTTTGAAGGGGGCGGCCATACGGATCACTTTGTGCACATCCTTTGTATACAAGGATGGGTAAAGCGTCCGTGAAAGCCTGAAAAACCACGCTTTTCCGCCGCTTAGGCAGATGCTGGTGACCCCTACGGGAATCGAACCCGTGCTTCAGCCGTGAAAGGGCCGCGTCCTAACCGCTAGACGAAGGGGCCGTCATGGCGTTGCGTGCCGTTAGGGGAGGATCGGCAGGGCGTCAATCCTTTGTGTGGTCCGTCGCGTCATCAATCCGCCCAGGCGGCGTCGTCGAGGTGGAGTTCGGCGGCGGGGCGGCTGCCCCAGTCGTCGCGGCGGGCGCGGCCGGCGAGCCAGAGGCGGCGGTGGGGCGGGCAGGCGAGCAGCGCCAGGCCGAGCGGCGTGTCGGCGGCGCGGAACGCCATCGCCTTGATCCGGCTGCCATCGTCGCCCGCCGCAATCGCGCGGACATGGCCGTTGCCGACGATATCGACCTTTATCAGACGGAACGGCCCCGCCGCGACGCGGGGGTGCGGCCAGCCGGCGCCGTAGGGGCCGCCGACCTCCAGCGAATCGACCAGCGCGGGGGTGATGCCGCCGGGGGCGAGCACCGCATCGACCAGCAGCGCACGATCCTCGCGCGCGGTGGCGACGGTGGCGGCGAGGCGATCGTCAAGGAAGGCGGTGAGCGCGGGGAGGCTCGCCTCCGCCACGGTCAGCCCGGCGGCCATGGCGTGGCCGCCGCCGGCGATCAGGTGGCCATGCTCCTTCGCCGCCAGGATCGCGGCACCGAGATCGACGCCGGTGATCGAGCGGCCGGACCCCTTGCCCAGCCCGTGTTCGTCGATCGCGACGACGACGACGGGGCGGCCGAGCCGTTCCTTGAGCCGGCCGGCGACGATCCCGATCACGCCGGGGTGCCAGCCATGGCCGGACACGACCGCGACGCTGGCGGCGAGGTCGATGCGAGTATCCGCCTCGATCTGCACCGCCGTCTCGATTGCGCGGCGATCCTCGTTGAGGCGGTCGAGATCGGCGGCGAGGGCGCGGGCCTCGTCCGGGTCGGCGGTGGTGAGCAGGCGGACGCCGAGATCGGCCTGTCCGACCCGGCCACCGGCATTGATGCGGGGGCCGAGCGCGAAGCCGAGATCCTGCGCGGTCGGCGCGCGGGTGAGGCGCGATGCCTCGATCAGGGCGGACAGGCCGATGTTGCGGCGGCCGGCCATCACCTTCAGCCCCTGCGTCACGAAGGCGCGGTTGAGCCCGCGCAACTGTGCGACGTCGGCGACGGTGCCGAGCGCGACCAGATCGAGCAGGTCGAGCAACTTCGGCTTGGTCCGGTCGGCGAAATGACCGCGCGCCTCCAGCGTGCGAACCAAAGCGGCGGCAAGCAGGAAACACATGCCGACCGCGGCGAGATGGCCGTGCGCGGCGGCCTCCGCCGCCTCGTCGAGGCGGTTGGGGTTCACCAGCGCGTGCGCGTGGGGCAGGGCGGTGGCGCATTTGTGGTGATCGACCACCACCACCTCCACCCCGGCGTCGCGCGCGGCATCGAACGCGTCGAATGCCTGCGCGCCGCAATCGACGGTGACGATCAGCGTCGCCCCCTCCGCCGCCAGCCGGCACAGCGCCGCGCCGGTGGGGCCATAGCCTTCGAGCAGACGATCGGGAATGTAGGGGCGGGCGGCCAGACCGAGATCGGCGAGGACACGGACCATCAGCGCGGTCGAGGTGGCGCCGTCGACATCGTAATCGCCGAAGACCGCGACCTGCTCCCCGGCCTGCACCGCATCGGCGAGGCGGGCGGCGGCGCGGTCCATGTCGCGGAAGATCGAGGGATCGGGCATGAAGCCCCGGATCGAGGGGGTGCGATGCGCCTCGATCTCGTCGGGGGGGCAGCCGCGCGACAGCAGCAACTGGATCAGCAGGCCATCTTCGCCCAGCATCCCGTCACGCGCATCGGCGGACAGCGAGCGCCATCGCCAGGGCTGGCCGAGGATCGAACGGGTGACGCCGAGAACGGTCATGCGGTGGGGTTCCGGCAGGGTGCGAGGGTAATCGGAAAGTCACGAACGTCGCATCCTACAGGGGTGTGCGGGAACGCCCGACGGCGGGGCGGTGTCGCGCCATGGCATGACCGGTCGTGTTTGGGGGTGACAGCGAAGTCACTGTAAGAACGGCCTGTTTTCCCGATGAAGACGACGCCGGCGGGCGTCGGTGTCGCGCGGCGCACGGATCTGGCGGCGTTCGATGCCCCGATCGGAAAGTCACGGTCAGTCATGCGGAGAAGTACCCGGCTGGACCCCGGCCGTTGCCGGGGCGGGGGGCGATGGAGAGACGGCCGATCGGGCGGGGAAGCGGCCATCACCGGAAGTCGGATCGGAAGTCGGCGCGCCATCGGGCCGCCCTGCCACGACCGAGGGGCTGTAGGACAGGCTATTTGATCCAGCGGCCCTCGCGGAACCACTTCGTCACGATGTACTTCACACCATCCACCACCGGCATCCCTTCATGGATGGTCAGTTCGTTGGGCGTGCCGTCGGGGTTCATGTTGTTCCAGATCAGCATCAGCCCGCGACGGGGCGCGACCTTGATGCCGGCCTGCGGAAACCAGGTCGCGCCGCCTTCGGTCACGTCGTTGAGGTAGATCATCGCGGTCCAGGTGCGCTGCCCGCCCTCCTTGACCATACGCGGCCAGTAGCTTTCGCTTTCGTGAAAATAATCGTGGTGCGCGCGGAAATGCTGGCCGGGGGCATAGCGCTGCCCCTGCATCGTTTCGCCATGCGCCGGATCGATGCCGAGCAGGTCGGCGATGCCCGTGTCGATCGGCTGGATGTCCGCCGACCAGCGATCCATGTCGCAACTGTCCGAGGTGCGGAAATTCTGGTCGTTGCGGTCCGACAACAGCGTCGAGGGCCGGCGATTGGTGTCGATCGTGTCGATCAGCCGCGCGCAGGTGGCCGCATCGAGGAAATCGGGGCGGTAATAGACCTGCGCCGCCGGGATCGCCGCGCGTTCGACCATGGGATCGGCATCGAGCCGGGCGGCGACATCCGCCCCGAAACGCTGACGGACGGGCGAGACGGCAGGGGCTTTCCTGCGGGGGGAGAACAGGCTCATGATCCCCGTATGTTCGGGGCGCGCCGGCCCGAAAGCAAGGGGCCGGCGCGCGAAGTCCTACCAGAAGATGTCGTGGATGCTGTCTACGACCCTACCAGAAGATGTCGTGGATGCTGTCTACGACCCTACCAGAAGATGTCGTGGATGCTGTCTACGACCCTACCAGAAGATGTCGTAGACGCTGTCTACGACAAGGCCGGTGCGCAGGTCGATCAGCAACGCATCGCCGAAATAGCGGACCCAGCGATAGGGGCCATACGCTTCCGGCAGGCGATAGGCGAACGGGTCCCCGATCCAGTAATTCTGGCCCCACAGCCCCGACGACAGCGTCGTACCGATCCCGAACCGGCGATAGCCGCCGCCCCAGCCCGAGGGCGCATAGTAGCGCGGCAGGCGATAGGCGTTGCGGTTCGTGGTGCGGTACCGTGCCCAGTCGTACCGGGTGTCGGCACGCCAGCCACGGTTCCAGCCGCCGCGATTGCCATTGTCCCGATCGGAATACCAGGCGCCGCCGCCGCGGGAGTCGTTCCAGCGGCGGCCGTCGCCATCGCGGCGCCCGTCTAAACGGGGGGCGTCGTTGCGGCGGCCGTCGTAGCGGCCATCGGCCTGACGATCGTTCCAGCGCGGATCGCCGTTCGGGCGGGAGCCGTCACGGCGGGGGTCGACCGTATCGCGCCCGCCGATGCCGTAGCGGCGGCCATCGTCGCCGCCACCGCGCGACCAGCCGGCGCCGTTGCGGTCGGGCCGGGCGTCGGCGTTCCAGCGGCCGTCATTGCCGCGCCCGTCATTGCCACGACCATCGTCCTGCCGGGGGGCAGGGCGGGGTTGGTCGGGGCGGGCTTGCTCGGGGCGGGGCTGGTCGGGTCGGGACTGGTCGAAACGGGGCCGTTCGGGACGGGGCTGATTCGTCGGGCGATCCTGGGTGCGATCGAAGCGGCGGCGGGTGTCGTCTGCGCCGCCCCCGGCCGGTTGCATCTGGTCGCGCCACGGACGCTGGCGGGCTTCGCCGGTGGCGGGGCCGGCAGCGGGGCCACCGGCGCCCTCGGCGCGGGAACGGCGCTCGCCCCGGTCCTGCGCATCCGCCATGGTCGGCAGCACCATGGCGGCGGTC
Source organism: Sphingomonas cynarae (assembly GCF_039537815.1). Taxonomy (NCBI): domain Bacteria; kingdom Pseudomonadati; phylum Pseudomonadota; class Alphaproteobacteria; order Sphingomonadales; family Sphingomonadaceae; genus Sphingomonas; species Sphingomonas cynarae. The sequence goes on along the minus strand of NZ_BAABBF010000006.1, from coordinate 186,347 downwards.
AGCAATGTCACGATCAGCCTGCGCATCCGTTTCGTCCTTGTTCGCCGGGATTTAGACGGCGTTGTCGATGGATGAACCGTGCCATGTCCACGGTGAGGCGAAGCTGAACCGCACGGTCAGCGGCGCGACAGGTTTCGGTTCACCGGGCAGGCGGGCGGAGGGAAAGCGCGGGGACCGAAGTGGCCGCTTCGGCGGGGGTGATGCCGGGGCGGGTGGCGGCGGGGATCACCTCCTCGCCGCGCATCGCCGCGGCGGCGTGGCGGATCGCGTCGACCAGCCGGGGGTAGATGCCGCAGCGGCACAGATTGGTGATGGCGGCCCGGATCGTCGCCTCGTCCGGATCGGGCACGCGGCGCAGCAACGCGGCGGCCGCCATGATGATGCCGGGCACGCAGAACCCGCACTGGACGACGTTGCCGGCAAGGAAGGCGAGTTGCAGGGGGTGGTCGCGGTCGCGCGACAGCCCCTCGATCGTGGTGACGAAACTGCCCTCCGCCTGCGCGATCGTGATCCGGCAGGACGGCACGGCCCGGCCGTCGATATCGACGATGCAGGCGCCGCAATGGCCGGTGCCGCAGCCATAGCGGGTGCCCGTCAGGTTCGATGCGTCGCGCAGCGCCCACAGCAGCGGGGTGGCGGGATCGAGCCGGTATTCGACGGCCTGGTCGTTGACGGTGAAACGGGTCATGCCGGCACGGGATAGCGCAAGGGGCGCGTGCTGCGAAGCGACGGCGGCGCGCCGGGGGGGGGGGGCCTAGTGGACCGTGCCGGTCGCCTGATCCGCGACGAGGATCACGATCAGCCGTTCGATCTGGCGCCAGCGGCAGAAATTGATGTGGTTGCCCAGATCGCGACTGCGGTCGGCGCGGGCGGCGGCCTCGGTCGCGGCGGCGGGGCCGAAGGCGGCGATCAGGTCGGCGGCCTCGGCGGCCTCGCGGGCATCGGCGATATAAGGTGCGGGAAACGGGGCAGACATCGGCAAGGCTCATTACGCAGCGGCAATGGTCCGTCAATCGGTGCCGCCCCGCGATGCGACCGGCCGAGGATGGTGGCGCGGCGGCGACGGGCGTGGCAGGAACGGCGGCGATGACCGATTCTTCCCCTCCATCCGCCGCGGGCGGTGTGCTCGTCGCGCTCGGTTCGATCCTGGGGGCGGCGGTGGGCTTCTCAATCGGCGAGGCGACGGCGGGCTTCCTGATCGGGCTGGGGCTGGGCGCGGTCGGCGCGCTGCTGATCTGGTGGCGCGACCGGCGATAGCGGCCGCGCATCGACGGTCAGGCCCTCCTGGTCAGACGGGAGCGCGCATCTGCCAGACGACGCGGCCGATCAGTTCGACCGGCGCATCGGGCAGGGGCGGGGCGAGCGGATTGTCGCTGCGCGCGCGCGGCACGCCGGCGTGGAGCGCCACGCGCTTGACCATCACCGTGCCGTCGATCCGCACCACGAAGATGCCGCCGCGCGGACCGGGGTGGCGATCGGCGGTGTCGACCAGGATGTGATCGCCCTCGCGCAGCCCCGGCTCCATCGAATCGCCCCGGACGCGGACGATCGCCGCCCGGTCGGGCTGCAATCCCAGCCGGCGGGCGAGGCCGGGATCGAGCAGGTCGGTGCCGGTCACCACCTCCGCATCGATCAGCGCGCCGGGGCCGGCCGAGACGGCGATGTCGAGGCGCTTCACCCGCCACCATGACGGGGCGGCGACCGCCCCCAGCCGGACGGGATCGACCCCGAAGAACCGGGCCAGCGCGGCGATGTCCGCCTCCTCCAGCGTGCGCGGGCTGCGGCGATGGACATATTGCTGGATATAGGCGGGGTTGCGCCCGAGCATCCGCGACAGCGCCGCCAGGCTGGTGCCCCCCGCCGCCGCCAGATCGATCAGGGTCGTGCGCGGATCATCCATCGTCATGAATCGTCGGTACCGTAGGAAATTATCCTAGACAAGTTGGATTTGTGAGAACAAATGAAGAACGCCGTTGTGGGATTGGGAGAGTCGGCGTGACATTGCTTATAGAGATCGACCGGTATCTGAGGGTGACCGGGATGCCGTCCACGAAGTTCGGGCGGCTGGCGGTGGGCGACCCGCGGCTGGTGGGCGACCTGCGCCGGGGACGGATGCCGCGCGACAAGATGGTCGCGCAGGTCGAGGCGTTCATGGCGGGGATGGGGGCATGAGCGCGCGGCGGGATCGGCCCGATACGCCGGACGCCTGCGTGCCGCTGGTCCGGGCGTTGCTGGCGGACGCGGCGGCGGCGGGATGCGTGGCGCGCGCGGCGTCGGCGACCGCGCGCGACTGGGCGAGCGCGACGTTTGTCGGGGCGCGGCATCATGTCGTGATCGCGGTGACGGGCGAGGGGGCGGACGACTGGACCCGGCATCTGCCCGAAGCGGACCTGCCCCTGTGGCGGCATATCGTCGCGGACCTGACGATCGACGCGGTGGTGACGGCAGGGGAAGAGCGCCACGTGACGATCGCCGCGCTGACGCTGGTGGCGGCGTGAGGATGACGGGAAGATGACAAGTTCGTCGCAGTGCAGCATGGTACTTGATATAACGTAACATGGCCGATAGGGCAGCGACGATCATCCCGTTTCGGAGTCCGTTGCCCATGACCCGTTTCTCGCTGCTGGCCGGTGCCGCGCTGCTGTTTCCCCTGTCCGCCACCGCCCAGACGGCCGCCACGCCGGCAGGGACCACGACCCCGGTCGCCGGCCCGTCCATGCGCGGCGGCGACATCGTGGTGACCGCGCCGTTCCGGCAGAGCGAGGCGGACGTGCTGTCGGGCACGTCGATCGTGACCGGCGAGGAACTGCAACGATCGCTGCGCCCGACCATCGGCGAGACGCTGGCGCGCCAGCCGGGCGTGTCGGCCACCTCGTTCGGGCCGAACGCGTCGCGGCCGGTGCTGCGCGGTTTTCAGGGCGAGCGTATCCGGGTGCTGACCGACGGGATCGGATCGATCGACGTGTCCAACACCTCGGTCGATCACGCCGTCGCGATCAACCCGCTGATCGCGGAGCGGGTGGAGGTGCTGCGTGGACCGTCGGCGCTGCTGTTCGGATCGTCGGCGGTGGGCGGCGTGGTCAACGTGATCGACACGCGCATCCCGCGCACCGTGCCGGAGAACGGATACCGGCTGGGCGGCACCGCCACCTACGGCTCGGCGGCGAACGAGCGATCGGGATCGGCGGCGGCGGACGTGGCGGTGGGCGCCGGCTTCGTCGTCCATGCCGACGGATCGTACCTGAAGACCGACGATCTGGAGATCGGCGGCTTCGCGCTGTCGCGGGAACAGCGGGCGGCGTCGCTGGCGGCGGCGTCGGCGGCGGGGGCACAGCCGGCGGTGCCCGGCGAGGAGGCGATCGATTTCGCCGGCAACGCCGCGATCCGCGGCCGCCTGCCCAATACCGCGTCGGAGACGTGGAACGTCGGCGTCGGCACGGCGCTGATCCGCGACGGCGGCAGCCTGGGCGTGTCGTACAGCCGGTACGACAGCCTGTACGGCGTGCCGGTCCGCTATGCGACGCAGGTCGGCCAGGAGCAGGAGGCACCGCGCATCGACCTGAAACAGGACCGGGTCGACCTGCGCGCCGAAGTGGCGACGGGGGGCAATTTCCTCGACCGTATCCGCCTGCGCGCGGGCTTTGCGGACTATACCCATGCCGAACTGGAGCCGGACGGCGAGGTGGGCACCACCTTCATGAACCAGGGGCTGGAGGGGCGGCTGGAGTTCGTGCAGGCCAACCGGGGCGGCTGGCAGGGCGCATCGGGCGTGCAGGTGTTCAACCGCCGCTTCGACGTGGAGGGGGACGAGGCGTTCCTGCCGCGCAACGAGACCAGTCAGGTCGGGCTGTTCACGTTGCAGCAGTACAGCGCGGGTCCGTTCCGCGCGGAGGCGGGCGGCCGGTACGAGCGGACGTCGGTGGACGCGCGCACCGGATTGGATGACGCACGCTTCTTTGCGGGCGGTCGCGATTTCGAGGCGGTGTCGGGATCGCTCGGCGCCTCCTACGAAGTCGCGCAAGGTGTGCGGATCGGCCTGAACGGATCGCGGACCGAGCGGGCGCCGTCGGCCGAGGAACTGTTCGCCAACGGCCCCCATGCCGGTACCCAGTCCTACGAACTGGGCAGCCCGAACTTCCGGCTGGAGAAGTCGTGGGGACTGGAGGCGACGCTGCACGCGCACCGCGAGGCGTGGAGCTTCGATGCGGCGGCCTATTACAACTGGTTCTCCAACTACATCTTCGAGAGTCAGGTCGATCCGGGCGCGTGCGAGGCGGCGGCGGCGCCATCGGGACGCGAGGTCGATCTGCCGTGCTTCCAATATGCGCAGGCGGATGCGCGCTATTACGGACTGGAGGCGGAGGCCAATGTCCGGCTGGCGACGATCGGCGGCTACCGGATCAATGCCGACCTGCTCGGCGACTGGGTCCATGCCAAGGTGGTCGATCGCGGGCCGGTGCCGCGCATCCCGCCGATGCGGCTGCTGGGCGGGCTGGAAGCGCAGGGCGACCGGATCAGTGCGCGCGCCGAGGTGGAGCGCAGCTTCAAGCAGGACCGCGTGACGCAGTTCGAGACGGAGACGGGTGCGTTCACGCTGGTCAACGCCAGTGTCGCGCTGAAGCCGTTCGGGGCGGACAACGGCACGACGCTGACGCTGAGCGCGAACAACATCTTCGACGTGAATGCGCGTCGCCATGCCAGCTTCCTGAAGGATTTCGCGCCGCTGGCAGGGCGCGACCTGCGGGCGACGCTGGGGTTCCGGTTGTAGGAGACTGTCGGGGCGGGATGTCATCGGCCTGATCGATCCCGTCCCTATCGCCAGCGCCGTCCCCGTTCCGTCATTGCGAGCGTAGCGAAGCAATCCAGAGCGTCACGCACCGGGCCCTGGATTGCTTCGCTGCGCTCGCAATGACGGACGGATGGGTTTCCACGCCGGAGGGGCGGGGCGGCAGGGCGGCAGTGCTGGAAACCTGTTTCCCGGCATGCGATAACCGGGCGATAAAAAATCAGGAGAGAAACGCCATGGCCACCGCCCCTGCGTCCAGCCCGGTCGCGACCCCGGAATGGGAGGCGCGGCAGCAACTGGCCGCCTGTTACCGGGTGTTCGACATGCTTGGCTGGTCCGAGATGATCTACAACCACATCACGCTGAAGGTGCCGGGCGAGGAAGGCGCGTTCCTCATCAACCCGTTCGGGCTGCATTTCTCCGAAGTGACCGCATCGAGCCTGGTCAAGATCGACATCGACGGCAACGTGCTGGGCGACAGCGCCTATCCGGTCAACCGGGCGGGGTTCGTGCAGCATGCGGTGTTCCACCGTCATCTGCCCGACGCGCATTGCATCATGCACACCCACACCACCGCCGGCATGGCGGTGAGCGCGCTGGAAGGCGGTTTGAGGCCGATCAACTTCTATGCCTGCAACTTCGCCGGGCAGATCGCCTATCATGATTTCGAGGGCGTGACGGTGCGGTCCGAAGAGGGCGAGCGGCTGGTGCGGAACATGGGGTCGAAGCGGATCATGTTCCTGCGCAACCACGGGATGCTGGTGATGGGGCGCACATTGCCCGAGGCATTCGTGAAGCACTGGGCGTTGCAGCGCGCGTGCGAGATCCAGCTGGCGACACTGTCGATGGGCACGCCGCTGGAGGTCGCGCCGGAGGTGGTGGCGGTACACCAGCGCGACCTGCACATGGCGCAGGTGCCCGGCGGCCCCGGTGCTGCGGATTTCGCGGCGATGGTGCGGCTGGTCGACCGGCGGGACCGCAGCTGGCGCGACTGAGGTTGGGGGTGTCTTCCGCGCGGTCGCGACGCTAGGGGGGCGACATGCACTTCCGCGTCCGGCGGGCAGGCCGGCTGGCCTCTGCCGCCTGCCTTGCCCTGGCCGCATCGCCCCTCGCGGCGCAGGGCGGGGGTGCGCCCGCTCCGCAGGGCATCGGATCGCCCTCCCCACAACAGGGCATCGGATCGATCGACCCGCAGGCGATCGATCCCGACGCCCCGCTGGCGAACCTGCCCGATATCGGGGTGGAATGGCCCGATCTGCCGGTCGAACCCGCGACGGTGCAGGTGGCGGGCACCGACGTGACGACCGAGCGCCGCTACGACTGGCGGATCGAGGGGATCGACGCGGTGTCGACACCGCTGCTGCGCCAGCGGTTCGCGGAGAATTCGACGCTGGACGCCAATGACGGCAACCCCGCCAACGCCGCGCAACTCGACCGGCGCGCGCGCGAGGATGCGGCGCTGCTGGTGTCGCTGCTGCGCGCGCAGGGTTATTACGATGCGACGGTGGCGACGCGGGTCGAGCAAGGGGGCGTGACGCCGGGCACGCGGATGCAGGTGGTGCTGGAGGCGGCACCGGGCGGGCTGTACCGCTTCACGGGCGTGACGCTGGCGGGCGTGGCGGCGGCGGGGGACAAGGCGGCCGACCTGACCCGCGCCTTCGCGGTGAAGGCGGGCGATCCGGTGGATGCCGATGCGGTGGTCGCGGGGCAGGCGGCGGTGACGGCGGCGGCGGGGCGCGAGGGATTTCCCTTCGCCAGGATCGACGAGCCGGCGATCGTCGTCGACCGCGCGGCGAAGACCGCGACGCTCGATCTGGCGGTGGCGCCGGGCGGCGCGCGGCGGTTCGGCGATATCGTCGCGCTGCCCGGCAACCGCGTGTTCGGGCCGGACCATGTCGCCGAGATCGCCCGGTTCGACCGGGGCCAACCCTTCGATCAGGCGCGACTGGACGATCTGCGCCGGGCGTTGATCCAGACCGGGCTGGTATCGCAGGTGACGTTGCGCCCGGTGGAAAGCGCGGCGCCCGGCACCGTCGACATCGCGGTGAAGCTGGACCCGGCGCCGCCCCGCACCGTAGCGGGCGAGGCGGGGTACGGCACCGGCGAGGGTGCACGGCTGGAACTGAGCTGGACGCACCGCAACCTGTTTCCCCCCGAAGGCGCACTGACGATCCGGTCGGTGCTGGGCACGCGCGAGCAATTGTCGTCGCTGGTCTATCGCCGCAACAATTTCCAGGCGCGCGACCGGGTGCTGACCGTGCAGGCCGCCGCCGCGCACCAGAACCGCGACGCATACGACGCGAGAACCTATTCGCTGTCCGGTGCGCTGGAACGGCAGACCAACATCTTCTTCCAGAAGACATGGACATGGTCGCTGGGGGCGGAGCTGCTGGCGTCGGACGAGCGCGACGTGATCGTATCGACCGGGCAGCGGCGGCGACGGACCTTCTTCATCGGCGCGCTGCCGACCAGCCTGATCTATGACGGCACCGACGATCTGCTGAACCCCACGCGCGGATTCCGGCTGGGCGGGCGGTTGAGCCCGGAGGCGTCGTTGCAGGGCGACGTGTTCGGGTATGCGCGCACCCAGATCGACGCCAGCGTCTATCGCACGGTGCATGACGGCGTGGTGCTGGCGGCGCGGACGCGGCTGGGCACGATCGTCGGGGCGCCGCGCGACGCGGTGGCGCCGTCGCGGCGTTTTTATGCGGGCGGCGGCGCATCGGTGCGCGGTTATGGGTTCCAGTCGATCGGGCCGCGCGATCCCAACAACGATCCGATCGGCGGCCGCAGCCTGACCGAATTCGCGGTCGAGGCGCGCATCCGCGCCTTCGGCAATTTCGGGATCGTGCCGTTCGTCGATGCCGGCAACATCTACACCGATCCGCTGCCGGGGTTCAGCGGCCTGCGCTACGGCGCGGGGCTGGGCGTGCGCTATTATTCCAATTTCGGGCCGATCAGGCTGGACGTCGGCACGCCGCTGAACCGGCAGCCGGGGGATTCGCGGATCGCGGTGTACGTGTCGCTGGGGCAGGCCTTTTGATGCGACGGATCAGGCACTGGATCGCCGGCACCGTCACGCTGCTGGCGACGATCGTCGCGCTGGCGCTGGTGCTGGTCGATACCGGCTGGGGTCACCGGCTGGTCGCCGAGCGAATCGGCACGATCAGGACCGCCAACGGGTTGCGCTTCGCGGTGGGGCGGATCGACGGATCGGTGTACGGCGCGACGCGGCTGCGCGACCTGCGCGTCTATGATCTGGACGGCCTGTTGTTCAGCGCGCCCGAAGTGGCGCTGGACTGGGCGCCGTGGCGCTGGCTGACGGGCGAACTGGCGATCGAGCAACTGGCGGTGCCCACGGCGCGGCTGGAGCATGTGCCGCATACCCGCAAGACCGGGCGGCGCGGGCCGATCCTGCCCGATTTCGACATCCGTATCGGCGGCCTCGCCATCGACCGGCTGGTGCTGGCGCCACCGGTGTCGGGCCGGGAGCGGATCGGACGGCTGGCGGGCCGGGCGGATATCCGGTCTGGCCGGGCGATGGTAACGCTGGCGGCGACGGTGGCGGGCAGCGACCGGCTGCGCGTGGCGATCGATGCCGAGCCGGCGCGCGACACGTTCAAGATCGATGTCGCGGCGGCGGGGGCGGCGGGCGGCGTGCTGGCGAGCGCGGTGCGGGTGAACGGGCCGGTGACGCTGACCGTGGACGGTGACGGGCGCTGGGCGGCATGGCGCGGCCGGGCGGTGGCGCGGGCGGCGGGGGCATCGGTGCTGGATCTCGCGCTGAGTGCGACCGCGGGGCGCTATACGCTGGCGGGGACAGCCGCGCCGTCGCGTTTCCTGACCGGCAAGGGCCAGCGGCTGACCGCACCACGCGTGCTGGTGGAAGGGGCGGCGACCTATGCCAACCGGCGGCTGGCAGGGCAGCTGGGGCTGCGATCGGCGGCGCTGGCGGTGACGACGACGGGCGAGATCGATCTGGCGGCGAGCGTGTATCGCAACGTCCGGGTGCGGGCACGATTGCTGCGGCCCGCTGCGCTGTTTCCCAACATGAGCGGGCGGGGCATCGAACTGCGCGCGATCCTGGACGGGGCGTTCGACCGGGTCCGCTACGATTACCGGCTGACGGCGGAACGGCTGGCGTTCGACAACACCGGGTTCGACCGGGTGCGGATCGGCGGCGCCGGGCGCTGGTCGCCGATGCCGGTGACGGTGCCGATCCGGCTGGCGGCGGCGCGGGTGACGGGGGTGGGCGATGTCGCGGGCGGCATCCTGCGTAACCTGAGCGTCGACGGCACGCTGCGCCTTGCCCCGCCGATGCTGACGGGCGACGCGCTGCGGCTGCGGTCCGACAAGTTGCAGGGGCGGATCACGCTGGCGCTGGACTTGCGGACCGGTCGCTATCAGATCGGACTGGGCGGGGCGCTGGGCCGGTATCTGATCCCCGGCATCGGCGTGGTCGACGTGCAGTCGCGGTTGCAGGTGGTGCCGGGGCCGGGCGGGCGCGGCACGCGGATCGCCGGGCGGGGCGAGGCGCAGGTGCGGCGGCTGGACAACGCCTTCTTCCGCTCCCTCGCGGGGGGATTGCCCCGGATCACGACCGGGCTGGAGCGGACATCGGACGGCGTGCTGCACTTCACCGGTCTGGTGCTGACCGCGCCGTCGCTGCGGCTGGCGGGTAACGGTTATCGCCGGCGCGACGGCACGTTCCATTTCGAGGGGGCGGGGCGGCAGGCGACCTATGGCCCGGTGTCGCTGGTGCTGGACGGGCGGATCGAGCGGCCGACGCTGGACCTGCGCTTCGCCAGCCCCAATGCGACGCTGGGCCTGCGCGACGTGCGGGCGCATCTCGACCCGACGCCGCAGGGCTTCGCCTTCATGGCCGAGGGGCAATCGCGGCTGGGGTCGTTCCGGGGGCGGGGCGCGATCCTGCTGCCGAGCGGCGGGCAGGCGAGCATCGGCATCGATACGGTCGAGGTGGCGGGATCGCGGGGCAGCGGCCGGCTGGCGATCGTCGATGGCGGCTTCGACGGACGCATCGCGATGACGGGCGCGCTGACGGGCGACCTGACGTTCCGGCCGGAGGGCGCGGTGCAGCGGATCGACCTGCATCTGGCGGCGCGGGGCGCGCAACTGGACGGCGCGACGCTGCGGCAGGGGCGGCTGGACGGATCGGTGCGGCTGAACCCCGCCGGGCCGGTGCTGGACCTGACCGCGCAGGGACAGGGCTTGCGCTATGGCGGGCTATTGCTGGCGCGCTTTGCCGGGACCGCGAAGCTGGTGGACGGCATCGGCGAGGCGCGGGCGGCGATCGCCGGGTCGCGCGGACGCTCGTTCGATATCCAGACGGTGACGCAGGTGCGCGCGGATGGCTTCACCGTGAATGCGCAAGGGACACTGGACCGGCGGCCGATCCGGCTCCTGGAGCCGGCGGTGATCGTGCGCGAGGGCGAGGGCTGGCGCGTGCAGCCGACTCGGCTGACCTTCGCCGGCGGCGAGGCGCGGCTGGCGGGCCGGTGGAGCGAGGCCGGCACCAGCGTCGAGGCCGGCGTCACCACGATGCCGCTGACCATCCTCGATATCGGGTTTCCGGGACTGGGGCTGGGCGGATCGGCATCGGGCACGCTGACGCTGGCCACGCCGGCGGGCGGTGCGCCGACCGGGCGGATGGACATGACCGTGCGGGGGCTGACCCGTGCCGGACTGGTGCTGAACTCCACCCCGATCGACGTGGCGATGGCGGGCGTGCTGCGCGCCGACCGGGCGGGATTGCGCGCGGTGATGGCGGCGGGCGGCAAGACGATCGGACGGGCGCAGGCGCAGCTTGCGCCGCTGGGGCAGGGGACGCTGACGCAGCGGCTGGCGGGCGCGGGGCTGTTCGCGCAACTGCGCTATGCCGGCCCGGCAGACGCATTGTGGCGGTTGACGGGGGTGGAGCTGTTCGACTTGTCCGGCCCGGTATCGATCGGCGCGGACGTGACCGGCCGGCTGTCCGCACCGCTTATCCGCGGCGCGTTGCAGACCAGCGCGGCCCGGATCGAAAGCGCGACGACGGGCACGCTGCTGACCAACGTGCAGACCAGCGGACGCTTTGCGGGATCGCGGCTCGCCATCGACCGGTTCGCCGCCGATGCCGGTCGCGGTGGCCGGGTGACGGGATCGGGCCAGTTCGATCTGGCGGGCCGTGGCGGCGTCGGGCTGGACCTGCGGATGCAGGCGGACCATGCGGTGCTGATCGCCCGCGACGATATCGGCGCGACCGTATCCGGGCCGCTGCGCTTCGCCTCCACGGGCACGGGCGGCACCATTTCGGGCGACGTGACGCTCGATCAGGCGCGGTATCGGCTGGGGCAGGCGACCGCCGCCACCGCCGCGCCGCCGCTGAACGTGCGCGAGATCAACGTACCGGGTGGCGACGACACCGACGATCGGCCCGCGACGCCGTGGACGCTGGCGCTGAACGCGCGGGCGCGCAACGCCGTGGCGGTGACGGGGCTGGGCCTGACCAGCGAATGGTCCGCCAACCTGCAGATCGGCGGCGCGCCCGACAATCCGGCGATCACCGGGCAGGCACGGCTGATCCGGGGCGATTACGAATTCGCCGGGCGCGAGTTCGAACTGTCGCGTGGCATCATCCGCTTCGGCGGCGAGACGCCCGCCAACCCGTCGCTGGATATCGAGGCGAATGCGAACACCACCGGCCTGAACGCCTCCATCCGGGTGACGGGCACCGCGATGAAGCCCGAGATCGGTTTCGCCAGCGTGCCGGCGTTGCCCGAGGACGAACTGCTGTCACGCCTGCTGTTCGGTACCTCGATCACCAACCTGTCCGCGCCCGAGGCGCTGCAACTGGCCGCCGCGGTGGCGGCGTTGCAGGACAGCGGCGGCGGGCTGAACCCGATCAACGCGGTGCGCCGCGCGGCGGGGCTGGACCGGTTGCGCATCCTGCCGGCCGATCCGCAGACCGGGCAGGGCACGTCGATCGCGGCGGGCAAATATGTGACGCGGCGGCTGTATGCGGAGATCGTGACCGATGGACAGGGCTATTCCGCGACACAGGTGGAGTTCCAGGTGACGCGCTGGCTGTCGTTGTTGTCGAGCATCTCGACGCTGGGGCGGCAGAGCGTCAACGTGCGGGTATCGCGCGACTACTGAACCGGGGCGGGCCAGGGTTCGAGCCGCAGACTAGGGATGTCGTGGAAATCGGCGGCGTTGACGGTAATGAGCGTCAGGTCGTTGACCAGTGCGGTGGCGGCGATCAGCCGGTCGATGATCTTGGGGCGGGAAAAGCCGCAGGAGGCTACGATACGGCCATAGGTGATGACCGTGTCTCCATCCAGATCGAGCATCGGCAATAGTTGAAGAAGTGAGTCAAGATTGACGCGACGTCTATGGGCATTGACGGGATCGCGATGAACGCCTGCTTCCAGTTCCACCCAGCTAAGGATCGATATTGCCGGGGTTACGGCCAATCGCTCCACCCGCTCCGTTATCGTCGCTTCGACATCACGAAGGTAGATCGCGATGTTCGTATCGATCAGGTACATTATTCCATACCTGTGCGATCCGGAAATTCGATCGGTGCCCGTTCTTCAATCGGCGTGATCGGTCCGATTGACCGCAGCCTGCGAATCAGTTCGCTTACCTTGGCTTTTTCGGCATCTGCGTCGACGGCAGGTTTGACCATCACCGTATCGCCGACCTGCTCCATCGTCACCATCGTGCCCGCAGGCAGGCCAAAACTCTTGGGCAAGCGCACCGCGACGCTGTTGCCGCTCCTGAACGTCCGTGTTTCGATCGCACCCATCGGCTGCACTCCCGTATAGTCCGGTATATACGCCTTGCCGTAACGCTTGCCCAGCGAGTGGCGCAACCGGTGGCAGGCACGCGGCGTTTCGCGGCCACGATCATGATGGAAGGACGATGGTGATGGACCAGTCAGCCCGCGTCGCGCGGATCACGCGCACCGGCGGCCCCGAGGTGATCGAATGGGTGGATGTCGACCTGCCCCTGCCGGCACCGGGAGAGGTGCGGTTGCGATCGAGCGCGGTGGGGCTGAACTATATCGATGCCTATCACCGTAGCGGACTGTATCCGATCGAACTGCCCGGCGGACTGGGATCGGAAGCGGCCGGCGTGGTGGAGGCGGTCGGCGAGGGGAGCGATGGATTCCGCGTTGGCGACCGGGTGGGCACGTTCGGGCCGTCGCGCGGCGCCTATGCCACCGCGCGCAACGTCGTGGTCGGCGAACTGGTGCATCTGCCGGACGCGGTCGACGACCGGACGGCGGCGGCGCTCCTGCTGAAGGGCGGCACGGCGGCGATGCTGATCGAGCAATGCGCCGGAGTGCAGCCGGGGCAGACCGTGCTGGTCCATGCCGCCGCGGGCGGGGTGGGGCATCTGCTCGTCGGCTGGCTGAAGGCGATCGGCGCGACGGTGATCGGCAGCGTTGGTACCACGGGCAAGGCCGATATCGCCCGGGCGGCGGGTGCCGATCACGTGCTGCTGCACCGGGAGGAAGATGTCGCCGCCCGCGTATGCGAACTGACCGATGGTCATGGTGCCGACGTGGTGCTGGACGGGATCGGCAAGGCGACCTGGGACGTGTCGCTGGCGGCGACGGCACGGCGCGGGATGATCGTCAGCTATGGCAATGCCTCCGGTGCGGTGGAGGGAGTCAATCTCGGCATATTGGCGGCGAAGGGATCGCTGTTCGTGACGCGGCCGACCCTGTTCGATTATGCCCGGACCCAGGCGGAGCGGCAGGCGATGACCGACCGGGTGTTCGCGATGCTGGCGCGCGGGGCGATCCGGCCGACGATCGGTCGCAGCTTCGCGCTGGCGGATGCCGCCGAGGCACATCGGGCGATGGAAGCGGGCGATACGCACGGCAGCACGGTGATGATGCCATAGGGCACAGGCAAAGTTGCCACATATCAAGCTGGTAACCAGTTGGCAGGACATCGTGTCTACGCCTTGCCGGACATGGCCATCGGGGCCGGGACGGCCGGACACCCGTGGGGATGATGGAGCCAGCATGACCCGTTTTCGGGAACTCGATCGCAAGGCGCAATTGGACCGGTCCCCCGGCTACCGGCCCGGCAGCACGCCGGAGGTGTTCCTGATCGAGGAATCGGTGGCGATGGGCCTGTTGCTGCAGGGCCGGATCAAGGCGAAGACCACCGCAGAGGTCAGCTGGTTCCGCAGCTATGCCGCCGCCGCCGCGGCGCTGGAGGAGCGGCAGCCGGCGCTGGCGATCACCGGTACCAGCCTGCCCGATGCGCCTGCGGGTGAAATCCTCGATCTACTGGCCGATGCCGACGTGCCGACCGTGCTGTTCACCGCGACGCTCGACCGCAAGGTGCGTGAGCGGTTCACCTCGCCCAATATCGTCGATTATTTCTACAAGGACGCCGACGATACCATCGCGCAGGTGGTGCGGACGGTGGCGCGCTTCGTCGACACGCTGCCGCCGCCGGTGCTGATCGTCGACGACATGGCAAGCGGGCGATCGGTGCTGGCGGACCTGCTGCGCCGTCAGAACTACCGGATATTCGAGGCGGCATCGGGCGTCGATGCCTTGCGCATTCTGGCCGAGAACGACGATATCGAACTGGTCATCACCGATCATCACATGGCCGATATGGACGGGCATGAACTGACGCAGCGCATCCGTGCCCGCCACCCGGCGGACCGGCTGCGGATCATCGGCATCTCCGGTTCGTCGGACCCGTTCCTCTCCGCCTCGTTCCTGAAGGCGGGGGCGTCCGATTTCGTCTATCGTCCCTTCATCGCGGAAGAAGTGCGTTACCGGATCGAGAGCAATATCGAGACGCTGGCGCAGATCAGGCACCTTCGCTTTCTGGCGGAGCGCGACCCGCTGACCGGCCTGTACAATCGTCGTGCCTTTTTCGAGCGGGCGCATCCGATCGTGGTCGAACTCGGCACGACGGGGGACGAGGGATATATCGCCATCCTCGACATCGACCATTTCAAGGCGGTGAACGACCGTTACGGCCATGACGTGGGCGATCAGGTCATCAAGCGGGTCGCGGCGGCGATCCGCGACTGCTGCGATCATGGCGACGCCGTCTCCGCCCGGTTCGGGGGGGAGGAATTCATCATCATCTTCAGCCGGATCGACAGCGCCGCCGTGCAGGCGCGCTGCGAGGCGCTGCGGGAGGCGATCGCGGCTTCGACCGACCGGAGCGTCCTGTCGGTGACCGCATCGCTCGGCGTTGCGGCGATCCATCCCGGCGAAGGGCTGGACAATGCGCTGAACGCCGCCGACCAGTTGCTCTACATGGCCAAGGGCGGTGGCCGGAACCGCGTGACCTATGACGCGGCGCTGTGGGGCGCGGGCTGACACGGTAAAAGGGCGCCCGGATCGCTCCGGACGCCCTTTTACCGTGTCAGCGTCGCGGCAGAGCCGCGCCGTCGGTCGGGCTCGGGCGTCTCGCAAGCAGCTGCGCTGCCCGCGTGCGCCCTACGCCTCAGCCGCTGTAGTACATGTCGTATTCGACCGGGCTGGGGGTCATTTCCCAACGCGCGACTTCCGAACGCTTGATCTCGACGAAGGAGTGGATCTGGTCCTTCGAGAACACGTCGCCCTTCAGCAGGAAGTCGTGATCCGCTTCCAGACAGTCGAGCGCCTCGCGGAGCGAACCGGCGACGGTCGGCACCTGCGCCAGTTCGGCGGGCGGCAGGTCGTACAGGTTCTTGTCCATCGCCTCGCCAGGATGGATCTTGTTCAGGATGCCGTCCATGCCCGCCATCATCAGCGCCGCATAGGCGAGATAGGGGTTGGCGAGCGCATCGGGGAAGCGCACTTCGACGCGCTTCGCCTTCGGCCCGGTGCCGTAGGGGATGCGGCACGAGGCCGAGCGGTTGCGCGCCGAATAGGCGAGCAGCACCGGTGCCTCGTAACCCGGCACCAGCCGCTTGTAGCTGTTGGTCGACGGGTTGGTGAAGGCGTTGACCGCCTTGGCATGCTTGATGATGCCGCCGATGAAATACAGGCACATCTCCGACAGGCCGGCATAGCCGTTGCCGGCGAACAGCGGGTTCTTGCCTTCCCAGATCGAGAAGTGAGTGTGCATCCCCGAGCCGTTATCTTCCTTGATCGGCTTGGGCATGAACGTCGCCGTCTTGCCGTATGCGTGCGCGACCTGGTGGACGACGTACTTGTAGATCTGCATCCGGTCGGCGGTCTGGGTCAGCGTGCCGAAGGTCAGGCCCAGTTCGTGCTGTGCGGCGGCAACCTCGTGGTGGTGCTTGTCGCAGGGCAGGCCCATCTCGATCATGGTCGACACCATCTCGCCGCGGATATCCACGGCGCTGTCCACGGGCGCGACGGGGAAGTAGCCGCCCTTGGCGCGCGGGCGGTGGCCCATGTTGCCGCCTTCATATTCGCGGCCATATTCGCGGCCCGAATTGCCCGGCAGCTCGATGTCGTCGATCTTGTAATAGCTGGTCGAATAGCTGTTCTCGAACCGCACGTCGTCGAACAGGAAGAATTCGGCTTCCGGGCCGACATAGACGGTGTCGCCGACGCCGGTGGTCTTCAGATACGCCTCGGCGCGCTTCGCGGTCGAGCGGGGATCGCGGGCGTAGAGTTCGCCGGTCGACGGATCGACGATGTCGCAGAACACGATCAGCATCGGCGTCGCCGAGAAGGGATCGGTATAGACCGCCTCCAGATCGGGCATCAGCGTCATGTCCGACTCGTTGATCGCCTTCCAGCCCTCGATCGAGGAACCGTCGAACATCAGGCCGTCGGTGAACTCGTCCTCACCGAGCAGCGAGGCGACCATGGTCAGGTGCTGCCACTTGCCCTTGGGATCGGTGAAGCGCAGATCGACCCACTCGATCTCCTCTTCCTTGATCCGCTTCAGAATGTCGTTTGCGGTGACAGCCATGTGTTCTTTCCTTGCTCTTGCCGCAGATGCGGCACCTCAATCAAAATGGTTGATCGTCAATCCGAGGTCATCGTCGTCAAGCCATTGCAGCGGTGGGCGGCGTGTCGATGTTCCATCCCCGACATACCTCAGGGCGCCTGCGGCGGAGGCGAAGCTAAGTAGCATCGCCTGAATGCTGTCGACCCCGGCTACGCCGCCCTGCCTGATTTCACCTCCTGGAAAATGGATGGAGTACCAGCAGACCCAATCGGGCTCACGCTCGACGGTATCAGAAGGCCACGGTTGAGGCCGGTGGATGCGAAGCTCAACAGGCCCGGCCTCACTTTCGAAAATTCTCCGGGCAACGACGTCATCGCCGTTAAATAGCGGCTTCATCGCGTTCGCCGGTGCGGATGCGGAGCGCGGCCTCGACAGGGATCACGAAGATCTTGCCGTCGCCGATCCGGCCGGTCTGCGCGGCCGCGGCGATCGCCTCGACCACGCGGTCGGCCAAGGCATCCTCGACCACGACCTCCAGCTTCACCTTGGGCAGGAAATCGACGACATATTCGGCACCCCGATACAGCTCGGTATGCCCCTTCTGCCGGCCGAAGCCCTTCGCCTCCGTCACGGTGATGCCGGATACGCCGATCTCGTGCAGCGCCTCTTTCACCTCATCCAGCTTGAACGGCTTGATGATGGCCTCGACCTTCTTCACGGCTTCCCCCGGTGCATGTTCGATCCTCGCCCCGATGATGGACGATGCAGACTACGTGCCAGTCGCGCCTGCCTGCGGCAAGCCCGGATCGGCGATGATGACGGTGCCCGAAAACCGGGCATTCCAAAGGATGTTGCCCATAGTTGCGGCATCACAGGATGCGCCGGACCAGTTCGGGCGGGCGGGCGAGGACGACGCCGCGTTCGGTTTCGACCAGGGGACGCTCGATGATCGTCGGGTCGGCCGCCATCGCGGCGAGGATCGTATCGTCGGCGAGCGGCGGCGCATCGCCGCGCAGCCCCTGTCGCGGCGTCAGACCGGCACGGGCATAGAGGCGGGCAAGGTCGTCGGCGGTGGGCGGGGTCTTCACGTAATCGATCACGGTCACGTCCGCGCCGGCCGCGTGCAGCAGCGCCAGCGCGGCACGGGATTTGGAGCAACGCGGATGGTGCCAGATCGTCGCCTTCATCGCAGGTGCCGCCATTCCTCGACCGCATCGAGGAACGGTTGCGAGGTGCGCAACCTGGCGGAATCGGCGATCCGCCGCCGGGTGCCCCACGCCATGCTGCCGTCGAACCCGTCGCGCGCGCTGCACAGCGAGGCACAGGTATCGCCCGCATCGACATAGGTCAGGCGCCCGTCCTGCCGGCGGATCGTGATCCGGCATTGCGGCGCGCTGCTGTGGCGCGACGCGCGGTAGATCAGCGCCGGGCCGACCGCATCGGCGATCCCCGTCAGCTCGCACCGCGCGCCGTCGGGCGCGTGAAGGTCGAAATGGACATAGGCGTGGCGGGCGGCGATCGGCACGATCTCCACCACGCTGTCCACCCGCTTGCCCTGCGGATCGGTGGTCCGGCTGAGGTAATGGCCGGTCAGCGCGCGGACCGGGTCCTCGATCGACGAGCCGACCTTCAGCGACATCGCCAGCAGCAGGGGCGGGCCGGCGAGCCACCAGTATCGCCGCATCCCGTCAGGCGTCCTGCTTGGCGAGCCAATCCTCCAGCCATTTGATCGTGTAGCTACCCGCCTGGAATTCCGGGTCCTCGATCAACTGCTGGTGGAGGGGGATGGTGGTCTTCATCCCCTCGATCACGAATTCCTCCAGCGCGCGGCGCAGGCGGGCGATGCAGCGGTCGCGGGTGGTGCCGTAGACGATCAGCTTGGCGATCATGCTGTCGTAATAGGGCGGCACCTTGTAACCCGCGTACAGGCCGGAATCGACGCGGACATGCATCCCGCCGGGCGCATGGAAATGCGTGACCTTGCCGGGCGAGGGCATGAAGGTGCGCGGGTCCTCCGCATTGATGCGGCATTCGATCGCATGGCCGGAGAAGCGCACCTCGTCCTGCCGGACCGACAGGGGATTGCCCTCCGCGATGCGGATCTGTTCGCGGACCAGATCGATGCCGGTGATCATCTCGGTGACGGGATGTTCGACCTGGAGGCGCGTGTTCATCTCGATGAAGTAGAACTCGCCGGCTTCCCACAGGAATTCGATCGTGCCCGCGCCGCGATAGCCCATGTCGGCCATCGCCTTCGCCACGATGCCGCCCATCCGCTCGCGCTCGGCGGGGGTGATGATCGGGGAGGGGGCCTCCTCCAGCACCTTCTGGTGGCGGCGCTGGAGCGAGCAATCGCGCTCGCCCAGATGGATCGCCTGCCCGTTACCGTCGCCGAATATCTGGAATTCGATATGGCGCGGGTTGCCGAGATATTTCTCCATGTAGACGGTCGCGTCGCCGAACGCCGCCTTCGCCTCCGTCCCCGCCTGCTGCATCAGCGTTTCGAGCTGGTCTTCCGAATTGCAGACCTTCATGCCGCGCCCGCCGCCGCCCGACGCCGCCTTGATGATGACGGGATAGCCGATGTCGGCGGCCAGCACCTTCGCCTCTGCCACGTCGGAGATCGCGCCGTCGGAGCCGGGCACGAGCGGCAGGCCGAGCGCGCCGGCGGTCCGCTTCGCCTCCACCTTGTCGCCCATCGTGCGGATATGTTCGGGCTTGGGGCCGATGAAGATCAGGTCGTGCATCTCGACGATCTCGGCGAACCGGGCATTCTCGCTGAGAAAGCCGTAGCCGGGATGAATCGCGTCCGCACCGCTGATCTCGGCGGCGGAAATGATGTTCGGGATGTTGAGATAGCTGTCGGTCGCCGCCGGCGGCCCGATGCAGATCGCCTCGTCCGCGAGGCGCACATGCATCGCATCAGCATCGGCGGTGGAATGGACCGCCACCGTCCTGATGCCCATTTCATGACAGGCGCGGTGGATACGCAGGGCGATCTCACCACGGTTGGCGATCAGCAGCTTCTTGATCTGCGGCATTATTCGACCACGATCAGCGGCTGGTCGAATTCCACCGGCTGGCCGTTTTCGACCAGCACCTGACGGACGACGCCGGCGGTGGGGGCGAGGATCGGGTTCATCACCTTCATCGCCTCCACAATCAGCAACGTGTCGCCCGCCGCCACGGTCTGGCCGACGCCGGCGAACGGCTTCGCGCCAGGTTCGGCGGACAGATAGACGGTGCCGACCATCGGCGATTTTACCGCATCGACCGCGGCAGTCGGCGCGAAGGCCGCGACCTCGGCGGTGACGGCGGCCGGGATCGGCGCGGCGGCGGGCGGTGCCGGCGCATAGTGCATCGGTGCCGCGGCGGCCGGTGGCGCCTTGCGCGCAACACGGATCTTGCGGTCCTTGTCCTCGACCTCGATCTCGGTCAGCTGCGTCGTATCCAGCAGCTCGGCGAGCTGGCGGACGAGGTCGACATCGATCTGCATCGGGCCGTTCGGTTTAACGTCGGTCATGGTGACCCTTCCCCTTGTCAAGCGCGGGCGTCTGTCAGAAGCGGGCGGCGGCTTCAAGCGCCAGCATATATGATTGCGCCCCGAAACCCGCGATCGTCCCCTTCGCCGCGCGTCCCACGTAACTGATATGGCGAAATTCTTCCCGCCGATGCGGGTTCGACAGATGAACCTCGATCACCGGGGTCGTCACCGCCTTGATCGCGTCGTGGATCGCGATCGAGCTGTGGGTGAAGGCCCCGGCGTTCAGCAGCACGGCCTTTGCCCGGCGTGCCTGCGCCTCGTGCAGCCAGTCGACCAGATGGCCTTCGTGATTGGACTGGCGCAGGTCGATCTCCAGCCCGAGTTCGCGGGCGCGGTCTTCCAGCATCCCGGCGATGTCGTCGAGCGTGTCATGGCCGTAGATTTCCGGCTCGCGCAGGCCGAGCAGGTTGAGGTTCGGACCGTTCAGGACATAGATGGGGCCGGTGGCGTTTTCGGCCATGTCGGGGCGCTTTCGGTTGCGGGGCGCGGACCGCGCCCCTAGATCGCAGGTCTTCTACCCGTTCGTGTCGAGCGAAGTCGAGACATGTGTCCATGCGGGTCGGCCCTACAGATGACCGGTGCTTCTCGACTTCCGCTCGAAGCGACCGGGGGGAACGCGACATGGCCCATAGCGACGGCACCGTGACGATCACCGTGAATGGCGAACACAAGCGTATCAGCGCCGGGCTGACGCTGGCGCAACTGGCCACCGAGATGGGGCTGGTGGTGGAGAAGGTGGCGGTCGAGCGCAACCTGGAGGTAGTGCCGCGATCGACGCTGGCGGACGTGCTGGTCGAGGATGGCGACGATATCGAGATCGTGCATTTCGTCGGTGGTGGCGATCACGTCGCCCCGGTCACGCAGGACAGCTGGACCGTCGCAGGCCGGACGTTCCGGTCGCGGCTGATCGTCGGCACCGGCAAGTACAAGGACTTCGCGCAGAACGCGGCGGCGGTCGAGGCATCGGGCGCGGAGATCGTGACCGTGGCGGTGCGGCGGGTGAACGTGTCCGACCCCAACGCGCCGATGCTGACCGACTTCATCGATCCGAAGCGCATCACCTATCTGCCCAACACCGCCGGCTGCTTCGATGCCGAATCGGCGATCCGCACGCTGCGGCTGGCGCGCGAGGCGGGCGGCTGGGATCTGGTGAAGCTGGAGGTGCTGGGCGAAGCGAAGACGCTGTACCCCGACATGGTCGAGACGCTGCGCGCGACCGAGATACTGGCGAACGAGGGCTTCCTGCCGATGGTGTACTGCGTCGACGATCCGATCGCGGCGAAGCGGCTGGAGAATGCCGGCGCGGTCGCGATCATGCCGCTGGGCGCACCGATCGGATCGGGGCTGGGTATTCAGAACCGCGTCACCATCCGCCTGATCGTGGAAGGAGCAGGGGTGCCGGTACTGGTCGATGCCGGGGTCGGCTCCGCCTCCGACGCGGCGGTGGCGATGGAGCTGGGCTGTGACGGCGTGCTGATGAACACCGCCATCGCCGAGGCGAAGGACCCGGTGATGATGGCCGCCGCGATGCGCGCCGCCGTGGAGGCGGGACGGCTGTCGTACCGGGCGGGACGGATGGGGATGCGGCGCTATGCCGATCCGTCCAGCCCGCTTGCCGGCCTGATCTGAACGTTACGCAATTGTCACGGAACCCTGCCCCAACCCGGCCGTTATTTAAACCAGATCAAGCCGATGCGGTGGGCGTGTCGGCAAAATAACGGAGGCTCTCATGGGTGAGTTCACGGACAAGGTTGCAGCAGCAGCCAACAAGGTCGTCGGCAACGTCAAGGAAGCGATCGGCGAGCACACCGATAACGAGCGGTTGCAGGCCGAGGGCGAAGCGCAGCAGGTCAAGGGCACCGGGCAGGACGTCAAGGGTTCGGTCAAGGGTGCACTCGGCGACAAGATCTGATCTTGACGTTGACTGACTGAAAAAGCCGTCCCGGGAAACCGAGGCGGCTTTTTTATTTGGGGGTGTTGCTTTGAGTAAGATGTCGTCCGGCTAATTCGTCGTTGCGACTATAGTGAAGCAATCCAGAGGTAATGTCATGACGCTCTGGATTGCTTCGCTACGCTCGCAATGACGAGTTATATCGGGTCAACCCCTCGCCGCTATCGCCGACAGCGTGGTGCGGTTGGTGATGATCTCGATATCGGTGCGGCAATGCAGCACCCGGACGCCTGACAGCGTCTGTGCCTCGGCAAGGGCGGGGGCGAAATCCTCGGTGCGTTCGACCGTTGTGGCCCATCCGCCATAGGCGCGTGCCAGCGCGGCGAAATCCGGGTTGGTGAGGGTCGTGCCGGCGATCCGGCCGGGAAACTCCCGCTCCTGATGCATCCGGATCGTGCCGTAGCCGCCATTATCGACGATGACGACGAGCAGGTCGGCGCCATGCTGGACGGCGGTGGCGAGTTCCTGTCCGTTCATCAGGAAACACCCGTCCCCCGCCAGCGCGACGACGCTCCTGCCCGGATGGCGCAGCGCGGCGGCGATTGCGGCGGGCAAGCCATAGCCCATCGCCCCGGCAGTCGGTGCCAGTTGCGTCCCCGGTCCGGCATAATGCCAGTAACGGTGCCACCAGCCGGAGTAATTGCCCGCGCCGTTGCAGATGATCGTATCGGCGGGCAGCACCGCGCGCATCGTCGCGACGCAGGGGCCGAGATCGAGCGTCACGCCGGCACGCGGGGCGGGGGTGGACCAGTCGAGCCATGCGGCATGGGCCGCCGCCCCTTCGGCACGGGGCGACAGGTCGATCGCGGCGAGCGCCCCGGCGAAATCGGCCATGCCGGCGCAGATGGGCAGATCGGTGCGATAGACCATGCCGGGTTCGTGCGGATCGGGATGGACATGGATCAGGCGCTGGCCGGGATGGTCCGGCGTGACCAGCGTGTAGCCGTCCGTCGTCGCCTCGCCCAGCCGGGCGCCGATCACCAGCAACAGGTCGGCGGCGCGGACCCGCTCGACCAAGGCAGGCGCGGGGCCGTAGCCGAGATTGCCGGCATAGACCGGACAATCATTGGCGACCGCATCCTGCCGGCGGAACGCGGCGGCCAGCGGGATGTCGCTGCGGGTGGCCCAGTCGGCGACGCCGCGCGCGGCCGCGTCGTTCCAATCGGCGCCCCCAATGATTGCGACAGGACGCTCGGCCGCGTCGAGCAGAGCGGCGAGCTGCGCCATCGCGATCGGATCGGCCGGCTGGGCGAGCCGCTCCACCCGTGGCCGGTCGGCTGCCTCGACCCGGTCGAGCAGCATGTCTTCCGGCAGCGCCAGCACGACGGGGCCGGGGCGGCCGTTCATCGCGGTGGCATAGGCGCGCGCGACATATTCGGGGATGCGCGCCGCGTCGTCGATCCGGGCGGCCCATTTCGCCATTGGCGCGAACATCGCGGCGAAGTCGATCTCCTGAAACGCCTCACGGTCGCGGGTGGCGCGATCGACATCGCCGATGAACAGGATCATCGGCCGGCTGTCCTGCATCGCGACATGCACGCCGATCGAGGCGTTGGTCGCGCCGGGGCCACGGGTGACGAACGCGATGCCGGGCCGCCCGGTCAGCGTGCCGTCCGCACAGGCCATGAACGCGGCCCCACCCTCCTGCCGGCAGGTGACGAGATCGATCGCGGGCGTGTCGTGCAGCGCGTCGAGCACCGCCAGGAAGCTCTCGCCGGGTACGGTGAAGATACGATCGCACCCTTGCACCACGAGTTGATCGACAAGGAGGCGGCCGCCGGTGCGCTGGGTCATCGCGGCACGATAGACGATGGCGGCGGATGCGGGAACCGGGGCGGGGCGGCGATCATTGGCGATGCCTGACGACAAGGACAAAAATGATGACGTTTCCTGCCGATCCCGTGTGGTTCATCACCGGCTGTTCGACCGGCTTCGGCCGCGCCCTGGCCGAGCGGGTGCTGGCGCGCGGCTGGCGCGTCGTGGCGACCGCGCGCGATGCGGCACGGGTCGCCGACCTGGCCGATGGTGCGGACGACCGTGTGCTGGCGCTGGCGCTCGACGTGACCGATCCGGCACAGGTCGCGGCGGCGGTGACCGCGGCGGAGGCACGGTTCCGGCGGATCGACGTGCTCGTGAACAATGCCGGCTATGGCTATCAGGCGTCGATCGAGGAGGGCGAGGACGACGAAATCCGCGCACAGTTCGAGGCGAACGTGTTCGGCCTGTTCGCGCTGACGCGGGCGGTGCTGCCGGGGATGCGGACGCGGGGCAGCGGCCATGTCATCAACATCACCTCGGTCGCCGGGCTCGTCGGTTTTCCGGGGTCGGGCTATTATGCCGCGTCGAAACATGCGGTGGAGGGCTTTACCGATGCGCTGGCGGCGGAGGGGGCACCGATCGGCATCCGCGCGACCTGCGTCGAGCCGGGGCCGTTCCGCACCGACTGGGCGGGCCGGTCGCTGCGCCAGACGCCGGTGCGGATCGATGCCTATGCGGACACCGCCGGGGCGCGGCTGGATTCAACCAGGGGGTATAGCGGCACCCAACCCGGCGACCCGGTGCGCGCGGCGGCGGCGATGATCGCGCTGGCCGAGGAAGAGACGCCACCCCGGCACATGGTGCTGGGCGCGTTCGGGATGGACGCGGTGACCGATCGCCTGCGCGCCCGGCTGGCCGAAATCGAGAGCCGGCGGGCGGCGAGCGTGGCGACCGATTTTCCGGCCGATGAAGCCTGAAGCAGGATGACATTGGTCTGATCCGCCCCGTCGTTGCGAGCGTAGCGAAGCAATTCAGAGCCCAGTGCGTGACGCCCTGGATTGCTTCGCTACGCTCGCAATGACGGATGGGCGGGTTTCACGTCATCGTGCCTTACCGGTTCAGCTTCACCAGCGCCGCATCGAGCGCGGAGAGGAAGCGGGAACGGTCCGCCTTGGCGAAGGGGGCGGGGCCGCCCAGTTGATCGCCGCCCGCGCGCAGATCGGCCATGATCGCGCGGGTGGCGATGGCGCCGCCGATCGAGGCGGTGGTGAAGGGCTTGCCGGTCGGCGACAACACCGTCGCGCCCGCTTTCAGGCAGCGATCGGCAAGCAGGATGTCGGCGGTGACGACGACCGATTTCGCATCCGCCGCCTCCGCGATCCAGTCGTCGGCGGCATCGAACCCGTCGCTGACGACGATGCGCGAGACGAGGGGATGGGCGGGCACGCGCAGATGCTGGTTGCTGACGACGACCACCGCGACGCCGATCCGCCACGCGACGCGGTAGATTTCGTCCTTTACCGGGCAGGCATCGGCATCGACGAGGATACGGCGGGGGTCGGGGATGACGGGCCTCTCTGTTTTGAGGTCTTGGAGCCTAGTGGCGTGAAGCCGCCATGCTGTCGTTGCGAGCATAGCGAAGCAATCCAGGGCGTCATGCGCGGGGCTCTGGATTGCTTCGCTGCGCTCGCAATGACGGGATGGGGTCGGGCAAGGCGATCCGGCGATGGCGGCGAACCGGGCGATCCATGCGAAAAGGGCCGGGGTTTAGCCCGGCCCTTTCATTCTATCCGGCAAGGGCCGGCATGGGAGTAAATCCCATGCCGTCAGTCGCGGGTTATACCCGCGCTGGCCGGCCGTGCGCGTGCGCCTTTGGCGCAGCGGCGGGCGGCTTGTACCGCGCGCCCCGCTTCGGCTTACGCGCCTGCGACTTCCGCCGTGTCGACGCGGATGCCGGGGCCCATCGTCGACGACAGCGCGATCTTGCGGACATACTTGCCCTTCGCGCCCGACGGCTTGGCCTTCACGACCGCATCGACCAGCGCGTCGAAGTTCGCGCGCAGATCCTCAGCCGGGAACGATGCCTTGCCGATGCCGGAATGGATGATGCCGGCCTTTTCGACGCGGTATTCGACCTGACCCGACTTGGCGTCCTTGACGGCCTGCGCGACGTTCATCGTCACGGTGCCCAGCTTCGGGTTCGGCATCAGGCCCTTGGGACCCAGCACCTTGCCGAGGCGACCGACGACGCCCATCATGTCCGGGGTCGCGATGCAGCGATCGAAATCGATCGTGCCGCCCTGGATGATCTCCATCAGGTCTTCGGCGCCGACCACGTCGGCCCCGGCCTCACGCGCCTCGTCCGCCTTCGCGCCGCGCGCGAACACGCCGACGCGCACCGTCTTGCCGGTGCCCTTGGGCAGGTTCACCACGCCGCGGACCATCTGGTCGGCGTGACGCGGATCGACACCCAGGTTCAGCGCGACCTCGATCGTCTCGTCGAACTTCGACGTGGCGTTCGAACGGGCCAGTGCGATCGCCTCGTCGACGCCGTGCAGCGTCTCGGGGTTGATGGCGTTCGCCTTCTGCTTCTTGCTCAGCTTGGCCATGGATCAGCCCTCCGTAACTTCGAGGCCCATGGCGCGGGCCGAACCTTCGATGATCTTCGTCGCCGCCTCGATGTCGTTGGCGTTCAGGTCCTTCATCTTGACCTGTGCGATCTCGGCGAGCTTGGAGCGCGCGATCTTGCCCGCAGACACCTTGCCCGGCTCCTTCGAGCCCGACTTCAGGCCGGCGGCCTGCTTGATGAGGAAGGTTGCCGGCGGCGTCTTCGTCTCGAAGCTGAACGAACGATCGGCATAGACGGTAATCTTCGTGGGGATCGGCGTTCCCTTGGCGATATCCGTCGTCGACGCGTTGAACGCCTTGCAGAATTCCATGATGTTCACGCCGCGCTGACCCAGCGCCGGCCCGATCGGCGGGGCGGGCTTCGCATCGCCGGCAGGAACCTGCAGGTTGATGTAACCTGTGATCTTCTTTGCCATTGTCTCTCTGTTCCAAGTTTAGCGGTTCGAACGGACGCGAACGTCCTCCCGCGAGGCTATCCGGTGCAGATGCACGGGAAGGGGGCGCGCTTAGACGAAAGCGCGGTGGGGGGCAAGGTCAAGCGCCAATGGCCACGTTGCGGCAAAGCCGCATCGTGACGTCGGAACGGGACCGTTTTCGCGGCCCGCCGGCCGGCGTTCGCAAGTAAGGCTTTGCCCTACTTGCTCCGCTCAACCTGCTCGAAGTTGAGCTCCACCGGGGTGGCGCGGCCGAAGATCGATACCGACACCGATACCTTCGACTTGTCGAAGTCGAGCGATTCCACGGTGCCGTTGAAGCTGGCGAAGGGGCCTTCCAGCACCTTGACCGCGTCGCCGATCTCGTAATCCACCTTGACCTTGGTCTTCGGGGCGGCGGCGGCTTCTTCCTTGGAATTCAGCATCCGCGTCGCTTCGGATTCGCTGATCGCCTGGGGCTTGCCCATCGATCCGAGGAAGCCGGTCACCTTCGGCGTGTTCTTCACGAGGTGATAGACCTGATCGGTCATATCGAGCTTGGCGAGGACGTAGCCGGGCATGAACTTGCGTTCGACCGCGATCTTCTTGCCGCGGCGGGCCTCGGTCACGGTTTCGGTCGGCACCTCGATCTGCTCGACGAGACGGTCGAGCCCGAGCCGGGTCGCTTCCGCCATGATCGCGTCGCGAACCTTGCCCTCGAAGCCCGAATAGGCGTGGATGATGTACCAGCGCGCCATCGTGCGTTGTTCCTTACTGCGCGAGCTTGAGCAGGGCGTTGACCACCGCGTTGAAGAACGAGTCGACACCCAGGAAGAACAGGGCGAGGATCGTGGTCATGATGACGACCATCAGGCCGGTCATCCACGTTTCCTTCCAGGTCGGCCAGGTGACCTTGCGGGTCTCCGTCTTGACCTGGTTGATGAACTCCATGGGGGTCGTCTTCGCCACGTACCGTCACGCCCGCTAATCTGTTTGGTCGATCGGGAGACATGAACCCAGCCGCCGTTTCCCTTGTCAGGGGAACCGGCGCGGGGGATCATCCTCGCTGTCGGATAGGCCGCCACTTAATCCCCTCGCGCCCGATGCGCAAGGGTGCGGGCATCGTCACGCGATGCCGAGGTCGGCGGGGCCAAAGGCGTGGGGCAGCAGGTCGGACAGGCGGTGGCTGCGGATCGCATCGCCCTCCGCCGCGCCGCAATGCACGGGCAGGTCGCGACCGCCGAGCTGTGCCGCCTCGTTCAGCACCTGACGGCAGCGGCCGCACGGGCTGACCGGTACGGTGCCGGTGGGGCGGCCGGCATCGTCCATCGCGCCGCCGATCACCGCCACCGCCGCCACGTCGCGCAGGCGACCCGCGGCGGCGGCGGTGGCGATCGCGACCGTCTCCGCGCAGAGCGACAGGCCGTAGCTGGCATTTTCGACATTGGCGCCGGTGACGATGCTGCCGTCGGTCATCAGCAACGCCGCCCCGACCGCGAAGCGCGAATAGGGAGCATGGGCATTCAGCGCCGCGACGCGGGCGGCCTGCACCAGCGCGGTCACGGCGGGGTCGGAAGCGGTGGGATCGGTCATGATGTAGGTCGAGGTTCCGGTTTACGAATGTCGGCGGCGATCAGCCGCGCAGGTAGAGGACGCAGATCAGCGTGAACAGGCGGCGGGCGGTGTCGAAATCGACCTCGATCTTGCCTTCCAGCCGTTCGCGCAGCATCTCGGCCGCCTCGTTGTGAACACCCCGGCGTGCCATGTCGACGGTTTCGATCTGTTGCGGCGTGGCGCGGCGGATCGCCTGGTAATAGCTGTCGCAGATCGCGAAATAATCCTTGATCGGCCGGCGAAACCGCCCGAGCGCGAGGACCAGCGTTTCGAGGTGCGACCCATCCTCGCGGTGGATGTGGATGCCGAGACGGCCTTCCTCGGTCTGCAGCTTGATCCGGTACGGGCCGGCATAGCCATCGGCATGGACCCGTTGCGGCGCGAAATGATTCTGTTCGATCAGGTCGAAGATCGCGATGCGGCGTTCCTGATCGACATCGGCCGATCGCCAGCCGATGCTGCCCTCGTCCAGTTCGACGGCGATGATGCGCGGATCGGCCATGCCCCCGGATAGCGGCGTGTCCGCAAACTGTCACTGATCGTCACATGGCCTTTGAAGCGATGGAGTCGCGGGGGTATGGGCCGGGCATGGCAACCCTCGCATTCCCCGCACCCACGACCCCCGTCGCGCCCCAGCTTCCCCGCAACGTCGAGGCGGAGGCCGCGATGCTCGGCGCGATGATGATCGACAACCGGCTGGCCGACGATCTGGTCGACCGGCTGGAACCGGTGCATTTCTTCGAACCCGTCCACGGCCGCGTGTTCGCTGCGATCAAGACGCTACGCGCCGCCGACATGCTGGCGACACCCGTCACGCTGCGCCCGATGTTCGAGGCGGACGAGGGGATGCGCGAACTGGGTGGTCCCGCCTATCTGGCCGGACTGACGGGATCGGGCGCGGGGCTGATCGGCGCGCGGCAGTTCGCGCAGCAGATCTACGATCTGGCGATGCTGCGCGCGCTGGTGACGGTGGGGCGCACGCTGGTCGACCGGGCGATGGACACGTCAGAGGCGGTGAACCCGCGCGCGCAGATCGAGGCGGCGGAGGAGGAACTGTACAAGGTGGCCGGCGACGGCGGGGCAGAGAACGCGACCAAGACCTTCGCCCAGGCCACGACGATGGCGGTCAAGATGGCGGAACGTGCGCTCAATTCGGGCGGCAACCTGTCGGGCGTGACGACCGGGCTCGATTCGATCAACGCCAAGATCGGCGGCATGCATCACAGCGATCTCATGATCCTCGCCGGGCGACCGGGCATGGGCAAGACGTCGCTCGCCACCAACATCGCGTTCAACGCGGCGCGGCGCTGGATGCGCGACATGGCGGACGGGATCGCCCCGGCCGATTCGGTTGGCGCCAAGGTCGCGTTCTTCAGCCTGGAAATGAGCGCGGACCAGCTGGCGACGCGTATTCTGGCCGAACAGTCACAGATCAGTTCCGAATCGCTGCGCATGGGCAAGATCAGCCGCACAGAATTCGGGCAACTGGCGGCGGCGGCGGCGGAGCTGGAGAATTTGCCGCTGTTCATCGACGATACCGGTGGCCTGAGCATCAGTGCGCTGCACACCCGCGTGCGGCGCCTGCAACGGCGACACAATAACGAGATCGGGCTGGTGGTGGTCGACTATCTCCAGCTGCTGACCTCGGGCACCAAAAGCGACAACCGCGTGCAGGAAATCTCCGAAATCTCGCGCGGGCTGAAGACGCTGGCCAAGGACATGAACGTGCCGGTACTGGCACTGTCGCAGTTGAGCCGCGCGGTGGAAAGCCGCGAGGACAAGCGGCCGATGCTGTCCGATCTGCGCGAATCGGGATCGATCGAGCAGGACGCCGACATGGTCTGGTTCGTCTATCGCGACGATTATTACCTGGCGATGAGCGAGCCGGAGATGCCGACCGCGGGCAGCAGCGCCGATGTGCAGACCAAGCATGCGATGTGGAGCGAACGCTATCAGGCGGCCGCGGGCCTCGCCGAACTGATCGTCGCCAAGCAGCGCCACGGCGCGACCGGCAAGGTGACGATGAAGTTCGATCCGACGATCACCCGCTTCTCGGATTATGCGGGATATTGAGGATCGCGGGCGTCAGAGGCCCGCTTCGTCGACCTTGATGCCGTTGCCCGCGATCATGTGGATGCCGCATTCCACCTTGTCCATCCCGCGCCAGCGACCCGCGCGCGGGTCTTCGCCGGGACGGACGGGCGAGGTACAGGGTGCGCAGCCGATCGAGGGGTAGCCCTGCGCTTCCAGCGGATGACGGGGCAGGTCGTGCCGGGCGAAATACGCGTCGAGCGCGGCCTTGTCCCAGTCGACCAGCGGGTTGATCTTGAGCCGGCCCTGATCCTCCTCGAACCGGGGCAGCGCGGTGCGGGTGCCGGCCTGGAAGCCCTTGCGACCCGAAATCCAGGCGTCGAAGGGGACAAGGGCGCGGGCGAGCGGCTTCACCTTGCGGATTTCGCAGCAGCCGTCCGGATCGTAGGACCAGCGTTCCGCCTGCTTGTCGCGTACCGCGAGCAGGTGCGGATCGGGGCGCACGACGCGCAGGTCGGTCAGGCCGAGGCGTTCGGACAGGGTATCGCGGTAGGCGAGCGTCTCGCCGAACATCTTCTGGGTGTTGGTGAAGATCACCGGCACGCTGCGGTCGACGCCCGCGACGATATGCAGCAGCACTGCCGATTCCGCCCCGAACGACGATACCGCCGCAACTCGTCCGGCGAGTTCGCCGGTCAGCAGTTCGGCGAGCATCGCGGGCGCGGGCACACCGGCGAACCGCGCCTCCAGCGCTGCCGCGTCGGCGGCGGTGAAGGCGGGGCGGGTATCGATCGTGTCGAGCGTGCGAACCGGTTCAGCCATGACGGCGTTTCCAGACGGGCACGACCGCATCGACGGCGGGCTGATAGCGATAGTCGTAGCGATCGAGGCTGCGGCGCAGCACCTCCGCATCGATCTCCGCTTCGGGGGCGAAGCTGTCGAAGCCGCAGCGACGCATCAGCGGCAACTGGTCGACCAGCACGTCGCCCTGCGCCCGCAATTCGCCGGTATAGCCGCCCTCGCGCAGGATACGTCCGGCGGAATAGCCGCGACCGTCGCGGAACGAGGGAAAGCTGACCTCGATCAGCGCGAGCCGGTCGAGATGGGGGAGAAGGGCACGCGCATCCTCGCCCGCTTCCAGCCGGACGGCGGTGGCGTTGGTCTGTTCGGCGAGGAAGGCGTCGAGCGTGACCGCCGGCTCGTCATGCGCCACGTCGTCGCGGAAGCGCAGCAGGTCATCCATAGATCGCCTCCTTGAACGGCTGCATTCCGACCCGGCGATAGGTGTCGAGGAACCGCTCGCCGGGTTCGCGCAGCGAGACATAGGTGTCGGTCGCCCGTTCGATCGCGTCGACCACGCCGTCCTCGTCGAAGCCGGGGCCGGTGATCTTGCCGAGCGATACGTCCTCCGCGCCCGAGCCGCCGAGCGAGAGCTGGTAGTTCTCGGTGCCTTTCTTGTCGACGCCGAGGATGCCGATATGGCCGGCATGGTGGTGGCCGCAGGCGTTGATGCAGCCCGATATCTTGAGCTTCAGCTCGCCCAGATCGCGCTGGCGCACGGGATCGGCGAAGCGGGTCGCGATCTTTTGCGCCAGGGGGATCGAGCGGGCATTGGCGAGGCTGCAATAGTCGAGGCCCGGGCAGGCGATGATGTCGGTGATGAGATCGAGGTTCGCCTCCGCCAGCCCGACGTCGCGCAACGCTTCCCATACTGCGTACAGATCGGCCTTGCGGACATGCGGGAGGACGAGGTTCTGGGCGTGGGTGACGCGCAGTTCGTCGAAACTGTAGCGTTCGGCCAGATCGGCGACGAGGTCGATCTGCGCGGAGGATGCGTCGCCCGGGATGCCGCCGGCGGGTTTGAGGCTGACCGTGACGATCGCATGGCCCGGCTGCTTGTGCGCCACGACGTTCTGGTCGAGCCAGACGGCGAAGTCGGGATCGCTGCGATCGACCCGGTCCGGCGCATCCGTATCGAAGGCGGGGGGCGCGAACATCGCGGTGATGCGGGCCAGTTCGGCGGCGGGGGGATCGAGGCCGAGCGCCTTGACCGCGACGAATTCCTCCTCGACCTGGCGGCGATAGTCGTCGGCGCCGATCTCGTGGACGAGGATCTTGATCCGCGCCTTGTACATATTGTCGCGGCGGCCGTAGCGATTGTAGACGCGCAACGCGGCTTCCAGATAGCTCATCAGATCGTCGGCGGGAACGAAATCGCGGATCAGCGGCGCGATCATCGGGGTGCGGCCCATACCGCCGCCGACGAAGATGCGCGCGCCCAGCTCACCGTCCTGCGTCACCAGCTGGATGCCGATGTCGTGCAGGCGCATCGCGGCGCGATCCTCGTCCGCGGCGATGACGCAAATCTTGAACTTGCGCGGCAGGTAGCTGAATTCGGGGTGGAACGTACTCCACTGGCGGATGAGTTCGGCCCAGGGGCGCGGGTCCGCGATCTCGTCGGCGGCGGCGCCGGCGAACTGGTCGGACGAGATGTTGCGGATGCAGTTGCCGCTGGTCTGGATGGCGTGCATCTCGACCGTCGCCAGTTTTGCGAGGATATCGGGCGTATCCTCCAGCTTGATCCAGTTGAACTGAAGGTTCTGGCGGGTGGTGAAATGCCCATAATCACGGTCGTAATCGCGCGCGATCGATGCGAGCATCCGCATCTGCCGGCTGTCGAGCGTGCCGTAAGGGATGGCCACCCGCAGCATATAGGCATGCAGCTGGAGATAGAGGCCGTTCATCAGCCGCAGCGGCTTGAACTGATCCTCGGTCAACTGGCCGGCGAGACGGCGGGTCACCTGATCGCGGAACTCGTCGACGCGGGCGTCGACGATGCTCTGGTCATATTCGTCATACTTATACATGAGCGGGGGCCTTGGGTGTCGCGCGGCGGAGCGCGGTCGCAAGAAGAATGTGGTTCGCGTAGGGACGCGAGGACGTGAAGAAGATATGGTTCGCGCGGAGGCGCGGAGACGCGGAGAAGAAGAAAGGTTTTCCGGTCGCGTCAGCGGCTAGGAAGCGCGACGCCGCCGGTAATTCCGGGGGACGCTGCGCGCCGGGGAAGACACCTCCGCGTCTCCGCGTCTCCGCGTGACCCCCTTTCTTTGTCTTCGCGCGCATCATATCACCCAGCTTCCCGCGGTCGGATCGGCCGGTTTGAGCGTCAGGTCCGGCCGCACCGTCGGGCCGAGCGCGCGGATACGGTCCTTGATATGGGCGGGGCGGGGGCCGTCCGCCGTCATCGTCGCGTCGATCACATAGGGCACGTTGACGCGGCGCGCGCCTTCCTCAGCACGGGCGATCGCCTCGCCCTGGTCGGCCACGTCGATGGCGTCGTCCAGATGGCGCGACCAGCCGGTGCCGGTCCACCAGGTGACATCGCCGCTGGCGAGGTCGTTACCGGTCAATATCCTCATGCTTCGGTCTCTTCCGCGATCCGTGCCCAGCGGGCAAGCTTGTCTTCGGCGTCCGACAATTCAACGACTTCGCCTACGACGATCACCGCCGGGCTGCCGACGCGTTCGCGCGCGACCATCGCGCCGAGATCGGCGAGCAGGGTGCGCAGCCCGCGGTGGCCGGCCAGCGTGCCGCGTTCCAGCACCGCGACCGGCATGTCGGGGGCGACGCCGTCCGCCATCAGCTTGTCGGCGATGACGGCGGCGGTGGCGACGCCCATGTAGATCACGAGCGTGCGGCCCTGCCCGGCGAGGCCGGACCAGTCCTGATCCTGCAACCCCTTGCACTGGCCCGCCACGAACGACACCGCCGACGAATGATCGCGGTGGGTGAGCGGCAGCATCGCCTCCGCCGCGCAGCCGAGCGCGGCCGAGACGCCGGGGATCACCTCGACCGTCAGCCCGGCGGCGCGCACCGCCTCCACCTCCTCGCCGCCGCGACCGAAGATGAAGGGGTCGCCACCCTTCAGCCGGATGACGATCGCGCCGGTCTTCACATGCGCCACGATCAGCGCGTTGATCGCCTCCTGCGGCAGGGTGTGGCGGGCACGGCGCTTGGCGACCGAGATGCGCTGCGCGGTGGCGGGGGCCAGATCGAGGACCCGGGGGTCGATCAGGCCGTCGTGCACGACGATGTCGGCGATCTTCAACGCCTCCACCGCGCGCACGGTGAGCAGGCCGGGATCGCCGGGGCCTGCCCCGACGAGGATCACGCGCCCGCGCGCGTGGGGATCGAGTAACGTCGCCATGCACCATCAGATGGCGTCTTCGTGCAGGTGCGGCAATCGAGCGATGCTTGGGGCGGGGGTAGCATGGCTTTGGGCGGTGGGCGCAACGATCCATTGTCTTCTGTTCCACTTCGCGCAAAGGCTGCATCGAAAAGGGGAAATCCATGCGCCTGACCGTTGCCGTCGCTCTGCTGCTTGCCGCCACCTGCGCCACGCCCGTCCTGGGTCAGGCGATCCCGCTGGCGACGCCACTGCCGGGCGACGGACCGGAAGACGCCAAGCTGAAGCGGCTGTTCCATGACAGCGACGAACGCGATCTGGCGCTGAATCCGATCCAGGCGATCTTTCGCGGGGACCTGCGCTATGCCGACCGCTTCGGCGAATATCTGACCGATGCCCGCACCGCGATCGAGAAACGCAACACGCAGGCCGATCTGGCGGCGATCACCGCGATCGATCGCGACAAGCTGACCCCGGTCGACCGGATCGCCTACGACGTGTTCCGCAACCAGACCGAGGTGGCGTTGCGCGGCTTCGCCCCGGCGATCGAGCGGATCGAGCGGGCGTTGCCGATCAATCATTTCGGCGGCTTCCAGACCTTCTATCCCGACTTCGCGTCGGGCAAGGGCGGCGCGCCGTTCAAGACGGTGCAGGATTACGAGAACAACCTGACGCGCAACGCCGCCTATGCCGCGTTGTACGATCGCATCATCGCCCGGTTCCGAGAGGGTATGGCTGGAGGGATCGTGCATCCCAAGCTGGTCGTGCGCAACATGATCGAGCAGTTCGACGGCCTGCTGGCGCAAGGGGTGGAGGGATCGACCTTCTATGCGCCGGTCACGATGTTCCCGTCGTCGATGTCCGCGGCCGACCGGACCCGGCTGACCGCCGCCTATGCCGCGCAGGTCCGCGACGTCCTGATGCCGGCACATCGGAAAATCCGGGATTTCCTGGCGGACACATATCTGCCCAGGGCGCGCGACACGGTGGGGCTGTCGGCGATGCCGGGTGGCGACGCGCTGTATGCCTACCGGATCGAGCAGTCGACGACGCTGCCGATGACGGCGGACGCGGTCCACACGCTCGGCCTGTCCGAAGTGGCACGGATCACGCGCGAGATGAACGCGCAGCAGGCGGCGGTGGGGTACAAGGGTACGCTGGCGCAGTTCTTCACCTTCCTGCGCACCGATACGCGGTTCCAGCCCAAGACCGCCGAGGAGGTGCGGCTGGGCTATGAGGCGATCGGCAAGCGGGTGGATGCGCGGGTGTGCGAGCAGTTCTCGCTGATCCCGAAGACGCCGCTGGAAATCCGGCCGGTCCCCGATTTTCGGGCGAAATCGGATGCGGGCGGCTCTTATCAGGGCGGCACACCGGACGGGTCGCGCGCGGGCGTGTTCTATTACAACACCTACGACCTGCCGATCCGCTATACCTGGGGGATGGAGACGCTGTACCTGCACGAAGCGGTGCCGGGGCATCATTTCCAGGTCAGCCTGGCGCAGGAGAATGCCGCGCTGCCGTCGTTCATCCGGTTCGGCGGCAATACCGCCTATGTCGAGGGCTGGGCGCTCTATGCGGAGACATTGTGGAAGCCGCTGGGGATGGAGACCGATCCGTATCAGCGGATGGGCGGCCTGAGCGACGAGATGCTGCGCGCGATGCGGCTGGTGGTGGATACCGGGCTGCACGCCAAGGGGTGGAGCCGCGAACGGGCGATCGACTATATGCTGGCAAATTCGCCGATGTCGAAGACCGACGCGACTGCCGAGGTGGAGCGGTACATCGCGATCCCAGGACAGGCGACCGCGTACAAGATCGGCCAGTTGACGATCTCGAAACTGAAGGCACAGGCACAGGCGAAACAGGGCGCGGCGTTCGATCCGCGGGCATTCCATGCGCAGGTGCTGGATACGGGCGCGCTGCCGATGCCGGTGCTGGAGAAGAAGATCGGGGACTGGCTGGGGAAGTGATTCCCCGCCCTGAGGCAGTTCAACCCATCCCGTCATTGCGAGCGTAGCGAGGCAATCTAGAGCGTCACACGCCGCGCCTTGGATTGCCTCGCTACGCTCGCAATGACGATTGGGGCTGCTTTGATGGCATCATCGTCAAGCCGTCGATGGGAACGGTCCGGCCCCTTCGACGCATCGGGGGTCGGGACGTTCTATTCGTCCCGCAAGCCGATGCCGATCGCGGCGCGGGAATTGTCGGTTTCGCTGGAGACGACCGGATAGGCGCAGTAATCCGCCGCATAATAAGCGGAGGGGCGGTGATTGCCGGACCAGCCGATGCCGCCGAACGGCGCATTGGAGGCGGCGCCGTTGGTCGGGCGGTTCCAGTTGACGATGCCGGCGCGGATATGGGCCCAGAACCGGTCGTAGAGTTCGGGCGTCTGGCTGACCAGCGAGGCGGACAGGCCATAGCGCGTCGCGTTCGCCTCTGCGATGGCGGCGTCGAAATCGCCGTGGCGAATCACCTGCAACAGCGGGCCGAACAGCTCGACATCGGGACGGTCGGGCACGGCGGTAACGTCGATCATCGCGGGCGTCAGGAAGGGGCGGCCCGGCACCGGGCGTTCCAGATGGCGGATCGGCCGGCCGCCGCGCATCAGCAGGTCGACAAAGGCGTCGCTCAACTGGTCGGCGGCGTCGTTGTCGATCACCGGCCCCATGAACGGCGCGGGATCGTCGTGCGGAGCGCCGACGATGATGCGACCGATCAGGCGATCGAGTTCC
This sequence comes from Sphingomonas cynarae, assembly GCF_039537815.1. Lineage (NCBI taxonomy): Bacteria > Pseudomonadati > Pseudomonadota > Alphaproteobacteria > Sphingomonadales > Sphingomonadaceae > Sphingomonas > Sphingomonas cynarae. Next base: position 148,807 of record NZ_BAABBF010000006.1, on the reverse strand, counting down.
GCCACCAGCGGTTCGTACAGCGCGTCCTGCACGATCAGGCGGCGTGCGGCGGTGCAGCGCTGGCCCGCGCTGGTGAAGGCGGACTGTGCCACCAGCACCGCCGCGCCGGCGATGTCGGGCGTGTCCCACACGATGATCGGGTTGTTGCCGCCCATCTCCAGCGCGAGGATCTTGTCCGGCCGATCGGCGAACAGACGGTTGAGCGCAAGGCCGGTGGTGGCCGAGCCCGTGAACAGCAGCCCGTCGATACCGGGATGGGCGGCCAGCGCCCGCCCCTCGTCCGCGCCGCCGACCAGCAGGCGCGCACATTCGGCGGGTACCCCGGCGGCATGAAGGCAGTCGATCATGAAGGCGCCCGTGGCAGGTGTCTTCTCCGACGGTTTGAACACCACCGCGTTACCCGCGATCAGCGCGGGGACGATGTGGCCGTTGGGCAGGTGCGCAGGGAAATTATAGGGGCCGAGCACCGCCAATACGCCGTGCGGCTTGTGCCGGACGGCGACGCGCGCGCCGAGCTGCCCGTCCATCCGCCGCTGCGCGGTGCGTTCGGCATAGGCCGCGACCGAGATGTCGACCTTGGCGATCACCGAGTCGATCTCGGTCCGCGCTTCCCAGAGCGGTTTGCCGGTTTCGCGCGCGATCAGGTCCGCGAAGGCATCGTAGCGCTGACGGACGACATTGGCGTAGCGACGCAGCGTCTCCACCCGGAACACCAGCGGCCGTGCGGCCCAGCCGACCCAGCCGGCGCGGGCGGCGGCAACCTCGTCGTCCGCGTTGCCGATGGGCAGGCGGGCCAGTTCGGCACCGGTCGCGGGTTCATGGGACAGAAGGTCGGTCATCGCGGTGTCTTACCCTGTCCGGCTGGCTTGTCTAATCACCGCAGCGCCGCCGCCATCGTCCGGATTGCGGCGACCTTGGCATGGAGCGGCGACCAGTCGTCGGCGGTGGCGATCGGCGCCCATAGCGCCTCCACCTCGTCGATCTGCATCCCGCACGGCTCGCCCGACCAATAGGGGTGGGCACGGTCGCTACGCGGCGGATGCGCGGCGAGCGCGGTACGTACCGCGGCCCATGGCTCGCCATAGGTGGCAGGCAGGTCGGGACGGGCGAAGGCGTCGAAGAAGAAGCGGTCGATCGGCGTGGCGGTGGTGCGCAGCGCCTGCTCCACCGCGCGGACGGTGGCGCGGTCGGTGTCGGGGTCGACCGGCGCCAGCCCCAGCCGCCACAGGATCGCAGCGGCGAGTTCGCGCTGGAACCGGGGGGCGAATCCGTCGAGCGCGGCGACCAGCGGGTCGCTGTCGGCGATCAGGCGCAGCGAACTGGCGAACTGCATCGCGTTCCAGCCGATCGCCTCCGGCTGGCGACCGAAGGCGTAGAGGCCGGCATGGTCGAAATAGGCGGCAGTGTAGGCCGGGTCCCATGTCGGTGCGAAGCGCCACGGGCCGTAATCGAAGCTCTCGCCGGTCACATTGATGTTGTCGGTGTTGAGCACGCCGTGGACGAACCCCGCTGCCATATAGCGCGCCGCCAGCGTCGCGGTGCGATCGACGACATGGGTCAGCAGGCGGACGGGATCGTCGCTGTCCTCGCCGTACAGGTGGCGCAGGACGTAGGCGACGAGGGCGCGCATCGACGCCTCGTCACGTTCATAGGCGAGCCGCTGGAAACTGCCGATGCGGATATGGCCGTGGCTGAGCCGGACCAGCACGGCGGAGCGGGTGGGGGAGGGCTCGTCGCCGCGCATTAGTTCCTCACCCGTCTCGACCAGCGACAGGGTGCGCGAGGTGGGGACGTTCAGCGCCTCCAGCATCTCGGTCGCGAGGATTTCGCGGACGCCGCCCTTCAGCGTCAGGCGACCGTCACCGGCGCGGCTCCATGGCGTCTGCCCCGATCCCTTGGTGCCGAGGTCCATCAGCCGGTCGCGATCGTCCCGGAGCTGTGCGAAGGTGAAGCCGCGACCGTCACCGAGATCGGGGTTGTACTGGCGGAACTGGTGGCCGTGATACCGCAGCGCCAGCGGTTGCGGCAGCGTGCCGGGCAGGGGGACGAAGCGGCCGAAATGCGCGGCCCACTCGTCGTCGGTCAGGTCGGCGAGGCCGATCTGCGCGGCGGCGCGATCATTGCGGAAACGCAGGATCGTTTCCGGGAAGTCGGCCGCCGCGACCGGATCGTAGAAGGCGTCGCCCAACGAGAGGATGGGCCAGTCGGGGCGGTATGCTTGCGGGGAGAAGGGCATCCGCCGATATGGGTGGTCGAACACGGGAACCGCAACATGGCCGCTTATGCAAAACTACATTGGTGGTCGAACGACGGGGTGCGGCTCCACGCGCGCGATTATCCCGGCGATCCCGCCAGGGTGCCGCTGGTCTGCCTGCACGGGCTGACCCGCAACGCCCGCGACTTCGCCGCCTTCGCCGAAGCGCATTCGGGGGAGCGGCGGGTGATCGCGGTCGATTTCCGCGGTCGGGGCGAAAGCGGCTATGCCAAGGACGCGATGTCCTATGTCCCGCTCACCTATGTGCAGGATGTCGAGGCATTGCTGGCGGACCAGGGCATCGGCCGGTTCGCGGCGGTGGGCACGTCGCTGGGCGGGATCGTGACGATGCTGCTGGCGGGACCGGCAAAGGGGCGGCTGGCCGGCGCGCTGCTGAACGATATCGGCCCGGAGATCGAGGCGGCGGGGCTGCAACGCATCCGCGGCTATGTCGGCCGGGGATCGAGCTGCCCGACCTGGCTGCATGCGGCCCGGACGATCGAGGAGAACAACCGCGACGTCTACCCCGGCTGGGGGCTGGAACAGTGGCTGGGCATGGCCAAGCGACTGTACCGGCTGTCGAGCGGCGGGCGGATCGTGCTGGATTACGACCTGCGCATCGCCGAGCCGTTCCGCGTGCCGGGTGCGGAGGCGGGGCCGGATATGTGGGGCGCGCTGGCCGGGCTGGCGGACATGCCCGTGCTGCTGGTGCGCGGCGAACGATCCGACCTGCTGGGCGAACCGGCGATGGCGCGGATGGCGGCCACGCTGCCGAACGCGGAGCGGGTGACGGTGGCGGAGGTCGGCCATGCGCCGATGCTGGACGAGCCGGTGGCGGATGCGGCGATCCGTCGCTGGCTGGCGCGGCTGGACTGAACAATCTGTGATTTTATGAAATCCAGCAAGGCTGCATTCAGATTGCCAACAGGCATATTGATGCTGAATTTAATGAGGCAAAGCACCTCCTGTAACAGCTTGCAGTCGTTTATATGCCGGGCCGTTTCAGTGGAAAAATGGCGACGCCGCCGCCGTTTCGACGTTAGGATACTGTGATACCTAAATAAAGGAACCAGATCATGTTCGTTTCATTGATATTGGCCTTGAGTGTTCCCGCAGTCCAAGTGGAACAAGTGAATATCGATTCTGATGCCCGCCGTATGTTCCTGATGGGGCTAGAGCGTAAACTGGGCGGAAAGTTCATCATATCGGGGCTTGGTGACGCCGAAGCGGAATGTCGTGAAACAAAAAGCTGCATTGCCGCCGATGACGTAATCGGACAGTTTTCCAATGATGCCAGAGTTTCGTCGCTGAAAAACCTGCTCGATCGGACGAATGTCTCCGGTGAAAGGCCAATTGCCATCGTAAGCTTGCGTAATGTCAGTCGAACCGCGTCAAGCTACAAGATCGGTGCATCGCTGTACGAGCCAAAGGTAGGCCGCTGGCAAAACAAAATTGCTCGAGTACGGATGATCGGGAAAAGCGTGGACGCATCTTCGCCCCTTATTCGTCTGACCGAATGGTATGATGAGCCTGACAAAAAACTCTGATAATCAATATTTATAAAAATAATGCGGTGCCGGTCAGGAGCTAATTGGCGTCGAAGGCGACGTGGCATGGCGGAACCACATGCTGGCGCCATAGAGTGACAGGCACAGCCCGCCGGGCGTGGCGCGGGCCGGGGTGCGGCGGGCGGCGTGATCGACCGTCGCGGTCAGTTCGTCGTCGAACACCGCTCGGTAGCGGGTCCGTCCGTCCGCACCTGTGCCGAGCCGGGTGACGCGGCCATAGTCGCCCAGATAGCCGGCTCGCTGGGCGATCACCTCCTGCGTGGCGGCATCATCGTCGCGGCAATCGGCGAGCCGGGCGGCGATATAACCGAGGCCCAGTCGTTCGCGGACCGACGCCAGATCCTGCGGCACCGCGAAGGTGACGGCGATCCGGACGGGAGTGCCGAGCGCAGCCGGCTTGGTACCGCCATCGGGCACGCCGGCGGGGAGCAGCCGCACCCGTTCGACCGTGACGGGGCCGAGATCGCGGGGGACCAGCGCCCAGACGGCCACCGCCGCGACCAGCGCGAGCAGGATCGCAAGGACGAGAAGGATCGGGCGCCGGCCGGCGCGGCGGGAGGAGGCGTCAGCCGACATGATGGCCGCCCAGCAGCATCCGGCCACTCACCCCGCCGACGGTATCGCGCATCATCCCGCGGAAATCGCCGTGCGTCCGGTTGGCGATGACGCTGTGATTGGGGGCGTTCGGTTGCCCGATGGCCGGCGGACGCGGATATTTGCGCCCCGCCCATGCGATCGTATCGTCGAACGACCGGTTGTCCGACGACGGTTCCGCCCGGACGTTGAACCACAGGCCGACGTCGGCGCGGATCGCGGCCCAGCTGCGCTGAAAACGTCCGACCGGATCGATGCTGACGAGTAGGTCGACGTTCGGTGTGTCCCTCAATACCCAGAAGGCGGTGTCGCCGCCGTAACTGTGCCCGACCAGCGTGACGTTGCCGCCCTTCGCCTCGCCGTTCAGCAAGGCGCGGATGGCATCGCCCTCCGTCCAGCTGAAACAGCGGCAGGAGAAATCCGGGTTCATCTTCGCATATTCGGCATGATAGGTTTCGACGATATGGCTGAACCAGTCGTCGCCCCCGCCGCCCACGAAGATCTTCCAGATGGTCATGCCCTCTCCGATCCGGCCCGATCGTAGGTATCGCGTCCGCCGGGGTCAATCCGACCGGTCCATGGCCGGAACCGCGGGACATCGCGTTCGTCTTGGGGGCATACCCCGACCCCGGAGCGACGATGACCAAGCCCGCCGATACCCATACCGCGCGCCGCAGCCTGACCGGGCGGCGGGCGATCGTGACCGGCGGAACGACGGGGATCGGCCGTGCCATCGCGGTGCTGCTCGCCGCCGAGGGGGCCAAGGTGTTCATATGCGGGCATGAGGAGGCGGCGCTGACGGAGGCGCTGGCCGACATCCGCGAGGTCGGTACGGGCGACGGGATGGCGATCGATCTGGCCGGGCCGGGGGCGGTGGAGCGGTTCGTCGCGGCGGGCGAGGCGGCGCTGGACGGGATCGACATCGCGGTGATGAACGCCGCGGTCGCTGCCGAGGGGCTGACCGACATGGACGCCGCGGCGATCGAACGCGCGATCGCGGTCGACTTCACCGCGTATCTGATGGGTGCGAAGGCGGTATCGGAACGGCTGGTGCCGGTCGGCGATCTGGTGTTGATCGGATCGATGAGCGCGCATGTGCTGGGGCCGGGATCGACGATCTATGCCGGGATCAAGGCGGGCATCGCCGGCTTCGCCGCGGCGCTGCGCCGCGAGCTTGGGCCAAAGGGCATCCGCGTGTCGCTGGTCGAGCCGGGCAAGACGGGATCGGACATGCAGTCACCCGACCTGCCGCCCGACGAACAGCGGGCGATGATCCGGGACGAGACGATGCTGCGGGCCGAGGATATCGCTGTGGGCGTCCACTATCTGTTGACGCAACCGTCGCGGACGGTGGTGCAGCAACTGGTGATCGTGCCGCGCGCACAGGAGGGCGAATGATGGGATTCGATGCACTGGTCTTCACCCCCGACGATGTCGATCTGTCGCGGTCGCCGCTGGCGGGCAAGCTGGGGGCGGACACCTATGTGCTGGGGGCGTTCAATCCCGGGCTGACCCGGCTGCCGAACGGCAACCTGCTGATGATGGTGCGGGTGGCGGAGGCGCTGCGCCGGCCGAGGTTCGACGGGCACGTCCATGCAATCCGCTGGGCGGCGGGCGGTTATCACCTCGATGCGTGGCCGCTGGAAATGGTCGACACCGCCGATCCGCGCAAGTTCATGATGCATGGCGGCGGATGGAAGGTGATGGCGCTGACCAGCCTGTCCTGGCTGTTGCCCGTCGAACTGAACGCGGACGGCACGGCGGTGGTCGCGGTGCATTACGACCGTGCGATCGCGCCGGCGACCGATTACCAATGCTATGGCATCGAGGATGCGCGGATCAGCCGGGTCGGCGACCGGTATCTGATGACGACCTGTTCGGTCAGCCCGGAACGCCATTCGACCACGCTATATTCCAGCACGGACGCCATGGACTGGACGCTGGAGGGGATCGTCCTCGACCACCAGAACAAGGACATGCTGATCTTCGAAGGGCTGGTCGGCGGCAAATACTGGGCGCAGACCCGGCCGCTGGGCGACCTGTACTTCGCCTATCCGCCGGGCAGCGAATGGCGGGCGGGACCGTCGATCAACCTGGCCACCTCGCCCGATGCGCTGCACTGGAAACCGTATGACAAGCCCGGCATCCGCCCCCATGCGGCGACGGTGGCAACCGCGCGGATGGGCGGGGGTACCCCGCCGATCCTGATCGACGACGGCTGGCTGACCCTGTGGCACGGGGTGGAGCCGTCGGGGGTGGTGGGTATCTATCGCACCTACTGGTCGATCCTGGACCGGGACGATCCGTCGATCACGGTGCGGACGCAGCACGCGCCCCTGCTGGAGGCTGCACCGGCGCTGACCGAACCGTTGCAGGAGCAGATGTATGTCAGCGACGTCGTCTTCACGACCGGTATCGTTGCGGCGGGCGATCATTACATCGTGGCGAGCGGCGAGGCCGATCTGGCCTGCCGCGTAACCCATATCGATGCAGGCGTCTTCGCCGGCGGCGATTGAGCTTTGCTGAACGATCGATTAAGCCACCTAGGGGATGACATCCATCGGGGGATCGATGCGGTTCGGGTTGGCAGTGGCGGCGATCGGGCTGGTGACGACACCGGCGGCGGCCGTGTGGCCCGGCGCGGTGTTTGGGACCGCCGCCGCGACCAGTATGACCGCGACCGGAGCGGATATCGTGCGGATGCCGGTCGATCGGTCTGGCACCGCCTTCGCCGATTGCACGACGCGGCCGGGTGAGGCGCTGTGCGGCGCGGGACGGGCGGCGGATATCCTGTTCGTCGATCTCGCCGATCCGGGGCGGCCGACCTCCACGCGGTCGTTCTCGCTGCTGGCGGCTGAAGACGGCGCGATGCTGACCGCCTATGACGCGGCCGGGCATACGATCGGATCGGTGCGGGGAGCTGGCGATGGCGAGCGGGTGACACTGGTGGGCGCGATCACGCGCATCGCGGTGCGGCCGGCGGCGGCGATCAGATCGGCACCCGTGGATACGGCGATGGCGATGTCGCACGTGCCGGAACCGGCGACCTGGGCGATGCTGATGATCGGGTTCGGGATGATCGCGGCCGGGGTGCGGCGCTGGATGCGCCGGTCGCAGGCCCGCTTCGATGAACGCATCCGGCGGATCGCAGCGGGCGAGGCGATATAGGTTCGTTCGGGCCCATTACGCGAAAGGACCGGCCCCGGTATAGGGGGCCGATCCTTCCCGTCTGGATATGAGCCTTAGTTGCTGTCGCTGTCGTCGTCGTCCGCGATGATGAATGCACCGCCGGCCACGACCGCGGCGGCAAGAACGAGACCGACGATCGCGCCGGGGGCGGCAAGCTTGTTGCCGCGCTTGGCGGGGGTGGCGGCGCGGGTGGTGGCCTTCACCGATAACGAGGCCGCAGGGTTGGCCGCCGCAGCAAGGGCGGGCGTGGCGGACAGCGCGAGGGCGCTGGCGGAGGCGATAAGGGTCTTCATCATCATGGTTTCTCCCGTGGTCGTCCCGTGGAGCATCGGAGGATGACGCAGGTGATCCCGCCACGCAATAGGTGGCAATGGCATCCGAATCGATTATCGGAACCGATATGAACGCGCCCCTTTCCATCCTCCACCTCCACGGATCGTTCGACATCGGCGGCAAGGAGGCACGCGCCGCGCGATTGATGGCGGCGTGGGGCGGCCGCGCCCGGCACGTGATCGTCTCCGCCGATCCGGCGGCGACGGACGCGCAGACGCTGATTCCGGCCGGCGTACGCTACGAGATCGCGCAGGACCCACCGCCGCTGGGGGGCAAGCCTGCGGTGGCGCGGTACGAGGCGATCGCGCGGATGATGCGGCGCTACGATCTGGTGCTGACCTATGGCTGGGGCGCGATCGACGGGGCGATGGCACGGCGCGTGTTCGGCAAGGACATGCCGCCGCTGATCCATCACGAGGACGGCTTTGGCGCGGAGGAAGCGGCGGGGCTGAAGATCGAGCGCAACCTGTACCGCCGCGTCGCGCTGTCCGCGGCGCAGGGGCTGGTGGTGCCGTCGGAGGCGCTGGAGGGGATCGCGCTGGGCGCATGGAAGCAGCCGCGATCGCGCGTTCACCGCATCGTCACCGGCATCGCCACCCGGCATTACGCCGCCGATCCCGATCCCCGCGCGATCCCCGGCTTCGTCCGGCGCAAGGACGAGGTGGTGATCGGTGCGGTCGCGGCACTGACCTCGATGAAGAACCTGTCCGCGCTGGTCCGCGCAGCGGGCGGTCTGTCCGGTAAATTCCGGCTGGTGATCGTGGGGGAGGGGCCGGAGCGGGCGATGATCGCAGGCGCGGCGGCGGCGATGGGGATCGCCGACCGGGTGGTGATGCCGGGCTTCGTCGAGCGGCCCTATCGGTTCCTGCGCGGGTTCGATCTGGTCGCGCTGTCGTCGCGTGCGGAACAGTTCCCGACCGCGGTGATCGAGGCGATGGCGGCCGGACTGCCCGTGGCCAGCCTGCCGGTGGGCGACGTGCGGCGAATGGTGGCGGCGGAAAATGCATCCTTCATCGCCGAATGGCCGACCGAGGTGCGGCTGCGCGACGTGATGCAGGCGCTGGTCAACGACGCCGGCCTGCGACGGACGGTGGGTGCCGCCAATCAGGCGAAGGCCGTGGCCGAGTATGACGAGGGGGTGATGATCGCCCGGTATCGTGCGCTGTATGAAGGTGTATTGGGGCGGCCGGGCGCGCTTTCCTGAGCATGGCGGGCTGATCCATGTTTTGCTCGCACCATGGCCCCCAGTCGCTATAGAGCGGGTTGGTTCGTCACGTCGTTTTACTGCCGGGAAAGGTATCGTCGTCCGTGTTCAAAGGTCTAAAGCCCATCACCTATGCCGGCCGTGAAGTGTGGCCGTTGGTGGAGGGCGGCAAGGGCGTCGCCGCGACCAACCATGCCTCCGCCGGTGCATGGGCGGCGGCGGGCGGGATCGGCACCGTGTCGGCGGTCAATGCCGACAGCTACGATCCCGACGGCAAGATCATCCCGCAGATCTATCACGAACTGACCCGACGGGCGCGGCACGAGGAACTGATCCGCTACGCGATCGACGGCGCGGTCGAACAGGTGAAGCGCGCCTACGACATCGCCGGCGGCAAGGGTGCGATCAACATCAACGTGCTGTGGGAAATGGGCGGCGCGCCGCGCATCCTGCATGGCGTGCTGGAACAGACGCGCGGGCTGGTGGCGGGCGTGACCTGCGGTGCGGGGATGCCGTACAAGCTGTCGGAGATCACCTCGTCCTACGGCGTATCATATCTGCCGATCGTGTCGTCGGGCCGGGCGTTCCGCGCGCTGTGGAAACGCGCCTATTCCAAGGCGGCGGAATGGCTGGCGGCGGTGGTGTACGAGGACCCGTGGCTGGCGGGCGGGCATAACGGCCTGTCCAATGCCGAGGACCCGTTGAAGCCCGAGGACCCGTATCCCCGCGTGAAGGCGCTGCGCGATACGATGCGGGAGGGCGGCATTCCCGATTCGACACCGATCGTGATGGCTGGCGGCGTCTGGTACCTGCGCGACTGGAACGAGTGGATCGACAATCCCGAGTTGGGGTCGATCGCGTTCCAGTACGGCACGCGCCCCTTGCTGACCCGCGAAAGCCCGATCCCGGAGGGGTGGAAGAACCGGCTGATGGAGATCGAGGAAGGGCAGGTGCTGCTGCATCGCTTTTCGCCGACCGGTTTCTATTCGTCGGCGGTGCGCAACCCGTTCCTGCGCGCGCTGGAGGGGCGATCGGCACGGCAGGTCGCGTTCTCGATGCAGGAGGGGGGCGATCATGTCTTCCAGCTCGATGTCGGGGTGAAGGGCAAGAATTTCTGGGTGACCCAGGCGGATCTGCTGCGCGCGCGCGAATGGTTCGGCGCGGGCTTTACCGATGCGCTGAAGACGCCGGACAACACGCTGGTATTCGTGACCCCGCAGGAAAAGGGGGAGATCCGCAAGGATCAGGCGGACTGCATGGGCTGCCTGTCGCAGTGCCTGTTTTCCAGCTGGGCGGATACCGACACCAATTCGACCGGGCGGCTGGCCGATCCGCGCAGCTTCTGCATCCAGAAGACGCTGCAGGATATCGCCCATGGCGGCGACACCGAACAGAATCTGATGTTCGCGGGCCATGCCGCGTATAACTTCAAGCGCGATCCGTTCTATTCCAATGGGTTCGTGCCGACGGTAAAGCAGTTGGTGGATCGCATTCTGACGGGTGACTGACGCGGGCGCGGGTCGTGCCGGTCTTCATCCTTTGTTTACGATCGACCCGCATGACGTGACGGGTGTCCGCTGGCCGATGATTCCGGCGCGTCGGCGGCACCAGTGACGGGCCTATCCATGAAGACGGTCGGCCCCGCCGGCGAAAGGTATCGAATGAAGCGGATCATCGGTCTGGCTTTGCTGACGGTGCCGGTGCTGGCGGGGTGTGCCGCCCGTGATCGGCCAGCTGCCATGGGCGGGACTGCCGTGGCCGAGGCTGCCACGGTCGAGATGAAGCCGGTGTCCGGCTGGCGCGCGATGATCCGGCCCGATGATGCGATGCGGATCGATACGCTGCCCGCACGATGGGCCGCCGCGCGGGCCGGTGTCGGGCGGCGCGGGGCCGCGGCGTTACGGGGCGAAGGCGACCTGCTGCGCGCCGATGCGGGGCTGGCGCATCCCGCGCTGCCGCCGGGGTCGTACCGGTGTCGCTCGGTAACGCTGGCACGCGGCCTGGTTCAGGCGGGCAAGCCGTTCTTCTGTTATGTCGGGGGCGAGACGGGCGAGCGGGTCAGCTTTACCAAGCAGACCGGCACCGCGCTGCCCGGCGGCTGGCTGTATCCCGAACGGGACCGATATATCTTCCTGGGGGCGCGGCAGCGGCGGGCGGGTGACGTATCGCTGGGTTATGGCGTCGATGCCACCCGCGACCTGATCGGCGTGATGGAGCGGATCGGCGCATTCCGGTGGCGGCTGGTGCTGGCGGGGAACATGATGGAGGTCTACGAACTGACGCCTGTCGCGCCCGACCAGCAGGGTGCTGGCGCGAATTGAGGTAGACCTATCGCGGCGATCGATGCCGCCGTCGGCCGTGACCACAGGTCCTCAGGTATCGATGAGGGGAAGCCCGGCGATCGACCGGGCCTCCCTTCACGGCGTCAGTCGACGACGGTGCCGACCACCGCACCCGCAGTGCCGCCGACTGCCGCCCCCTTGCCGACGTCCTTGCCGGTGACCGCGGCGACACCGGCCCCGCCCGCACCACCGATCGCAGCGCCGCGCAGCGTCGAGCAGGCCGACATCGATACGGCGGCGGCGACGAGGGCGGCGGACATGGCGATCTTCTTCATGGGGAAACTCCTGTTGATGCGTAGCTGATGAGGTCCGGAGACGCCCTTCTAAAGCCGCGCGCTATCAATCGTTCCCGTTGTTTCGCCTGCGAAATCTATGCCCAGCCGTCCAGAACCTGATCGGGGGGACGGTGACCGTCGGCCCACATCCGGATATTCTGGATCACCTTTTCCCCGCTCGCCAGCCGCCCCTCGATGGTCGCGGAGCCCATATGCGGGGTCATCACCACATTGGGCAAGGCGAGCAGGCGCGGGTCGATCCGCGGCTCATGTTCCCAGACGTCGAGCCCGGCCCCGGCGAGGTGCCCCGCCTCCAGCGCGTCGACCAGCGCCTCCTCGTCGACGATGCCGCCGCGGCTGGCATTGATGAGGTAGACGTGGGGGCGCAGCAGCGCGAGGCGACGGCGATCGATCAGCAGGCGGCTGTCGTCGTTCAGCGGGGTGTGGACGGTGACGATATCGGCCGCGCGCAACAGGTCGTCGAGATCGGGATGCCAGATCGCGCCCAGTTGCTGCTCGACGATCGCGGGCAGGCGGTGCCGGTTATGATAATGGATCGACAGCCCGAACGCGCGGGCGCGGGCGGCGACCGCCTGCCCGATCCGACCCATCCCGACGATGCCCAGCGCCTTGCCCCCGATCCGGTGGCCCAGCATCCCGCCGGGGCTCCACCCATGCCATTCGCCCGAGCGGACAAGCTTTTCCCCCTCCGCCAGCCGGCGGGGGACCGAGACGATCAGCGCCATCGTCATGTCGGCGGTATCCTCGGTCAGGACGCCGGGGGTGTTGGTGACGATGATGCCCCGGGCGCGGGCAGCGCGCAGGTCGATATGGTTCACCCCCGCCCCGAAATTGGCGATGAGCCTGAGCCGTGGCCCGGCGGCGGCGATCACCGCGGCATCGATCGCATCGGTGACGGTGGGCACCAGCACGTCGCATTCCGCCACCGCGACGCGCAGTGCATCGGCCGTCAGGCGGGTGTCGCCGCGATGCTGCACGGTATCGAACAGCGCCGCCATCCGATCCATGATCTGATCGGGCAGTTCGCGGGTGACGACCACCTGCGGATGAGGGCAGCGGCGCGTATCGGACATGCCCGATGGCTTGGCGGACGGACCGCGCCGCGTCAACGGACGTTGATCGGCGGCGGCGTTCGTGAAAGGGAGACGATCGGCCCCGGAGGGAACAGGTTCAATGCGTATCGCGGCCATCGCGCTCCTCGTCATCGCCGCCGCTGGCGGAACGACCATCCCTGTCCGCCCCGCCACGGCGCAGACGGCGAAGCAGGCACCACCCTATTGGCGGTCGATCGGGCCGGGCCGGGCGCTGATGCGCACCGGCCCGGCGCGCACCTATCCGGCAAGCTGGCTGTACCAGCGCCGCGACCTGCCGCTGCGCGTCGTCGCGGTGTTCAAGGAGTGGCGGCGGGTGCAGGACCCGGACGGGGCGGAAGGATGGATGCTGTCCAACCTGCTGCGCACCACCCGGACCGCGATCGTGCGGGGCGAGGGGCCGGCAGCGATGCGCAAGCACCCCGCCGCAGATGCGACGCTGGTGTGGCAGGCCGCGCCGGGCGTGGTGGGGCGGATCAGCGACTGTGCCGGCAATGGCTGGTGTCGCCTCGATGTCGAGGGGCGGACCGGCTATATCGAAACCGAACGGCTTTGGGGTGTCGAGCAAGCCGAAATGGTTGAATAAGTCCATGAAGTTGCAGCATTGCATGGCAAGGATTCAGCCACTAGAACTTGATCCATGCTAGAACGTGAACCTGGCGGCATCATTGCGATCCACGACGATCCGCCTGTGTTGCACGACGGGTTGCCCAGACGGTATCTGGCGATCATTGCCGAAGCCGCCGAACGACTGCTGGCGGCCGACGATCCGGCGGCGATGGTGGACGAGTTGTTCGCGACGATCTGCGACGAGTTGAAGCTGGACGTATTCTTCAACTATCGCCTCGATGGCGACCGGCTGGTGCTGGAGGCGCATGGCGGGGTGAGTCCCCATCATGCAGCGGGCGCTGCCGTCGTCGAACTGGGCCAGCCGATCTGTGGGGTGGCGGCCCGCGACCGGTGCAAGCTGCACGTTACCGCCATCCAGTCGTCGCCCGACCCCGCGCTGGATTTCGCCAAGGATGTGGGGCTGGACGCCTTTGCCTGTACGCCGCTGATCTATGGCGGCCGGCTGCTCGGCACGCTGGCCTTCGCGCGACGCTGGGCGGGAAGGTTCAAGACCGACGAACTGAGCCTTATCCATATCGTGTGCAGCTATGTCGCGATCGCCAAGCACCGGCTGCGGGTCGAGGCGGATATGCGCAACGCGCTGGAGCGGCAGGAACGCTTGCTGCACGAACTGAATCACCGGGTGCGCAACGCGCTGCAACTGGCGATCAGCATCGTCGGCATGGAATTCGGCGTGCCCGACGTCGATACGCCGCTCGCCGCGAAACGCCGCGCGGTCGCCCGGCTGGAAGCGATGGCGACCGCGCACCGGCCGCTCTATGCGACCGACCGGCTGGGGCAGGTGGATGTCGAGGCGCTGGTGCGCGGCGTGGCGGAGCAGACCGTCGGACATGACGTGGCGGTACTGGTCGATGGCATCCACAGCCTGTCGGTCGAACGCGGCGTGGCGCTGGCGCTGGCGATCCACGCCGTCCTGCTGGGCAATGGCGACCTGGAGATGATCCGGGTGGGCCTGCGGACGATGGACGGGGTCACGAGGCTGGCGGTCGGGTTTTCCGCCCCCTCGCTGGCCGGCGACGACCGGAGCGAGATGGAGGTGCCGCGATCGATCGGCCTGCTGTTGCGCCAGCTTCATGCCGCTATCGATCGCGACCGATCGGGCGTGACCATCCATTTCATCAACGAGACGTAGGTCGGGATGGACGACGACGTGGAAGGAAAGTGCTTGCGTATCCTGGTGGTGGAAGACGAAGCGCTGGTGGCGATGCTGATCGAGGATGCGCTGACCTTGTACGAACACAAGGTGGTGGGCGTGGCCGAAAATGTCGCGGGCGCGATGATGATCGCGATGCGCGAGCCGATCGATCTGGCGTTGTGCGACATCCGGCTGGCGGACGGCGACAGCGGCGTGGAGGCAGCGGCGCAACTGGCCGCGTTCGGCATTCCCAGCCTGTATCTGAGCGGCAACTGCCCCTCGCGCACCGACAATCCGCTGGTGGTGGGCTATATGGCCAAGCCGTTCCCGACCGCGGCGTTGGGCCGCGCGGTGACTGCAGCCCATGCGGTGGCGCAAGGGGCACAGCCGCGCGCGATGCCGACCGGGATGCAGCTGTACGACCATGGCTGCCGCGACGGCCCGGCGACCGGACAGGCGTAACCGGACAGGAGCAACCGACGCCGGCGCGCCGTGTCAGTCGATCAGCTCTACCGCCATCGCGGTCGCCTCGCCTCCGCCGATGCACAGCGAGGCCATGCCGCGACGCTGGCCGGTCGTCGCCAGCGCCGACAGCAACGTCGCCAGCACGCGGGCACCGCTCGCCCCGATCGGATGGCCGAGTGCGCAGGCGCCGCCATGGATGTTGATGCGATCGTCCGGGATGGACAGGTCGCGCATCGCGATCATCGCCACCGCGGCGAATGCCTCGTTCACCTCGAACAGGTCGATATCGTCGATCGACCAGCCGGCGCGCGCCATCGCCTTGCGCATCGCGAAGACGGGGGCGGTGGTGAACCTGGCGGGAGCATGGGCATGGGCGGCGTGCGCGACGACGCGCGCGACCGGGGTGAGGCCGAGCCGCTCCGCGACGGAGGCCCGCGTCATCACCAGCGCCGCCGCGCCGTCCGAGATGGAGGAGGCATTGGCGGCGGTGATCGTCCCGTCGCGCGAGAAGGCGGGTTTCAGCGTGGGAATCTTCGCCACATCGCCGCGCGCGGGCTGTTCGTCGAGTGCGACGGTGGTCGAACCCTTGCGGCCCGGCACCTCGACCGCGACGATCTCGCGGTCGAACGCGCCGCTGGTCTGCGCGGCCTGGGCGCGTTGCAGCGAACGGATCGCGAAATCATCCATCGCAGCGCGGGTGAACTGGTATTCCGCCGCGCTTTCCTCGGCGAAATGGCCCATCAGCCGGCCGGGTTCATAGGCATCCTCCAGCCCGTCGAGATACATATGGTCATGAAGCGTATCGTGGCCGATCCGCGCACCGCCGCGATGACGCCGCGACAGATAGGGCGCGTTGGTCATGCTCTCCATGCCGCCCGCGACGATCAGGTCGGCAGACCCGGCCGCCAACGCCTCCGCCGCCATGATCGCGGCCTGCATCCCCGATCCGCACATCTTGTTGACGGTCGTCGCCTCGACATGGTCGCCCAGCCCGGCGCCGATCGCCGCCTGCCGTGCCGGGGCCTGGCCTAGGCCGGCGGGCAGGACGCAGCCCATCACGATGCGCTCCACCGCGGCGGCATCGACCCCGGCACGATCGACCGCGGCGCGGACGGCGGCGGCGCCGAGCTGTGTCGCGCTGGCGCCGGCAAGGCTGCCCTGGAACGAGCCCATCGGCGTGCGCGCGAACGACAGGATCACGACGGGATCGGCGGCGGTGTTGGCGGTCGGGGCGGGGATCATGACAGCTCTCCAGACTATATTTTTGCGCCCTGCCCCGTAGTCGATCACGATCAATGGCGACGCCGGGCGAGTGCGTTACGGGCCGGCATGGACAATGCGATCAACATCGTCAAATGGTTCGCCTCCATCTCGGGCATGGCGGCGGCGCTGGTAGTGTCGCTCGATCTCGGCCGGGTCGCGACGGGGTGGGGGTTCGTGGTGTTCGTCGCCTCGTCCGTCGCGTGGTTCACCGGCGCGTGGCTGACCGGGGACTGGGCGCTGGCGACGCAGAACGGCGTGCTGTTCGCGATCAACGTGCTGGGGGTATATCGATATCTGGTCCGCAAACGTCTCTGACCCGGTGACCTGGGGCGTCGCGCTGGCGGTGCTGGGGGCGATCGTCGGCAGTTTCATCGCGGCGCTGGTGGTGCGCTGGACCGAGGATCGGTCGGTGATGCGCGGGCGATCCGCCTGCGATGCCTGCGGACGGGCGCTGACTCCGGCCGAACTGGTGCCGTTGCTGAGTGCGCTGGCGCTGCGCGGACGGTGCCGGGGATGCGGGGCGGCGATCGACCCGGTGCACTGGCAGGTCGAGGCGACGGCGCTGGCGATCGGCGCGGCGGCGGGCTGGGTCGCGGCGGGGCCGGTGGCGCTGGCGGGGGCGGTCTTCGGCTGGCTGCTGCTGGCGCTGGCGGCGCTCGACTGGCGGGCGTTCTGGTTGCCCGACCGGCTAACCGCGCTGCTCGCGGGGGGCGGAGTGGCGACGGGAATCATGGGGTGGACGCCGGCCCTGACGGACCGGCTAATCGGCGGCGTCGGCGGGTTCGCGCTGCTGTGGGGCATCGCCGCCGGCTATCGCCGCTGGCGGGGGCGTGAGGGGATGGGCGGGGGCGATCCCAAGCTGTTCGGCGCGATCGGGCTGTG
Source organism: Sphingomonas cynarae (assembly GCF_039537815.1). Lineage (NCBI taxonomy): Bacteria > Pseudomonadati > Pseudomonadota > Alphaproteobacteria > Sphingomonadales > Sphingomonadaceae > Sphingomonas > Sphingomonas cynarae. The sequence goes on along the minus strand of NZ_BAABBF010000006.1, from coordinate 131,561 downwards.
GCTGGGCTGGCGGATGCTGCCCGCCGTCATGCTGACCGCCGGCCTGATCGGACTGGGCGTGGTGCTGTTCCGGCAGGCGACGGGGCGGGCGATGATGGCGACGGACATGCTGCCGCTGGGCACGCTGATGGCGCTGGCGGCTTACCCGGCATGGCTGATGATGATAGGATCGTCGGCATGATCGCGCTGTTTCTTGCCCTGCAGGCCGCCGCCGTCGCGGCCCCACCTGCCACGCTGCCCGCCACGTCACCGCTGCCCGATGCGCTGGAGCGCCAGTCGCTGCCCGAGCGCGGCTGCGCGGCCTATCTGTGGAGCGTGGCCGACCGCAAGCTGGTGGCGGTGGCGGGCGCCGATCCGGCGCGGCTGCGACTGGCGCTGGGCGGGAAGCCCGCCGATCTGGCGCGGGTCGCCCAGATGGGCAGCGGCGAATTCGGGCTGGGTGGCACCGGCGACTATCGGCTGGGTGACATCACCGCGCGGCTGGAAATGACCGTCACCACCCGCCCCGACCTGACCGAGGGTGGTGGCGTGCCACAGGGGATGCTGACGATCGCGCGCGGCGGCGCGGACCAGGTGATCGTACCGGTCGCCGGGCTGATCGGCTGTGCGCCGGCGCGCTGAACGTCGGCGGGAACTGCGCGATCCCGGATGCAATCTGGTTAATCGACTGAACTCTTTGCCGGGATGCGCGTTGGCGAGGGAGGATGGGTGTAGCACCGGCAAACGGCGACACTCTTCGAAAGGGGTTTTGCACAGCGTGATCGTATCCGACCGTCGGCATCACTGGTTAGCCGTCGCGCTGATGGCATCGGTGCCTGCTACTGCGCAGATCGCCGCCCCCGGCACCGCTCCCGCACGCGGGCCGGACGCACCGCGACCGGCGGATGCTCCCGCTTCCACCACGTCGGGTGACGCCGTGCAGGGCACTGGCCCGATCGTGCCCGATGCCGAATTCGGTGCGGCGCTGCCGCCCCTGTCGGGCGATATCAACGCGCCGCTTGAACCTATGCCGGCCATCCCTGCCGCCGGATCGACGCCGGCAACGACCACCGCCCCGGTTTCACCGGGAGAAACGCTGGGTCCGGTCGGACCCGAGGACCCGGCGCTGACGCAGCCGCTGACTCCACTCGCCGCGTTCGACGCCACGCCGTTGCAGGATGCGGTCATCGCCAATTCCGACAGCCCGGAAATCCGGTACGAGACGGTGGTGCGCGGGCTCGACGCCCTCAATCTCGATGATGAATTCAAGTCGCTGTCCGCCCTGCGCGAGGGCGACGGCAAGGCCGCCAACGCATCGCAGGTGGCGGCGCGGGCCAGGGAGGACGAAGCACTGGCGGTGCGGCTGATGCAGTCGCTGGGCTATTACGATGCGACGGCGTTGTCGGTGGTCGAACGACCCCCCGTCGCCGCCACCGTCACCACGGCCGCCACCCCCACGGAAACCACCGCGCCTGTAGCCACGCCGGCGACGACCCCGGTGGCTGCCGTTCCGGCAGCGGATGGCGCCGATACCGCGACCGGACGGCTGCGGGCGATCGTCACCGCCTCGCCCGGGCGGCTTTATCACCTGTCGTCGATCACGGTGCAGGCCCCCGCGGTGGTGCCGGAGGACCTGATCCGCCGCAACCTGCCGATCAAGGTCGGCGACCCGATCGAGGCGGCGCGCATCCAAGGGGCGGAAGCCAATGTCAGCCTGGTGCTGCCGCAACAGGGCTATCCCTTCGTCCAGGTCGGGGAGCGCGACATCCTGCTGGAGGATCAGGGGCCTGAACCGGTGGGCGCCTATACGCTGCCGGTCGACACGGGACCCAGATCGTCGTTCGGGCGGCTGACCACGGTCGCGGGCGCGGTGATGGGCGACGATGCGGGCAAGGGGGCGAACGGCGCGGCGGCGGAGACCGTGTTCGGGCTGGATCACCTGAACATCTTCCCCCGGTTCGAGCAGGGGCAATTGTACGATTCGCGGCTGACCGACGATCTGCGCGATGCGCTGGTCGCCACCGGATTGTTCAACAGCGTCGCGGTGGAGCCGCAGCGTACCGGCCGCGCCGGACCGGACGGTACCGAGGAAATCGACCTGCTGGTCCGCCAGACCAAGGGGCCGGCGCGCACGCTCGCGGCGACCGCGGGTTATTCGACGGGGCAGGGCGCGCGGGTCGAGGGAAGCTGGCAGCATCGCAACCTGTTCCCCGACGAAGGGGCACTGATCGCGACCGCAGTCGGCGGTACGCAGGAACAGGGGCTGGGCGCAACCTTCCGCCGGTCCAATGCGGGCCGGCGCGACCGCACCTTCTCGATCATCGCCAATGCCAGTCACCAGAATTACGACGCGTACGAGGCCTATATCGGCACGCTGGCGGTTCGGTGGAGCTACGATTCGACACCGATCTGGCAGAAGAAGTTCACCTATTCCTATGGCGGCGAACTGACCGGCACGAACGAGGACGTGTATGATTTCGACCTCAACCGGCGGCGGCGTGGCACGTTCTTCATCGCGGCCCTGCCGGGACAGGTGGTGTTCGACCAGTCGGACAGCCTGCTCAATCCGACGCGGGGCTACCGCCTGAAACTGAATCTGAGCCCGGAAACGTCGGTGCGCGGTGGGGTGAGCCCCTATGTCCGCACGATGGTGGAGGGCACCGTCTATTACCCGATCAACGACCGGCTGGTGATCGCGGGGCGCGCCCGTGCCGGATCGGTCCAAGGCATTTCGCGTGACGAACTGGCACCCTCGCGGCGTTATTACGGCGGCGGCGGCGGGTCGGTGCGCGGTTACGGCTATCAGCGGCTCGGGCCGTTCGAGCCAGTGAATCCGGCTGATCCGGAAGCGAAGCGCAACCCCGTCGGCGGTCGTTCGCTCAACGAATTCGCGGTCGAGGCGCGGTACCGCTTCGGCAATTTCGGGATCGTGCCGTTCGTGGATGCGGGCAACAGTTACGAGGATTCGCTACCGACCTTCTCGGCCTTGCGCTGGGGCGCAGGGATCGGCGGGCGTTTCTACACCAATTTCGGGCCGTTCCGCGTCGACGTGGCGACCCCGCTCAATCCGCGACCCGGCGACGGCAAGATCGCCCTCTATATCTCGATCGGGCAGGCATTCTGATGGTGGATGATACTGCGCCGGACGGCACCGTCGCCCCCGCCAAGCGGCCGGTGTGGCGGCGGATCGCCAAGGGTGTCGCCATCACGGCGGCGGGCGTCGTGGCGCTGGCGCTGTTGGTGCTGTTCGGGATCAACACCGATCCCGGCCGCCGCTTCGTCGCGGACCAGATCGGCGGGTATACGACCGCATCGGGCCTGAACATCAAGGTGGGGCGGATCGACGGATCGCTCTATGGCCGGATGACGCTGAGCGACCTGCGGGTGAGCGATCCGCAGGGCGTGTTCCTCGACAGCCCGAAACTGGCGGTCGACTGGCGCCCGTTCGCGTTTGCCAGCAATCATGTCGACGTGCGCGAACTGGTTGCGGACGCGGTCAATCTGCGGCGGCGGCCCGCACTGAAGCCGACCCCCAGCGACCCCGACGCGCCGCTGCTTCCCGATCTGGACATCGACGTGAACCGGATGAGGATCGGGCGTTTCGCAATCGCTGCACCGGTTACCGGACAACCGCATGTGCTGTCGATCGACGGCGTGGTGCATATCGCCGATCGGCGCGCGCAACTGGTGGGCAATGCGACCGCGCTGCGGGCGCCGGGCGTGGCAGGTGGCGATCGTCTGGCGCTGAAGCTGGATGCTGTGCCGGACGACAACAAGCTGGACGTCGACGTGAAGCTGCAGGCCCCGGTCGGTGGCCTGGTGGCGACGATGGGCGGGCTGACGAAACCACTGGCGCTGTCGGTCGACGGGCGCGGCGGCTGGGCGGCGTGGCAGGGGCGCGCGATCGCGCGGCTGGGCGACGGCGAACTGGCGAACTTGGGGCTCACCGCCAAATCGGGGCATATCGAGGTGCGCGGCACCACCCGCCCCGGACTTTATCTCGCGGGACCGGTCGAGCGGTTGACCGCCCCGGCCTTGCAGGTGGCGATCGACACGACACTGAACGAGCGGCGGGCGGATACGCGTATCAAGCTGCAATCGAGCGCGCTGGCGGTGGATGCGGGCGGCGTGCTTGACCTTGCCAATAGCCGGTTCGGACAATTCGCGGTCGATGCGAAGCTGCTGACGCCGGGGGTCATCGCGCCCAACGTCAATGGTCGCGACGTCACCGCGCGGGTGGTGCTGGACGGCGCGTTCGCAACGCCGACGGTCGACTACAAGATCGCCGCCGCCACGCTGGGCTTCGGCGATATTGCCGCGCAGAACCTGTATGCCGAAGGGCAGGCGACGGTGAATGCCGATCGCATCCTGGTGCCGGTGAAGGCACGGGCGCGGCGCGTGACCGGGCTGAATGCGGCGGTCGGCGGGCTGGCGAACAATGTCGCCATCCAGGGCGACTTCGCGATTTCGATGCCGAACATCCTGTCCGACAATCTGCGGATCAGATCCGACAACATCGATGCGACCGCGATCGTCGTCGCGAACGTGCAGACCGGCCGGTATACCGGCGCGCTCAAGGGGCGCGTAAATAACTACCGCGTCGATTCCATCGGCATCATCGACCTGTCGACCGATGCGAAGCTGGTGGCGGGCGCCAATGGCGGGTTCGGCATCACCGGACGCGTTGTCGCGCAGACCAAGCAGCTGTTCAACGACGGCGCACGCAGTTTCCTCGGTGGTAATGCCGTGCTGCGGGCGGATGTTGGATATAGCCCGGAAGGTATCGTGACCTTCGGCGGGCTGCGGCTCAACGCGCCCCAGTTCCGCATCACCCGCGGGCAGGGGCGATTCGATCCGCGCACCGGTGCGGTGGCGGTGAACGCCGATGCCGTGTCCACCCAATATGGCCCCTTGTCGGCGCGGGTCACCGGATCGGCGACGAACCCGGTGGTCGTGCTGCGTGCGGCGCGGCCGGGGGTCGGGGTCGGACTGGCTGATCTGCAGGCGCGGGTGGTCGGGCGGAACGGGGCCTATGCCGTCACCGCGAGCGGCGGTACCGACTATGGCCCCTTCACCGCGGACGTGCTGGTCCGGCCGGGCGCTCAGCTTGCCGTCGACGTGCGGCGCGTGGTGTTCGCGGGCATCGTCGCCAACGGACGGGTGGTGCAGACCGCCGCCGGGCCGTTTGCGGGGGCGCTGGCGTTCAACGGACAGGGGCTGAACGGCAATGTCCGACTGGCGAGTCAGGGTGGCAACCAGCGTGCCGACGTGACCGCGCGGGCTTACAATGCCAAGCTGCCCGGGCCGGTCGACTTCACCATCGGGCGCGCGATCGTCGATGCCAGCATCGTCATGCTGCCGCGCGCGCCGCAGGTGGTGGCCGACGTGCAGCTGGCCGATACCCGCTATGGCCCCACCGTCATCCAGGCGGCACGGGCAAAGGTGAATTATGTCGGCGGCCGCGGCACCGCGCAGGCGCTGCTGACCGGATCAAACGGCGTGCCGTTCCGCGTGGCAGCGAATGCCCGGCTCGCGCCCGACAATTATCTCGTTGCGTTGCAAGGCATGGCGAACGGGATCAACTTCCGCACCGCCAACCCGGCCCGCATCCGCAAGGTGGCCGGCGACTATCGCCTGGCCGCCACGCGGATCGATTTCGACCGGGGATCGGCGCGGATCGCGGGTGCTTTCGGCCGGACGACGACCGCGCAACTGCGGCTCGACCGGCTCGACCTGTCGGTGCTGAGTGCGTTCGTGCCCAATCTGGGCATCTCCGGTCAGGCGACCGGCAGCGTCGATTATGCGCAGACGGGCGGGACGGCGATCCCGACGGCGGATGCACGGATTACGGTCGCGCAGTTCCGCCGCACCGGGCTGGCCGCGGTGTCGACCCCGGTCGACATCGTCTTCGCCGGCAAGCTGCTGGCCGATGGTGGCGAGGCGCGTGCGCTGGTGAAGAGCGGGCAGACGGTGGTCGGCCGGATGTTGGCGACGCTCAGGCCGCTGCCGCCGGGGTCGGGATCGTGGACGACGCGGTTGATGTCCGCACCGCTGGCGGGCGGCATCCGGTATAACGGGCCGTCGTCGCTGCTGTTCTCCTTCGCGGCGCTGGAGGGGCAGCAACTGACGGGGCCGATCGCGGTCGCCGCCGATTTTTCGGGACGGGTTTCGGCGCCACGACTGAACGGCGTGATCCGGGCCGATGCGCTGACCTATGATAACGAAACCTATGGGACACGGCTGTCGCGGATGCAGCTGGCCGGGCGCTTCAACAATGATCGGCTGGAGATCACCCGGCTGGCGGCACGAGCGGGCGACGGCACGGTTGAGGCGCAGGGATCGATCGGACTGGCGGCGGATTCGGGCTTCCCGATCGATCTGCGTGCCACGCTGAACAATGCGCGACTGGCGGACAGCGATGCGCTGGCCGCGACGACCAGCGGCACCGTGCGGCTGACCAATGGTCCGCAGGGTGGGCTGATCCGGGGTGAACTGACGATTCCCAACGCCCGCTACCAGATCATCCGGCAGGGTGCGGCTGAGGTGCCGGAACTGACCGGCATTCGTCGCCGCAGCGCGATGCGGACCCCCAGCCCCACGGATCGACCTGCGCCGGCGGCACCGACCGGCCTGTTCAAGCTCGACCTGCGGGTGCGGGCGGACAATCAGCTGTTCGTGTCGGGCATGGGTCTCGAGTCGGAATGGGAGATGGACCTGCGGATCGGCGGCACCTCGGCGGCGCCGGTCATCACCGGCGGGCTCGACCTGATCCGCGGCACCTATTCGTTTGCGGGCAAGCGGTTCGAGGTCAGCCGCGGCGTCATCCGTTTCCGTGGCGGCGCGCTGACCGATCCGGACATCAACATTCAGGCGACGACGACGACCGACGGCATCACCGCGACGCTGAACGTTACCGGCACCGGGCAGCGTCCGCAGATCAGTTTCACGTCCACCCCCAACCTGCCGCAGGACGAGGTGTTGAGCCGGCTGCTGTTCGGCACCAATCCCGAGAACCTGTCGGCGATGGAGGCGATCCAGCTGGCCTCCGCGCTCAATTCGCTGCGGGGGTCAGGTGGTGGCGGGCTGAATCCGCTGGGCAAGCTACGCTCGGCGACCGGGTTCGACCGTCTGCGGGTGCTCGGCGCGGATGACACCACCGGGCGGGGTACCAGCCTGGCGGCGGGCAAATATCTGACCGACGATATCTATGTGGAGATCGTCACCGATGCCCGTGGCTTCACCGCTACGCAGCTGGAGATCGCGCTGACCCGGGCACTCAGCATCCTGACGTCGACCGGCTCGTTCGGCGGATCGAGCGGCAGCGTGCGCTATTCGAAGAACTACTGACGAACCCTCCGCCGGCCGGCTTTACCCTCCGCCGGCGGAGTGGCATGGCCGGCCGATGGAGCCGCCGTCCGCGACATTGCCCGACCATGTCGATGTCCTGATCGTCGGAGCGGGGATATCGGGGATAAGCGCCGCCTATCACCTGCAGACCCGCTGCCCCGGTTCGTCTTACCTGATCCTGGAGGCGCGGGACGCGATCGGCGGTACCTGGGATCTGTTCCGCTACCCGGGCGTCCGGTCGGATTCGGATATGCACACGCTCGGCTTCTCGTTCCAGCCATGGACCGGTGAGAAGTCGATCGCCGATGGCGCGTCGATCCGCGACTACGTCCAGAAAACGGCACATGACCATGGCATTGATCGTCACATTCGATTCGGCGTGACGGTGACGGCCGCGTCGTGGTGCGGCGATACGGCCCGTTGGCGGATCGAGGGGGAGGGGCCGGACGGCCCCTTCATGCTGACCGCCTCATTCGTCGATCTATGCGCGGGCTATTATGACTATGACGGCGGACATGCACCGGCATTGGCAGGGGCAGAGGTATTTGCCGGTCGGATCGTGCATCCGCAGCACTGGCCAGCCGATCTCGATTACCGGGGACGGCGCGTGGTGGTGATCGGCAGCGGCGCCACGGCGGTCACGTTGGTGCCGGCTTTGGCCGGAGAAGCCGGGCATGTAACGATGCTGCAACGTTCGCCGAGCTACGTCGTGGCGATACCGGCGGTTGACGTGATCGCCACGCGGTTGCGACGCTGGTTGCCGACCCGATCGGCCTATGCCCTGATCCGGGCGAAGAACATCCTGCTCGGGCTGGCGACCTTCCTACTGGCGCGGCGCTTTCCCACGCGGGTCGCCCGCCATATCGTGGCGGCGGCGCAGAAGGCGATCGGGCCGGCACATGATGCGGGTATTCATTTCACACCGCGTTACCGGCCATGGGATCAGCGGCTGTGCCTGACCCCGGACGGCGACCTGTTCGCCGCGCTGCGGGAGGGACGCGCCTCCATCGTAACGGACAGCATCGACCGCTTGGTACCGGAAGGCGTGCGGCTGGTATCGGGAGCTACCATACCGGCGGACGTGATCGTGACCGCGACGGGATTGCGCGTGAAGATGGCAGGCGGGATCGCCTTCAGTGTCGATGGGAGTCCGATCGGCTTTGCCGGTCGTCTGCTCTATCGTGGCATGATGTTCGAAGGCGTGCCGAACCTGATCCATACGTTCGGTTATACCAACGCGTCGTGGACGCTGAAGGCAGATCTGACCGCCGTCTATCTGTGCCGGTTGCTGCGGCGGATGCAGCGGACGGGAGTGCGATCGGTCGTACCGGTAAACGGAGACGAATCACTGGCGATTCAGCCGTTCGTATCGTTCAGTTCAGGCTATATCACCCGGGCAGCCGATAATCTGCCGGTACAGGGCGCGCGTGGCCCATGGCGGCTTTGCCAGAACTATCTGCTCGATAAGATGACGTTACGGCATGGCACCCTCCGCAATAATGCGCGGAATGGGTTGCGATTCATGCGATAATGGTCGAAACGAAATCATCTCGACATAAAAGTGATTCGTCACGCGTAAATTGATTAACAAGTCCGAAGGGGCGCTTCCGTGCAAGGGCAAGACGCCCCCTCGAGCCATGTCTTATATTACCAAGGACGGATATGTTCGTTGTAGATCAGCGACAGAATCAACTTCAGCATGGTATTCTCCCTCGTTGGCACCCGGGGTGGGATGCGCCTTCACTCTAATTCGACTTTAACCATAGCTCAATATGGTTAACGAAAGTTATATGCCCTGAACGTGGCTTTTAACCATTTATTCAACCGCCGCGCCTAGCCATCGGCCATGGATCGCGTCGGACCTATCAATCGCGGGCAGTTGCCACAGGAAGGAAGCTCGTCGTTGGTCGCTTCGCCGGCCGCCGGGCACGGGACACGTGGCATGGAGCCGAACTGCGTCTGCATCATTGCCCAGATCGCCAATTTCGCGGTTCTGCGGCGCCATCTCGGTATGGCGGTGGCTGGCAGGCTGGCGGAGGATGTCGCCGGGGTCGTCGCAAAACTGATCCCCGAGTCGACGGTGGTCGCCACGGCGCGCGACCGTATAGACGTGACGGCGACAGCGTTCGATCGGGCGGTATTGTCCGCCTGGCTGGCGACGATCGACAACGCGTTCGAAACCGCCTTCGTGGTCGATGACGAACCCTATGCGATCGATCTGGTGATCGGAGCCGGGATCGTCGACATTGGCCAGCATGATGCCATCCGGCTGATCGACGAGGCTGAACAGGCGGTCGAGGATGCCCGCATCGCCCGCGCGCCCGTGATACGCGGCGTCGGTGACATCGACACGGCGATACCGGACCGCGAGGCGCTGGCCCGGGACCTTCGGCTTGCGATCGGCAAGGGCGAATTATTCCTTCATTACCAGCCCAAGGTGCATTTGCGACGTAACCGGGTCGAAAGCGTCGAGGCGTTGATTCGCTGGCGGCATCCGGTGCGCGGTCTGATCATGCCGGGTGAATTCATCGGCATTGCCGAGGAATCGCGCGATATCATCGACCTGACGGTATGGACGATCCAGCAGGTGATTCGCGACCAGCGCGCACTGGCGCGCGAGGGCCATGACGTCACCGCATTCATCAACATCTCAGGCAGCCTGTTGTCGGACGCCCGTTTCGTGCGCCGCGCCTGTGCACTGGTGAAGAGCAGCGGCGCGCGGATCGGTTTCGAGATCACCGAGACGGCGGTGATCCGCGAGCCGGAGATCGCAATCGCGCATCTGCACGAATTCGCGGCGATCGGTATCGATATCGCGATCGACGATTATGGCGCGGGGCTTTCGTCGCTGGCCTATCTGAAAAAGCTGCCGGCCCGCGAATTGAAGATCGACAAGCTGTTCGTGACGCAATTGACCAGTTCCAATCGCGATCCCCTGATCGTTCGGTCGACGATCGATCTTGCCCACGCGCTGGAGATGGAGGTCGTCGCCGAAGGGGTCGAGACGCCGGCGGCGCTGGCACTGCTGACGGTGATGGGGTGCGATATCGCGCAGGGATATTTCATCAGCCGTCCGATCGATTTGTCGGCGCTGCTTGATTTCCTGGGCAGCAACGCCATTGCCGATCTGGACCCCAAGCGGGCGATGCTGCCCGACCTCGCTCGGGCTTTCGGGCGGGCCTGATCCGATGAAACGGATCGGCTGGTCGATGCTGCTGACGATCGCCTGTTCGACCGCGGCCGTCGCAGCCGATCCGAACGCGACCCGGTTTGACCGCCAGATCGCTGCTGCACGGGAGTCGATGCTCACGAGTCCGCCCAGCGCCAGTAAGGCGGCCACGGAAGCGGCCGTGACCGCCCGCCGGATCGATGATCCGCAAGAACGACGTATTGCTATTGCGACGACCGATTGGTTGCGGGCCGAAGCGAATTCGCGACTTGGCGATTTCAACAAGGCCAAGCGCTACATCGATGCGGCTGCCGCCATCATCTTACCCGCTGAGTCTCAACTTGCCGGTGATATCCTGTTGACCCGGGGGGGCGTTCATGGGGCGCGGTTCGATGTCGCGGCATCGTTGCTCGATTATCAGGCGGCGTTCCAGATATTCCGCAAGATCGGCAATGCCCGCAGTCAGGCGATCGCGCTGATGTTGATCGCATCGCTTTACACCGATGGCCGCGACAATCTCTCCGCCCTGCGCTATCTCGAACAGGCGACGGAAATATATCATGGCGATCCCAGTCTGCTGATATCGCTTCATAACGGGCGTGGTGGAGTCTTGCAGGATCTTGGCCGGCATGACGAGGCTGAAGGTCAGTTTCGGCTGGCGATGCATTATGTCGCGCAGGTCAAGAGTCAGGCGCTGGAAGCCACCGTCCTCCGCAACATCGCGCGCAACCGGCTGAAGGCGGGGCAGGTCGATGCCGCCGAGCGCGCCGTGCGGCGCAGCCTGTTGTTGACCGTGCAGGATCGGGATGCCGGTGCGCGATCGCAATTGCTGGCGGTGGCGGCGCAGGCGGCCGTGCAGCGCGGCAACACGACGCAGGCGGCCGACCTGATCGAACGCAGTTTCGCCGGCGTCGATCCCACGACGACCGGCGTCGTCTGGCGTGAAGCGCATGCCACCGCCTATGCCGTCTTTTCGAAGCTGGGGCGCGACGATCTGGCACTGGCGCATCTCGTGGCATTGAAGCGGCTCGACGACGAGGCGACGAAGCTGGCGATCACCACCAGCACCGCGCTGATGGCGGCGCGGTTCGATTATGCCAATCAGGAACTGCGTATCGCCAATCTGAAGGCGGATGAACTGCGCCGGTCGGTCGCGTTCGAACAGGCACGGGCACGGATCGAGCGCACGATCTTCCTGGGGGTCGGCGGCGCGACCGCGATCGTCATCGCGCTGCTGGCGGCCAGCCTGTTCGCGATCCGGCGCAGCCGCAACGAGGCGCGTTCCGCGAACGACGATCTGGGCCGATCCAACGATGCATTGGGCAAGGCGCTGGCGGCGAAGACCGAGTTCCTGGCGACGACGAGCCATGAAATCCGGACGCCGCTGAACGGCATCCTGGGGATGACGCAGGTGATGCTGGCCGATGACGCGCTGCATGGGCCGACCCGCGAGCGGGTGTCGGTGGTGCATGGCGCCGGGCTGACGATGCGCGCGCTGGTCGACGATATCCTCGATGTCGCCAAGATGGAGACGGGCAACCTGTCGGTCGAACAGGCTCCGTTCGACCTGCGCGACACGATCCGGGAGGCGTCGCGGATGTGGGAGGCGCAGGCGGCGGCCAAGGGGCTGACGTTCGCCGTCGATCTCGACGCTTGCCCGACGCGGATTCTGGGCGATGCCGCGCGGGTGCGGCAGGTGGTGTTCAACCTGCTGGCCAATGGGCTGAAATTCACCGCGACCGGCGGCATCTCACTGGCGGCGCGTGCAGCCGCGAACGGGGAAATGGTGGCGATCACCGTGAGCGATACCGGCATCGGTATCGCGGTGGACAAGCAGGGGACGATCTTCGAATCGTTCCGGCAGGCGGATGCCGGTACCACACGGCAATATGGCGGCACCGGACTGGGGCTGTCGATCTGTCGCAATCTGGCGCGGGCGATGGGTGGCGAGGTGACCGTGGCGAGTCGTCCCGGCGAGGGCGCGACCTTCACCGTCACCCTGCCGCTGGTGGCGGTGGCTCCCGAGCCGATCCGGGCAGCCGATCCGGCGGTGAGCGACGCGGCGGGCGGCGCGCTGATGGTGGTCGATCGCAATCCGATCACCCGCAGCATGTGGAAATCGCTGCTGGGGCCGCATACCGATCACCTGATCTTCGTCTCGACCGCAACCGATGCGGTGGCGGCTCTGGACGATCGCCGGATCGATCATATCCTGATCGACGATGCGACGATCGTGGCAGACCCGCTGTCCGATGCCGCGCTGGACAATCTGGCCGGGGCGGCAAGGGCGGCGGGGGTCGTCACGGTGTTGCTGTGGCCGGCCGATCGCAGCGCGCCGGATGTACCGGTGACGCGGATCGTGCATAAACCGGTGACGGGACCGGTATTGATCGCCGCGCTGTTCGCGAAGGGACACGACGAACCGTCCGATCGCACGCTTGTATCCGGGACGGCATGAAGGGTAGGTGTCTTGCCATGAAATGCCGGTTTCCGCAGCGTCCGTTACCACCGGCACCCCGGTGGTGAACGTCCTCTTCATCGAGGACGATGCCATGAACCGCCGGGTCGTGCGCGACATGTTGCGTGTCGCCGGTGCCAGCATGGACGAGGCCGAGAATGCCGAGCAGGGACTGGCCCGGATCGATACGGGCGATTACCACATCGTGCTGATCGACCTGCGGATGCCCGGCATGGACGGCATCACCGCAATCGGCCACATTCGCGCCCGATCCGACACACGGGCGACGGTGCCGATCATCGTCGTTACCGCCGATACCGCGATCGACCTGCGCCAGCGTTGTCTGGCGGCCGGCGCGGATGACGTGATCTTCAAACCGGTGGCGATGGACGACCTGTTCGATTCGATGGGCCGGGTGCTGGCGCGCGGCGCCGCGGACGGCGCCTCGATCACCTGACCTCAGCGGGGCGGTCGCAGCGCCTGCGCCAGCGACGACGTGCCGCTGCCGCGCCGTGCGGGCTGTGGCTGCGAGGCATCGGGCGACCAGGCGGTCAGGAAGATCAGGTCGATCCGCTCGCGCACCCGCCCGTCCCGCCCCGCTGCCGCGGCGAACGCCTGCGCCGCGGCGGCCAGTGCGGCGCGGGACAGCGGATGACGATCGGTCAGCACGTTGGTGCCGGCCATGCCGCGCAGGTCGGCAAGCAGGCGGCCGAGATCGGGATAGCCGATGTCGAGCGTCTCGATATCGGCGACGGGCAGTGCGAAGCCGGCGCGGACCAGCAGGTCCCCCGCCGATCGCACGTCGACCTGCGGATGCAGCCGGGCGACCGGCCGGTCGCGCTCCGCCCGCTGGAAGGCCTGACGCAGCACGGGAAACGATCCGCCACCCACGAACGCCGCTAGGAACAGCCCGTCGGGTCGCAGGACGCGCCGGGCAAGGGTAAGCGCACCGGGCAGGTCGCCGACGGTGTCGAGTACCCCGGCACTGACGACGCAGTCGAAGCTGGCATCGGCGAAGGGCAGGCGATCCTCGTCCCCCTGCACGCCGCGATGCGCCCGGGCGAAGCGGAAGCCGGGATCGAATCGGGCGACACGGGCGCCGGGTGGCGGCACGAATGCGGCATCGTAACTGCCCAGATCGAGGAAGTCGGTGAAGTCGCGCGTCACCGCATCCAGCCGTTCGGCGATCCCGTCCAGCATCGCGGCGCGCAGGAAATCGTGATCGGCATAAAGCGGCATGGCGCGATCGCGCCGCTGGCGACGGGCGGCACGGTCGAAGATGGAGGGAGTGTCCATGACGGCGCTTGTGCCCCGCCGGCCGCGCGGCGACAAGCGATGGATGCGGGGGATCGTCCGGACCGGCTGGCGCCTGATCGCCGATTACGCGTTGCCGCCGCGCTGCCCGGCCTGCGGGATACCGGTGGCCGAGGATCATCGCTTTTGTGTGGATTGCTGGTCGAGCCTGCGGTTCCTGGGCCCGCCATGGTGCGCGCATTGCCACCTGCCGTTCGGGTTCGATCGGGGAGGGGGGGCGGTGTGCGCGTCGTGCGCGGCCACCCCGCCGCGTCACGCCGGGGTGCTGGCCGCGGTGGCGTATGGGGATGTCGCGGGGGCATTGGCGGTGCGGCTGAAGCATGGTGGGCGGATCGCGCTGGCGGGGACGATGGCGCGGGCGATGCTGCGGCTGGTGCCGGGCGATGCCGATGTGCTGGTGCCGGTGCCGCTGCATCGCGGCCGGCTGTGGCGGCGCGGGTTCAACCAGGCGGGGCTGATCGCGGAGGCGGTGGGCAGGCTGGCGGGGTTGCCGCGCGAGCATCTGGCTCTTCGCCGCGACCGGGCGACGCCGCTGCTGCGCGGGCTGGGCCGGCGGGCGCGGGCGCGGGCGGTGGCGGGCGTCTTCCGGATCGATCCGGCGCGGCGTGACCGGGTGCGGGGCAGGGCGGTGCTGCTGGTCGACGACGTCTACACCACCGGCGCGACCACCGCGGCGTGTACCCGGGCGCTGCGGGCGGCGGGAGCGCGGTCGGTGACGATCCTGTGCTGGGCGCGCGTCCTTCCCGACGATTGATCCCCGCCACGATCGATCAGCCCGATTGACAAGCCGGTCGTGCGTCCACACTTCCGGGTCATGGCAAAAGTCGAAATCTATACCAAGGCGTTCTGCCCCTATTGCTCGCGGGCGATGCGGCTGCTCGACAGCAAGGGCGTCAGCCCCGACGAGTTCGACATCACAATGGGCGGACCGAAGCGCGCCGAGATGATCGAGCGGGCGAACGGCCGCACCACCGTGCCGCAGGTGTTCATCGATGGCCGGCACATCGGCGGGTCGGACGATCTGGCCGCGCTGGAACAGGCCGGCAAGCTCGACGCGCTGCTGGCGGCGTGAAGGCGGGCGTCCTGCAGATGACGGCCGGGATCGATCCGGCCGCCAATGCAGCGACGATCGCCGCCGCCATCGCCGGGACGCAGGAACAGGGCGGGGCGATGCTGTTCACCCCCGAAATGTCCGGATTGATCGACCGCGACCGCACGCGGGCGGCGGCGACGATCGTCGGGGAAAATGCCGATCGCGTGCTGGCGGCGACGCGGGAGGCGGCCGCCCGCCATGGCATTTGGGTTCACCTCGGCTCACTGGCGGTGAAGCGCGAGGACGGGCGATACGCCAACCGCGCCTTCGTGATCGATGCCAGTGGCGATATCCGGGCGCGGTACGACAAGCTGCACCTGTTCGATGTCGACTTGCCGAGCGGCGAGAGCTGGCGCGAATCAGCGAGTTATGCCGCGGGCGAGGCGGCCGTCATCGTCGATACCCCGGTGGGGCGGGTCGGCCTGTCGATCTGTTACGACCTGCGGTTTCCCGATCTGTACCGGTCGTTGAGCGACGCTGGGGCAACAGTACTGGCGGTGCCGGCGGCCTTCACCCGGCCGACCGGCGCGGCGCATTGGCATGTGCTGTTGCGGGCCCGCGCGATCGAGGCGGGCGCGTTCGTGGTCGCGGCGGCGCAGACGGGTACGCATGAGGACGGACGGGCCACCTATGGCCATTCGCTGGCGGTCGATCCCTGGGGCGCGGTGATGCTCGATATGGGGGAGGCGCCGGGGCTGGCGGTAGTCGATCTCGACCCGGCCCGGCCGGATGAGGTGCGCGCGCGCATCCCGGCGTTGCGGCATCGCCGGCCCATTCCCCCGGTGACGTTGCCGTGATTCCGGGGGTGCCGGATACATGATCGTGTTCGACCTGCGGTGCGACGGTGGCCATGTGTTCGAGGCGTGGTTCGGTTCCAGCGACGCCTATGCACGGCAGCGCGAGGATGGATTGCTGTCATGCCCGGTCTGCGGGTCCGCCGCGGTGGACAAGGCGGTGATGGCACCGGCGGTGGCCGCGAAAGGCAATCGGGCGACGTCGCCGGATCCAGCCCGGATGAAGCAGGCGATCGGTCAACTGGCGGCGGCGCAGGCGAAATTGCTCGCGTCGTCGCAATGGGTGGGAGCCGGTTTCGCAACCCGGGCGCGGGCGATGCACGACGGGGACGAGCCGCCCCGGACGATTCACGGACAGGCGACACTGGCCGAGACGAAGGCGCTGGTCGAGGATGGCGTGGCGGTGGTGCCGTTGCCGCTGCCGGTCGTGCCGCCCGACCGGGTGAATTGACGGACTGGATCGCCGCGGCACGCTGGTTTAAGGAGCGTCGGCGTGGTCCCGTAGCTCAGCCGGACAGAGCGCCACTTTCCTAAAGTGGGCGTCGGGGGTTCGAGTCCCTCCGGGACCACCAAATTTCCTGTATTCTGCGATAGTTAGGGCCGAGAGGCCTGGCCTGACCGATCCCGTCGTGGCGGGGTTGGCGAGGCAATCCGGGGCGTCGCGGACTGGGCTCTGGATTGCTTCGCTGCGCTCGCAATGACGGATGGGGGGTGACGTCATCGTGACTTGGAGCCGGATGACATCAGGTTGAACCGGATGTTCGTCGTTGCGACCGGAGCGAAGCAATCCAGGGCATCCTGGTCCGGCGCTGGATTGCTTCGCTACGCTCGCAATGACGGATCAATCTGATGTCATCTGACTCTAGCCGGCAAATTGGCGAAATCTGCGTCAGGGCGATCGCATGTCGGGGGTCGCGACGATGGCGTTCACGGACGAGGCGGGTCGGTCAGCTGGAAAGTCACACCGGAAAGTCACGAAAGTCCCATCCTACAGGGGTGCCGGTGGGGCGTGGACGGCGGATAGGAAACGGCGATCCGGGCATATGGCGGGATCATAGACCGAACGGCCATGTGTAGGACAGGCGGTAGCCGCGTTTCCAGTCCGCCGGGTCGGGGGGGATCGTGTGGACCGGATCGTTCCGGTGGATGCGAGACCGGCGGGTCTGTCCGACAATGGCCGAAGCCCGGATGGAGGGCTGGCGGCCGATCGCGGCGGCCGGTCCGATCCGGTGAAAGCCCCGGATGGGGAAGGGAAAGTCCCGACGCGTCTCGCGTCGCCCTCGCGCGGTCGGCAGGCCGGTATCGGTAGATCGGGACCGGCAAACCGGGGCCAGCAAACCGGGGGTGCCGGAGCACCCCCGCCGCATCACGCCTTGGTCAGATGGGCCGAGATGTACTTGTTCATCTCGAACATCGTCGCGCTGTCCTTGCCGAAGACCTTCTTCAGCTTGTCGTCGGCGAGAATCTCGCGCTTGTTCTGGGGATTCTGAAGCTCCTGCTTCTTGATATATTCCCAGACCTTGCTGATGACCTCGCTGCGGGGCAGCGCATCGGCGCCGACGATCTCGCCGAGTTCGGGCGAGGGCTTGACGGGTGCGTGGATGCCCGAGCCTGCCTTGGTCTGCGTGTCGGCGGCCTTTGCGGCACCGGCTTCCTGCTTGGCTTTAGCCATCGTCTTCCTTCCTATATGATCTTTGGTCGCCCCGTTGCCGGGACTACGCTTTCTTCAGCGCGTCCGCCTTGTGCGCTGCCTTGCCGCCGTTGTCACTCTCTACGATGAACTGGGGTTCATCCTTCGAGGCACGGACTTGATGGCTCTTGATCTTCGTATCGTGGGTCACCTTCTCGACGACCTTGCCATGGGCTTCGCCGCCGTGCGATTTCCAGGTCACCTCGTCGCCCTTTTTCGGGTCATCCATCGCCTGCTCCTCTTGTATGCCGGCCATCAATCGCGGCAAGGGCATAATGGTTGCAGCATGGCGGGCGTACCCCCGCCGGCAGGATGGCGGGCATGCGCCCGCGAGGAGCGAGACATGAAGACGCGTGCCGCCGTGGCGTTCGAGGCGAAGCAGCCGCTGGAAATCGTCGAACTGGACCTCGAAGGGCCGAAGCCCGGCGAGGTGCTGGTCGAGATCATGGCGACCGGCATCTGCCACACCGATGCCTATACGCTCGACGGGCTGGACAGCGAGGGCCTGTTCCCCAGCGTGCTGGGGCATGAGGGTGCGGGGATCGTGCGCGAGGTGGGCGCGGGCGTGACCAGCGTCGCGGTCGGCGATCACGTGATCCCGCTCTACACGCCGGAATGTCGCCAGTGCAAAAGCTGCCTGTCGGGCAAGACCAACCTGTGCACCGCGATCCGCGCGACGCAGGGGAAAGGGCTGATGCCCGACGGGACGACGCGGTTCAGCTATAGAGGTCAGCCGATCTTCCATTACATGGGCTGTTCCACCTTCTCGAACTTCACCGTCCTGCCCGAGATCGCGGTGGCGAAGATCCGGCCGGACGCGCCGTTCGACACCAGCTGCTATGTCGGTTGCGGCGTCACGACCGGGGTGGGCGCGGTGGTGCATACCGCCAAGGTGCAGCCGGGCGACACCGTGGTCGTGTTCGGGCTGGGCGGGATCGGGCTGAACGTGATCCAGGGCGCGAAGCTGGCGGGGGCGAAGATGATCGTCGGCGTCGATATCAACCCGGATCGCGAGGAATGGGGCCGCCGGTTCGGCATGACCCATTTCGCCAATCCCAAGGTGGTCGGCGACATCGTGCCGCACATCGTGGCGCTGACCGATGGCGGCGCGGATTACAGTTTCGATGCGACCGGCAATACCGATGTGATGCGGCAGGCGCTGGAATGCTGCCACCGCGGCTGGGGCACCAGCATCGTGATCGGCGTGGCGGAGGCGGGCAAGGAGATCAGCACGCGCCCGTTCCAGCTGGTGACCGGGCGCAACTGGCGCGGCACCGCGTTCGGCGGCGCGCGCGGACGGACGGATACCCCGAAGATCGTCGACTGGTATATGGACGGGATGATCCAGATCGATCCGATGATCACGCACCGGCTGACGCTGGACGAGATCAACAAGGGGTTCGACCTGATGCACGCGGGCGAATCAATCCGTTCCGTCGTGATCTACTGACGATCAATCAAGGAGGGGAAGACCATGTTCAGTCACGTCATGCTCGGGGCCAACGATCTGGAAGCGTCGAAGACGTTCTACGACGCCACGCTGGGCGCGCTGGGCATCGCGCCCGGGCGCACCGATCCGGTCGGCCGGACCGCCTATCGCCATCCCGGCGGCATGTTGATGCTGACCCGGCCGATCGATGGCGAGCCGGCGTGCCACGCCAATGGCGGCACGATCGGTTTCGCCGCGTCGTCGCCCGAGGCGGTGGATGCGTGGCATGCGGCGGGCGTCGCGGCGGGCGGCACCCCGATCGAGAACCCGCCCGGCCTGCGCCAGTCGCCGTTCGGACCGCTGTACCTCGCCTATCTGCGCGATCCCGCCGGCAACAAGCTGTGCGCGATGCACCGTCCCGCCGCCGCGTGACGGATACGGGGACGGCCTATATCCTGACGCTGACCTGTCAGGACGGGATCGGGATCGTCGCGGCGGTATCGGGGGCGCTGGCAGGGATCGACGGGTTCATCCTCGACAGCCAGCAATATGCCGATCTGGAGACGGGGCGCTTCTTCATGCGCGTCGTCTTCGCCGGGGGCGGGCCAGGGTTTCCGGCGATGGCGGACGGCGTGCGCGCCGCGCTGGCCCCGGTCGCCGCGCGGTTCGGCTTCGCGTGGGAAGTGACCCCCGCCGATCACCGGCCGCGCGTGCTGGTCGCGGTGTCGAAGGGGTCACATTGCCTGAACGACCTGCTCCACCGCTGGCGTACCGATACGCTGCCGGTGGAGATCACCGGCGTCGTCTCCAACCATGACAGCCTGCGGCCGCTGGTCGAGTGGCACGGGCTGCCCTGGCACCATCTGCCGGTCGACGATGCCACGCGCAGCGCGCAGGAACAGGCGATCCTCGACCTGATGGCGGCGCAGGGGGCGGAATATCTGGTGCTGGCGCGGTACATGCAGGTGCTGGGGCCGACGCTGGTCGCCGCCCTGCCGGGGCGGTGCATCAACATCCACCACAGCTTCCTGCCCGGCTTCAAGGGCGCGCGACCCTATCACCGTGCGCATGAGCGCGGCGTGAAACTGATCGGTGCCACCGCGCATTTCGTGACCGCCGACCTGGACGAGGGGCCGATCATCGAACAGGCGGTGGAGCGGGTCGATCACCGTGCCTCCGCCGACGATCTGATCCGCATCGGCCGCGATATCGAGGCGCAGGTGCTGGCGCGCGCGGTAAGCTGGATCGGGGAACGGCGCGTGTTCCTCAACGACAACCGGACGGTGGTATTTCGATGACGACGATGACGACGGTATCCGAGGCGAAGGCGTTCGGTGGCACGCAGGGGGTGTACCGCCATGCCTCGACCGCGACGGGCACCGACATGACCTTCGCCGTCTTCGTGCCCGCGCATGAGGCCGGCGAGCGGTTGCCGGTGTTGTGGTATCTGTCGGGGCTGACCTGCACCCATGCCAATGTGATGGACAAGGGCGGCTATGCCCGCGCCTGCGCCGAACATCGTATCATGCTGGTCGCGCCCGATACCAGCCCACGTGGCGAGGGCGTGGCGGACGATCCGGCGTGGGACATGGGGCAGGGAGCGGGCTTCTATGTCGATGCCACCGAGGCGCCATGGGCGCCGCATTTCCGGATGCGGACCTATATCGAGGACGAACTGCCCGCGCTGGTCGCCGCCGAATTTCCGGTCGACATGGGCGCGCAGGCGATCACCGGCCATTCGATGGGCGGCCACGGCGCGCTGACGATCGCGCTGCGCCATCCGGACCGGTTCCGCAGCTGCACCGCCTTCGCGCCGATCGTCGCGCCGTCGCAGGTGCCGTGGGGGGAGAAGGCGCTGGGTGGCTATCTGGGGCAGGACCGGGCGGCATGGCGCGCGCATGACGCGGTGGCGATGATCGAGGACGGGGCGCGCTTCCCCGACCTGCTGGTCGATCAGGGCGAGGCGGATAATTTCCTCGCCGAACAGTTGCGGCCCGATCTGCTCGCCACCGCGTGCGCCGATGCGGGTATCGACCTGACGCTGCGGATGCAGCCGGGCTACGACCACAGCTATCATTTCATCTCGACCTTCATGGCGGACCATGTCGCCTGGGCGGCCGGGCGATTGAGGAACACCGTATGACCGCATCCGACGACGGCGACCTGGTGGAGGCGGACGGCAAGATCGCGGTGCCGCCGCATGTGGCGGCGGCGATCGAGACGCTGATCGCCTGGGCCGGCGATGATCCTGCGCGCGAGGGGCTGCGCGACACGCCCCGCCGCGTCGCGCGCGCGTGGAAGGAATATTGCGCCGGTTACGGCGAGGACCCCGGCCGCCACCTGTCGCGCGTGTTCGAGGAGGTGGGCGGCTATGACGAGATCGTGCTGCTGAAGGACATCCCGTTCCAGTCGCATTGCGAGCATCACATGGCGCCGATCATCGGCCGCGCGCATATCGCCTATCTGCCGCGCAACCATGTCGTCGGCATTTCCAAGCTGGCGCGGGTGCTGCATGGCTATGCCCGGCGATTGCAGGTGCAGGAACGGCTGACCGCCGAGGTCGCGGACTGCATCTGGACCCACCTGAAGCCGCTGGGGGTGGCGGTGGTGATCGAGGCGACCCATGCGTGCATGACCGCACGGGGCGTGCGCACCCCCGGCGTCGCGATGGTGACCAGCCGGATGATGGGCGCGTTCCGCGACGACGAGCGCAGCCGCAAGGAGGTGCTGGCGCTGATCGGTGTCGGTGGTCGGTAGGCCGCTCGCGCTCGTCACCGGTGGGTGCCGGCGGCTGGGGGCGGCGGTGGCGGCGGCGCTGGCGGGCGCGGGCTATGATCTGGCGCTGCACGGCAGCCACGATGCCGAACCGGAGCCGGCGCTGGCGGCGGTGCTGGCCGATGCGGACATGCGGTGGCATGGCTTCGTCGCGGATTTCACCGATCCGGCGACGGCGACCGATCTGTTCGGGGCGGTGGCGGCGCGGTTCGGCCGGGCGCCCGACCTGCTGGTCAACGGTGCATCCGTGTTCGGGCAGGACCGGCTGGCGGATATCGGGGTGGACGACCTGACCGGCGCCTATGCGGTGAACTGTGCGGCGGCGGTGCTGCTGGTGCAGGCGTTCGTGGCGGCCGGCGGGGCGGGGGATCGGTCGGTAGTCAACATCCTCGACCAGCGGATCGCGCATCCGCACCCCGACCAGCTATCCTATACGCTCGCCAAGCTGGGTCTGGCCGGGCTGACGCGGATCGGCGCGGCGGGCATCCGCATGAACGGGGTCGCCCCCGGCCTAACGCTGGCGACCGACGATTACGATAGCGGGCAGATGGCGCGGCTGGCTGCGATGATGCCGTTGCAACGCCTGTCGATGCCCGACGATATCGCGGCGGCGGTGCTGTTCTGCGCGGGCGCGACGGAGATGGACCGGCAGATCCTGTTCGTCGACGGCGGCGCGCATCTGGTGCCGTTCGAGCGCGATTTCATGCATCTGGCGGGATGAGATCGGGGCATTTCCGCGGATAACCTCCACTTCCCCGGCGGAGGCCGGGGTCCAGTCGGGAAAGCCGTGGTGGGGTATAACAGCCCTTCATCCAACTGGGCCCCGGCCTCCGCCGGGGAGGTATATTCGGGGTAGGTCGGCGCAGCTATCCACGACCGTTCCGGAGCATGGCCCCCTCAGTCCCCGATCTTCTCGCGTTGCCTGTCGGCCCAGGTCTTGCCTTCCTCGCCGCCCCACAGCAGCCAGGCGATATAGCCGGCGGAGGGGTTTTCCTCGTCGCCCCAGTCGTGGGACTTGGCGTCCTTGTCGACGTCGTGGCGGGCGAAATAGCTGTGCATCGACTTGACGTCCTCGTCGGACATCGGACCGCCGTCAATTATCTGTCTGGCGCGCTTCACCCCGACATCGGTGCCGCCCCGGTTGAATTTATCGCGCAGGTCGATGCCCTTTTGCGCGTTGTCGGCCATTTTCTTCGTGGGCTTGTGTTCGTTCGGCATCGGTTCGTCTCCCGGACATCCGGGAGACGAACCGGCCGCGCCGACGGGGGTTCCGTCAGGCGCGGTTGGCGGCGCTCAATACCGCGCGGACGCTGGCGGTGGCGATGTCGCTGTCCAGACCGACGCCGAACACGATGCGGCCATCGTCGGTGCGGCATTCGACATAGGCGGCGGCCTGCGCATCGGCACCATGGCCGATCGCGTGTTCGCTATAATCGATCACGTCGAGGTTCGGCCCCGTCTCGCCCAGCGCGGCGATCACGCCGGAGATCAGGCCGTTGCCGCGCCCGGAGATCGACCGTTCCTCGCCATCCACCGCGACGCGCCCGACGAACAGCCGCTGACCGGCGGTGCCCGTCTCCTCGTAATCGCGCAGCACGAAGCGATCATCGGGACGCGGCAGGTAGGTCGCCTCGAACCGGCCCCAGATATCCGCCGCGCCCAGTTCGCGGCTGGTCTCGTCCGCCAGCGCCTGCACATGGCGGCTGAAATCGGCCTGGAGGCGCTTGGGCAGTTTCAGCCCGCGATCCTGCTCGATCACCCAGGCGACGCCGCCCTTGCCGCTTTGCGAGTTGACGCGGATCACGGCTTCGTAGCTGCGGCCGAGATCGGCGGGGTCGATCGGCAGATAAGGGACTTCCCAGAAACCGTCGTTGCGGGCTCCTTGTGCCGCGAACCCCTTCTTGATCGCATCCTGGTGCGACCCGGAAAAGGCGGTGAAGACCAGATCGCCGGCATAGGGCGTGCGCGGATGCACCGGCAGGTTGGTGCAATACTGGATCGTGTTCACCACCGCGTCGATATCCGACAGGTCGAGCCGGGGATCGACCCCTTGCGTGTAGAGATTGAGCGCGACCGTCACGAGATCGCAATTGCCCGTCCGCTCGCCATTGCCGAGCAGGCAGCCCTCAACCCGGTCGGCCCCCGCCATCATCCCCAGTTCGGCGGCGGCGACGCCGGTGCCGCGATCGTTATGGGTGTGGAGCGAGATGACGCAGGCGTCGCGATGACGAATGTGGCGCCCGAACCATTCGATCTGGTCGGCATAGACGTTGGGCGTCGCACATTCGACCGTGGCGGGCAGGTTGAAGATGATCGGCGCGTCGGGCGTCGGTTGCAGCACGTCCATCACCGCCTCGCACACCTCCACCGAGAAATCGAGTTCGGCGGTGGAGAAGGTTTCGGGGCTGTATTCGAACTGCCAGCGCGTGTCGGGGCGCTTCGCCGCCTCGTCGCGCAGCACCTTCGCGCCGTCGATCGCGATCTGCTTCACCTGTTCGCGGGTCATGCCGAACACGATCTTGCGCCACGCGGGGGACACCGCGTTGTAGAGGTGGACGATCGCGGTCTTCGCCCCGGCCAGCGAGGCGAAGCTGGTTTCGATCAGGTCGCGGCGCGACTGGGTGAGCACCTGGATCGCGACATCGTCGGGGATGCGGCCGGTCTTCACCAGCCCGGAAATGAAGTCGAACTCGGTCGCGCCGGCGGAGGGGAAGCCGACCTCGATCTCCTTCAGCCCGACCTGCACGAGCAGGTCGAACAGCCGGGTCTTCTTTTCAGCGTCCATCGGATCGATCAGCGCCTGATTGCCGTCGCGCAGGTCGGTCGACAGCCAGCGGGGCGCGCGGGTGATGGTGCGCGACGGCCATTGCCGGTCGGGCAGGTCGATCGGCGGAAAGGGTCGGTATTTGGTCGAGGGATCGCGGAGCATGGTGATTTCCCGGATGTGACGCCGCGGCACCGTATCACGGTCGCGGTCGATCATGGCGCTATGGGTAGGATAAGGCCCTTAGGGAAACGCGCATGGAAACGACGCCACCCTAAGGGCGGATAAGTCGCAGGCAGGGCAGCGCGTTCAGCATCCGGTGCATCATGCCGCCGGGCCGCGCACTTGTCCACCGATGCCCGTGCCGTGGCAACAATTCGTTAGCTTCAGGGCAGCTAAGTCGATGAAGAAATAAGGAATTTCGACATGCGCCAGTTGCTCTACATCAGTACCGTCCACCGCGCGGTCGCCACGACGATCGACCCTGCGACGATCCTGGCGGCGTCGCGGCGCAACAATGCGCGCGACCGGATCACCGGGCTGCTGTTCTTCAACGGCAAACGCTTCCTCCAGGTGCTGGAGGGCGAGGAGGCGATCGTCGATACGACGTTCAGGCGCATCCAGCAGGACGAGCGGCATTACGGATTGGTCGTGCTGTCGAACCGCGAGGTGGCGGTGCGCGAATTCGGGGAATGGGCGATGGCCTATCACGCCCCCGGCGCGGGTGGGCAGGGAGGCGATCCGGCCACGCTGGACCGGATCGCCTCGCTGGCCGCCCATGCCGCGCCCGACGTGCGGGCGACGTTCGAGGGGCTGGCCGCCAGCGCCCGCACGGCCTGACCGGCCGGCGGGCGCCGACCGGTTTACTTCGCGGCGAACGCGGCGTTGATCGTCAGATCGACCTTGTCGGAGACGACCGGCGCCGCCATGCCGAGCCCGAAATCGCTACGCTTGATCGATCCGGTCGCGCGGAAGCCGAAGTTCAGCTTCTTGCTCATCGGATTGTTGCCCGCGCCGACGAAGGTCGCCTGCAGGGTGACAGGCTTGCTGACGTTCTTGATCGTCAGGTTGCCGACGATCGTCGCGCCATTGCCGCTGGAGCGGACGCTGGTGGACACGAAACGGGCGGTGGGGTTGGCCTCCGCATCGAAGAAGTCCTTCGACTTGAGGTGCTTGGTGAAGCCCTCCGAGGTAGTGGACAGCTGATCGACCGCGAAGGTCACATCGACCTGGGTCGCGCTCAACCGGGCGGGATCGATGGTGATCGATCCGGCGGTGGCGCCGAACTGACCCTCCAGCAGCGAAAAGCCCATATGGTTGACCTGCCACGTCACCTGCGTGTGGTTGGGGTCGACCTGATAGGTGCCGGCGGTGATCAGTGCCCGGTTCGGCGTGCCGGGCGTGCCGGTCTGGGCAACGACCGGGGCGGCGATCAGCATGATGGCGGTGGCGATGGCGATACGCATGTCGGTAAACTCCCTGTTGACCCGCGGGACCGTGGCGGGCGGGGAGGGTGCCGTCAAACGCCGTTGCGACAACGATCCGTTTCGCAAGGAGCGCGGCAGGATGGATCGCGCCCGCGACCCATCCTGCCGTCCGTTCAGTTCTTCGCCTTGTCGACCAGCTTGTTGGCGCCGATCCACGGCATCATCGCGCGCAGTTCGGCCCCGGTCTTCTCGATCGGGTGGGCGGCGGCGAGGCTGCGTGCGGCCTTCAGTTCCGGCTGGCCGGCGCGGTTGTCGAGAACGAAGTTCTTGACGAAGCGGCCCGACTGGATGTCGGCGAGCACGCGCTTCATCTCCTTCTTCGTCTCGTCGGTGATGATCCGCGGGCCGGTGGTGATGTCGCCATATTCGGCGGTGTTCGAGATCGAATAGCGCATGTTGGCGATGCCGCCCTCGTACAGCAGGTCGACGATCAGCTTGGTTTCATGCAGGCATTCGAAATAGGCCATTTCCGGCGCGTATCCGGCCTCGGTCAGCGTTTCGAAGCCCGCCTGGATCAGATGGGTGATGCCGCCGCAGAGCACGGCCTGCTCACCGAACAGATCGGTTTCGCATTCCTCGCGGAAATTGGTCTCGATGATCCCGGAACGGCCGCCGCCGACACCCGATGCATAGGCGAGCGCGACGTCGTGCGCGTTGCCGCTGGCATCCTGATGGATCGCGATCAGGCAGGGGACGCCGCCGCCGCGGACATATTCGCTGCGCACGGTGTGGCCCGGACCCTTGGGCGCGATCATGATGACGTCGATGTCCTTCGGCGGCTCGATCAGGCCGAAATGCACGTTCAGGCCGTGCGCGAAGGCGAGGGCGGCGCCGGGCTTCATGTTGCCCTTCAGATCGTTTTCCCAGATCGCGGCCTGATGCTCGTCGGGGGCGAGGATCATCAGGATGTCGGCCCAGCCGGCGGCGGCGGCGTTGGACATCACCTGGAAACCGGCGTCGGCCGCCTTCTTCGCGGTGGCCGATCCGTCGCGCAGCGCGATCGCGACCTGCTTCACGCCCGAATCGCGCAGGTTCTGCGCATGGGCATGGCCCTGCGAGCCGTAACCAATGATCGCGATCTTCTTGTCGGCGATGAGGTTAAGATCGGCGTCGCGATCGTAATAGACTTTCATGGTCTTCGTCCCTTTTTTTGATCGTTCCCCGGGGGGAACGGTAGATAATCAGGCGGCGTCGCGGCCGCGGGCGATGGCGACGATCCCGGTGCGGGCGACCTCGACCAGGCCGACCTCGCGCATCAGCTCGACGAACTTGTCGATCTTCTGGAACGAGCCCGTCACCTCGAACACGAAGCTGGAGGTGGTGGCATCGACCACCCGGCCACGATACACCTCGGCCAGCCGCATCGCCTCGATCCGCTTCTCGCCGACCCCGGCGACCTTCACCAGCGCCAGTTCGCGTTCGACGTGATCGCCCTCGACCGTGAGATCGACGACCTTGTGGACCGGCACCAGCCGGTCGAGCTGCGCCATGATCTGTTCCATCACCGGCGGCGACGCGCTGGTGACGATGGTGATCCGGCTGACCGCCTTGTCGTCGCTGATCTCCGACACGGTCAGGCTGGCGATGTTGTAGCCGCGCGCGGTGAACAGGCCGGCGATCCGGGCGAGGATGCCGGGTTCGTTGTCGACGATCACGGCCAGCGTGTGGCGTTCGGCTGCTTCGGTCTTGATGTGCATATCGATCTCTCTCTCCTCCCGCTGGCGGGAGAGGTCGGGGGAGGGCTGTTGGTGGATCGGTGCGCGGCGGTCAGACCAGCGCCTTGGCCTCGTCGTCCATCTCGCCGGACACTTCGTTGGCCTGCAGGATCATGTCGGTATGCGCCGCGCCCGACGGGATCATCGGGAAGCAGTTGGTCAGTTTCGACACCATGCAATCGACCATCACCGGCCCGTCATGCGCCAGCATGTCGGCGATGCCGGCGTCGAGCTGGTCCATCGTCTCGATCCGGATGCCCTTCCAGCCATAGGCTTCGGCCAGCTTGACGAAATCGGGCAGCGATTCGCTATAGCTTTCCGAATAGCGCGACGAATAGGTCAGTTCCTGCCACTGGCGGACCATCCCCATATATTCGTTGTTCAGAATGAAGACCTTGACCGGCAGGCGGTACTGGCCGGCGGTGGCCAGTTCCTGGATGTTCATCTGGATCGATGCCTCACCCGCGATGTCGATCACCAGCGCACCGGGATTGCCGAGCTGCGCGCCGATCGCGGCGGGCAGGCCGTAGCCCATCGTGCCGAGCCCGCCCGAGGTCAGCCACTTGTTGGGCGCGTCGAAGCCGAAATGCTGGGCGGCCCACATCTGGTGCTGCCCGACCTCGGTCGTGATGATCGGCTCGCGCGCGTGGGTCGCCTCGTACAGCGCACGCACCGCGCGCTGCGGCATGATCTCGGTGCCGTTGCCTTCGGGGAAGTCGAGGCAGCGTTTCGCGCGCCAGCCGGCGATCCGCGCCTGCCATTCGGTCAGGTCGGGCCTGGGATGCTGGCGCGCCTTCCACACGCGGACCATGTCCTCCATCGCGTGGCCGGCATCGGCGATCACCGCAAGGTCGACACGGACGTTCTTGTTCACGCTCGACCGGTCGATATCGATATGGACCTTGCGGCTGTTGGGGCTGAACGCATCCAGCCGGCCGGTGACGCGATCGTCGAAGCGGCTGCCGATCGCGAGGACCAGATCGGCCTCGTTCATCGCCATGTTCGCTTCATAGGTGCCGTGCATCCCCAACATCCCCAGCCATTGCGGGCCGCTGGCCGGATAGGCGCCCAGTCCCATCAACGTCGAGGTGACGGGCGCACCGGTCAGCCGCACCAGTTCGCGCAGCATCTGCGACGCGGCGGGGCCGGAATTGATGATGCCGCCGCCGGTGTAGAACACCGGGCGCTCCGCCGCCGCCAGCATGTCGACGACGGTTTCGATCGCCTTCGGATCGGCCTTCACCTGCGGGCGATAGGTCTTGTGCTGGATCGGGCCGGGCTTCTGGTATTTCGCGGTCGCGACCTGCACGTCCTTGGGGATGTCGACGACGACCGGGCCGGGTCGGCCGGAGGTGGCGATGTGGAACGCCTCGTGGATCACCGCGCCCAGCCTGGCCGGGTCCTTCACCAGATAGTTATGCTTGGTGCAGTGGCGGGTGATGCCGACGGTATCCGCTTCCTGGAACGCATCGGTGCCGATTAGCGCGGTCGGCACCTGACCGGTGATGACGACCATCGGGATCGAATCAAGCAGCGCGTCGGTGATGCCGGTGACGGCATTGGTCGCGCCGGGGCCGGAGGTGACGAGAACGACGCCGGGCTTGCCGGTCGACCGCGCATAGCCCTCCGCCGCATGAGTCGCCGCCTGTTCGTGACGGACGAGGATGTGCTTGATCCGGCCGGACCGGAACAGCGCGTCGTAGATCGGCAGCACGGCGCCGCCGGGATATCCGAACACGATCTCCACACCGAGATCGCATAGCGCCTCGACGAGGATGTCGGCTCCGCTTCGCTCGGTCATGGTTATCTCTTTCGGTGATGGAAGAAGGTGGGGTGGCGCTAGAGGGGTAAGCACCAGCCGTCAACCCCTGCTATCGCAATAAAACATCTATTACGCCGTCTATAGAGTCATTTTCTGTCGCGATATGCCATTCTGACGGTGGTTGATTGCGGAACCAGGTATATTGGCGCTTGGCATAGCGGCGGGTGTCGTGGCGCAGCCGGGCCAGCGCGTCGTCGCGCGACAGCCGTCCGGCAAGATGATTGGCCAGCGCCGCGACCCCGATCGCGCGGCGGACAGGGGCGTCGGCGGGAATGTCCGCGCGGATCGTGAGCGCCGCCACTTCGGCCAGCGCATCGTCCATCATCGCCGCCGCGCGCGCATCGATCCGGGACAGCAGCAGGTCGCGCGGCGGCAGCAGCCGGATCGGGGCCAGCCGGATCGCGTCGCCGATCCCGCCGACCCGTTCCGCCTGCCAGTCCGCCAGCGGCCGGCCGGTCGAGCGCACCACCTCCAGCGCGCGGGCGACCCGCGTCGTATCGGTGGGGGCGAGGCGGGCGGCGGCGGCCGGGTCCTCGATCGACAACAGCCGGTGCGCCGCCGCGACTGGCAACGCACGCACGGCGGCGCGGATGCCCCCATCGATCTCCGGCACCGGTGCGATGCCGTCGAGCAGGGTCCGCAGGTACAGCCCGGTGCCGCCGACCAGCACCGGCAACCGTCCATCGGCATGGATCGCTGCGATGGTGGACCGCGCCTCAGCGGCCCAGCGGGCGGCGGAGTAGCCGGTATCGGCGCCGTCGACATGACCGAACAGGCGATGCGGTACGCGCGCCTCGTCGTCGGGCGACGGTCGGGCGCTGAGCACGCGCAGGTCGCGATAGACCTGACTGGCATCGGCGTTGACGACGACGCCGTCATGCGCCGTCGCCACCGCGATCGCGGCGGCGGACTTGCCGCTGGCGGTCGGCCCTGCGATGAGTGCGACGCTGGGGAATGGGGGAATTGCGATGTTCACGGCGACGCTGATAGCAGCCAATGGCCTGCCTGGGGGAGACGTGTCGGCGGCGGCGGACCGGCTGGCGGCGGCGGGGTGCAGGCCGTCGGCACCGCGCTGGATCGATGCCGATGCGACGGTCGATATTGATTTCACCGGTGATTCCCTGGCGGCCCGGGCATCGCTGGAAGGCGTCTTCGCGGGGGTCGATCTGGTCGTGCAGCCCCGCGCGGGGCGGCGCAAGGCCCTGCTGATCGCCGACATGGACTCGACGATGATCACCGTCGAATGCATCGACGAACTGGCCGATTATGCCGGCATCAAGGCGCAGGTCGCCGAGGTGACCGAACGCGCGATGCGCGGCGAGCTGGATTTCGAGGGGGCGCTGGACGCTCGTGTCGCGCTGCTGGCGGGGCTGGACGAAGGGGCGATCGACCGCTGTCTGGCGGAACGGGTGCGCAACATGCCCGGCGCGGTGCCACTGGTCCGCACGATGCGGGCGGGCGGGGCGCTGGCGATCCTGGTGTCGGGCGGCTTCACCCGCTTCGCCGAACCGGTCGCCGCCCGGATCGGGTTCGACCGCGCGATCGCCAACCGCCTGCTGGTGGCCGATGGCCGGCTGACGGGCGAAGTCGCCAAGCCGATCGTCGGCGCCGCCACCAAGGAGGCGACCCTGCGCGCCGCCATCACCGAACGCGGGCTGACGGCGGCGCAGACGCTGGCGGTGGGCGACGGCGCCAACGACCTGCCGATGATCCGCGCGGCGGGCCTCGGCGTCGCCTATCATGCCAAGCCGATCGTCGCCGCCGCGGCGGCGGCGCGGATCGAGCATGGCGACCTGACCGCGCTGTTATGGGCGCAGGGTATCCCCAGGGCGGAATGGGTCAGCGAATAGGCGGCTGAAGCCGGACGGCACCGGCTTGATCCATGCCATCGCTACGCTCGCAATGACGGATCGGCAGGTTGCTCTACAGCGCCCGGCCGCCCTTCCACAGCCGCAGCACGCGGCCCTGCACGGGCAGGCCGTCGAAGGGGGTGTTCCCGGCGGAGGCGAACGCCTCGCCGTCGATCCGCCATGGTGCGCCGTCGTCGAACAGGACGAGATCGGCGGGCTGACCCATCGCCAACCGGCCGGTATCGATCCCCAGTATCCGTGCCGGATTGGCGGCGAGCAGCGTGAACAG
Source organism: Sphingomonas cynarae (assembly GCF_039537815.1). NCBI lineage: Bacteria > Pseudomonadati > Pseudomonadota > Alphaproteobacteria > Sphingomonadales > Sphingomonadaceae > Sphingomonas > Sphingomonas cynarae. The sequence continues at coordinate 99,586 of NZ_BAABBF010000006.1, read as the reverse complement.
GCGGTCGAGCGTGACCAGCCCGTCGCGCACCAGCATCAGCGCCAGCGGCAGCAGCGTCTCCGCGCCCGCCATGCCCGCGGCGGCATCGGCGAAGGGCAGGCGCTTTTCCTCGGCCCCATGGGGATCGTGGCCGGAGGCGATCACGTCGATCGTCCCGTCCGCCACCGCCGCCAGACAGGCGCGCCGGTCCGCCTCGTCGCGCAGGGGCGGCGAGAGATGGGCGAAGGTGCGGAAATCGCTCATCGCGATATCCGACAGGTGAAGATGCGCGGGCGTGATCCCGCAGGTGACGGGGACGCCGCGCCGCTTCGCCGCCCGGATCAGGTCGATCGCGGCGGCGGTGGTGACCTGCCGGATATGCAGGCGTGCGCCCGTTTCCTCGGCCAGCATCAGGTCGCGCGCCACCGCCAGCGCCTCGGCGATCGCGGGTGCGGCGGGCAGGCCGAGACGGGTCGCGGTTTCGCCGGTCGTCGCGACCGCACCGGCGGTCAGCCCGCCATCTTCGGCATGGGTGACGACCGCCAGATCGAGATCGCGGGCGTAGGACAGGACGCGCGCCATGACCTGCGCATCGGCGATCCAGCCGCGCCCGGTGGCGACGGCATGGGCGCCGGCCTGCTGGCAGAATGCCATCTCGGCCAGTTCGCTGCCCGCCAGCCCGCGCGTGGCGGCGGCGAGGGGGTGAATCCACAGATCGGGGCGCCCGACCAACGCGGCCCGCTGGACGATGCCGGGATCGTCCAGCACCGGCGACTGATCGGGCATCAGCGCGATACGGACGATGCCGCCGCGCCGGCACGCCTCACGATCGACACCGAACACGCCGAGATCGACGATCGCGGGGGCGAGCAGCCTGCCGCGTCCATCGACGACCGCCGCATCCGCCGGCACGTCGACCGCGCCGATCGCGGCGATGACGCCGTCCCGCACCAGCAGCGTGCCGGTTTCGACCCGGTCGGGCAGCACCAGCCGGACATCGGTGATCGCCAGCACGCTCATGCCCAGCCCTCCACGCCGCGCGCCCGGCGGGTGAGGACGTCGAGGCACGCCATCCGCACCGCCACGCCCATCGCCACCTGTTCGGTGATCGCCGATTGCGGCCCGTCCGCCACCACCGAATCGATCTCGATCCCCCGGTTCATCGGGCCGGGATGCATCACCAGCGCATCGGGCTTCGCGCACTTCAGCCGTTCCGGCGTCAGGCCGTAGCGCAGCCGGAATTCGCGGGGGGAGGGGACGTAGCCGCCGTCCATCCGCTCGTTCTGGAGGCGCAGCATCATCACCACGTCCGCCCCCTCCAGCGCCGCATCGAAATCGGTGAAGGGCTGGACGAACATCCGCTCGATCGCGGGCGGCATCAGGGTGGAGGGCGCGCAGACCCGCACCTCGGCGGCCAGCGCAGTGAGCGACAGGATGTTCGACCGTGCGACGCGGCTGTGCAGCAGATCGCCGCAGATCACCACGCGCTGCCCGGCGATGCTGCCGCGTCGCCGCCGGATCGTCAGCGCGTCGAGCAGCGCCTGGGTGGGGTGTTCGTGGCGGCCGTCGCCGGCGTTCAGCACCGGACAGTCGACCTTGTCCGCAATCAGCTTCACCGCGCCCGAACTCATGTGGCGGATGACGAGCACGTCGGCGCGCATCGCGTTCAGCGTCTGCGCGGTGTCGATCAGCGTCTCGCCCTTCTTCACCGAACTTTGCGCGGCGTGCATGTTGACCACGTCGGCGCCCAGCCGCTTCCCCGCGATCTCGAACGACAGCAGCGTCCGCGTGCTGTTCTCGAAAAAGGCGTTGATCTGGGTGAGGCCGGCGAGGGGCGCGTCGCCGCGCGCATGGGTACGGTTCGCCTCCACCCAGCGGTCCGCCTCGTCGAGAAGGAACGCGATCTCGTGCGGTTGCAGCCCCTCGATCCCGGTCAGGTGCCGGTGCGGGAAGACGGCGGACCCTGCGATCAGGGCGGCGGGGCGGTGATCGGACGGCGACAGCATCGTCGCGGCGGGTAGCGAAGCCCGCCGCACGGGGCAAGCGAGCTTGCTCAGGGTCCGTTTGGAAACTCGCGAAAGGGCGAGTTTCACAGGCGGTGCCGTAAAACGCGCCTCGGCGCGTTTTCAAACAGACTCTCAGACCTGTTCGTCGACGACCGTCCCGACCGGGGTGGAGACGTTCTGCCCGCCATGGTCGTCATAGGGGCCGTCGACGCCGAACCGTTCGCGCATCCGGTCGAGCAGCGCGGCGGCCGCGCTTCCGCGCGGCGTGGACCGAGCCTTCGTTTCAGCCGGGGCCTGCCGGTTCGGGCCGGCCGGGTCGCGATCGTCGCGGTCGACCTCCGCATCGGCAACGGTCGCATCGGCGCCCGTTGCATCGGCGCCCGTTGCATCGGCGATCGTCCGGTCGAACAGCCGGATCATCTCCGCCGCATCGTCCGGATCGATCGTGCCGGCACGGACCTGACTCTGCACCAGCCAGTCGAACTTGTAGCGCAACGTGGTTTCCGCACCCCGTTCGCGCCCGTCGTCGGGCTGGTCCCGGCCGGACTGGTCCTCGCCGGAATCTCCCTGCGCGAAGGATCTTTCGGGCTCGGCCACCGGGCGAACCGGGGCGACGCCGGTCATGGCGGCTGACGGGGTATTCCCCGTGACGGGTGTCATCATGTTCATCGCGGACGGCCCTCTTCGCAAACGGCTGCACCCGTGACTGTAGCCGCCAACTCGTTGACGATTCGTCAGGAAACATGGTGTACGGCGCGCGGGTCCCGCGCGCCGCCCTGTGATCAGGCAGCGACCAGCGCGTCGATCGCGGCCTGCAGGATATGGGCGGCGGCGAGATTGTCGATCCGCTCGGCCCGCTTGGCACGGCTCATGTCCTGCTCGATCATGAACCGCTCCACCGCGACGGTCGACCAGCGTTCGTCCCACAGCAGGACCGGGCCGAGATCGTCGAGCAGCCGCGCCATGCTGCGTGTCGCCTGCGAGCGGGGACTCTCGGTGCCGTCGAGGTTGAGGGGGAGGCCGACGACGAGGCCACGGACATGCTGCGCCGTCATCAGGTCGACCAGTTGCGCCTTGTCCTTCGCGAATTTCGTGCGACGGATCAGCAGCGCCGGGCTGGCGAAGCTCCAGCCGGCATCACACAGCGCGGTGCCGATCGTCTTCGTCCCCACATCCAGCCCGATCAGCCGGCCGCCATCGGGCAGGGCGGCGCGGAATATCGCGCGATCGGTGGTGATCATCGTCTTTTCCCCGACGCGCGCTTCGCCGCCTTTTTCACCGGGCGCCATGCCGCCAGCCGTCGGCCCGCATCCGCCCGCACGTTCGCCCAGAACAGGCTGTAGTCATAGACGTGGTAGTTGTTGCCCGGCAGCACATAGGGGCCGACATCGGGCGCCTCGCCGATGAACAGGAACCCGCGCTCGCCGCAGCGGGCGGGGACGCGGGCGGGCGTCAGATCGGCGGTCGACAGGTCGGCGGCCGGGAACAGCGTGCCCAGATTGGCGGTCGCCGGCGCGGTCGCGTCGGCGGTGCCGGTCAGGGGGTTGGTGCAGACCATCGGCGTGCCGCGGCGTGGCTGGCCGTCGAAACCGCGCGTCATGTCATAGGTGTCGACGATCAGCGACAGGTCGGCGGGTTCGGCGAAGCTTTCCCACGACAGCAGGCAACCGGCCTGATCGGCGGCGGTGCATTCCGGCAGGCCCATGCGCGGCAGATCGGTGGCGCGCGATACCGGCCAGCCGACGACATAGGCGGCGACGATCCGGCGGGCGAGCGTCGGGTCCTTCGCCACCCGGTCGCGCAGCAGCCGCGTCAGGTGCAGCGCGCCCTGGCTGTGGCCGGCAAGGATGATCGGCCGGTCGGCCGCGATCTGCCGCAGGAAACTGTCGAACGCGGCATCCACGTCCTCATACGCCAGTTGCAGCGCCCGTTCGGCATCGGCGACGCTGGTCAGGAAGGCGCCGAACGTCGCCTGACGGTAACGGGGCGCCCAGATCTCGCCCGCCTCGTTGAAGGCGCTCGCCTGGCCACGCAGGAACAGCGCGGCGCGATCGTTGGTCTCGGCATCGTCGATCGGCGCGTTCCAGTGGTCGCGGCTGACATAGGAGGTGGGGTGGATGAAGAAGATCGCCGCCCCGCCCGGCGTGGCGCGCGGGGCGAAGCCGGCGGGTGTCCACAGGGCGGGGTTGCCGGGCAGATCGGGGCGGGCGAGCCACATCGCGCGATCGTCATACGCCTTGCCCGGCACATCGGGCTGCGCCCTGAATTCCTCCTTGGGAACCAGCGTCATGCGGATCAGGTCGTTGCCGTAGAACCGGTACGTCAGGGCACCCGCGATGGCGAGCACGATCAGCCCCGCGACCAGATACAGGAATTTGCGCGCCACCCATTCACTCCGTTCCGGCGTCTCCTGCCGCACCCGGCGGATACGCGCAATCGCGATGGTGCAGCGCAAAAGCGTTGCGCGCCCGGGATGCGCGATGCTAGCCGCAATGGCATGTCCGTCGACACCGCCACCGTCAAGAAGATCGCCAGCCTCGCCAGGCTCGCCATCACCGATGAGGATGCGAGCCGCCTCGCCCCCGAACTCGGCAACATCCTCCACTGGATCGAGCAGCTCGAACAGGTCGATACGCAAGGGGTCGAGCCGATGACGGCGGTGATCCCCAACAGCCTGCGGCTGCGCGACGACGTGGTGAACGCCGATCCGCTGACGGGCGGCGGCATCCGCGACCTGTTGATGAAGAACGCGCCGCAGGCCGAACACGGCTTCTTCACGGTGCCCAAGGTGATCGAATAGCATGACCGACCTGACCGATCTGGGTATCGCCGCCATCCGCGACGGCTTTCGCGCGGGCGATTTCACCGCGCGTGAAGTGGCGGAGGCGTTCAACGCCAACGTCGCCGCCGCCGACGCGCTCAATGCCTTCCTCGTCAAGACGCCCGACCACGCGCTGGCCGCCGCCGACGCCGCCGATGCCGCGCGTGCCGCCGGTGACGCGCCGAAGCCGCTGGCCGGCGTGCCGATCGGGATGAAGGACCTGTTCTGCACCACCGGCGTCGCGACGACGGCGGCGAGCCATATCCTCGAAGGCTTCGTGCCTCCCTACGAATCGACCGTCTCGCAGAATCTGTGGGACGCGGGTGCGGGGATGCTCGGCAAGCTGAACATGGACCAGTTCGCGATGGGATCGTCGAACGAGACCAGCGCGTTCGGCAACGTCATCTCGCCGTGGCGGCGTAACGACGGCGGCAACGCCGCGCTGGCGCCGGGCGGTTCGTCGGGCGGGTCGTCGTCGGCGGTCGCGGCCCGGCTGTGCCCGGGCGCGACCGGCACCGATACCGGCGGCTCGATCCGCCAGCCCGCCGCCTTCACCGGGATCAGCGGGATCAAGCCGACCTATGGCCGCTGCTCGCGCTGGGGCACGATCGCCTTTGCCTCGTCGCTCGACCAGGCTGGGCCGATGGCGCGCGACGTGCGCGACTGCGCGATCATGCTGGGCGCGATGGCGGGGTTCGACCGCAAGGACGCGACCTCGCTGCAGCTCGACGTGCCGGCATGGGAAGCGGGCCTGTCCGCAAACCTGACCGGCAAGCGGATCGGCATCCCGAAGGAATACCGCGTCGACGGGATGCCCGCCGAGATCGAGGCACTGTGGCAGCAGGGCATCGACTGGCTGCGCGATGCCGGGGCGGAGATCGTCGAGGTATCGCTGCCGCATACGACATATGCGCTGCCCGCCTATTACATCATCGCGCCCGCCGAGGCGTCGTCCAACCTCGCCCGCTATGACGGGGTCCGCTACGGCCTGCGCGACCTGCCGGAGGGAGCGGGGTTGCAGGACATGTACGCCGCGACCCGCGCCGATGGTTTCGGCGACGAGGTGAAGCGCCGGATCATGATCGGCACCTATGTGCTGTCGGCCGGCTTCTACGACGCCTATTACACGCAGGCGCAGAAGGTGCGGACGCTGATCGCCCGCGATTTCGAGCGGGCATGGGAACAGTGCGACCTGTTGCTGACGCCGACCGCGCCATCGGCCGCCTTCGGGTTGGGCGAGAAGTCGGACGATCCGATCGCGATGTACCTCAACGACGTGTTCACCGTGCCGTCGTCGCTGGCGGGATTGCCGGCGATGAGCGTGCCGGGCGGACTGGATCATCAGGGCCTGCCGCTCGGCCTCCAGATCATCGGCCGGCCGCTCGACGAGCAGGGCGTACTGAACGCCAGCCTCGCGATCGAGGAGCGTGCGGGCTTCGTCGCCCGGCCGGACCGCTGGTGGTAGAAGCGGGGGGGCGTCGCCCCCGGCTCTACGTGCATCTTCCGTTCGGCCGCAACGTGGTGAAATACCGGAAGCAGTTCGAGGAAGGGACCGAGCCCGACGAAAGCCCCTATGGCTTTCACCGCGCCGCCGAGTGCGGATTCGACGTGACCTATTCGGACGACGATTTCCGGCCGCTGTCGCGCAAGATCGCGCGATGGGACGAACGGACGATCCGGCTCGACATGCCCCATGCGCTGTTCAACCGGCGGCGGATGGCGGCGGCGGATATTATCGTCACCATGTCCGAATGGGACGCGATGGCGGCGCAGTTGCTGATGGTGATGGGCCTCGTGCCGCGCAAGCCGATCATCGGCACCGCGATCTGGGTGATCGACTGGTGGGAGTCGCTCAACGCCGGGCGGCAGTTCCTGTATCGCAACCTGTTGAAGCGCATCCCGCTGCTGCTGACGCATACGCAGCCCTGCCTCGACGCGTGCCGGCGCAGGCTGCCCGACGTGAACGCCGCGCTGATGCATTTCGGTATCGCCGCCGAGAACTTCGCTCCCCATGCGGCCGAAGGGGATGCGCGCGGCGTGACGCGCATCGTCGCGGCGGGCAACGACATGACCCGCGACTGGCAGGTACTGCTGGATGCGTTCGGCAACGATCCGGATTACGAGCTGGTCATCATGAACCGGGAACTGCCCGACGATCTGCTGACGAAGTACAGCAACCTGACGATCCCGCGCAGCCCGCCGCTGGCCGAATGGCGTCGCCTGTATGCCAGCGCGACCTATATCGCGGTGCCAATGCGCGATAACATCTATTCCGGGATCACCGTCGCGCTGGAGGCGATGGCGATGGGCATCCCCGTCATCGCCTCGCGCACCGGCGGCGTGCCGACCTATATGGCGGAGGACGAGGCGCTGTTCGTGCCCCCCGGCGATGCCGCGGCATGGAAGACGGCCGCCCGGTCGCAAACGCCGGACGAACGGCGCGCGATGGCGGAACGGGCGCAGGCGCGGTTCCGCCGCGACGATTATTCGACACTGGGTATGATGCGCCGATACGCGCGGTTCAGCGCGCCGTTGATCGGCCGCGAAGAGAAGAATGGACGGATCGATGGCTGAGCAGGCGTATATGGTCGAGGGCGCGACGGGCGCGTGGGAGGTCGTGATCGGCCTGGAAGTCCATGCGCAGGTGACGTCGCAGGCGAAGCTGTTCTCCGGCGCGGCGACCGCGTTCGGGGCGGAACCGAACACGCAGGTGTCGCTGGTCGACGCGGCGATGCCGGGGATGTTGCCGGTGCCCAATGCCGAATGCATCCGGCAGGCGGTGCGTACCGGCATGGCGATCGGCGCGACCATCAACAAATGGTCGCGGTTCGATCGCAAGAACTACTTCTACGCCGATCTGCCGCAGGGCTATCAGATCAGCCAGCTCTATCACCCGCTGGTCGGCGAGGGGGCGATCGACATCGCGCTCGACGAGAAAGATCCGGACGGTTCGCAGAAATCGATCGGGGTGGAGCGCATCCATGTCGAGCAGGATGCCGGCAAGCTGATGCATGACCAGCATCCGACCCGATCCTATGTCGATCTCAACCGGTCGGGCGTGGCGCTGATGGAGATCGTCAGCCGCCCGGACATGCGCTCGCCCGCCGAGGCGGGGGCCTATCTGCGCAAGCTGCGCTCGATCCTGCGCTATGTCGGGTCTTGCGACGGCAACATGGAGGAAGGCTCGATGCGCGCGGACGTGAACGTCAGCGTGCGCAAACCCGGCGACGAACTCGGCACCCGGACCGAAACGAAGAACGTCAACTCGGTCCGCTTCGTGATGGCGGCGATCGAGTACGAGGCGCGCCGGCAGGTCGAGGTGCTCGAATCGGGCGGCCGCATCGTGCAGGAAACCCGGCTGTTCAACGTCGAGAGCGGCACCACCCGGTCGATGCGGTCGAAGGAAGACGCGCATGATTACCGGTACTTCCCCGATCCCGACCTGTTGCCGCTGGAACTGGAGGACGCGTTCCTCGACGATTGCCTCGCGTCGCTGCCGGAACTGCCCGATGCCAAGCGCCGCCGTTATCAGGCGCTGGGCATCAGCGCCTATCAGGCGGACGTGCTGACCGCCGAGGTGGAGAGCGCGCGCTGGTTCGATACCCTGCTGGATGCGGGCGCGGAGCCGGTGCGTGCGGCGAACTGGGTGACGTCGGAACTGTTCGGCGCGCTCAACCGGCTGGGCCGCTCGATCGTCGACAGCCCGGTGGGGCCGGCGCAGGCGGCGGAACTGCTGGCGCTGGTCGCGGACGGGACGCTGTCGGGCAGCCTCGCCAAGCAGGTGTTCGAGGTGATGCTGGACACCGGCGACGCGCCGTTCAGGATCGTCGAGGAGCGTGGCCTGAAGCAGACCAGCGACACCGGCGCGATCGAGGCGGTGATCGCCGAGGTGATCGCGAAGAACCCGAACCAGCTGGGCCAGTATCGCGGCGGCAAGGAAACGCTGTTCGGCTTCTTCGTCGGCCAGACGATGAAGGCGATGGGCGGCAAGGCCAATCCGGCGGTGGTCAACGAATTGCTGAAGAAGGCGCTGGCGGGGTGAATGGATAAGGTCGGCCCTTATCCTGCATTCCTTCCCGGCGGAGGCCGGGGTCCAGTAGGGCAAGGGCCGATGATGGAACGCGAAGGTCCGCCCAACTGGACCCGGCCTCCGCCGGGGAGGGATATGGGTTTGTAAGGAAGACACTGAACGGGAGAGCGGCGATGCGGTGGATGCTGACGATGGCGCTGGGGCTGGTGGCGATGCCCGCCGTTGCACAGGTGACGCCGCCTGCCGCGCAACCGGCCACGTCACCGCTGCCGCGCGTCGCGATCGTCACCAGCGCCGGCCGGATCGTGGTGGAGGCGGATACGCGAGCCGCGCCGGTCAGCGCGAACAACTTCCTGCGCTATGTCGACCAGCGCCGGCTGGACGGCACGAACTTCTACCGGGTGGTGAAGGTCGCGCACAAATTCGGGTTCGTGCAGTTCGGGTCGAACGGCGATGGCAAGCGCTCGCTGCCGCCGATCAGGCATGAGCCGACGAGCACGACCGGGCTGAAACATCTGGACGGCACCCTGTCCACCGCGCGCCTGGCCCCCGGCACCGCACGGGGCGAGTTCACCGTTTCGGTCGGCGACCAGCCGTCGTTCGATGCGGACCCCACCCGGCCCGGCGACAATCAGGGCTATGCCGCGTTCGGCCGGATCGTCGAGGGGATGGACGTCGTGCTGCGAATCTTCGATGCGCCCGTTTCGCCCGACAAGACGGTGCGCGGTGCCTTCAAGGGCGAGGTGCCGAGCGCACCGGTCACGATTCTCACCGCGCGGCGGCTGCCGGTCACGCCCTGAGCGAAACGAACGGGCTGGCGAAACCGGCCGGCATCGGGCAAGCGGGCGGGCATGAAGCACGCCCTTTCCGTCACGCGCGAGGCGGACTTTGCCGCCTGGTATCAGTCCGTCATCACCGAAGCCGACCTTGCCGAGGAATCCGGCGTCCGCGGCTGCATGGTCATCCGCCCCTGGGGCTATGGCATCTGGGAACGCATCCAGCGGCTGCTCGACGACCGGATCAAGGCGACCGGGCACGAGAACTGCTATTTCCCGCTGTTCATCCCGCTCTCCTATTTCGAGAAGGAGGCGGAGCATGTCGAGGGGTTCGCCAAGGAGATGGCGGTCGTCACGCATCACCGGCTGGTGGCGGACGGCAAGGGCGGGCTGATGCCCGATCCCACCGCAAAGCTGGAGGAGCCACTGGTCGTGCGGCCGACGTCGGAAACGGTGATCGGCACCGCCTTTTCGCGCTGGGTGCAGTCATGGCGCGACCTGCCCGTGCTCATCAACCAGTGGGCGAACGTGGTGCGGTGGGAGATGCGGACGCGGATGTTCCTGCGCACCACCGAATTCCTGTGGCAGGAAGGCCATACCGCCCATGCCAGCGCCGACGAGGCGGTGGAGGAGACGTTGCGGATGCTGGAGGTGTACCGCGAATTCTCCGAAACATGCCTCGGCGTGCATGTGATCGCGGGTGAGAAGCCGGAGAACGAGCGGTTCCCCGGCGCGGTCTCGACCTATTCGATCGAGGCGATGATGCAGGACGGCAAGGCGCTGCAGGCCGGCACCAGCCATTTCCTCGGCACCAATTTCGCCCATGCCCAGAATATCAAGTTCCAGAACAGCGCGGGCGAGTTCGAACTGGCGAATACCACCAGCTGGGGCGTGTCGACGCGGATGATCGGCGGCGTCATCATGGTCCACGGCGACGACGACGGGCTGCGCGTGCCGCCGGCGATCGCGCCGTGGCAGGTGGTGATCGTGCCGATGCTGCGCGACCAGCCGGAGGACGCGTCGATCGTGGAGTATTGCCGTAGCCTGCAAAAGGAACTGGCGGCGCAATCGGCGTTGGGCGAACCGGTGCGCGCGCTGCTCGACCTGAAATCCGCCAAGGCCGCGACCAAGCGCTGGGGCTGGGTGAAGAAGGGCGCGCCGATCGTGATCGAGGTCGGCGGGCGCGACGTGGCGGGCGGCAACGTCTCCGTCATCCGTCGCGACCGGCTGTACCGCGAGGACGGCAAGCTCGATTCGGCGGTGATGCCGCGCGGCGATCTGGTGGCGGGCGTCGCGCAGACGCTGGCCGATATCCAGGCGACGCTGCTGGCGCAATCAACCGAGCGGCTGCGGGCGCAGATCGTGCCGGTCGACGATTTCGCCACCGTCGAGGCGCATTTCGCCGACAGCGTCAAAAACCCCGGCTGGGTCGATGTCCGCTGGTCGAAGCCGACCGGCGCGGCGCTCGATACGGTGGTGGAACGGCTGAAGGCGTTGAAGCTGACGATCCGCAACGCGCCGCTGGGCCAGACGCATGGCGATCACGGCCCCTGCATCTTCACCGGCGAGCCGGCGGTGGAGCGCATCCTGGTCGGGCGGGCATACTGACGGACGCCCGCCGCCCGATCCGTCGCCGCGCGCTGCCGCCCGGACAGGTGGCGGCGCAGGCCGCGCTGTCGGCGGTGCGGCCGCGCTTCTATCGCGCGGGACGGCTGGGGCCGCTGACGACGCTGGCGATCCGGGCGGTCGCGGTGCTGGTGCTGGTCGGGATCGCGCTGGGCGGGCACTGGATCGACCGGGACGGCTTGCGCGACAACAGCGACGGGACGGTCACGTTCCTGGATATCGTGTATTTCACCGTCATCACGGTGACGACGGTCGGGTATGGCGATATCGTGCCGGTATCCACCTCGGCGCGGATGTTCGATACGTTCGTCGTCACGCCGATCCGCATCTTCGTGTTCCTGATCTTCCTGGGCAGCGCGTACAGCTTCATGTTGCGGCAGGGATGGGAAAGGTGGCGCATGGGCCTGATACGACGCGAACTGAAGGATCACGTGATCGTCTGCGGCTATGGCCGGTCGGGCACGGCGGCGGTCGCCGAACTGCTGGAACGCGGGCACGACCCCGGCGACATCGTGGTGGTCGACGAACGCGCCGACCGGCTGCGGTTGGCCGAGGAACTGGGTGTCGCCACCGTGGAGGGCGATGCGACGCACAACCGCGTGCTGTCGATCGCCAAGGTGGAGGCGGCGGCGCAGGTGATCGTGTCGCCGGGGCGCGACGATACCGCGGTGCTGATCGTCCTCACCATCCGCCGGCTGTCGCCCCATGCCGGCATCGCGGTGGCGATCGCGGCGATCGAGAACGAACTGCTGGCGCGCGATGCGGGGGCGACGATCATCGTCAACCCGGTCAGCTTCGGCGGACAGTTGCTGGCGCAATGCACCGCCGGGCCGCACATCGCCGACTATATGGCCGATCTGGTGACGCGGGGCGGCTCGGTCGAACTGCGCGAGCGCGCGGTGCGGCCAGACGAGATCGGCCGGTCGGTGCGCGAGATCGTCGGCGGACAGGTGCTGCGCCTGTATCGCGGCGACCGGGCGATCGGGTTCTGGGAGCATGAGGCGATGGCGCTGGCGGCGGGCGACACGGTGATCGAGGTGGTGCAGGCAGGGAAGTAGGGCGGGCAGGGTGACGCGGGCGGTCGCGCGCCCTATCTGCTGTCGATGCCTCGACCCACACCCGGCCTGCCGACCCGTCCGCAGATCCTCCATTTCATCGAAACCGCCGACAAGCCCGCCGGCAAGCGCGAGATCGCGCGCGCCTTCGGCCTGACCGCGCAACAGAAGATCGCGCTCAAGGCGCTGCTCAAGGACATGGCGGACGAGGGGCTGATCGATGGCGGCCCCGGCCGCGCCTTTCACAAGATGGGCGGTGTGCCCAAGGTGACGGTGCTGCGCATCGTCGATGTCGACGATGGCGGCAATGTGTGGGCAGTGCCCGACCGGTGGGAAGCGGAAACGCCCGCGCCGCGGCTGCGTGTGCGCGACCGCAAGAAGGGCGCGCTGGGGATCGGCCAGCGTATCCTGGCCCGGACCGAGGACGCGGGGCAGGGCCTGATCGCGCATCCGATGAAGGTGCTGGAAAAGGCGTCCGAACAGATTCTGGGCGTGCTGCGCGAGGAAGGCGGCAAATACTGGCTGACCGGGGTCGAGAAGAAGGAACGGCGCGAGTTCGCGGTGTTCGATCGCGGCGACGCGGCGGCGGGCGATCTGGTGCTGTGCGATCTCGCCGGTCGTCCCCCCGGCCTGTCGGTGCGGGTGGTGGAGCGGCTGGGCGATCCCTTCGCGCCGCGTTCCTTCTCGCTGATCGCGATCCACAAGCTGGGCATTCCCGACGTCTTTTCCGAGGCCGCGCTGGAAGAGGCGGAGCGGGTCGCCGCGCAAACGCTGGGCGAGGGGCGCGAGGACCTGCGCGACCTGCCGATCGTCGCGATCGATCCCGCTGACGCGCGCGACCATGACGACGCGGTCTGGGCCGCGCCCGACGACGATCCGGCGAACGAGGGTGGGTGGAAGGCAGTGGTCGCGATCGCCGATGTCGGCTTCTACGTCCGCCCCGGTTCGGCGCTGGACAAGGAGGCGCGTGCGCGCGGCAATTCGGTCTATTTCCCCGACCGGGTCGTGCCGATGCTGCCCGAAATCCTGTCGGCGCATGTCTGTTCGCTGGTCGAAGGCGAGGATCGCGCCGCGCTGGCCTGTCATCTGCAGGTGTCGAAATCGGGCGCGCTGAAGGGCTGGCGCTTCACCCGCGCGGTGGTGCGGATCGCGGCCAACATCGCCTATGAGGATGCGCAGGCGGTGATCGACCGGGGGGAGGGCGATCTGCTGCCCGTGCTCCGTCCGCTATGGGCATGCTGGCACGCGCTGGCCAAGGCGCGCGATGCGCGCGAGCCGCTCGACCTCGACCTGCCCGAACGCCGGGTCGTGCTGGACGAGAAGGGGCGCATCCTGTCGGTCGCGCCGCGCGAACGGCTCGATGCGCACCGGCTGATCGAGGATTACATGATCGCCGCCAACGTCGCCGCCGCCAAGGCGCTGGAGGCGAAGAAGGCACCGGTGATGTACCGCGTCCACCTGCCGCCCAGCCGCGAGAAGCTGGTGGCGCTGAAGGATTATCTGGAGACGTTCGACGTGCCCTTCGCGCTGGGGCAGGTGTTGAAGCCGGCGACGTTCAATCATATCCTGACCCGGATCGGCGAGGCGGATTTCCGCCCGCAGGTGATGGAACAGGTGCTGCGCACCCAGACGCAGGCCTATTACGCCCCCGCCAATCAGGGGCATTTCGGCCTGTCGCTCGGCAGCTACGCCCACTTCACCTCGCCGATCCGGCGCTATGCCGATCTGGTCGTCCACCGCGCGCTGGCGGGCGCCTATGCCTTGGGGCCGGGCGGGCAACTGCCCGATGGCGACGAGATGGAGCGGATCGGCGAGGGGATCAGCCGGCTGGAACGCCGGGCGATGGAGGCGGAGCGTGATACCGTCGACCGCTATGTCGCCGCCTTCCTGTCGGAACGGGTGGGGGACGAGGTGGATGCCCGTATCACCGGCGTGCAGAATTACGGCTTCTTCGCCACGGTCGAGGGCATCGGTGGCGACGGATTGATGTCGGTCCGCGATCTGGGCGGCGAGTATTTCCGCTTCGACGAGGCGGCACGGACACTGGTCGGCGAGACGAGTGGCGATGCCTATGCGCTGGGGCAGCGGCTAAGGCTGCGGCTGGCGGAGGCGAACCCGGTGTCGGGCGCGCTGCGGTTCGAACTGCCGGGCGGCAAGGCGGCGGCACCGCCGCGCGGGCCGCGCGTGTTGAAGCGGCGGGGCCGGCCGGCCAATATCCGGCATCAGGGCAAGCGGCGTTGATTCATGGCAGGATGACATTGGCCTGACTTAATCCGTCATTGCGAGCGCAGCGAAGCAATCCAGGACGTCCTGATCCGGCCCTGGATTGCTTCGCTGCGCTCGCAATGACGGACATCAGGCTCCATCATTAAACCGTCATCGCTTCGGTGCCCTGACGATGACGGGATCGGCCGTTACGCGGCCGCGTGGAACTGCAGCCCCGCCAGCCGCGCATAGAGGCCGCCGCCCGCGATCAGATCGGCATGGGTGCCCTGTTCGACGATCCGCCCCTCGTCCATCACCACGATCCGGCCGGCGGCGCGGACGGTGGCGAGGCGGTGGGCAATGACGAGCGTGGTGCGGTCCGCCATCAGCCGCTCCAGCGCTTCCTGCACCAGTCGCTCGCTCTCGGCGTCCAGCGCGCTGGTCGCTTCGTCCAGCAGCAGAATGGGGGCATCGCGGAGCAACGCGCGGGCGATCGTCAGCCGCTGGCGCTGCCCGCCGGACAGGCGCGCGCCGCCTTCGCCCAGATAGGTGTCGAGACCGTCGGGCAGGCGGCGCAGGAATTCGGCGGCGTTGGCTGCCTCCGCTGCGCCCCATAGTTCATCGTCGCCTGCTTCCCAGCGGCCATAGCGGAGATTGTCGCGCGCGGAGGCCGCGAAGATCACGGTTTCCTGCGGCACCATCGCGATCCGCGCGCGCAATTGCGCCGGATCGGCGTCGGTCAGCGGCACGCCATCGACGAGGATACGCCCCTGTTCGGGATCGTAGAAGCGCTGCGCCAGCTGGAACAGCGTCGACTTGCCCGCGCCGGAGGGGCCGACCACCGCCACCGTTTCGCCCGGTGCGATGTCGAGCGAGAAGCCGTCGAGCGCGAGGATTTCGGGGCGGGTCGGATAGCGGAAGCCGACCCCCTCGAACCGGATAGCCCCGCGCGATGGCACCGGAAAGGCGACGGGGTTGGCCGGGGCGGCGATCTCGGGCACCTCGCGTTCCAGTTCCGCGAGCCGGCTGGCCGCACCGGCCCCGCGCAGCAGGTCGCCATAGACCTCGGTCAGCGCGCCGAACGCCCCCGCGACGATGCCGCCGGTCAGCACGAACGCGGCGATCGACCCGCCGCTGAGGCGGCCGGCGGCGACGTCGACCGCGCCCTCCCACAGCACCAGCGTGATCGACCCGAAGACGAGCCCGATCACGATCGCCGTCATCACCGCGCGCAGCGCGTTGCGGCGGCGCGCGGCGGCGAAGGTCGCCTCCACCGCGGTGCCGAAGCGTTCCGCCTCGCGTGGTTCCTGCCCGAACGCCTGCACGATCCGCATCGCGCCCAGCACTTCGGTGGTGATCGTCCCCACCTCGGCGATGCGGTCCTGCGAGGCGCGCGAATAGCGGCGCACGCGCTTGCCCAGCACCGTCATCGGCAGGATGATGAGCGGGATGCCCAGCGTCAGCATCCCCGCCAGTTTCGGCGAGATGACGAACAGGTAGATCAGCCCGCCGATGCCGGTGAACATGTTGCGCAGCGCGATCGACACCGTGCTGCCGACGATCATCTCGATCAGCGCGGTATCCGAGGTCAGGCGCGACGCGATCTCCGACGGGCGGTTCTCCTCGAAGAACCGCGGGCTGAGGCGGAGCAGGTGGCGCTGCACGTCGGTGCGGATATCCGCCACCACCCGTTCGCCCAGCCACGAGACGTAGTAGAAGCGGATCGCGGTGGCGATGGCGAGCACCGCGACGATCATCAGCAGGTAATGGAACGAGGTGGCGAACGACGTGCCCCCCTGACCGGCGAACCCCCGGTCGATCACCCGCTTGAAACCATAGGGGATGCCGATCGTCGCCGCCGAGGTGGTGAGCAGGGCGGCGCCGGCAATGGCGATCCGGCCGGGATAGCGACGGGCATGATGCCAGACCATGCCGAGATCGCCGAGGCGGCGGGGTTCGGCCACCGGCGGGGTCCCGGTGGGGGCGGGCGGAGTGTCGCGTCGGGCCATGCCCCTGCGCCTAGCAGCGCGGGGCACCCCGCTCAACGCTGCGTATCGTTCGGTAACGATCCATGTGGTAGACAGGGCGGCATGGAGCGTTTGCCGCCGGGCAGACGTTGCCGATAAGTAATTAGGCACTTCGTCCAGACACGCCTATCTTGGGCCAAAGGATACCCGATGCTTTACCACGCCTACGAAATGCAGCGTTCCATGATGGCCGGCGCCAGCGCCATGGCCAATTTCGGTGCGGGTCTGCTCCAGAACCCGGCCAATCCCTTTGCTTATCTGGGTGGCGGTGCGATCGTCGGCTCCGCGCTGGAAGTGTTTGCCCATGCCGCCGCGCCGCGCGGCAAGCCCGCGTTCGGTTTCGCTCATACCAGCATCGACGGGCGCGACGTGCCGATCCACGAGGAGATCGTGCTGCGCAAGCCGTTCGGCCAGCTCAAGCGGTTCCGTCGCGAGGGGGTGGAGGGTGGCCCCAGGCTTCTGATCGTCGCGCCGATGTCGGGCCATTTCGCCACGCTGCTGCGCGGCACGGTGGAACGGATGCTGCCCTTTGCCGACGTCTACATCACCGACTGGCGCGATGCGAAGCTGGTGCCGATGTCGGCCGGTCGCTTCGATCTGGACGATTACGTCGATTATCTGGTGGAATTCCTGACCGCGATGGGCCGTGACGGCGATCCCCGTTCGCACATGCTGGCGGTGTGCCAGCCCTCCGTCCCCGCCTATGCCACCGCCGCGGTGATGAGCGCGGATGCCCACCCCCATCGCCCACTGACGCTGACGATGATGGGCGGCCCGGTCGACACGCGCGAGGCCCCGACCGCGGTCAACACGCTGGCGACCAAGCGGCCGCACAGCTGGTTCGAGCAGAACGTGATCGTGACGGTGCCGGGCACCTATCCGGGCAGCGGCCGTCAGGTTTATCCGGGGTTCCTGCAACTTGCCGGCTTCATGTCAATGAACCTGGGCAACCACATGATCAGCCACTGGGGGATGTTCAAGCATCTGGTGCAGGGCGATGGCGAGGGTGCGGACGCGACCAAGGGTTTCTACGACGAATATCGTTCGGTCTGCGACATGACGGCGGAGTTCTACCTCCAGACGATCGATGTCGTCTTCCAGACCCATGCCCTGCCCAAGGGCGAATATATCCATCGCGGCAAGCGGGTCGATCCCGCCGCGATCACCGATATCGGCCTGCTGGCGATCGAGGGCGAGCGTGACGACATCTCCGGGCTGGGCCAGACCAAGGCGGCGCTGACGCTGGCGACGGCACTGCCCGACGACAAGAAACAGTATCTGATGGCCGAGGGCGTCGGCCATTACGGCATCTTCAACGGCTCCAAATGGCGTGACCGCATCGCGCCCGTGCTGGAACAGTGGATGACACAGAACAGCTGACATGGAAACGGCGGCGATCCGGGTGGATCGCCGCCGTTCCAGCTATGTCGTTTCGATTGCCCGGTTCAGGCGATCGAACCGACCTTCGCATGGCTCGACGATTCATCCTGATGGATCGTGCCGCCGAACAGCATCTTCACGCGGCCCGACAGCGAGATATCGGTTTCCCACAGTTCCGCCGAGCTGACATCGAAGCGGAGCAGGGCGAGGTTGGGGTCCGCCTTGCCGCCCGGGAACCATGCCTCGACATTGTTGTCCCACAGCTTGTCGATCTGCGCGCGATCATTGTCCTGCCGCAGATTGCCGGCGAGGCAGGCGAAGAAATCGTGGCCCTTGCCGACGAACTGCACCATCGCCTCACCACCGCCGGCGGCGCGATTGTCCTTGCCGGCAAAGACGAACAGCGTGTTGGGCTGGTCGTCGTCGAGGCGGACGTACATCGGCTCGCTGTGCTGGCCATTGGTCAGGCCCAGCATGACATAGGGGCTGGCCTTCACCTTCTCGATGAACTTCGCGGCGATTTCCTGCGGGCTGTCGTGGTCGGCCATGTGCTGCTCTCCTTTGATGGGGTTGCCGGGAGAACGAGAGGGGCGGGCGTTGGTTGCGCCGGGGGGTCGCGTTGTCGCGGCCCAGCTGATGACATAAGCGGATTCACCGTCGATGCCCCGTCCCGCCGGTGGCTCGAACGTGAAAAACCCCGGCCGCTGGCACGACCGGGGTTTGGTAATTCAGGAAGCAAGCCTCATGAGCCTCGCCTGATGTATTTGTTACGGCAGGTCGAAATATAAAGACTGCCTTACAGCACCTCGAACAACCCGGCCGCGCCCATGCCGCCGCCGACGCACATCGTGACGACGACGTATTTTGCACCGCGACGCTTGCCCTCGATCAGCGCGTGGCCGGTCATGCGGGCGCCGGACATGCCATAGGGGTGGCCGATCGAGATCGCACCGCCATCGACGTTCAGCAGTTCGTCGGGGATGCCCAGCTTGTCGCGGCAATACAGCACCTGCACCGCGAACGCCTCGTTCAGTTCCCACAGGCCGATGTCGTTCATCGTCAGGCCGTTGCGTTCCAGCAGCTTCGGGATCGCGAAGACCGGGCCGATGCCCATCTCGTCCGGCTCGGTGCCCGCCACGGCCATGCCGACATAGCGGCCGAGCGGGGTCAGGCCACGGCGGTTCGCCTCGTCCTCGCTCATCAATACCGAGGCGGAGGCGCCGTCCGACAATTGCGAGGCGTTGCCGGCGGTGATCGTCGCATCGGGGCCGAGCACGGGCTTCAGCGCGGACAGCCCCTCCAGCGTGGTGTCCGCGCGGTTGCCCTCGTCCTTCGACAGGGTGACCTCCTTGTGCGTGACCTCTTTCGTCTCCTTGTCGACGATCGCCATCGTCGCGGTGACGGGGACGATCTCGTCGTCGAAACGGCCGGCGGCCTGCGCGGCGGCGGTACGCTGCTGCGATCGCAGGCTGTATTCGTCCATCTGATCGCGGGTGATGCCATAGCGCTTGGCGACGACCTCGGCGGTCTGGAGCATCGGCATGTAGATGTTCTTGTGCATTGACAGCAGTTCGGGATCGGGGGCGATGTTCATCTTGGGCGTCTGGACCAGGCTGATGCTGTCGACGCCGCCGCCGATGGCGATCTCCATGCCGTCGACCACGATCTCCTTCGCGGCGGTGGCGATCGCCATCAGGCCGCTGGCGCATTGCCGGTCGAGCGACATGCCCGATACCGTGGTCGGCAGGCCGGCGCGGAGCAGCGCGGTGCGAGCGATGTTGCCCGCCTGATGCCCCTGTTGCAGGGCGGCGCCCCACACCACGTCGTCGACCTCGCCGCCCTGAAGGCCGGCACGCTCTACCGCCGCCTTGATCGCGTGCGAGGCGAGCGTGGGGGAGGGCAGGTTGTTGAAAGCGCCGCGATAGGCGCGACCGATCGGCGTACGGGCGGTGGAGACGATGACGGCGGAACGCATGGACGTGTCCTTTCAGGTTCGGTCGATTGACGCATGGGCAGAGGGGGTCAGACCACGATCAGGGTGATCCATTCGGCGATCAGGGCGGGGGTGTCCTGCCCCTCGATCTCGGCAGTGAAGGAAACCAGATGATGGAAATTACCCGGTTTCCGTTCGTCGAAGGCCAGGGTGACGAAGCGTCCGCGCACCCGCGATCCGCTGCGTACCGGTGACAGGAAGCGCAGCTTGTTGGCGCCGTAATTCACCGCCATCCGCATCCCCTCCACCACTGGCGCGTCGGCGACGCTGGCGGCAAGGCGGGGCATCAGCGACAGGGTGAGGAAGCCATGCGCGATCGTGCCGCCGAACGGCGTCGCGGCGGCGGCGACCGGATCGACATGGATGAACTGTCGGTCACCCGTCGTCTCGGCGAAGGCATCGATCATCGCCTGATCGACCGTTACCCAATCGCCGATCGTCTCGGTACCGACGCGCTGGCGCATGTCCGCGATGCTGATCGTCGCCACCTGATTCCCTTCCAGCCCTATTTCGCGCTAGACGCGTATCGTCCTGTAGCCACGGGGTCATGTCCGCGGCAAGCCCTCGCAAGACCGGAACCTTGAAGATGACGACTGCCGTAACGTCCGAAGCCCGTAAAAGCATGAATAATTTGTACCGGGCGCCCGAACCCGATGTTCTAAAACCATTGCTCGATCGCGCCGCGACCAGCCCCGATTCGAGAAGCCGGATCATCGGCCATGCCTCCGGCCTGCTCGCCGACCTGCGCAGCGCGCAGAGCCGGGGCTGGGTGAACCAGTTCCTGCAGGAATATCGGCTCAATTCGTCGGAGGGGATCGCGCTGCTCAGCCTTGCCGAGGCGTTCCTGCGCGTACCCGATCCCGAGACGGCGGACCTGCTGATCGCGGACAAGCTGGGCGATGCCGACTGGCGCGCGCATACCGGCAAGTCGTCGTCGCGGCTGGTCAACTCCGCGACCTGGGGACTGGTGGTCGGCCGCGTACTGGTCGGCGAAGGCGAGGCAGGGCCGCTCAAGCGGCTGATGGCGCGGGCGGGCGAACCGTTCGTGCGGCAGGCGGTCGGCGCCGCGATGAAGATGATGGGCGAAATCTTCGTGATGGGCCGCACCATCGACGAAGCGATGCGCCGGATGAAGAAGCCCGAAAACAAGGGCTTCACCGCCAGCTTTGACATGCTGGGCGAGGCGGCGCGGACCTTTGCCGACGCCGATCGCTATTTCCGGGCCTATGTCGGGGCGATCGATGCGGTGGGCAACGATCCGGCGGCGGGTCATTCGGTATCGGTGAAGCTCTCGGCGCTCCACCCGCGCTACGAGGTCGCGCGCTGGAACGAATGCGTGCCGGCGTTGACCGGGATGCTGGAGGCACTGGCGGTGCAGGCGGCGGGCAAGGGCATCGCGCTGACCGTGGATGCGGAGGAATCCGAACGGCTGGAAATGAGCCTCGACATCATCGGCGGCGTCGCGGCGCTGCCGTCGCTGAAGGGCTGGGACGGGTTCGGCATGGCGGTGCAGGCCTATGGCAAGCGCGCACGGGCGGTGATCGCCTGGGCGGACGGGCTCGACCGGATCATGAACGTGCGGCTGGTGAAGGGTGCATACTGGGACAGCGAGATCAAGCGCACGCAGGTCGAGGGGCTGGCCGATTATCCGCTGTTCACGCGCAAGGCGGCGACCGATGTGTCGTATCTGGCGGTGGCGAAGGACATGCTGGCGGCGCGCAACATCCGCCCCGCCTTTGCCAGCCACAACGCCCTGACGGTGGCGACTATCCTGGAATGGGCAGGCAACAGCCGGGATTTCGAGTTCCAGCGTCTGCACGGGATGGGCGACGGCCTGTACGAGCGGCTGGTGCGGGAGAACGGCCATCACTGCCGTATCTATGCGCCGGTCGGCGGACACCGCGACCTGTTGGCCTATCTGGTCCGTCGGCTGCTGGAGAACGGCGCCAATTCCAGCTTCGTCCACCAGCTGGCCGATGCCCGGCTGACCGAGGATGAGATCCTCGCCGATCCGGTCGCAAAGATCGCCGGCGTGGGCGGTTCGCGCCATCCCTCCATCCCGCTGCCGGTCGATCTGTTCGGCGCAGGGCATCGCAATTCGGGCGGGATCGATCTGAGCGATGTCAACATATTGGCGCGGACTGTTGCGGTGGTGAACGATACCGGCCTCGTCCGTCGCGCGGGGGCTGTCGCCAACGCTCCGGCGGACGCGGCGGGGCTGGTCCGGGATGCCGTATCCCGTGCCCATGCCGCGTTCCCCGGCTGGTCCGCCACCACCGTCGACGATCGTGCCGCCTGTCTCGATCGGCTGGCCGACCTGCTGGAGCAGGATCGCGACCGGCTGATGGCGATCTGCGTGCAGGAGGCGTTCAAGACGATCCCCGATGCGATCGGCGAGGTGCGCGAGGCGGCGGATTTCTGCCGTTACTATGCGCAGCAGGCGCGGATGCACCTGCGCGCCATCGAACTGCCGGGGCCGACCGGCGAGCGCAACATGCTGCATCTCGACGGACGCGGGGTGTGGGCGACGATCGCGCCGTGGAACTTCCCGCTCGCGATCTTCCTGGGGCAGACGGTGGCGGCGCTGGTCACGGGGAACACCGTGGTGGCCAAGCCGGCGCCGCAGACCCCGCTGATCGCTCAGGCCGCGGTCGAACTGGCGCACCGCGCCGGGGTACCGCGCGATGCGCTGGTGCTGGTGACCGGCGGGCCGGACGTGGGCGCGGCGCTGACCGGCGACGTGCGGGTGGCGGGCGTTGCCTTCACCGGATCGACCGCGACCGCGAAACGGATCGCGCGCACGCTGGTGGAGGACGACGACCGGCCGATCGTGCCGCTGATCGCGGAAACGGGCGGAATCAATGCGATGATCGTCGATTCTACCGCACTGCCTGAACAGGTGGTGGCGGATGTGGTCGCCTCGTCCTTCCGTTCGGCGGGGCAGCGCTGCTCCGCGCTCAGGCTGTTGCTGGTGCAGGAGGAGGTGGCCGACACCGTCATCGAGATGCTCGCCGGGGCGATGGACACGCTGCGGATCGGCGATCCGGGCGATCCCGCGACCGATGTCGGCCCGGTGATCGACCGGGCGTCCTACGACAAGCTGATGGCCTATCGGGCCAATCCGAAGGGGCAGACGCTGAAGACGCTGGCGGTGCCGGCCGAGGGGCTGTTCGTACCGCCGACGCTGATCCGGCTGACGGCGATCGAGGAACTGGACCGCGAATGGTTCGGACCGATCCTGCATGTCGCGACCTGGCCCGCCGGAAAGTTGACGGAGACGATCGCGCGGGTGAACGCCAAGGGATATGGCCTGACGATGGGGCTGCACAGCCGCATCGCCCGCGCCGCCGAGGTCGCGGAGGCGGAAGCGGCGGTCGGCAATCTCTACATCAACCGGTCGATGATCGGCGCGGTGGTGGGATCGCAGCCATTCGGGGGCGAGGGACTGTCGGGCACGGGCCCCAAGGCGGGCGGGCCGCACTACCTCTACCGCTTTTGTGCGGAACGAGCGGTGTCGGTGGATACGACCAGCGCCGGGGGCAATGCGACCCTGTTGTCACTGGACGAGGGCGGCATCTGAGGGTCCGTCCGGACAAGTGCCGATCGACAAATCGTTACGGCATGGCACCGAATGGCATCAGGCTCGTTGTGCTGCCCTGACGGCATTCACGGGGAATGCAACGACATGGGAGACCGACGATGAACGCAACGACCCTCAACGGCGACGCACAGGACCTTGGCGGCAACGTGAAGGAGACGATCGGCAAGGTGACCGGTGATCGCTCGTTGCAGAACGAAGGGATCGCGGATCAGCTGGCCGGCAATGCCCGCCAGATCGCCGGTGCGGCCAAGGACGCGTTCAACAACCCCGGCCCGGTGGTGGAAAAGGCCAAGGGTTTCGCCCAGGCACGCCCCTATGCCACCGCGGCGCTGGTCGGCGTGGTCGGGCTGGCGGTGCTGAACAGCCTGCGCGGCAAGTAACACCCGGTCTACCTACCCGATGTGCCGGCCGGCGAGCGATCGCCGGCCGGCATTTTCGTAGGTCGTTCAGGCGACGGGTAGTTCAGGCAATGGGTGGTTCGGGCGGGACGGCGGTGACGATCTCACCCGCGTCCACGACGACCGGCCACGCCGTCAGACGTTGACCCAGGCAAGGGCCGCCCACGCACAGGCCGTCCTCGATATCGAACAGCGCGCCATGCCAGCTGCAGGCGATATGATCGCCACCGGGCGTCAGATAATCGTCCAGCACCTGCGCCAGCGGTACCCCCGCATGCGGGCAGCGATCGACATAACCGAACACCGCGTCGCCACGACGGACGATAAAGCCATGAAATCGGCCGCTGCGCATTTGCAGGACATAATTGCGCGCCTTGCCCGCCATGATCGCGTCCACCGGGCCGAGGCGGACGCCGGCCGGGGTGGCGAAGACGCGTCCGGTCGCGGTCACGGCAGATGCGCTTTGGCGAACCCGGTCCATACCCCGTCATAATCCAGTTGCATCGTCGGGGTTTCGGTCGCCCACCGTGTCGGGCGGACGGGGAACCGGGTCTCGAACATGAAAGCCATCGTATCGGTGATCTTCACCGGGGCAAGATCGGCCGCGACCGCCTTGTCGTAGCTGGCGCGATCCGGACCGTGACCGTTCATCTGGTTGTGCAGCGACGCGCCGCCAGGGGCAAAGCCGCCCTCCTTGGCGTCGTAGGCGCCGTGGATCAGGCCCATGAACTCGCTCATCACGTTGCGGTGGAACCAGGGCGGGCGGAACGTGTCCTCCGCCACCATCCAGCGCGGCGGGAAGATCACGACATCGACATTGGCGGTGCCGGGCGTGTCGCTGGGGCTGGTCAGGACGGTGAAGATCGATGGATCGGGATGATCGAACGACACGGTATTGATCGTGCAGAAACACGTCAGATCATAACGATAGGGGGCAAGGTTGCCATGCCATGCCACTACGTCGAACGGGCTGTGATCGAGCGTGGTCGCCCATAGCCCGCCCTGATATTTCTGGATCACCTGATGGGGGGCGTCGATATCCTCGAACCATGCCACCGGGGTTTCGACGTCGCGCGGATTGGCGAGGCCGTTGGCCCCGATCGGGCCGAGATCGGGCAGGCGCAGCAGCGCACCGTAATTTTCGAGGACATAACCGCGCGCACGCCCGTCCGGCAGGGCGACGCGAAACCGCACGCCGCGCGGAATGACCGCCAGATGGAGTGGCGCGATATCGATCCGGCCCTGCTCGGTATCGATCGAGAGGCGTCCCTCCTGCGGCACGATCACGATCTCGCCATCCGCCGAGAAGAACACCCGATCGGTCATGTCCGCATCGGCGGCGTAGAGGTGGATGGCGACGCCGGTGCCCGTCCCGACATCGCCGTTCCCACCATAGGTGACGAGGCCGTCGACCCAGTCGGTCGGCGCGTCCGGCCAGGGAAGCGGGTCCCAGCGCAGGCGGTTGGGGCTGGGGGGCGTGTCGGTGAAGGGCGCCGATTTCAGCTGCGACGCTCCCTCATAGGGGACGAACGCCGGATGATTGGCGGTAGGGCGCAGCCGGTAGAGCCAGGCGCGGCGGTTCTCGGCGCGAGGCGCCGTGAACGCGGTGCCCGACAGTTGTTCGGCATAGAGGCCGAACGGAACGTGCTGGGGGGAATTGCGGCCGATCGGCAGCGCGCCGGGAATGGCTTCGGTGGCGTGGTGGTTGGCGAAACCGGTCTGGTAGTCGGGCATGGGGTCGCTCCTTTCAACACACCGGCGTGTCAGACGCGGCCAAGCCGCGCCTTGTACGCCGGCTTGGCCGCGCTGGCCGGGCGCGCTGGCGCCTGTTCATGCGCGCGCCGGTGGATACCTAGGCATCCACCGTGATGACGCCGCGCCGGATCTGATCCAGCTCGATGCTCTCGTACAACGCCTGAAAATTGCCGTTGCCGAAACCCTCGTTCCCCTTGCGCTGGATGATCTCGAAGAAGATCGGGCCGACCATCGTCTCGGTGAAGATCTGCAGCAGCAGCCCTTCCTCGCCGGCCGCGCCGTCGATCAGGATGCGGTTGCGGCGCAGGCGTTCCAGGTCCTCGCCATGGCCGGGCACCCGCTTGTCGACGAGTTCGTAATAGGTCTCGATCGTGTCCTGCAACTTCACGCCGCGTGCGCGCAGCTTCTCGACGGTGGTGTAGATGTCGTCGGTGGTGAGGGCGAGGTGCTGGATGCCTTCGCCGTTATAGTCGCGGATGAATTCCTCGATCTGGCTCTTGTCGTCCTGGCTCTCGTTCAGCGGGATGCGGATCGCACGATCGGGGGCGATCATCGCCTGGCTGAACAGGCCGGTCGCCTTGCCCTTGATATCGAAATACTTCTGTTCCTCGAACCCGAAGATCTGGCCGTAAAAGGCCGACCAAGTGCGCATCTGGCCGCGGCGGACATTGTGGGTGAGGTGATCGAGCAGGTCGAGCCCGACATTGTTCTCGGCCTCCGCCGCCTCGGCACCGGGTACCGGCGTCCAGTCGTCGTAGAGCGAGCCGGCCGCGCCATGCCGATCGACCAGATAGAGGTTGGAACCGCCGATCCCCTCCAGCACATAACCGCCGCCGAGCGCGCCGCCCGTGGCATCGCCGGGCCTGGCGCCACGGGCGAGAGCGGCATCATAGGCCGCCTTCGCATCATGGACGCGGAACGCCATGCCGCTGGCGGACGGCCCATGATCGCGGGCGAAGTCAACGGCATGACCGTCGTGCCTGCGATTGAGCAGCAGGTTGATCCGTCCCTGTTTGTACCGCGTGACGGGCAGCACGGGATGGGTGGCGGCAGCGACGAAGCCGAGTTGTTCGAACTGGCGGGCAAGCGCATCGGGATCGGGCGAGGTGAACTCGGCGAACTCGAAGCCGTCGAGCCCCATCGGATTGACGTTCATATGGTCCATAACCGCTCCTGAAGAAGTATCAATCGTTACCGCTTATCTGGGCGTTTGCCGAACCGGTGTCAAATGATACGATGCCGCCGATGGCCCGACGACCGCTGATCCTGGACGACTTCATCCCCTATCGATTGTCGGTGACCTCCAATCTGGTCAGCGACACGATCGCGCGCACCTATGAGGCATTGTTCGGGCTGACGATCCCGGAATGGCGGCTGGTGGCGGTGATCGCGGAGCGGGACGGGATCACGCAGCAGGCGATCGGCGCGACGACGCGGATGGACAAGGTGACCGTCAGCCGTGCGGCGATCGCGCTGGTCGACCGGGGACTGCTGGCCCGCATGGCCAATCCCGACGATCGGCGATCGCATCTGCTGCGGCTGACCGGACCGGGACAGGAATTGTACGCGGCGGTCGCGCCGCAGGCGATCGCGCTGGAGCGGCGTATCTTCGCCGGCTTCGCACCGGCCGAGATCGCCGCTTTCACCGCGATGCTGCGCCGGATCGAGGCAGCGGCGCTGGCGCTTGACGCGACCGGGGATGCGCCATGATAGCGGTACTGGCGATACGAACGGTACGGGAGAGACGATGATGCAGGCGGAACACGCGCTGACGATCGGCGCGATGCTGGGTGAGGGGCCGATCTGGATCGGCGATGCGCTGTGGTTCGTCGATATCAAGGGCCAGCGGCTGTATCGCCATCACCCGGCGACCGGCGCGCTCGACCAATGGGACGCGCCCGAAATGGTCGGCTGGATCGTACCGGCGGCGCTGGGCGGTTTCGTCGTCGGGCTGAAATCGGGGCCGCACCGCTTCGATCCGGATACCGCGACGTTCAGGCGGATGACGACGATCGATGCGCACCTGCCCGCCAACCGGCTGAACGACGCCACGGTCGATTCCACCGGCCGGCTGTGGTTCGGCACGATGGACAATGACGAACTGGCCGTGAGCGGCCGGCTGTACCGCTGGGACGGAACGGCGGCGATCGACAGCGGCGCCGATGCGGTGACGATCGCCAACGGCCCGGCGATCGATCCGGCGGGGACACGGCTGTACCATGTCGACACCTCCGGCAAGCGGGTGATCGTGCATCCGCTGGCCGCGGACGGCACGCTGGGCGCGGGGGAGGAATTCCTGCGGCTGGGCGAGCATGAGGGCTGGCCCGACGGGGTGATCTGCGATGCGGAGGGCGGCGTGTGGCTCGGCCTGTTCGGCGGCTGGCAGGCGCGACGCTACGCGCCGGACGGCACGCTGACCGATACGATCCACTTCCCCGTCGCCAACGTGACCAAAATCGCGCTGGGCGGTTCCGATGGCCGTACCGCCTGGGCGACGACCGCGCGGCAGGGGCTGGACGCGGCGGCGCTCGCCGCGCAGCCACTGGCCGGCGACGTGTTCACGTTCCGCGTAGCGATACCCGGCCAGCCGACGGTGGCGATGGGGTAGCGTAGAGGCACCCGCTGCCTTGCCGTGACGACGATTCGCTGCGAGCATCGCGAAAACGACGGCGGGAGAGCGAGATGCGTGCGGCGGCGATACTGGCAGCGATGCTGGCGACGGGTGTGGGTGTCGCCGCCTTCGCCGCGGTGCAGCGCGATACGGCTCGAACCCCGACCCCGCGGGCGGCGCCGCAGGATGACGGCATCCTCGTCATCGGCCCACGGCAAGAGGACGATATCGTCGTCACCGGTGCCCGGCCGGTCATTCGCGGCGGGCTGTGGCGGTTTCGCCGGTCGGGCACGATGAACTACGGCGCGACTACCGGCCGGTTCACCCAGGCCACCTCGTTGCCGTTCAGTTTCCTCACGTGCCTGCCGGACGGCGAGCTGGAGGCCGCGTTGCGCCGGGCGAGCGGCGAGGGATCGTCGCTGATGAGCCAGGCCCGGTGCAACGACCTGAGGCTGACGGTCGGCAAGGGCCGCGTCGCGGGCAAGCGGATATGCACGTCCGGCGGTGCCGGGCAGAGGGCGACGACGGACATATCAGGCCGATACGACACCCGGCAACTGGCGATCATGTTCGCCACGGAGGAGTTGTTTGATGGCCATGAACGGGGCGGCGGCCCGGGGTGGAATCCCGGGCGGGCGAAGGGATATCGCTGGCAGGCGGTGGCCGTGCGCGAAGGCGACTGCCCCGGATCGCCGGTCAGGAACCAGCGCAACGCGGAGGAACTGGTGCCGCTGCTGTTCACCCCCGCCCTGAACTATCAGGAATTCGACGGCATTCCGAGAGATTGAGGCTTTATGGGCCGATTGCCTTCGTCGCGGTGATTGGCGATGATTGCCGGCAATCAGAACGGGGGAGGCGGGATGCGATCGACGATGGGGGCGGTGCTGGCGTCGATGCTGCTGGCACCGGTGCCGGCCGTGGCGGCGTGCAAGGTATCGAGGATTCTCGAACTGCCGGTGACGATGGCCGGACGGCGGCCGATGGTGACGGCGCAGCTGGGCGGGCGGGACGTGCGCTTCATCCTCGACAGCGGTGCGTTCTACAGCACCATTTCGCGCGCGAACGCGGCGGAGTTCGGCCTGAAGGTGTCGGCGATGCCGCCGCAGTTCCGGGTAAGGGGAATCGGCGGCGATTCCACCGTCGGCGCCGCCGTCACGCGCGACTTCACGCTGGGCGGCGTGGCGATCCCCAAAATATCGTTCATCGTGGGCGGCAGCGATACCGGCACCGCGGGCTTGCTGGGCCAGAACGTCCTTGGGCTGGCGGATGTCGAATACGACCTGCCGCATGGCGTCGTCCGGCTGATGAAGACGACCGACTGCGGCAAGGCCAATCTTGCCTATTGGGCGGGCGACAAGCCGATGACGATCCTGCCGCTGATCGAGCAGGCGCACAGCAATTTCAATCCGCACACCATCGCCACCGTGGAGCTGAACGGGCGCAAGATCCGTGCGCTGTTCGATACCGGGGCGCAGACATCCCTGCTGTCGCTGGAGATCGCGAAGCAGCTTGGCGTCACCCCGACATCGCCGGGGGTGGTGGCCGCCGGCATGGGCGGCGGGCTCGGATCGCGACAGGTCCGTTCCTGGTACGCGCCGTTCGAGCGCATCGATCTGGGCGGCGAGGTGATCCCGAAGCCGAAAATCCATATCGCGGAGATCGATCTGGGTCGTGCCGACCTGCTGGTGGGCATCGATTTCTTCCTGACGCACCGGGTGTTCGTGTCGAACGCCACGAACCGGATGTTCTTCACCTATGAGGGCGGGCCGGTGTTCGGGCTGACGCCCACGGGCGCCCGCGACGTGGCCGGCAAGGCGATCGACCTGACCGACAAGGCGGCGCAACCGACCGATGCCGCCGGGTATAGCCGGCGGGGCGCGGTGCTGCTGTCGAACCGGCGGGTGGCGGAGGCGCTGGCGGATCTGGACAAGGCGGTGGCGATGGCGCCGGACGAGGGCCGTTATTTCCACCAGCGTGCGATGGCGCGACTGGCGGACCGCCAGATGCTGCCCGCGCTCGCCGATCTGGACCGCGCGATCACGCTGTCGCCTACGGATGCCGAGGCGCGGCTGACGCGGGCGAGCCTGCGGATCGCGGGAGGCGACGCGGAAGGGACGAAGGTCGATCTGGCGGCGGCCGATGCCGCACTGGCGCCGTCCGCCAACGGCCGGCTGGCCCTGGGCGCGCTATACGGCCGGGTCGATATGCCGGCGGCCTCCGCCGACAATTACGGACAATGGCTGCGTACCCATCGCGACGATGGCAAGCGCGGCGATGCCCTGAACGGCCGGTGCTGGGCGCTGGCACAGATGGGCCGCGATCTGGACATGGCGCTGGACGATTGCAACGCGGCGCTGAAGCTGTCGCCGGGCAACCCCGCCTATCTGGACAGCCGGGGGCTGGTCCGGCTGCGGCGGGGCGAACTGGTGGCGGCGCTCGCGGATTACGATGCGGCGCTGAAGATCAGACCGCGCCAGGCCTGGTCGCTGTACGCGCGTGGGATCGCCGCCGCAAAGGCGGGGCGGGCGGACGAGGCGCGGGCCAATCGTGCCGCCGCGCTCGCGATCAATACGCGGATCGGCGAACAGGCGAAGCGGATGGGGCTGGAATGACCCAACGCGGAACCGGGCGCGCGGTCAGACGGTGACGGCGCTGGCCTGCCGCCCCGCCTCACCGAACACGCGCAGGTAGCGGGCGATTTCGGCCGGATCGCCGGTGGCCTTGGCGGGATTGTCGGACAGCTTCACCGCCGGCCGGCCATTCGCACTGGTGACCTTGGCGACGAGCGAGATCGGCTCCAGCCCGGTGGTGCCGTCGGGCGCGCAACCGCGAAAATCGTTGGTCAGGTTGGTCCCCCAGCCGAAGCTGGTCCGCACCCGTCCGTCGAAATGGCGATAGGTCGCCTCGATGGAGCCGACGTCCATCCCGTCCGAAAAGATCAGTAGCTTGCCCGCAGGGTCGCGACCGTGCGCCTGCCACCATCGGATGATCTCGTCCCCCGCCGCAATCGGTGGCGCGCTGTCCGGGCGGAAACCGGTCCAGTCCGCCACCCAGTCGGGCGCATCGGCGAGGAAGGCGGCGGTGCCGAACGCATCGGGCAGCGCGATCAGCAGGTTGCCGCCATAATGCCGCCGCCACTCGTCGAGCACGCGGTACGGCGCGGCGCGCAATTCAGCGTCGTCGTTCGCCAGCGCGGCGATCACCATGGGCAGTTCATGGGCATTCGTGCCGATCGCCTCCAGGTCGTTGTCCATCGCGAGCAGGACGTTGGAGGTGCCGATGAACCGGTCGCCCAGCCCCTCCTTTACTGCCTCCACGCACCAGCGTTGCCACAGGAAGCCGTGGCGGCGGCGGGTGCCGAAATCGGACAGGATCAGGTCCGGCAGGGCGCGCAGCCGCTCCACCTTGTCCCACAGCCGTGCCTTGGCGCGGGCATAGAGGATGTCGAGTGTGAAGCGGCCCATGTCGCGCATCGCCGCGCGCGACCGGAGTTCGTTGACGATGGTGAGCGCAGGGATTTCCCACATCGTCGTATGCGTCCACGGCCCGGCGAACTGTAGTTCGAACTGCCCGCCGACCCGGCGCAGATCGTAATCGGGCAGCCGGAAATCGGCGAGCCATGCCAGGAAATCGGGCGCGAACATCCGTTCCTGCCCGGCGAAGCTGTTGCCGGCGAGCCAGATGAGTTCCTTCTTGGCGAAGCGCACGGTGCGGGCGTGATCAAGCTGGGCGCGTAACTCTCCTTCGTCGATCGTATCGGCGAGCCGTACCGTCTTCGTCCGGTTGATGAGCGTGAAGGTGGCCTGCACGTCCGGATAGAGATGCCGGATCATCTGGAGCATCAGCAGCTTGTAGAAATCGGTATCGAGCAGGCTGCGGACGATCGGGTCGAGCCGGAAGCCGTGATCGTAGGTGCGGGTCGCGATGTCGGTGAAGGCCATGCCGCCTTTCTACCCGGCACGACGGGGCGTGAAAGGGGATATGTCGGCCCGCCGGGTTGCATCGCCGGGTGGCGGGTTCATAGGCGATGCTGCCTTCAACCATCTGAGAGATATGGATTTGACGTCGACACCGGTTGCCATCCTCTATCAGGCGCTACCGCCGCCGATCATCGACGGGCTGCGCAAGGACGCCAAGCCGGGGGGCTATTCGGATGGCGGCGCGGATATCGCGGCGGCGCTGCGTTCTGCCGGGCGGGCGGTGGTGACGCCGGTGGCAAACCCCGATCCGGCGCGCGCGCTGGACTGGGTGTTCCCCGATACCGGCGCGGGTATCAATGCCGCACTGGCGGCGGGGGCAGGCGTATTGTGGGCGAACACGGTGTTGTTCGAAGGGCATCCGCTGGAAGCCGTGATCGGCCGGGTCGGCATCGTCGGCCAGACCCCCGTTGCTATGCAGCGGTTCGACGACAAGTTCGACACCAACCGGGCACTGACGGCGGCCAGCCTGCCGGTGGCGGCGTCATTCCTGCTGTCGGCCACCGCGCGGAACGGCGTGTCGGGGCTGGACGACCTGCCCGGCATGGCGCTGTCGTTTCCGGTGATCGTGAAGCCGGTGCGCGGCCGGGGCAGTCAGGGTGTGACGCTGGTCGACGACCTGCCGGCGCTGCGCATCGCGGCGGCGCGCCTGCTGGACGAGGCGACGTTCGGCGACATGCTGATGGTGGAGGAATATCTGGCTGGCGAGGAGATGACCGTCACCGTCATGCCGCCACGATCGCCGCGGCCCTCCGGAAAACGCGGCGATGCCCATTGGGCGTTGCGGCCGGTACGGCGGTTCGATCAGCGCAACGGTGTCGCGCCGTATAACGGCGATGTGCCGGTGACCCGCAACAGCGCGGCGATTGGGGCGGAACGGCTGGAGGACGAACCGGTGCGGGCGATGATCGCCGCGTGCGTCCGCGCCGCCGCGCTGGTCGGGGCGCGGGCGGCGATCCGGATCGACTGCCGGGCCGGTGCGGACGGTGCGTTCCGGTTGTTCGACCTCAACATGAAGCCGAACATGACCGGGCCGGGACGGCCGGGGCGCGACGATCAGAATTGCCTGTCGGGGATCGCCGCACGGGCGGACGGGTGGTCCTATGCCGATCTGCTGGGTGCGATGCTCGATGCCGGGTGGACCGGCTGACCCGGTCAGCCATGGGTCAGCCAGTCGCGCAACAACGCCGTGACCTCGCCCGGCCGCTCCATCGGGGCGAGGTGACCGCATGACCGCAGCAGGTGGAAACGGGCGCTGGCGATCCGGGCGCTGAGGGCGCGGGCATCGTCCGGCGTGCAGATACGGTCGCGATCGCCGACCGCGACCAGCGCGGGCACGCGGATCGCGGCGATCGCCTCGCTGATGTCGGGGCGGGCGAGCAGGGCGCGCTGCTGGCGTTCGAACACGGCGGGGCCGACCCGGTCCGCCATCGCCTGTGCCGGGCCGCTGACGATCGCGGACAGGCGCGGATCGGCATGGGGCGCGGTGGCGAGCATCCCCTGACCCGTCACCGTGCGGGGGCGCATGTCCATCGAATCGCGGGTGCCGAACAGGGCGATGCGGGTGATCCGGTCGGGCGCCTGCCGCACCATCTCCATCGCGACGTATCCACCAAGGCTGACGCCCGCGACCGCGAAGCGCGGCGGCGCATCGGCCAGCACGCGCGCGGCCATGCCGTCCAGCGTATCGTCGCGCGACAGGTCGCCAAATTCCGGCTGGGCGAGGCGGGACAGGTCGACGATCTGGCGCGCCCATAGCTGGCCGTCGCACCCCATGGCGGGGAGCAGGACGAGGGGGGTGGCGGAACGGTCCATGCAAGGTCTCCGGAAGCGATCAGGGCAAAGGGGGCGGGCGGAAGGCGAAGGGGGCACCGATCAGCACCAGCACGACACGGGCCAGGTGATGGACGATGACGAAGGCGGGCTCGAGCGCCAGACTGAGCGCGACCATGCTCATCTCCGCCAGCCCACCGGGTGAATAGGCGAGGACGAGCAGCACCGGGTCCAGTCCGGTCACCGCCGCGATCCCGACCGCCCACAGGACGGTGAGGACGAGCAGCAACACCGTCGATCCGGCGGCGAGCAACAGCGTGCGGAGCAGCGCGCGCATCGTCATCCCGACGAAGCGGCAGCCGATCGTCGCGCCCAGCCCGACCTGCGCGGCGGCGAGCGCCCAGGCCGGGATACGGAAATCGGCGATGCCGGTTGCATGGACGACCGCCGATACCGCGAGCGGACCGACGAGGTGCCATGCCGGCAACCGCAGCAACCGCCCGACCGCGAGGCCGACCACGACGCAGCCGACCGACCAGCCAAGCAGCGCGAGGTTCGCGACATCGCCCTGCTGGATGACCGTGGCGGCGGGCGGTGCCACCGGCGTGGCGACGAGGCGGATCAGGAAGGGCAAGGTGAAGACGACGAGGAAGATGCGCGCGCCGTGGATCAGCCCGATCGTCCGCTCGTCCGCGCCGCGTTCGGACCCCATCACCACCATCTCGGCGATGCCGCCGGGCATCCCGGCGAAATAGGCGGTGACGGGATCGAACTTCGCCACCCGGCGGAAATAGGTGACGCAGACGAACGCGGCGCTGGCGAGGAAGACGGGCAACAGCGCCAGCGGCACGATCCATTCGCGTGCCTGTTCGAACAGGTCGGGGCGGAAGCTGCTGCCCAGCACCACCCCGATCACCGCCGCCATCGGCCGCCGCGCCGCCGAGGATGCGGCGACCGGCAGGCCGGCGATGCTGGCCGCCGCGCAGGCCGCCATCGAACCCAGCACCCAGGGCAGAGGCGCGCCGATCGACCGGAACAACACGCCACCCGCCGCACCGACACCGAGCGCGGCGAGGAAGCGGAGGATGGCGGCAGGGTCCTTCACGGGCAGGTCAGGCGACGAACGGGAAGGCCAGCGCGATCATCCCGACCAGCGTCATCACCAGACAGACCAGCGTGGCGGGGACCAGCGTGAACCGCTGGTGATCGGCCAGATCGATGCCGACCAGGCTGACGAGCAGGTAGGTGGAGGGCACCAGCGGGCTGAGCAGATGGACCGGCTGACCCATCAGCGACGCCCGCGCGATCGCTTCCGGCGCGACGCCGTAATGCGCGCCGGCTTCGGCGAGGATCGGCAGCATCCCGAAATAGAAGGCGTCGTTGGAGATGAAGAAGGTGAAGGGCAGGCTGAGTGCGGCGGTGATCGGCGCCATGTACGGCCCCATCGCCGGCGGGATCACGCCGACCACCGCCTTGCTCATCGCCTCCACCATGCCCGTGCCGCCGAGGATGCCGGTAAAGATACCGGCGGCGAAGATCAGCGAGACCACCGCCAGCACATTGCCGGCATGGGCGGAAATCCGCTCCTTCTGGTCGGCGACGCCGGGATAGTTGACGATCATCGCGATCGCGAAGGCGATCATCATCAGCACCGACAGCGGCAGGATGCCCCAGACCAGCAGCGTCAGCAGCGTGACGACGAGGGCGGCGTTGAACCAGATCAGCTTCGGGCGACGCGCCTCGGGATATTGCGACACGGCCATGCCGGTGAATTCGTCGCTGGCGGTGATCCCCGCCTCGCCCATCCGCAGCCGTTCCTTGCGGCCGAAATAGATGGCGAGGCCGATCAGGAAGGCGAGGCCGGCGACCATGCCGGGGATCAGCGGAAGGAACAGCGTGGCGGGATCGAGCTTCAGCGCGCTGGCGGCGCGGGCGGTGGGGCCGCCCCACGGCGTCAGGTTCATGATGCCGCTGGTCGTCATCAACAGGCAGACGAGGTACAGCCGGTTCATGTCGAACCGCTTGTAGAGCGGCAGCAGCGCGGCGATCGTGATGATGTAGGTGGTCGATCCGTCACCATCGAGGCTGACCAGCGCGCACAGCACCACGGTGCCGATCAGGATGCGCATCGGGTCGCCGTGCACCAGCCGGATCAGCCGCCCGACCAGCGGATCGAACAGCCCGGTATC
Organism: Sphingomonas cynarae; assembly: GCF_039537815.1. Lineage (NCBI taxonomy): Bacteria > Pseudomonadati > Pseudomonadota > Alphaproteobacteria > Sphingomonadales > Sphingomonadaceae > Sphingomonas > Sphingomonas cynarae. The sequence goes on along the minus strand of NZ_BAABBF010000006.1, from coordinate 63,384 downwards.
GGTCATGGTCGAGAAGAACAGGATCGCGAACAGCAGCATGACGCCGGTGGGGGCGAGGTTCTTGATCCCGTCGATCATCATCGGGCCCAGGCCCGCGGCCTGACCGGCGAAGACGCCGAAGATCGAGGGGATGACGATCAGCGCGACGAGCGGCGTCATCTTTTTCGTCATGATGAGCGTCATGAACGTGGCGACCATCAGGAAGCCGAGCAGGGCGAGATTCATCGCATCGTCCTTACAAAAGGGCGGAAAGGGGAGATCATCAGAAGGTGACGCCGACGCGCGCGCTGAGCGTCTGGCCGCTGTCATCGCCGGTGAAGGCGCCGGCGCGGTTGTCGGTGTTCCACCGGATCGCGTTCACCTGGAACCGGGTGAAGCTGTTGAGGTACCAGTTGACGCCGATCGTCGCGGCCCAGCCCTCGCCGCCGGTCAGGAGGCTGGTGTAATCGAGATTCTCGTAACGGGCGGTCAGTTCGATCGCGCCGACGCCGCCGTCGAAGGTGGGTTTGAGCACCTGTGGCTGGCCGAAGCTGCCGAGGCGGGGATTGTAGGGCGGCAGATCGCCGGTCAGGAAGAAGCCGCCCGACAGGCTCCACGCCTTGCTGACGAAATCGGGACGGCCGGCGTCCAGCCGCGCGTTGCGGCGGCCCGCCTCGCCCATCACCCAGAGCGGTCCGCGATAGCCGCCGACCTCGATCCCGTAGCCTGTGGTGCCGGTGCCGCCGGTCAGCGTGCCGCTGCCGACGCGCAGCGCGCCGTTGAAGCGGCCGCCGATCACGGTGTTGCGGGTCAGCGTGGTCGCGACCGAAGACAGCGATTCGTCGAAGCCCCATGCGCCGAGATGGAGGACGCCGGTCGTGGTCTTGATCGGGTTCCAGTGCGCGCGGGCCAGCACGGTGCGGCTGTCGCCGACATTCTGTACGCCGTCGATCCGGTCGCCGGTGAGGGTGACCGAGGCGTGGCCGGTCTTCCAGAACAGGCGCGGCATCACGCCGATGCCGTAAAAGCCGCGCTGCGGAATGATCGCGGTGGCGACGGTGGTGCGTTCGAGGAACGGCGTCGAATCCGAACCCGTCGAGCCTTCGAAGCTCCGATCGTTGAACAGATGGCCGGCGCGCACATCCCAGTCGAGGCCGGGCCTGATCCGTTCCCGCCAGCCGACGAAGGCGGTGACGACATCGACCTCGTTCTCGGAGAAATCGGATTCGAACTGGTAGAAGAAGTGCGTGCCGACCCCGCCTTCGAGGCCGAGGCGGAGGGCGCGCATCCCGGTGGTGGTGATGTTGCGGCCGTCATATTTCGACCCGAAGCTGGAACTGACATCGGTCAGGATGCGGCCGCGCGGCTTGAAGGTGTAGACACCGTCCGCCGAGTGGAACACGGGCAGTCCCGCGCCCCATTCGGTGGTGAGGCCGGAAGGATTGTCGCGAGCGGCGATGGCCCGGCCGACGTCGCGGTCGGCGGGGCCGGGGGGCGCGAGCTGCGGCGCGAAGGGTTCGGTGCGGCGGGGCTGGCCGGCCTGTGCGATTTGCGTAGCTGGCGTAGCGGAAACTGGTGCCGCTGCTGCGACCTGTGGCGCGGCGGGGTCGGCTGGGCGGGCGGGATCGGCCTGCGCGACGGTGGCGACACCCTCCAGTCGATCGAGCCGGGCTTTGAGCGCCGCGATCTCGGCCGCCTGCGCGCGGACCAGTGCAGCCAGATCGGCATCGGTCGGCGTTTGGGCAAGTGCGGGCGTGGCGGCGATCAGCGCCACGATGGCGCAGCCGGTACGGAAGGGGGTCATCGTTGTTGGGCTCCGGTGGCGAGGATCGCGGTCCAGTCCCGCAGGAAACGCTGGCGCTTGACGCGGTCGAGGTTGACGAGAAGCTGCGGGCCGACCCGGATCGGCCGGGTCTGGGCAGACGGCAGACGGCGGGCGCGCACGTCAGTGCGCACCGGCCACAGGCTGCGCGCGGCGAGCAGGGTCTGCCCTTCGCGCGACAGCAGGAAATCGAGGAACAGCTTGGCCGCGGCGGGATGCGCCGCATCATGCGCGACGAACGCGATGCGCGAGGTGACGATGGTGTAGTCGCGCGGGAAGGCGACACCGATGCGCGGATCGGTGCGCGCCCGCTCCAACGCATAGGAGCCGATCACATTATAGGCGATCGCCTGCCGCCCCTCAGCGACCGCGCGCAGCATCGGTTCGGTCGTCAGCGACAGGACCGGTTTCGTCGCCGCGATCGCCTCCAGCAGCGACCGGGTGTCGCGGGTGGTGGCGAAATCCTCCGACAGGTAGAGATAGCCGACATTGGAGCGGGCCGGATCGAACGTCGTCACCCGGCCGGTGAAATACGGGCGCTGCTGCCGAAGCAGCGATTCCAGCGCGGCATGGGTGCGGGGCACGCGGGCCTCCGGTACCAGCTTCCGGTTGTAGACGATGCCGATCGGCTCCGCTGTCACGCCGAAACCCATGTTCTTCCAGACCGCGGTCGGCGGCAGCGCCGGCTTCTCCGGGCTGGCATAGCCTTGCGCGAAGCCGTCGTTGATGAGCTTCACCTGCAGGTCCATCGCCGATGACCAGACAAGGTCGGCTGACGGGCGGCGCGCCCGCGTTTCGGCGACGAAGCGGCGATAGATCTCGGTGGAGCCGAGATCGGCGTACAGCACGGTGATGCCGGGATAGCGGCGGCGAAAGGCGGCGACGACGGGCATCATCTCCGCCCGGTCGGCATTGGCGTAGATGCGGACCTGCCGCTCGGCGCGGGCATCGGCGATCAGCTGGTCGTAGGAACGCGGATAGCCGGCGGGACGCTGCGCCAGCGCGGGCGTGATCGTCACGGCCATCGCCATCATCGCCGTGATCGGCCGGATACTGGAAACGGGGGTCGCCATCTGCATCTCTCCTCGCCCTCCGCGTCTCCGCTCGGATGGGCTCACCGGCGCGATAGGCGGCGAAGCTGTCAGCAGCCTTTCACGCGGGTCCAGCCCATGCGAAGGTAAGGCGATGCGCATCCTGATGATCGAGGACGACGCGGCGCTGGCCCGCGGCATCGCCGCCCTGTTGCGGGCGGGGGGCCACGCGGTCGATCATGTCGCCACGGGTCGCGATGCGCTGGCGGTGGTGGCGGGCGAACCCTATGCGGTGGTGATCCTCGACGTGGGCCTGCCCGATATCGACGGCTTCACCGTGCTGGCGCGGTTGCGCGAGCGGGGCGACCGGGTGCCGGTGCTGATGCTGACCGCGCGCGACGCGCTGGACGACCGGGTGCGCGGGCTGGATCTGGGCGCGGACGATTATCTGCGAAAACCCTTCGAGCCGGAGGAGCTGGAGGCACGGGTGCGGGCGCTGGGCCGGCGGCGGGGCGGCGATCCCCTGCCGGTGCTGGGCGTGGGCACGCTGACGATCAACCGGTCGAGCGGGGAGGCACGGGTCGGCGACCGCACGCTCGACCTGCGGCGGCGCGAGCGGACGGTGCTGGAGGCGCTGGCGACGCGGGCGGGGCGGGTGGTGCCGCGCGAACTGCTGATCGGCGAGGTGTTCGGCTTCGACGAGCCGGTCGGCGGCAACGCTATCGAGGTGCATGTCACGCGGTTGCGCGGCAAGCTGGCCCCCGACGGCCCGGAAATCCGCACGGTGCGCGGGGTCGGATACATGCTCGATGCCGGGTGACACCCGGACGCCCGCGCTGCGGACGCGGTTGCTGGTGGCGATGGTCGGGCCGTTGCTGCTGGCGGCGGTGGTGCTCGGGCTGGTCGGCGCGACGCTGATCGCCGATGTGGTGCGGCGGACCAGCGACCGGGTATTGGGCGGCGCCTTGGGCGCGATTGCGGAGACGGTGCAGGTGGAGCGCGGCGAGGTGACGCTGGACCTGCCCGCCGCCGCGTTCGGGATGCTGGAGAATGGCGAGCGCGACAATGTCTATTACCGGATCGCGGTGGGGGGCGAGTTGCTGACCGGCTATGCCGATCTGCCCGCGCCCGATCCGGCCGCGATGGCGGTCGACGTGCCCCGCTATCGCTTCGCGCACTATCGCGACCAGGACATCCGCATCGCCGAAGTGCGTCGCGCGCTGCCCCGGATCGATCGGCCGGTGGTGATCCAGATCGCCGAGACGCTGGACAACCGCCGGGCGCTCAACCGGCGGCTGATGATCGCGCTGCTGATCGGCGAATGCGTGCTGGTCGGTGCGGCGGCGCTGCTGCTGCGGCCCGCTTTGGGGTGGAGCCTGCGTCCGCTCGCCCGGCTGCGCGGTGCGGTGGAGGCGCGCGACGAACGGGCGCGGCCCGACTTCTCGCCGCTGGAGGCGGGGCCGCTGCCCAGCGAACTGCGCCCGCTGGCACAGGCGTTCGACCGGTTGCTGGCGCAGCTCGACGGCGCGACGGGCGGTGTTCGTCGCTTCACCGCCGATGCCTCGCACCAGATGCGCACGCCGCTGTCGGTGCTGAAGGTGCAGGTGGCGCTGGCGCGACGCGGATCGGGCGGGGAGCGGGCCGAGGCGCTGGACGAGATCGCGGAGGCGGTGACGCGGCTGGAACGGCTGGTGACGCAATTGCTCGCGCTGGCGCGGGCGGAGGAAGCCGGGGTGTCCGCGCCGCTGGAGGCGGTCGACCTGCGCGAGGTGGCGAGCGCGGTCATCACCCGGCTGTTCGCGCAGGCCATGGAGGCGGGGGTCGACCTGACGCTGGAAGGCGAGGAACGGCCGGTCGTGCCGGGGCACCGCACGCTGATCTTCGAGATTCTGTCCAACCTGATCGACAACGGCATCCGCTACAATCGGCGGGGCGGCACGGTGTCGGTGCGGCTCGCGGTGATGGACACGGCGACGCTGATGATCGTCGCGGACGACGGGCCGGGTATTCCCGCCGGGCACCGCGATGCGGCGTTCGAGCGGTTCGTGCGGCTCGGCGCGGCGGGCAGTCCGGAGGGCAGCGGACTGGGGCTGGCGATCGTCCGCTCCGCCGCCGCGCGGCTGAACGCGACGGTGGAACTGGAGGATGCCGAGCGGGGGACGGTGGTGGTGGTGCGGTTTCCGTCCGCCTGACTACCCCTCCCCTACGGGGGAGGGGTAGCGCTCAGTCGATATCGCCGTGGCCGAAGCCGTGGCCGGTCGTCATCTTGGCGCCGGTGCCGCTGGCGGTGCCGCTGCCGCCATTCTCCCACCAATAGGGCAGGCGACGGCGGGTGCCGGTCGTCACCTCGTTCAGCGTTGCGGCGTCGTAGAGGCGGCCACCGAGCATCACCTGCGCCACCTTGTCGCTGTTGCGGATATCGACCGTGGGATCGGCATCCAGCACGACCAGATCGGCGAGCTTGCCGACCTCCAGCGAGCCGACATCCTTCGCATAGCCGAGCGAGGTCGCCGCCGCGATGGTGCCCGCGCGCAGCGCCTCGATCGGGGTGAAGCCGCCGCGTACGAAGCTCCACAATTCCCAATGGGCGCCGAGCCCCGGCTGCTGGCCATGCGCGCCGATCGCGACCGGCACGCCCTTGTCCGCCAGTTTCTTCGCCTCGCGCGCGGTCGCCCCGTCGACATAGTCGCTTTCCGGTGCGATCTCACGCCGGGCGTTCTGCGCCGCAAGCAGCGCGGGGGGGGCGTGACGGGTGAGGAGCGGATGCCGCCACACATCGCTGTGCGCGCGCCAATAGGGGTCGCCCGCCGGGCCGCCATAGGCGACGACCAGCGTGGGCGTGTATCCCACCGTGGTCTGCGACCACAGGCCCACGACATCGGCATAGAACCGGTCGAGCGGGACATTGTGTTCGACCGTGGAATTGCCGTCCTGCACCAGGCTCATGTCCAGCGTGAACAGCGAGCCGCCTTCCGGCACCACTTCCATGTTTTCGGCCTGCGCGGCGGAGACGACCATCTGGCGCTGTTCGCGGCGCGGCTGGTTGTAATTCTTGACGCTGTGCGCGCCCTGCGCCTTCAGCCGGCGGATGATGGCCAGCGCGTCCTCGTACTTGTCGATCTGCGCATAGACGTCGGGCGCCTTGGCGCCATAGACGATCTCGCCGGTCGAGAAGGTGCGGGGGGCCAGCACCATGCCGGCCTGCTGCATCTCCGCCGCCGGAAAGATTTCGGCCGATCGCGACGAGGGGTCGTGGACGGTGGTGGTGCCGAAGGCGAGGTTCGCCATCGCCGACCAGTTCTGTTGCGGCACCAGTTCGTCGTCGCCCTGCGGCCCATGGGCATGGGCATCGACCAGACCGGGTATGATCGTCTTGCCGGTGACGTCTATCGTCTTCGTGCCGGCCGGGATCGTCACCGTGCCGCGCGCGCCGATCGCGACGATGCGGTCGCCCCGGATCAGGATCGTGGCATCGTCGAGGATACCGCCATCCGCGCGCGCCACGGTCACGACGCGCGCGCCGGTGAGCGCGACGGTGCCGGTGGGCTTGGCCGCGGCGATATCCATCGACAGCGATGTGCCGGTGCGGGGTGCCGCGAACTTCGGCGCGTCCTCGCCCGCCGGGGCGGTGCGGAACAGCGCCGCAGTATCGGCGGTGTACAGGGTCGGGCCGGCGCTCCAGTGGATGCGGCGGCCGTCATTCGACCAGTTGATGAAGTCCGCCCCGTCGCCGCTGACGCGGGTGACGGGCAGGGGCCCGCCCTTCGCATCCGTCTCCACCGCCTGCCGGCCAGGCAGCAGCGGCATCACGAACGCCTCGTAATTCTGACGGAACGCGATGTAATCCCCGGCGGGGGAGATCTGATAGTCGTTGACCAGTTCGCCGGAGGCATGGACGCGGCGGTCCTGCCCGGTCAGGTCGGTGCTGACCAGCTGGCGCTTGCCCTTGTCGTTCGCCATCAGGAACACGCGGTCGTTGCCCGCACCGAACTGGGGCGAGGCGACGTCGCGGGCGATCTGCACCGGCGCGCCGCCGGTCGCCGCGACGCGATAGGCGCCGGTGCCGGGATTGCCGCGCGGTGCGGTCAACCCGCCGCCCTCGCCCTGTTCGAACACGATCGTCTTGCCATCCGGGGAGAAGCGCGGGCGGCGATAGGTGCCGGCCACGGTCGTCACCGTGCGGGGCGATCCGCCGCTGGCGGCAACGGTGCGGACCTGACCAAGCCCGGCATCGGTCCAGCCGACGAACGCGATCTGGCGGCCGTCACGCGACCAGCTGGGATAGAGTTCCAGCTCGTCCGATCCACGGGTCAGGCGGGTGGCGGTGCCGCCGGTCGCCGGCTTGGTCCACAGCTTGCCCAGCGTTTCGAACACGATCGTGCGGCCATCGGGCGATACGCTGGCCCAGCGCGGCATCTTCGTGGCGAAGCGATCGGGGGCGACCGCGACCTGCGGATGGACCGCGTCGACGATCACGCGGGTGTCGTCGATGCGGAACGGGATCAGCGCCGCGCCCGATCCGTCCGGGGATACCCGGCGCAGCTTGCCGCCCGCCCAGAACACCAGTGCGCCATCGCCCGGCGTCCATGCCAGATTGGGGTACACGCCGGTGACGGCCCAGGTTTCCTGCACGTCGCGGTCGAGCGTGCCGTAGACGACGCGTTCGACCCCGGTGGCGAGGTCCTTCACCCACAGCTTGCTGACATTGTCCTCGCGCCGGACGAAGGCGATCCGCTTGCCATCACGCGATGGCGTCGGCCGTACCGATCCGCCCACGCCCGACACCGCAGTCGTCACCTCGCCGGTGTCGATGTCGTAGCGTTCGATGTCGAACAGATCGGTGCGCGAGTTCTGCGCATATTCGAAGATCGGCCCCGGCGACACGTTGCGGGTGTAGAAGATGCTCTTGCCGTCGGGGGCGTAGATCGGTTCGCCCAGTTCCTTCTGCAGCACCTCGCTGGCGCGCTTGACCAGCTGGACGCCGCCGCCGCCGGAGACATGGTAGAGCCAGATCTCGCCGGTGCCGAGCGAACGGCCGGTGGTGAAATGCTTCTTGGCGGCGATGAAGCGGCCGTCCGGGCTCCAGGTCGGCTGGTTGAGGAGGCGGAAATCCTCCTTCGTCACCTGCCGCTTGTCGGAGCCGTCGACGTTCATCACCCAGATATTGTCGCCGCCGCCGCGATCCGAGGTGAAGGCGATGCGCCGCCCATCGGGCGAGAAGCGCGGCTGGTGTTCGAAAGCGAGGCCGTCGGCGATCCGGGTCGGCGTGCCGCCCGCGATGCCCATCGTGTAGATGTCGCCGAGCAGGTCGAACGCGATCGTGCGGCCATCCGGCGACACGTCGACGTTCATCCAGCTGCCCTCGTCCACCCGGATCGGCACCTCGCGCGTGCGCAGGCCGGTGGGACGATTGACGTCCCAGGCGGCCGGCTTCTTCGCGGTCGGGCTGGCCGAGGCGACGGGGGTGGCCGCAGCCACCGGCGCTGGCGGCGGCAGCGCACCGGCGGGGTCGGGTACGGGCGCGGTCGCCTGATCCTCGGGCGCCTGCGTCCGCTGCACGGGCTTGTCGGCGGGTGGTGGCGCGGTCTGCGCCAGAAGCTGGCCGGCGGCGAGGCAAAGGCCGATGGCGGTCAGTGCGTGGTGCTTCACGGTGCGGTATATCCCCTGTTTGCCCAAGGTTTACCCGATCCGCCGCCGCCGTCACGCGCGAAATGCGCGTACCCGTCGCCCGTCAGTAGCTGACCGGATAATCCTTGCGGAAATCCATGCCGGCATAGGCACGCCGCATCGTCCAGGGCTGGCCCGGCTGCGACCAGTAGGGATGGCTGGCCGGCAACCCCAGCGCCACCAGCCCTTCCGAGGCGATGTACATGCTGCCGGCGTTCGAATACCAGTCGCCCAGCGCCGGCTGGTGGCCGGTGAAGCCGATCTGCATGAAGCCGCGATCGTCGAAATTGCGCAAGCCACCGGCGGTGCCGAAAACCTGTCGCGCCGCCGCCGCCGTCGCGGCGCGCACCTGCGCGGGCGGCAGCGTATCGGGCAGCCAGCCGCGCCATGCCAGCACGCCCAGCACCTGATGCGCGGCGATCCGATAGGTCAGCGACCGGCCGATCGCGGCATAGGCGCCGTCCGGCCCGATCATCCGTTCCAGATGCTCGCCGAACCGCTGCATCCGCTTCAGTGCGCGCGCCTGCTCCTCGGCCGGTTTCAGGTTGTTGAAGTTCGTCTTCCCCTTCGCGATCGTCTCCATGATCTGCACCATCATCGGGTGGATGACGTAGCTGTTGTAGTAATCGAAGTGGAAACTGGCGCCGTCGCCATACCAGCCGTCACCCAGATACCAGTCGCCGGCGAACAGCTTGATCGTCAGGTCGACCCGCATCGGGTCCCAGTCCTCGCCGATCGAGAACAGGAACGCCTCGTTCATGCAGGCGAACAGCAGCCAGTTCTGATAGGGGGGCGAGACGCGGCGGAGGCCCTTGATAACTTCGACGATGCGGCGCTTGGTGGCGGGATCGAGCGGCGTCCACAACGCCTCCGGCGCGCGCAGCAGCGCGCTGGTGAAATAGGCGCTGTCGACCAGCGCCTGGCCATGGCCTTCCCAGCCCAGCCGGTCGGGGCTTTTGGGATCGACCGAGTGGATGAAGCTCTGCACCGCCTGTTCGCGCAAGGTGCGACGGACGCGACCTTCGGCGTCATTGGTGTCGGGCAGCGCGAGCCAGGGCGCGATGCCGTCGATCAGTCGCGCGAACGCCTCCATATACGACACCTTGGGGTCGCGGCCGTCCCAGTTGGGGCTGAGTTCGGGCGTCCACTCACGCTGCAACCGCCCGCGCGCCATCCGTGACAGGATCGGCGTCGCCATCCGCTCGGCGAGCGCGGCCATATAAGCGCGGTCCTCGGCCCCGGTCGGCAAGGTGCCGGCGGACTGCGCCTGCCCGGCGCCGGCCTGCGTCGCCGCCACCGCCGGCATCGCCGCCATGCCCGCCCCGCCGGCCAGTCCGGCCAGAAAGCTGCGTCGTTCCATCATCCACTCCCCGTGTCGCCTTCGGGCCAGCATGGCGCGGGTAACTTATAATACAAGATTATTCGATTGAAACCCGATCACCGGTCGATGCGGGTCAGGCCGGTCGCATAGGCGAGCGCACGGGTGGCGTAGCCATCGGCGGCCGCGCGCAGGCGGGCAATGGCGTCAGGCGACAGGGTGCGGACGGCGCGGGCGGGGGCGCCGACGATCAGGCTGCCGGGGCCGAAGACCTTGCCTTCCGTCACCAGCGCGCCCGCCCCGATCAGGCAATCGCCGCCGATCACCGCATCGTTCAGCACGGTCGCGCCCATGCCGACCAGCACGTTGTCGCCGATCGTGCAGCCGTGCAGGATCGCGCGATGACCGACCGTGCAGCCCGCGCCGATCGTCAGCGGACTGTCGGGATCGGAATGGAGCACCGCACCTTCCTGGATATTGGTGCGATCACCGATCACGATCGCCGTGTTGTCCGCCCGGATCGCCGCGCCGAACCAGACGCTGGTGCCCGTGCCGAGGCGAACGTCGCCGATCAGGTCGGCGGACGGCGCGATCCAGGCCGATCCGTCGTCGGGCAGCGAGGGGCGGCGGCCATCGATGTCGTAGAGCGGCATCAGGCGGCCACCTGCTGCATGGTGGCGTCGGCTGTCTTGCGATGCGCGCGGAAGCGGTGGAGCAGCGGTTCGGTATAGCCGTTCGGCTGGTCCAGCCCCTCGAACACCAGCGCACGGGCGGCGCGGAAGGCGATGCTGTCCGCCTCATTGCCCGCCATCGGGCGATAGGCGGGGTCGCCTGCATTCTGTGCGTCGACCTTCGCCGCCATCCGGCGCAGCGCATCATCGACCTGCGCCGGGGTGGCGATGCCGTGGAGCAGCCAGTTCGCCATGTGCTGCGACGAGATGCGCAACGTGGCGCGATCCTCCATCAGGCCGATATCGTGGATGTCGAGCACCTTGGAACAGCCGATGCCCTGATCGATCCAGCGGACGACATAACCGAGGATGCCTTGCGCGTTGTTGTCGAGTTCCTCACGCACCTCGTCAGGCGAAGGCGGGGCGGTGGCGACGGGGATCGTCAGCAGCCGGTCCAGCGACGTGACCGGTTCGGCGGCACGGGCGGACTGGCGCGCGGCGACGTCGATGGCGTGGTAATGCGTCGCATGCAGCGTCGCGGCGGTCGGGGAGGGGACCCAGGCAGTGGTCGCCCCGGATGCCGGATGCGCGTGCTTCTGCGCCAGCATGTCCGCCATCCGGTCCGGTGCCGCCCACATCCCCTTGCCGATCTGCGCCCGACCGGCGAGGCCGCAGGCGAGGCCGATCTGCACGTTGCGATCCTCATAGGCGGCGATCCAGTCCGCCGCCTTCATCGCGCCCTTGCGGATCATCGGGCCGGCGCGCATCGCGCTGTGCATCTCGTCGCCCGTCCGGTCGAGGAACCCGGTGTTGACGAACACGATCCGGTGACGGACCGCATGGATGCAGGCGGCCAGATTGGCGGAGGTGCGGCGTTCCTCGTCCATCACCCCGATTTTGATCGTGTGGCGGGGCAGCGCCAGCAGGTCCTCGACCGCATCGAACAGCCGGTCGGTGAATGCCGCTTCGGCCGGGCCGTGCATCTTGGGTTTGACAATGTAGATCGATCCGGCGCGGCTGTTGGCGCGGGGACCCTTGACGTCGTGGAGCGCGATCAGGCTGGTGATGACGGCATCGACGATCCCCTCCGGTGCTTCCGCGCCACCGGGCAGGCGGATCGCCGGGGTGGTCATCAGATGGCCGACGTTGCGCACGAACATCACGCTGCGGCCGGGCAGGGTGAACCGGGTGCCGTCGGGCGTGGTATAGGCGCGGTCCGCCGCAAGGCGACGGGTGACGGCATGGCCGTCCTTCGTGAAGCACGCCTCCAGTGTGCCGGCCATCAGGCCCAGCCAGTTGGCATAAGCGGCGACCTTGTCCGCCGCATCGACCGCCGCGATCGAATCCTCCAGATCGGCGATCGCGGTCAGCGCGGATTCGAGGATCACGTCGGCCAGCCCGGCGGGGTCGGTGCGGCCGACCGGGTGGGTGCGATCGACGACCAGTTCGATATGCAGGCCGTGGTGGCGGAACAGCCAGTTGTCGCCGGCCCGCCCGGCCAGTTGCACCGGGTCCGCCAACAGGGGCGCATCGCCCGTCCAGTCGCGCCACGATCCCGCCGCCAGCGGCACAGTGCGGTCGAGGAAGGACCTTGCCCATCCGATCACCGCGGCGCCCCGTACCGGATCATAATTCGGGCCGGCCGCCACGCCGGGGATCGCATCCGTCCCGTAGAGCGCGTCGTACAGGCTGCCCCAGCGCGCATTGGCGGCGTTGAGCAGGAACCGCGCATTCAGGATTGGCACGACGAGTTGCGGACCCGCCAGCGTCGCCACCTCCGCATCGACATTGGCGGGATCGACCGTGAAGGCGGCGGGCTCGTCGACCAGATAACCGATGTCGCGCAGGAATGCCTGATAGGCGGGCTGATCGACCGGCTGGCCGGCACGCCCGTCATGCCAATGATCGAGCCGCCTTTGCAGGTCGTCGCGGATGCGCAGCAACCCGGCATTTTCTGGTGCGAACCGCGTCAGGATCGCAGCCATGCCGGACCAGAAACGGGCGGGGTCGATCCCGGTACCCGGCAGCGCGCGTTCCTCGATGAAGCGGACAAGGGGCTCCGCAATACGCAGTTCCGCGCGATCGACCATCGGCATATCCTCCACTCCTGTCACGTCTGATCGATCGCACGCGTTGGCGCGAACGACGATGGGTCCGGGGAGGAACATCGCCAACTTGCCCCGGATCGGTGGGCCGGGGCAAGGGGATTTTCAGGCGATTTGGGGCAGCTTCGCCAGATGCTTCTCCAGCGTGATCGGATAGTCGCGGACGCGGACGCCGGTCGCGTTGTAGATCGCATTGGCGATCGCGCCGCCGACACCGCACAACCCCAGCTCGCCGACACCCTTTGCCTTCATCGGCGATGTGGTGGGATCGACCTCGTCGAGGAAGATCACCTCCTGATGCGGGATATCGGCATGGACGGGCACTTCGTAGCCGGCGAGGTCATGGTTGACGAAGAAGCCGAACCGCTTGTCGACCGCCAGTTCCTCCATCAGCGCGGCGCCGACGCCCATCGTCATCGCACCGATCACCTGACTGCGCGCCGCCTTCGGGTTGAGGATGCGGCCAGCGGCACATACCGCCAGCATCCGGCGGATGCGGACCGTACCGGTCCAGGCATCCACCCCCACCTCGACGAAATGACCGGCGAAGGTGGATTGCTGCATCTTCTTGGCCAGATCGCCGAACTCGATGCCATCCTCCGCCGACAGCCCGGCATCGCCCGCCGCTTCGGCCAGCGAGACGCTGCGATTGCCGGCCCGGACCTTGCCGTCCGCGAATTCGACGTCGGTGGAATTGAAGCCGAGCCGTTGCGCCACCGTCTCGCGCAGCTTCATGCAGGCGGCGTAGACGCCCGCGGTCGAGCTGTTGCCGCCCCATTGCCCGCCCGATCCGGCCGATACCGGGAACGAACTGTCGCCGAGCAGCACCACGACCTTGTCGATCGGCACGCCCATCACCTCAGCCGCGGTCTGGGCGACGATCGTATAGGTGCCGGTGCCGATATCGGTCATGTCGGTGGCGACGGTAACGATACCCTTGCGATCGATACCGACCCGCGCGGCCGACTTCATGTTCATGTTGTTGCGGAACCCGGCGGCGACGCCCATGCCGACCAGCCAGCGCCCGTCACGGACCTGGGCGGGCTTCGGATTGCGCTTGTCCCAGCCGAACCGGTCCGCACCCTGACGCAGGCAGGCGATCAGGTTGCGCTGCGAGAATTTACGCTCCGGCTTGGCGGGGTCGACCTGCGTGTCGTTGCGGATGCGGAACTCCACGGGGTCCATGCCCAGCTTTTCGGCCATCTCGTCCATCGCGATTTCGAGCGCCATCAGGCCCGGGGCCTCGCCCGGCGCGCGCATCGCATTGCCCTCCGGCAGGTCGAGCACGGCGAGGCGCATCGCCGTCATCCGGTTCGCGCCGGCATAGAGCAGCTTGGTCTGCGACACCGCCGTCTCGGGACCGCCGCCGGGCAGGTCGCCCGAACCGCTCTCGTGCCCGATCGCGGTGATCGTGCCGTCCTTGGTGCAGCCGATACGGATGCGCTGCACCGTCGCGGGGCGATGCGTGGTGTTGTTCGCCATCATCGGCCGGGTCAGCGCGACCTTGACCGGGCGGCCCGCCGCCTTCGCGCCCAGCGCCGCCATGATCGCGTCGGCGCGGACGAACAGCTTTCCGCCGAATCCGCCCCCGATATAGGGGGAGATCAGGCGGACATTCTCCTTGGGGATGCCCAGCGTCAGCGCGACATCGCCCTTGCCCCAGGCGATCATCTGGTTGGAGGTCCACAGCGTCAGCTTGTCCCCCTCCCATGCCGCGATGCTGGCATGGGGTTCCATCATCGCATGGGTCTGGTCGGGCGTGGTGTAGCGTGCATCGAGCGTGACCGGGGCCGCGGCGAACGCCTTGTCAAAATCGCCGACCCGTTCGATCGGCGGGGCGCTGCTACCCTCGCCGCTGCTGTCGCCCTTGAGCGGTGCGGCGGTCAGCGCGGCGTCGAGATCGAACCGGCCCTTGCCCCGCGCATAGTCGACACGGACCAGCGCGGCGGCGGCGCGCGCCTGTTCGAACGTCTCGGCGACGACGACCGCGATCGCCTGATGATAATGGTCGATCTGGGGTCCGCCGAGCAGCTTGGCAGTGTTCATCTTGCCCTTGGCCAGCGGGCCGGCATTATCGGCAGTGACGATCGCGATCACGCCGGGGGCGGCTTTCGCATCGCTCAGGTCGATCGACGCGATCCGCCCCTTGGCGATCCCGGCCCCGACGACATAGCCATAGGCCTGATTGGCGACCACGTCGTGGCGTTCATAGGCATAGGGGGCGGTGCCGGTGGTCTTGCGCGGACCGTCGATCCGGTCGGTGGGCTTGCCGACGACCTTCAGCTGATCGATCGGGTTGGTCCCGGCGGGCGTGTCGAACTTCATGCGGATGCCTTCCCGGTCCGTGCTTCGGCCATCACCGCGGCGAGTGTTCGCTCGACCAGTGGGACCTTGAATGCGTTGTCGGCGGTGGGCTTCGCGCCCGCCAGCAGCCGGCCGGCGACGGCGCGCGAGCCTTGCGGCATCGCCGGTTCCGCCGCCTCCACCCGCCATGGCTTGTGCGCGACGCCACCGACCGCGACGCGGCCGGTGCCGTCACGCTGGATCACGGCGGCGACCGAGACGAGCGCGAAGGCGTAGGAGGCGCGGTCACGGACCTTGTGATAGAAATGCTGTCCGCCGATCGGCTTCGGCAAGGTGACGGCGGTAATCAGTTCGCCCGGTACCAACGCGGTTTCGATATGCGGCGTGGTGCCGGGCAGGCGATGGAAATCCGCGATCGGGATCGTCCGGGTCTGGCCCCCCGGGTTCACCGTCTCCACCTTCGCATCCAGCACCCGCATCGCGACCGCCATGTCGCCCGGATAGGTGGCGATGCACGCATCGCTGCCGCCGATCACCGCGAGCTGGCGGCTGTAACCACCGATCGCCGCGCAGCCGGACCCAGGCTTGCGCTTGTTGCACGCCATGTTGGTGTCATAGAAATACGGGCAGCGGGTACGCTGGAGCAGGTTGCCCGCCGTCGTCGCCTTGTTGCGCAATTGTCCCGACGCCCCCGCGACGATGGCGCGGCTCAACACGCCATAGTCGCGACGGACGCGCTGATCGGCGGCAAGGTCGGTGTTGCTGACCAGCGCCCCGATGCGCAGGCCGCCATCGGCGGTAGCGGCGATGGTGTCGAGGCCGAGGCCGTTCACGTCGACCAGATGGGCCGGTGCCTCGATCTCCAGTTTCATCAGGTCGAGCAGGTTGGTGCCGCCGGCGATGAACTTCACGTTCGGCCGGGCGGCGGCAGAGGCCGCTGCCGCGGGGGAGGTGGCGCGTTCGTAGGTGAAGGGCTTCATGCGCGGGCTCCCGCGACGTCGGTCATCGCGTCGACGATGTTGGAATAGGCGCCGCACCGGCAGATGTTGCCACTCATCCGCTCGCGCATCTCGTCCCCGGTCGCCTGTGGCCGGGCCGTCAGATCGGGGGTGACGTGGCTGGGGACGCCGGCCTTGATCTCGCCCAGCACCGCCACCGCGGAACATATCTGGCCGGGGGTGCAATAGCCGCACTGATACCCGTCATGCTTCACGAAGGCGGCCTGCATCGGGTGCAGCTTGTCGGGCGTGCCCAGCCCCTCGATCGTGGTGATCGCATCGCCCTCATGCATCACCGCGAGGCTGAGGCAGGAATTGATCCGCTTGCCATCGACCAGCACGGTGCAGGCGCCGCACTGGCCATGGTCGCACCCCTTCTTGGTGCCGGTGAGGTGGAGATGCTCACGCAGCGCGTCGAGCAGGGTGGTCCGGGTGTCGACCTCCAGCGTGCGACGGGTGCCGTTGACCCGCAGATCAACCTTCATCGTGGTCGGTGCGGGCTGGGAAGGGGGCGTCTGCGCCTGTGCGGGAATGGCGGTCAGCGCCGCCGAAGCCGCCCCGCCCACCAGAATACCGCGCCGGCTGATCGCCGCTTCGCCGGAATCGTCCGTCATCATTCTTCCCTCGCCGGCCGCCACCCCCGTCGCAGGGGCGTGAGCGCGTTCGCCCGTGTCATGGAGATACCGACGATATCGTCGTCGGCTATCCGATCGACACGCTCAACGCATGGCGGGGCGGGGGTGGTTCCTGATGCAAGTTATTCTCACCCAAATCGGCGTCTACAGGTGATGTTCCCGGCGCAGACGGCGCAGCAGCGCGGGGGCGGGGCGGGTCAGCAATTGCCGCAACGGCCGCAGGATCAGCATCGCGTCGAGCGACAGCGCCAGCACCACGATCACCGCACCCAGCGAGGCGCCACCGATCACGCGGACCCACCGCTCCCCGGTCAGCGGCGTGCCGCAGCGGAACAGCGCCAGGGCAAGTATCGCGGCGGCGGCAAGACGCAACACGCGAACCTGACGGGGGTTGGGCACCCCCGCCTCCCGCCGGAAGCGGAACGAGGCGGCGGCCAGCAGTAGCCAGGCGATCGCGGCGAGCAGCGCGGTTTCAAGCATCGACCAATACCTTCGAGCGGCGGGAAACGGGGAGACGCGGCGTCCGGCCGGCGCGGCGGGCGGCGATGCCCAGCAGCAACGCGATCGCCAGCATCGCGATGTCGAAGCCGGCGAACGTCCAGTCGCCCGCCGCCAGCGACCGCGGCAAGCCACGCGCCGTCGTCAGCAGGTTGACCACGGGCACGGCGGCGAAGGCGAGCGCGCCGACCGCGAACCCCTCGGCCCAGGCGCGGCGGGCGGGACGCAGCAGTTGCAGCAACGCGGCCCCGCCCCATGTCCAGAACATCGCCTGCACTTCCAGATCGGCGCGCCCGGCCAGATCGACGGGGATCAGCCGGTTCGCGAGGAAGAACGCCGCCATGCCGATCGGCAGCCCGGCGACGACCGCGATATTGAGCCGCTCGACCAGTCGCAGGCCGAAGAACGGGGCGACGCCGGGGCGACGGCGGGCGGTGGTCCATAGCAGCAAGCCGGTGCCGACCATCGCCGCGCCGGTCGCGCCTAGCAGGAACAGCGTCCAGCGCAGCGCCGGCCCCGCGAACTGCGCGATGTGCAGGCCGAGCATCACGCCTGCGGTGGCGAGGGCCGACCCCGGATCGGGCGACTGCGTAATCACCTGCCCGGTCGCGCCGGCATAGGTGATCGAGGCTCCGCGCGCATCGAGTGAGGCGCTGGGGTGGCGGGCGACGGTGACGGTCGCGGCCCGGTCGCCGGGATGGCGGATGACGACGCGGGTGGCGGTGGCGCCCCAGCGCCATTCGGCGGCCGCGACCAGCGGGCCGACCGGTACCAGCGGTGCCGGCGTGCCGCTCGCCTCCGCATCGGCGGGCAGGCCATAGGCGGCCTGCGCGAAGTCGAGCGGCTTGGCATAGTTCGTGGCGATCGGCCACGGCATGTACATCACCACCAGCGTGATGAGCCCGGTATAGGTGATGACCGCGTGATAGGGCAGCGCCAGCACCGCCGATACGTTGTGCGCGTCGAGCCAGCTCCGCTGCCCCTTGTTCCAGCGCAGCGTGAAAAAATCGGCGAAGATGCGCTTGTGCGTGACCACGCCAGAAATGATCGCGCCGAGCATGAACAACCCGCACAGCCCCGCCAGCCAGCGACCCCAGGGATAGGGCAGTTGAAGCTGGAAATGGAACCGGTAGAAATGCTCGCCCCCGCGCGTGTCGCGGGCGGCGATCGGATCACCGGTCCGGGGATCGAGTTGCAGTTCGCCACGCGGACGGGGCGGTGCCTTGGGATTGGGCTGTTCGAACACGCGGGTGATGCCGGTGCGATCGTCTGGCAGATAGATATACCATTGCACGTCGTCCGCGCCGACGGTCTGCAGATGCGCGACGGCGGCGGTGGCGGCCTGTGCCGTGGTGACGCTGCGCACCGGCAGTTCGGGCTGCATCCAGCGGGTGATCTCCGGCCGGAAATAGCTGGCGGTGCCGGTCAGGAACATCGCGAACAGGATCCAGCCGGCCAGCAGCCCCAGCCAGCCGTGGATCCAGGCCATGTTCTGGCGCAGCGATCCTGTCACGGTCGCACGCCCAGCAGCCACAGCAGCGCGCCACCGGCCAGCGCGATGCCCCACACCGCCGCCAGCACGCGCGCCAGCCGGCCTTCGTGAAAGCACCACAGCCCGATCACCGCGTAGAACAGGAACGACAGCGTCATGCCCCATGCGGTGACCTCCGCCCGGTCGCCCGGCAGCAGTCGGGCGATCAGCGTCGCCAGCACTGCCGCGGCGGCATAGCCCCCCACCAGCGCCGTGACGCAGCGTGCCGCCATCGCCCCGCCGCGCCACGGCAGGCGGGCGGTACGGGGGGCGGGCTGCGGTCGCTGCCGGTCGATGAACATTACGTTATGAGCCTCTTGCCCGGATGACGATCTCCCTTTAGCGGCTGTTGCGACTGACTAGCAATATCGAATCTCGGGGTTGACGACATGCGTACAGGATGGGCAGCGATGCTGTGGGGAACGATGCTGGCCGGCATCGCGGCGCCGGCCATGGCGGAACCCGTCGCCGATCGGATCGTGACGGCCGACGACGATACGCAGCGCGGTGACGAGATCGTCGTCAACGGCGAACGGGTGAAGCGCACCGCCGAGACGGGCAGCAAGACCGCCACCCCGCTGATCGCGCTGCCGCAATCGGTGACGGTGATCGACGAGACGGAACTGCTGCGTCGCAACGCGCTGTCGATCAATCAGGCGCTGGGCTATGTCGCCGGGGTTTCCCCCAACCAGCGTGGCAATGTGGCGACGCGGTACGACCAGTTGTACATCCGCGGCTTCACCCCCGGTGTCTACATGGACGGGATGCGGCTGCTCGGCGGCCCCTATTCCAGCCCGCAGATCGATTTCCATCTCGTCGAGCGGGTCGACGTCATCAAGGGGCCGGCATCGGTCCTTTACGGCAATTCGACGCCGGGTGGCCTCGTCAATCTGGTCAGCAAGACGCCCTATGCCGAAGCCGGCGGACGGATCGAACTGGCCGGTGGGAGCTTCGACCTGCTGCGCACCGCGATCGACGTGAACCAGCCGCTCGACCGTGATGGCAAGTTCCTGTTCCGCGTGATCGCCGGGGCGGAACGATCCGACGGCTTCATCGCGCGTACCGGCAACCGCCGCTATTATGCGCGGCCGATGCTGACCTTCGCCCCGGACGACCGGACCGACATCACGCTGATCCTGAACTATCAGCGCGATCCGGAGGCGGCGTCGTACAGCGGCGTGCCCGTCTATGGCTCCGCGCTGCCTAACCCGTCCGGCGAACTGCCCCGCGACCTGAACGTGTCGGAGCCCGCCTACGAGGCGTTCGACCGCAAGCAGAAATCCGCCACCCTGCTGTTCCGGCGCCAGCTGAACGATGCGCTGACCTGGACCACCAACGCCCGCTACCTCGACATCGATCTGCATTACCGGCAGATTTATCTGTCGTTCGCGGCGAACGCCAATCTGGATGCGGCCGGCAATACCAATCTGTCGCGGATCAGCCGTGGCGGCGGTGGTGCCGACGAGTCGTTCCGCACGATCACGCTCGACAACCGCATCGCGGCGACCTTCGCCACCGGCCCGGTCGGGCACACGGTGATCGCCGGGGTCGACTGGCAGAACAATCAGGGCCGCAACACGCAGGCGTTCGCCACCGGGCTGACGGGCAATCCCCGTATCCCCGATCTGGACCTGTTCAACCCCGTCTATGGCCTGTCGCTGCCGACCAGCGATCTCGGCCGGTTCGCCGGCGTGGCGCGCAATTTCCGCAAGATCGATCAGGTCGGCGTCTATGCGCAGGACCAGATCACGCTGGGTGGCCTGAACCTGATCGCAAGCGGGCGGTACGACTGGTACACGCAGTTCACCCAGAACCTGAACCTCGCGCCGGGCAATGCCGCGGCCGTGACTCGCCTGTCGCAGACCGCCTTCACGGGGCGGCTGGGCGCGCTGTACGAATTCGGTTTCGGGCTGGCGCCGTTCGTCAGCTATTCGGAAAGCTTCGAGCCGCAGACCGGCACCGGGTTCGACGGATCGGCCTTCGTGCCCGTCAGCGGCCGCCAGTACGAGGCGGGGCTGAAGTTCCAGCCGCGCGGCACCAATGCGCTGTTTACTTTCTCCGCCTTCGACCTGCGGCGGCAGAACGTGCCGGTCGGCGATCCCAACAATGTCGGCTTTTCGGTCCAGGTCGGCGAGGTGAAGGTACACGGACTGGAACTGGACGGTCGCGGCGATCTGGCACCCGGCCTGTCGCTCAGCGTGGCGGGGACGTACACCGATCCGCTGACGACGCGGGGCAATCCGCGCGTCGGCATGGGCGACCAGCTGGCGGGCGTCACCGGTACCCGTCCGCTCGGCATTCCGAAATGGAGCGCGTCCAGCTTCATCGCCTATGATCTGAAACAGGCGGCGACCGGGGCGTTGGGCGGCCTCAACCTGGGGGCGGGCGTCCGGTATGTCGGCAAATCCGATGGCACCGCGCAGACCGTCGTGGCGCGGCAGTTGATCACGCAGCGGTTCAGTTCCCCAGGGTTCACACTGGTCGATGCGGTCGCCGGTTACGATTTCGGCGCGCTCGACCCACGCTGGCAGGGTCTGTCATTGTCGGTCAACGCCGCCAACCTGCTGAACAAGCGGCATATCGCCAGCTGCTTCTTCAACAACAGCTGCTATTTCGGCGAATCGCGGACGGTGGTGGGGACGCTGCGCTACAATTGGTGACGGGGTAGCCTATCCCCGCCAGTCGCCGGCCGCCGCCATCCATAGCGACACGGCGGCGGCGGCGGCGGTATCGGCGCGCAGGATGCGGGGGCCAAGCGTGATCGCGGTCGCCGATCCATGTGCCCGGATCAGGGCGCGCTCCTCGTCGTCGAACCCGCCTTCGGGACCGATCAGGATCGCCGCCGGCCCGGCATGGGCGCGCATCGCGTCGAACGCGGGCACACCACCGGTTTCGTCGGCGAAGAACAGCGCACGCTCCGCCGGCCAGTCGCGCAGCAGCGCGGGCAGCTTCACCGGATCGGCCAGATCGGTCAGTGCGGTGCGGTCGCACTGCTCCGCCGCCTCGATCAGATGGGCGCGCAGGCGGTCGGCATTGGGCTTGTCGACGATCGTCCGCCGCGTGATTACCGGAACCAGCCGGGCGACGCCCAGTTCGCACGCCTTTTCCGCCAGCCAGTCGACCCGGCCCTTCTTCAGCGGCGCGGCGCACAGCCACAGGTCTGGCACCGGCTCGCGTTCCCGCAACAGGCTGACGATATCCAGCGTCAGGTCGCGTTTGCCGGCGGCCATGACGGTGGCAAGCCACTCGCCGGTCCGGTCGTCGAACAGCTTCACCGGATCGCCGGGCTTCGCCCGCATCACCGTCGCAAGGTAATGCGCGGGCGGACCATCGAGCGTGATCGGGCCGGCGGCGAGCGATCGGTCGACGAACAGGCGCGGCGTCGATTGCGGCGGCCAGGCGGGGGTGGCAGGCAGGGGAGGAACTCCTATTGGTGGGGGCGACGACGCCACAGGCGGCGCAACACGAACCAGGCGGTGATGGCGATGGCGGCCGCCAGCAGCACGCCGCCCGCGACGACCCCGGCGACACGGAAGATCGCCCAGAACAGCGCCTCCACGAAACGGCCGACCGCGACCGACAGGCCGATCATGGGTGGTGGCACCGTGTCATCGCCTTGGGGATAGCGCGGTCGGCGCCCGCGTCATAGCGGTTCCCCCGATGGCATCGTCGCGATAGGGCGGGGCCATGATCACAATCGTTCCCGACAGCGAGCATCGCGGGCTCGTCGCGCGGTTGCCGCGCACCGTGCAGGGGCTGGTGCTGCTGGCACGGCTCGACCGGCCGATCGGCTGGTGGCTACTGTTCTGGCCGGGGGCCTGGGGCGTGGCGCTGGCCGGTGGCGCGGTCCGGCGATGGGATCTGATCCTGTGGATACTGCTCGGCTCGATCGCGATGCGCGGCGCGGGCTGCGTCTACAATGATATCGTCGACCGCGATCTCGACGCACAGGTCGCCCGCACCGCCGCGCGACCGATTCCCAGCGGCATGGTATCGACGAGGACGGCGTGGGCATGGCTGGTGGCGCTCAGCCTGATCGGGCTCGTCGTGCTGGTGCAACTGCATGGGCCGGCCGCGATGGTGGCGCTGGCCAGCCTCGCGCCGGTGGCGGCCTATCCGTTCATGAAGCGGATCACCTGGTGGCCGCAGGCATGGCTGGGTCTGGTCTTCTCATGGGCGGCGCTGGTCGGGTGGAGCGAGACGGCGGGCGACCTGTCCGCGCCGATGTGGTGGCTCTATGCCGGCAGCATCGCCTGGGTGATCGGATACGACACGATCTACGCGTTGCAGGACCGGGAAGACGACGCGTTGATCGGCGTGCGATCGTCCGCGCTGCGGATGGGCAGCCATGTGCGGGGTGGGGTAGCGGCCTTCTATACGGCGGCGGTGGGGCTGTGGGGCATCGCGATCTGGAGCGTGCGTGCCGATCCGCTGGCGCTCGTCGCGCTGTTGCCGGCGGCGGCGCATCTGGCGTGGCAGGTCGCGACGCTGCGGCCCGACGATGGCACGGGCGCACTGGCCCGCTTCCGCGCGAACCGGATGACGGGGCTGTTGCTGTTCCTCGCCTTCGCGGTGGTGGGAACGGCGGGCTGACCAGCCGGTATCGTTCATCGCCGCGAAACCTTTGGCCCGACCGGGCATTGGCGACGACGAACCCCCTTCTATCGTCAGGTCGCGTCATGAAACAGCTGTTGCCCGTCGTCCTCGCCCTCATCCCGCTGGCCGCCGTAATCGGAGCGTGCGTTACCTGTCCGTGAGGTAATTGGGAGAACCCGGCCGCGGAAAAAGCGCATCGCGGCGAGTTCACGCGAACCTTTTGCGAAAGGCACCTCATCCGCCACCATGCCCTCCCCGGCGGAAGCCGGGGTCCAGTGGGATGAACGTTGGTGATGACTTACTGCCACCTTCCCAACTGGGCCCCGGCTTCCGCCGGGGAAGCACAGGGGCTTCCCAAAAGTCTCGCAAAGGCCGGTATTTTGTCGGGGGGGGGCGATGTGCGGTAGAATCGCCGCCGGTCCCATTGGACCCCGGCTTAGGTCCCGATCACACGACAAAAAAGGCCGCCCGAATTTCTCCGGGCGGCCTTTTTGTTCGGGCCGATGACGGCGAAGGCGTTAGCCCTGCGCCGGCTCGTCGGACTGGACCTCGGCGGTCGCGCCCGGCTCGGCATTGGGATCGTAATCCTCGGTGAAGCCGGCCTCGTCGCGCTCGAACATCGATGCCATGACATCGACGCCCTGCGACTGCATCTCGGCCTCTTCGGGAGAGCGGGCCACGTTCACCTTGACGGTGACCGAGACTTCCGGGTGCAGCGCCACCTTGACGGTGTACACGCCGATCGCCTTGATCGGCTTGTCGAGCACGATCGCCGACTTGGCGACCTTGTGACCATCGGCTTCCAGCGCCTCGATCAGATCGCGCACCGCGACCGAACCGTAGAGCTGGCCGGTGTTCGATGCCTGACGGATCAGCGTGACCTGCGCGTCCTTGAAGGACTGTGCTTCCTTCTCGGCTTCGCCGCGACGGTTGGCATTGTCCGATTCGATGCGCGACCGGTTGGCCTCGAACACCTTGCGGTTGGCTTCGTTGGCGCGCAGCGCCTTCTTGCGCGGCAGCAGGAAGTTGCGGGCGAACCCGTCCTTCACCTTCACCACGTCGCCGATGGCGCCGAGCTTCTCGACGCGCTCAAGCAGAATGACGTCCATTGTTCGGACTCCTTACTTAACGACGTAGGGCAGCAGGCCCAGATGACGGGCGCGCTTGATCGCCTGCGCCAGCTCGCGCTGCTTCTTGGCGCTCACCGAGGTGATGCGCGACGGCACGATCTTGCCACGCTCGGACACGAAGCCCTGCAGCAACCGGACGTCCTTATAGTCGATCCGGGGGGCATCCTTGGCCGAAAACGGGCAGGACTTGCGGCGGCGGAAAAACGGGCGAGCCATTATGCGGCCTCCTCTTCACGGTCACGACGGGGTGCGCGCTCGGGGCGGTCGCCACGGGGGCCACGGTCGCCGCCTTCGCGGTCGCCACGACGCTCACGGTCGCGCTCCTGCTTGCGCATCATCGCCGAGGGGCCGGCTTCCAGCTCGTCGACCTTGACGGTCATGAAGCGGATCACGTCCTCGTTGATCTGGGTCTGGCGCTCCAGTTCGGCGACCACGCCGGCGGGTGCGTCGATTTCGAGCATCACGTAATGCGCCTTGCGGTTCTTCGCGATGCGATACGCCAGCGAACGCAGGCCCCAGGTCTCGGTCTTCACGACCTTGCCCTGATTGTCCGTGATGATCTTGGTGGCGGCTTCCGCCAACGCATCCACCTGCGCCTGTGCCAGATCCTGGCGCGCAAGGAACACGTGCTCGTACAGAGCCATGTCTTACCTTCTATGTTGGCCGATCGCTGACGCCGCCCCATGCGGTCGCCCCTCCGGCTGTCGTCGTACGTCAACGGGGCGGCAGACATGCGCCTGCCACCCCGTGCGCAGGGTCCATACCCGTTTCCGGCCGAAACGCAAGTTGCCTGCGCGGGCGTCCCTGCCTAAGGCGCACGGCTTCTGAATTCAGGGAGACGCCGGATGCGCGCATTCATCTTTCCGGGGCAGGGCAGCCAGTCCGTCGGCATGGGCAAGGCGCTGGCCGAGGCCAGTTCGGTCGCCCGCGAGGTGTTCGGCGAGGTCGACGAGGCGCTGGGCCAGCACCTGTTCCGCCTGATGACCGAGGGGCCGGCCGACGACCTGCTGCTCACCGAGAACGCGCAGCCCGCGATCATGGCGAACGCGATCGCGACCCTGCGCGTGCTGGAGCGTGAAGGCGGCGTGCAGCTGGCCGAAAAGGCGGATTACGTCGCGGGCCATTCGCTGGGCGAATATACCGCCCTGTGCGCGGCGGGCACCTTCGACCTCGCCACCACCGCCCGGCTGCTCAAGCTGCGCGGACAGGCGATGCAGGCGGCGGTGCCGGTGGGCGAGGGGGCGATGGCGGCCCTGCTCGGCGCCGATCTGGACAAGGCGCAGGTGATCGCGGGCGCGGCGGTCGACGCCATCCTGGCGGAAGGCGGCGAGGAACTGGTCTGCACCGTCGCCAACGACAATGATTCCTCGCAGGTCGTGATCTCCGGCCATCGGCTGGCGGTGGAACGCGCGGTGGCGCTGGCGAAGGAGCTGGGGGCGAAGCGCGCGGTGCTGCTGCCGGTGTCCGCGCCGTTCCACTGCCCGTTGATGGCGGACGCCGCGACCGCGATGGACGCCGCGCTGGCCGAGGCGATGATCGCCGCGCCATTGGTGCCGCTCTATTGCAACGTCGATGCGGTCGCGATCGCCGATCCCGGCGCGATCCGCGCCGCGCTGGTCGCGCAGGTGACGGGCATGGTCCGCTGGCGCGAATCGGTGCTGGCGATGGCGGCGGCGGGGGTGACCGAGTTCGTCGAGCTGGGCGGCAAGGTGCTGGCCCCGATGGTCAAGCGCATCGCTCCCGATGCGACGGCGACCAGCGTGGTGACGATGGACGATATCGAGGCGTTGCTGAAGACGCTCTGACACCTAATGCGATAGGCAGGATGCTGGTTCACGCGGAGACGCGGAGACGCGGAGAAGAAGTGAGGGACATCGACGAGATCAGCGGTGACGTACTCGACCTTGCGTTGAGGATTCATCGCGATCTTGGTCCCGGTCTTCTTGAAAGCGTGTACGAGACGGTGCTAGCCGGCAAACTGACCGCGATGGGCTATGCCGTGGTGCGCCAGCGTGCCGTCAGCATCGAATTCGAAGGCATGGTGTTCGATGGCGCCTTTCGCGTCGACCTGATGGTGCACGACCGGCTCGTCGTGGAGATCAAATCGATCGAGCGGCTGAATGTCGCCCATGCCAAGCAATTGCTGACCTACCTCCGCCTGCTGAAGCAGCCCGTCGGGCTGTTGCTGAATTTCGGTGGCGCGGCGCTGAAGGAAGGGGTGCGACGGATCGTCAACGACCATCATCCCTCCGCGTCTCCGCGTCTCCGCGTGAACCAACCTTCAGGAGATTAAAACGATGTTCGATCTTTCAGGCATGACCGCGCTCGTCACCGGCGCTTCCGGGGGGATCGGATCGGCGATCGCGCGCGGGCTGGTGGCGCAGGGCGCGACGCTGGCGGTGTCGGGGTCCAACGCCGCCAAGCTGGAGGATTTCCGCGCCTCGCTGGGCGGGACCGGCCATGTCGCGCTCCCCTGCGACCTGTCGGACGCCGCCCAGGTCGATGCACTGGTGCCGCAGGCGGTGGCGGCCTTGGGCGGTCGGCTCGATATCCTCGTCAACAATGCCGGGGTGACGCGCGACAATCTGGCGATGCGGATGAAGGACGAGGAGTGGGACACCGTCATCCGCGTCAATCTGGAGGCGGCGTTCCGGCTGATGCGCGCGGCGGCCAGGCCGATGATGAAGGCGCGGTTCGGGCGGATGATCTCGATCACCTCGGTCGTCGGGCAGACGGGCAATCCGGGGCAGGCCAATTATGCCGCATCCAAGGCCGGCCTCGTCGGCATGTCCAAGGCGCTGGGGCAGGAACTGGCCAGCCGCAACATCACCGTCAACTGCGTCGCCCCCGGCTTCATCCGCTCCGCGATGACGGACGGGCTGCCCGAGGCGCAGAAGGCGACGCTCACCGCGCGCATTCCGGCGGGCGACCTCGGCACCGGCGAGGATATCGCCGCGGCGGTCGTCTATCTGGCCAGCCGTGAGGCGGGGTACGTCACCGGGCAGACGCTGCACGTCAATGGCGGCATGGCGATGGTCTGACGCGACGGGCCACCTGTCGTGCGGGCCTTGCCACGGCACCACCCGCGTTATAGGTGCGTTCAGGAATACCGAATTACCGCTTAACGAAGAGGGACTACCATGAGCGAGACCGCCGACCGCGTGAAGAAGATCGTCGTCGAGCATCTCGGCGTCGAGGCCGAAAAGGTGACCGAGGAAGCGAGCTTCATCGACGACCTGGGTGCCGACAGCCTCGATATCGTCGAGCTGGTCATGGCGTTCGAAGAGGAATTCGGCGTCGAGATTCCCGACGATGCGGCCGAGAAGATCACGACCGTGCGCGATGCGATCACCTATATCGACGAGCACAAGGCATAAAGACACGCGCCGTGGCTCCCTGATCGGGGAGCCCGGATGACAACGGCCCCCCGTCCCCGCTGAGAGGGCGGGGGGCCGTTTCATTATGAGACAGGATGGAGATTGGGTATGCGGCGCGTCGTCGTGACCGGATTGGGCCTCGTGACGCCGCTTGGTGCGGACGTCGAGACGGCGTGGGCGAACATATTGGCGGGCAAGTCGGGCGCAGGCCCCATCACCCGCTTCGACGCCTCCGACCAGGTATGTCGGATCGCGTGCGAGGTGAAGCCCGCCGACCATGAATACGGGTTCGATCCCGGCAAGCGCGTCGACCACAAGGTGCAGCGTCAGGTCGATCCGTTCATCATCTATGGCATCGACGCCGCCGGACAGGCGCTGGAGGATGCCGGCCTGACCGAGATGACGGTCGAGGAAAGCTGGCGCGCGGGCTGTTCGATCGGATCGGGCATCGGCGGGCTGCCGGGGATCGAAAGCGAGTCGATCGTCCTGCATACCAAGGGGCCACGCCGCGTCTCGCCGCACTTCGTCCATGGCCGGCTCATCAACCTGATCTCGGGTCAGGTATCGATCAAATACGGCCTGCGTGGGCCGAATCACGCGGTCGTCACCGCCTGCTCCACCGGCGCGCATGCGATCGGCGATGCGGCGCGGATGATCGCGATGGACGACGCCGACGTGATGCTGGCGGGCGGGGCGGAGGGCACGGTCTGCCCGCTCGGCATCGCCGGCTTCGCGCAGGCGCGCGCGCTGTCGACCGGGTTCAACGACACGCCGGAAAAGGCGAGCCGCCCGTACGACAAGGATCGCGACGGCTTCGTCATGGGCGAAGGCGCGGGCATCGTCGTGCTGGAGGAATATGAACACGCCAAGGCACGCGGCGCGAAGATCTATGCCGAGGTGATCGGGTACGGCCTGTCGGGCGACGCCTATCACGTCACCGCCCCGCATCCGGAGGGTGACGGCGCGTTCCGATCGATGCAGATGGCGCTGAAGAAGGCGGGGCTGGCCCCGTCGGACATCGATTACATCAACGCGCACGGCACCTCGACGCCGATGGGCGACGAACTGGAGCTGGGCGCGGTGCGGCGGCTGTTCGGCGATGCGATGCAGACGGTGTCGATGTCGTCGACCAAATCGGCGATCGGCCATCTGCTGGGCGGTGCGGGGGCGGTCGAATCGATCTTCTGCATCCTCGCGCTGCGCGACCAGATCGTGCCGCCGACGCTGAATCTCGACAATCCCAGCGACAGCTGCGTCGGGGTCGATTTGGTGCCGCATGTCGCCAAAAAGCGGCAGGTGCGCGCGGTGCTGAACAACTCGTTTGGCTTCGGCGGCACCAACGCGTCGCTGGTGATGCGCGCGGTCTGACCGGCATATGCGCAAGCTCGGCTGCCTGATCCTCCTGATCGCGCTGGTGGTCACCGCCGTGCTGGTCGCCACCAATCTGTGGGTGGGTACCGGCCCGGCCGAGCGGCCCGTCGCGGTGGTGGTGCCGGAGGGCGCCAGCCTCGCCCGTGCCGCGACCGAGCTGGAGCGGGCCGGCGCGATCCGCTCCGCCAGCCGCTTCCGCCTGTTCGCGCGGGTGTTCGGCGGCGGTGGCTCGATCAAGGCGGGCGAGTATCAGATCCCCGCCGGTGCCAGCCAGAAGGACGTGTTGGCCCTGCTGGGGGAGGGCAAGGTCCGCCAGCGGCTGGTCGCGGTGCCGGAGGGGTATCCCTCGATCATGGTGCATGATGCGGTGATGCGGGCCGACGGGCTGACCGGAACGGTGGCGGTGCCGGCGGAAGGGTCGATCCTGCCCGACAGCTATGCTTATCAGCGCGGCGATACCCGTGCCGCGCTGGTCGCCCGGATGCAGAAGGCGATGAAGGACTACCTCGCCGCCGCCTGGGCGAAGCGCAAGCCGGGTATCGCGGTGACGACGCCCGGACAGGCGATCACGCTGGCCGCGATCGTCGAGAAGGAAACCGGCAAGCCCGCCGAACGCCGCACCGTGGCGGCGGTCTATGGCAACCGCCTGCGCATCGGCATGCCGCTACAGGCGGACCCGACCGTGATCTACCCGATCACCAAAGGCCGACCACTCGGCCGCCGCATCCTGCGGTCCGAACTGCACGCGAAGAACGGCTACAACACCTATGCCAGTCCCGGCCTGCCGGTCGGCCCCATCGCCAACCCCGGCCGCGCCTCGATCGACGCGGTGCTGGACCCTGCCAAGTCGCAGGCGCTGTATTTCGTCGCGGACGGCAGCGGCGGCCACGTGTTCGCGAACACGCTGGCGGAGCATAATGCCAATGTCGCGAAATGGTACGCGATCCGGCGGCAACGGGGCGAGATGTAGGCGTTGCCCCGCAGTTCCGGGCGAACTTGACTCGCAATCCCGGGATGCGCCACAATGACCCTCACGGGCTTATGCGGACGCCCGTTCAAACGGTAATCGTTCAAGTCCGCTCCATTCCGCCGCGCTTGCGGCGATTAGGAGCGATGCATGATCGATATGACCGACGAAGTCCGCCCACCGCAGATCGGCCTGATCGCGCTTTTCCTGAAGTTCCTGCGCTTTGGCGCGCTGGCATTCGGTGGGCCGGTCGCCCAGATCGCGATGTTGCGGGCGGCGCTGGTCGAGGACGAACGCTGGATCGGATCGCAGAGGTTCAACCGGTTGCTGGCGGTGCTGCAGGTACTGCCGGGGCCGGAAGCGCACGAGCTGTGCGTGCATCTGGGCATGATCGCGCGGGGCCGGGCTGGCGGTTTTCTGGCAGGACTGGGCTTCATGCTGCCGGGGTTTCTGGCGATGATGGCCGCCGGCTGGCTGTACGTGACGTGGATCACCGGTGATGTCGGGTTGGCCGGGGCGCTGACGGGCATCCAGATCGCCGTCCTCGCCATCATCCTGCGCGCGGTGGTGCGCATCGGGGGGCATGTCATCGAGGGAGGATTATTGGCGGCGATAGCCTTGGCCAGTCTTGTTGCGACCCTGCTCGGTGTGCCGTTCTGGATCCCGCTGGTGACGGCTGGTCTGGTCTATGTAGCGGCGGAACGGACGGGCATCATCGCGCTCATCGTCGGCGGCGCGGTCGCCATCGCCATCGCGGTCGACGCGATCACATGGCCGGGCGCGTCGGTCGTCGATGCGACGGCGGTCACGGTGCCGGCCTTGTTCATTGCCGGGCTGAAGGGCGGATTGCTTACCTTCGGTGGGGCATACACCGCCATTCCTTATGTGCGAGCCGACACGGTCGGGCGTGGATGGATCGGCGACGCGACGTTCCTCGACGGCATTGCACTGGCGGGCGTGCTGCCGGCACCGCTGGTCATCTTCGCAACGTTCGTCGGCTATGTGGCCGGTGGGCCGGCAGGTGCGGTGGCTATCACGGCAGGGATGTTCCTGCCCGCCTTCGCCTTTTCCCTGATCCTGTTCGAGCGGCTGGAGGCCTTGGTGGAAAACCCCGCTCTGCATCGCCTGCTGGCCGGCGTCGCGGCAGCGGTCGTGGGGATCATCGCCGCGATCTTCGTGCAGTTGGGGATTACGGCGGCGGGGGCGGTCGAACGGCTGTCGGTCGGACTGGCGCTGTTTGGCCTCGCCGCCGTCGCCGCCTGGCGATTGAAGGGGGCGTGGGTAACGCCCGCGATCATCGCCGGCGGGGGCATGGTCGGATGGTTGCTGGTCGCGTGACGGCTAGCCCCGCAAGGCCGCCGCCGCCCGTGCCTTCGCCTCGATCTCGGCCAGCGTGCCGCCGGTCACCCAGCTGCCGCCGACGCATTCGACCGGTTCCACTGCCAGCCAGTCGCGCGCGCTCGCTTCGGTGATGCCGCCGGTGGGGCAGAAGCGGCACTGGTAGAAGGGGGCGGCGAGCGCCTTCAGCGCCTTGATCCCGCCCGAGGTTTCGGCAGGGAAGAACTTGAACGCGGTCAGCCCCATGTCCAGCCCGCGCATGATGTCGCCCGCCGTGGCGACGCCGGGGAGGAAGGGGACGCCGGACTTCACGATCGTCTCGCCCAGACCCTGCGACAGGCCAGGGGAGACGATGAATTCAGCGCCCGCCGCCATCACCTGTTCGAACTGGCCCTGCGACACGACCGTGCCGGCGCCGACGATCGCGCCCTCCACCTTCTTCATCTCGGCGATCGCGTCGAGGGCGGCGGGGGTGCGCATCGTCACTTCCAGCACGCGCAGGCCACCGGCGACCAGCGCCTCGGCCAGCGGGCGGGCGGTGGTGGCGTCGTCGATCACCAGCACGGGGATGACGGCGCTGGTGCGCATGATGGTGAGGATATCGGTCATCTGGAATGCTCCTGGGCAAAGGCGGCAGCCGCGCCGAACAGGCCGGGCTGGGGATGGGTGATGAGCTTGACGGGCATGGCGGCCATCATCGACTGGAACCGGCCCTTGGCGACGAAGCGCTGGTCGAAGCCGGAGCGCAGCAACCGGTCCTTGATGCGCAGGCCGAGGCCGCCGGCGATCACCACGCCCTTCGCGCCGTGCGCCAGCGCGAGATCGCCCGCGACGGCGCCCAGCGCGAGGCAGAAGCGGTCGAGCGCGGCGAGCGCGATCGAATCGGTGCCCTCCAGCGCCTCCTGCCAGATCGTCTTGTCGTCACGGCTGGGGACGGGGCGGCCCTCCATCTCGGCCAGCGTCTCGTAGATCGCGACGATGCCGGGGCCGGCGACGACGCGCTCGGCGGACACGCGGGTGAAGGTCTTGCGCAGCCGGCGCAGGATCGTGTCCTCGATCCCGTCGAGCGGCGCATAGTCCATGTGCCCGCCTTCGGTCGACAGGACGTGATAACCGCCATCGGCCTTCAGCACCTGCGCCACGCCCAGCCCGGTGCCGGGGCCGCAGACGGTGGTGATGCCCTTGGTCGGCAAGGGCACGTCAGGCCCGCAGAGATGGACGAAATCCGCATCGGGCAACTGTGCCACGGCATGGCCGACCGCCCCGAAGTCGTTGATGATCGTATAGGTTTCAGCGTTCAGCCGCTCCGGGATCAGCGAAGGGCGGATGACCCAGGGGTTGTTGGTCAGCCGGATCACGTCACCGGTGATCGGCGAGGCGACCGACAGCGCGGCGGCACGGGGCAGGGGGCCGTCAGCTTGCGCCTCGAATGCCTGCCACGCGGTCTGGAGCGAGGCATGCTCGGCGGTCTTCTGCGTGCAGACCTCGCCCAGCGAGACGACATGGCCGCCCTCGACCTCGGCGATGGCGAAGCGGGCATGGGTGCCCCCGATATCGACTGCGACGACCTGCATTCTATTCCATCTCCGCGTTGAGGGAGAGGGTCGGGGAAGGTGGGAGCATCACTCACCACCGCCGCACCGTTCCTCTCCCCGGCCCTCTCCCCCGATGGGGAAAGGGGATTACAGGCCCGCGCCCGCCAGCACGGCGGATGCACCCTTTTCGGCTTCGTCGGCCAGCGACCGGAACATGCCGAACAGTTCGCGACCCATGCCGGTGGCGGCGGGCGGGGCTACGGCCTGTTCGCGCGCGGCCCATTCATCGGCATCGACCAGCGCATCGACGGTGCCCGCCACCGCATCGACGCGGATCAGATCGCCGTCGCGGATGCGACCGATCGCACCGCCCAGCAGCGCCTCCGGCGAGCAATGGATCGCGCACGGCACCTTGCCGCTGGCACCCGACATCCGGCCGTCCGTCACCAGTGCGACGCGGAAGCCGCGATTCTGGAGAACGCCGAGCGGCGGCGTCAGCTTGTGGAGTTCCGGCATGCCGTTGGCGCGCGGCCCCTGGAAGCGGACGACGACGACGACGTCCTGTTCCAGCTCGCCGGCCTTGAACGCCTCCAGCACGTCGAGCTGGTCGTGAAACACACGGGCCGGCGCCTCGACCACCCAGCGCTCGCGCTCGACGGCGGATACCTTGATGCACGCGCGGCCGATATTGCCCGCCAGGATGCGCATGCCGCCATCGGGGGAAAAGGGTG
This sequence comes from Sphingomonas cynarae, assembly GCF_039537815.1. NCBI lineage: Bacteria > Pseudomonadati > Pseudomonadota > Alphaproteobacteria > Sphingomonadales > Sphingomonadaceae > Sphingomonas > Sphingomonas cynarae. Next base: position 29,780 of record NZ_BAABBF010000006.1, on the reverse strand, counting down.
CCGCCGCCGGGCGCAGGATCGTGTCGTCGCCACTGACGCCGGGATCGACCCAGTGAAGAGTATCATCATCGATCACCGGTTTGCCGGCATAGGCAGCCATGCCGCCTGATGCGACGGTCATGATGTCGTCGTGGAGCAGCCCTTCGCCGAGCAGTTCGCGGATGACATAGGGCATGCCGCCCGCCGCCTCGAACCCGTTCACGTCCGCCGATCCGTTGGGATAGACGCGCGCGATCAGCGGCACCGTCGTCGAGAGGCGATCGAAATCCTCCCAGTCGATCACGATGCCCGCCGCACGGGCGATGGCGGGCACGTGGAGCAGGTGGTTGGTCGAACCACCGGTCGCCAGCAGCCCGACCGCCGCATTGACGATCGCGCGTTCGTCGACGCACCAGCCCAGCGGCCGGTAATCGTCGCCGCGCACGCCGATCGCCGCCAGCCGGTGGACGGCGGCGCGGGTCAGTTCCTGCCGCAATTTCGTGCCGGGATTGACGAAGGCGGCACCGGGAATGTGCAGGCCCATCACCTCCATCATCATTTGGTTGGTGTTGGCGGTGCCGTAGAAGGTGCAGGTCCCCTTGCCGTGATAGGCCTGAATCTCCGCATCTAGCAATTCGTCGCGGCTGGCATCGCCCACCGCATAACGTTCGCGAACCGCCGCCTTCGCCTTGTTGGGCAGGCCGGTCGGCATCGGGCCGCCGGGGATCAGGATGGTCGGCAGATGGCCGAAGCGCAGCGCGCCCATCAGCAGGCCCGGCACGATCTTGTCGCAGATGCCCAGCAGGGCCGCACCCTCGAACGTGCCGTGGGACAGGCCGACCGCGGTCGACAGCGCGATCGTGTCGCGGCTGAACAGCGACAGTTCCATGCCGGGATAACCCTGCGTCACGCCGTCGCACATCGCGGGCACGCCGCCCGCCACCTGCGCGGTGGCACCGGCCTCGCGCGCCCAGATCTTCATCAGTTCGGGATACCGATAATAGACCGCGTGCGCCGACAGCATGTCGTTATAGGCGGTGACGATGCCGATGTTCATGCCGCGATCGGCCTTCATCGCATCTCGGTCCTCGTCCGTGCCGGCATAGGCATGGGCGAGGTTGGCACAGCCGAGCTGCGGCCGGCGGATGCCGTTGTCCCGCTCCCGCTCGATCAGGTCGAGATAGGCGCGCCGGCTGTCACGCGACCGGGCGATGATCCGGTCGGTGACGGCGGCGACGGCATCCTTCATCATTCAGGCGCTCCAGTGGATATCGATGGGCAGTTCGACGTCGGCCAGGACGCGGCCGATCGGGTAGGGGGACGACGGCCCCTCCGCAATCGCCTGTTCCAGCACCTTGCGCTTGGCGTCGCCGGTGACGGCGATCATCAGCGCGCGGGTGGAGGCGATGGCGGCACGCGACAGCGTGACGCGCGCGACCGGCGCTTCGGGCGGCAGCGGATCGGGCATCACGCCCAGTGCGCGGCGTTCCTTGGGGCCGTTCATCGCCTCGTCGAAATCGGGACCGGGGAAGATCGAGGCGGTGTGCCCGTCGCCGCCCACGCCCAACAGGCAGAAGTCGAGTGGCCAGTGAAGGTCCTGCATCAACGCATCGGCGGAGCGGCCGGCGGCCTTGTGATCGGCCGTCGCCTCCGGCACGATCGGCATGACCCGCGCACCCTTGGGCAGGAAGATCTTGGCAAGCGCGGTGACGTTCGACAGCGGATCGCCGAGCGGCACGATCCGTTCGTCCGTCGGGATGATCGTCACCTTCTTCCAGTCGAGCTTCGCCTTGGCCAGCTTCTCATAGGCGGGGAAGGGCGTCTTGCCCCCCGCCAGCGCGATCACCGCGGAGCCGCGGGCGTCCAGTGCGCTTTCGATGACGAACTGAATGTCGCCGGCGATCGCATCGGCCAGTTCGCCGGCGTCGTCATATTCCCACCATTCGATCTCGGTCATGTCGTGCCTTCGTGTCGCTGAAAGAAACGGGCGACGCACCCGTGGATAGACCGGGCGGGCGCCCATGGGTAGTCGTGATGGATATGTATGAAGCGCGCTCCCGCCCGACGAGCGGGGTGCGCGACGATCAGTCGTCCTGCCAGGTCACGCCGCCGCGTTCGGTCAGGCCGATCGCCGCAGACGGCCCCCATGAGCCGGACGGATAATGTTTCGGCTTCTGGTCGTTCGCGACCCAGCCGGCGCGGATGGCATCGATGAAGCGCCACTGGGCCTCCACCTCGTCGCGGCGGACGAACAGCGTCTGGTCGCCCTCGATCAGGTCGAGCAGCAGGCGCTCATAGGCGATCCGGCGGCGGCTGCCGGCGAATTCGGCGTCCATCGACAGGTTGAGCGGCACCTCGCGCAGGCGCACGCCGTCGCGGTCGAGGCCGGGTTCCTTCGCCATCACCAGCAGCTGGACATATTCCTCCGGCTGCAACCGGATGATGAGCATGTTGGGCTGGAGCAGCCCGCCGCGCCCCGCGAACATCGAATGCGGCACCGCCTTGAACTGGATCGCGATCTCCGACCGGCGCGTCGCCATGCGTTTGCCGGTGCGCAGGTAGAAGGGCACGCCCTGCCACCGCCAGTTGTCGATATGCGCCTTGATCGCGACGAACGTTTCGGTCGATGACGGCTTGCCCAGTTCGTCGGCATAGCTTTTGACGAACTCGCCCTTCACCGCGCCGTCGCCATATTGGCCGGTCACGACGTTCTGGGGCACTTCCTCGGGCTTCATGATGCGCAGGGAACGGAACACCTTGCTCTTCTCGTCGCGCACGTCGTTGCCGTCGAACTTGGCGGGCGGCTCCATCGCGACGAGCGCCAGCAACTGCAGGATATGGTTCTGCACCATGTCCCGCATTGCGCCTGCGGTTTCGTAATAGCCGGCGCGTTCTTCCAGCCCGACCGTCTCGGCGATCGTGATCTGGACGTTGTCGATGCCGCGCGCGTTCCAGACGGGTTCGAAGAACGAATTGCCGAAACGCAGCGCCAGGATGTTCTGGACCGTTTCCTTGCCCAGATAATGGTCGATCCGGTACGTCCTGTCCTCGGGAAAGGCGACCGCGACCGCGTCGTTGATCTCCTGACTGGAGGCGAGGTCGTAGCCGAGCGGCTTTTCCAGTCCGATCCGCACCGTCTCACCCGCCAGCCCGACCTGTTCCAGCCCGGTGATCGCCGCCTCGAACAGCGAGGGCGCGGTGGACAGATAGATGGCCAGACCACCTGATACATCGCCCAGCTTTTCGGCCAGCGCGGGGAAGGTGTCGGGGTTGGACAGGTCGACCGACTGATAGAACAGGCGGTCCAGGAAGCTGGCCAGTGCGCCTTCGTCGCGGCGGTCCTCTGTCAGGAACTCGTCGAGTGCCTTTTTGGCGAACTCGCGGTAACCGGCATCGTCCATGTCGGTGCGCGCCGAACCGGTGATCGTCAGCCCCTCCGGCAACAGGCCGTCGGCATGAAGACCATAGAGGGATGGCAGCAGCATCCGCTGTGCGAGATCGCCGGTCGCTCCGAACAGGAGCAGCTTGCCTACCGGTTTACGCTGCATCAGGCTTCCTTCTTCGATTTAAAGCGTCAGGCCGGCGACGGGATCAAGCCCCGCCATGATGTTCAGGTTCTGCACCGCCGCACCTGCCGCACCCTTGCCGAGATTGTCATAGGTGGCGATCAGCCGTGCCTGCCCGTTGTCCGGATTGCCAAAGACACGCAGCGTCATGCGGTCGCTGGCGGCATCTTCCTCGATCCGTACCGCGGCGATGTCGTCCGTCGCGGCGACGCGGACGACGGGGGTATCCCGGTACGCCTCGCGCAGCACATCCTCCACGGCCGCCAGACTGGGCTGGCCGGGCAAGGCGTGAAGCGCCAGCCCGATTTCCCCCAGCATCCCGCGATACACATTGGCGACCGCGGGCAGGAAGATCGGCGGCTGGGCGAGGCCGCCATGCATCCGCATTTCCGCCAGATGCTTGTGCGACAGGCCAAGGCCGTATGCGCGGAAGCCGGTGGCGTTCCCGCCTTCGAACTCGGCGATCATCGCCTTGCCGCCGCCCGAATAGCCGGAGGCACCCGAATAGACGAGCGGCCAGTCGGCAGGCACCAGCCCGGCCCGGACCAACGGGCGGACCAGCGCCAGAAAGCCGCTGGGCCAGCAACCCGGATTGCTGACGAACCGGGCTCCGGCGATCCGGGCCGCCTGATCCGGCTCCAGTTCAGGCAAGCCATAGGTCCAGCCGTCGGCGACCCGGTGCGCGCTCGACGCGTCGACGACGCGGGTGGCGGGATTGCGGATTAAGGCCACCGCTTCCCGCGCGGCATCGTCGGGCAGGCAGAGGATGACGATGTCGGCGTCGTTGAGCGCCTCACTCCGCGCCGCGGCGTCCTTGCGGCGCGCCTCGTCGATCGCGATGACGGCGATCCCGTCACGGCCGGCGATACGATCGCGGATTTCCAACCCGGTGGTGCCGGCGGCGCCGTCGACGAAGATGGAGACGGTCATGCCGGCAGCACCGCATCGACCGCGGTCAGGCTGGCGGCGGGAATATATCCGACCAGCGTCAACGCAGGAGCCACGCCCCACGCCGCTTCGCCGATCAGGTCCAGCACCTCGAACAGGTCGCCGGCCGCCAAGGTCGCGAGTACCGCCGATCCCTGGTCGCGAGCCACGCGCAGATCGACTGCGGTGGCAATCCGCCGGGGCATCGGCGCGGCGTAATGCGGCGCGAAGACCCGGTCGGCGAGCCGGACATCGGCCAGATCGGATCGCACCGCATGAGTCGACGGATCGAAGACGATGGATCTTCCGGTTAGCGCGAACGCCTTACGCGACGGCGTGGCTGAGGCGGTTGCCGGAGTGAGGGCCGGGGGCAGGGGCGTCGCCGTCGCCGATGAATTGCCCGAACTCTTCAAGAAAATCTGCCCCTTCGGATGTACGCGCGACGAAGATATTGCGCTTGTCGCTGTCGTCGCGTTGCCGACGCAGATAGCCGAGCGTACCCAGCCTGTTCAAGGCGCGCGTTACGACAGGCTTTGATACGTTCAGCGCACGCGCCAGACCGCGGACGGTATGGGGGCCGGGCTTGAGATATACGAGCAGCAGCAGCGCCATTTGTCGGTTGGTCAGATCGGGTTCCCCGGATCTGACATAATCGACGAGGGCGCTCATCCAGCTGGACAGGGCATGGGGGTCGTGTGCGGGCACGGGGCTGGCTTCCGATCCTTGGTTCGTCCGGTGCGACGCCCGGTGGATCGAGCGTCGTTTCGCAGTCATAACGCCTTGACCGCAGCAGGTTTCCCGCCCCGTCCCGGCTTTTCGGGATGGCGTTAACCTGTATCTTCGCGGCGGGGCGGCAGGGGGGCGGATGCATGCCCGATGCGCGGCAGCGTCCGCGAGGTTGATCGCCGCCTTCCACTCGCCTATGTGCCGCGGCTGGTTCTCCCCGAAATTCTGGATCACCCCCGGCCCATGTTTGCCTTCCTGCTCGTCGTCCACGCCATCGTCGCCGCTGCCCTGGTGACGGTGATCCTGATGCAGCGATCCGAGGGTGGCGGGCTCGGCATGGGCGGTAGCCCCTCCGGCCTGATGTCCGCACGCGGCGCCGCCAACTTCCTCAGCCGGGCGACGTCGGTGCTGGCGAGCATTTTCGTCGTCTTCTCGATCGTGCTGGCGGTCTATGCCGCGACGCGCAAGGTCGAGTCGATCGACACGTCGCTGGCGCGCACGCCCGCGCCGCAGACCGCGCCCGCGCCGCAGGACAATGCCGTCCCCAACACGCCGGCGGACGGCACCGTCACCACCGGGGCCGGCAAGCCGGTGCAGGTCGGGCCGGGCAGCCCGGCCGACAATTCGTCGGTCCCGCTCGCCAATTAAGTTCCATTCGCCGCGTTAAAGGCACCTGCGCGGGTCGCGGGTGCTTGTCGCGCGTGCCCTATCCACGCTAGGCGATTCCTCCCATGGCACGGTACATATTCATCACCGGGGGCGTGGTCTCGTCGCTCGGCAAGGGCCTCATGGCGGCCTCCCTCGCGGCGCTGTTGCAGGCGCGTGGCTACAAGGTCCGGATCCGGAAGTTCGATCCCTATCTGAACGTCGATCCGGGCACGATGAGCCCCTATCAGCACGGCGAGGTCTATGTGACCGACGACGGGGCCGAAACCGATCTCGACCTGGGTCATTACGAGCGGTTCACGGGCGTTGCGGCGCACCAGTCGGACAACGTCACGTCGGGCCGGATCTATCATCAGGTCATCACGCGCGAGCGGCGCGGCGATTATCTGGGTGCGACCGTGCAGGTGATTCCGCACGTGACCGACGCGATCAAGGCGTTCGCGCGCGCCGACACCATCGACGAGAACGGCAAGGACCTCGATTTCGTGCTGTGCGAGATCGGCGGCACGGTCGGCGATATCGAGTCGCTGCCGTTCATCGAATCGATCCGGCAGTTGAAGAACGAACTGGGGCGCGGCCAGTCGATCTCGATCCATGTCACGCTGGTGCCCTATATCGCGGCGGCGGGCGAACTGAAGACCAAGCCGACCCAACATTCGGTGCGCGAGATCGCGGCGCTGGGCGTCGCGCCCGACGTGCTGGTATGCCGCTGCGAACAGCCGCTGCCGCCATCGGAACGCGCGAAGATCGCGCTGTTCTGCAACGTGCCGGCCAGTGCGGTGATCCCGGCGCTGGACGCCAAGAGCATCTATGCGGTGCCGCTGCAATATCATGCCGAGGGGCTGGACGAAGAGGTGCTGCGCGCCTTCGGGATCGAACCCGGTGCCGCGCCGGACCTGTCGCGCTGGTCGGAGATCGTCGACCGTCTGTTCAACCCGGAGGGCGAGGTGACGGTCGGCGTGGTCGGCAAATATGTCGGGCTGCAGGACGCGTACAAGTCGTTGAACGAGGCGCTGGTCCATGGCGGTATCGCCAACCGCGTGAAGGTGAACGTCCGCTGGATCGACGCCGAACTGTTCGAGGGCGACGATCATGCCGCGATCGCCGCGCATCTGGAGCCGTGCCACGCGATCCTCGTCCCCGGTGCGTTCGGCGAACGCGGCGCGGAGGGCAAGATCGCCAGCGTCCGTTTCGCCCGCGAGCGGCAGGTGCCGTATTTCGGCATCTGCTTCGGGATGCAGATGGCCTGTATCGAAGGCGCCCGCGATCTGGCGGGGATCGCCAATGCATCGTCGACCGAGTTCGGCCCGACCGACGAACCCGTCGTCGGCCTCATCACCGAATGGATGGGTCGCGACGGGCTGGAACAGCGCGAGGAGCAGGGAGACATGGGTGGCACGATGCGGCTCGGTGCCTATGATGCGACGCTGGCGGGCAATTCGGTGGTCGCCTCGATCTATGGCGGCACCGCGATCTCCGAACGGCATCGTCACCGCTACGAGGTGAACACGCATTACCGCGAGGCGCTGGAGCGGGGCGGGCTGGTGTTCAGCGGCATGTCGCCGGACGGGATGCTGCCGGAAATCGTCGAGCGCCCCGATCATCCGTGGTTCGTCGGCGTGCAGTTCCACCCGGAACTGAAGTCAAAGCCGTTCGACCCACACCCGCTGTTCGCCAGCTTCATCGGCGCGGCGGTGAAGCAGAGCCGGCTGGTCTGATAAAGGGAAGGGGCGTCCCAATCGTGACGATCGGGACGCCCCTGTCCGTCATGCTGCCTTGGCGGCGTCCACCTCCGGCGTCTGCGCCTCGACCGCCGCGAGGGGCGCGCCGGTCTTGATCGCGATGGTCTTGGGCTTCATCGCCTCGGGCACCTCGCGGACCAGATCGATCACCAGCAGGCCGTCGTTGAGCCGCGCATCCTCGACGAACACGAAGTCCGCGATCTCGAAGCGGCGCTCGAACGAGCGGTTGGCGATGCCGACGTGCAGGAACTGTGCGCCCGGCTGCTTGTCATCCTTGCGGCCGACGACGAGCAGCAGGTTCTGCTGCGCGGTGACCTCGATCTCGTCGCGGCCGAAGCCGGCCACCGCCAGCGTGATGCGATAGCGGTCGTCGCCGAGACGTTCGAGATTGAAGGGGGGGTAGTTTTCCGGGCCGCTGCTGCGGGCATTGGTTTCCAGCAGGTCGAACAACCGGTCGAAACCGATGGTCGAGCGGCGATAGGGGGTCAGGTCGATACGCATGTCAAATCCTCTGTCGAGCGAGTTGTCACAAGGCGCCCACCAGTGTGCGGCGCCGGTCGCACGGTCCGCTATCGGCCCCGTGCGACCGGCTATCTGGGTATGGCCGATACGGCTTCAAGAGGGTGATCCCGGAAAAATTCATCGCCCGTTTTCAACGGGATGAAGCTGACCTTTGCAGCAGGCAAGCCCGACTCCGATTGATAATCCCCCAATTGAATAGAGTTTAAGGAGAAAGGGGATTTGCCATGACGTCGACACTTGCCTTGCTACTGGCCCTTCAGGTCGCCGAACCGCAGGCCGGCGCGGTGCCAGCCGTCGAAGATCAGGCGGAGCCGACCGGACGCAGCGGCCCCGCCGCGACATCGGCGGGCGGCGATATCGTCGTTACCGCGCGTCGGCGGACGGAGACGGTGCAGAAGGTGCCGATCGCGATCTCGGTGATCGGCGGCACCGCGCTGGCGGAGACGGGGACGTATAATGTCAACCGACTGACGCAGTTGCAGCCGACGCTGCAATTCTATTCGACCAACCCGCGCAATTCCGCCGCCAATATCCGCGGGCTCGGCGCGCCGTTCGGGTTGACCAACGACGGGATCGAGCAGGGCGTCGGCATCTATGTCGATCAGGTCTATTACAGCCGGATCGCATCGGCGACGTTCGACTTCACCGATACCGAACGGATGGAGGTGCTGCGCGGACCGCAGGGTACGCTCTACGGCAAGAACACCACGGCCGGCGCGATCAACGTGACGACACGCAAACCCAGCTTCACGCCGGAGGCGCGGGTCGAGCTGACCGGCGGCAATCTCGATTTCTTTCAAGGCAAGGCGTCCGTTTCCGGCCCGCTGGTCGACGACAAGGTGGCGATCCGCCTGTCGACGTCGATCACCACGCGTCGCGGCACCATCTACAATGTCCGGCAGGACGAATATCAGAACAGCCAGGACAATCTGAGCCTGCGATCCCAAATCCTGTGGAAGGCATCGCCGAGCCTCGATCTGACGCTGTTCGCCGATTATAACCGGCAGAACCCGAACTGCTGCGTGCAATATTATGCCCGCACCGGCGCGACGCAACGGCCGGTGATCCGCCAGTATGCCGCCCTCGCCGCGGCGCAGGGCTATGTCGTGCCATCGACCAACGCGTTCGACCGGGTGACCGATGTCGATACCGATCTGCGCGCGAGACAGGAGCTGGGCGGGCTGTCGCTGCTCGCCAACTGGGATCTTGGCGGGGCGACGCTGACGTCGGTCAGCGCGTGGCGATTCTGGAATTGGAATCCATCGAACGACCGCGATTTCATCGGGTTGCCGGTCACCACCGTTTCCGCCAACCCGTCGCAGCAGCGGCAGGTGAGCCAGGAACTGCGGATCGCATCGAACGGCGACCGCGAGATCGATTATGTCGGCGGCCTGTTCTATTTTCGCCAGACGATCGATACGCAGGGGTTGCAGGTGCAGGGCCCGGCGGCCAGCGCCTTCCTGCTCAACCCGACCAGCACGGCCGGGCGCAACTCGGCGACACTGAACGGACTGACCGCACGCAACACGATCGGCTTCGTCAACACGTCCGCCGCGGTGTTCGGCAAGCTGACCTGGCATGCCGACGAACGGCTGTCGATCTCGCCGGGCCTGCGCGTCAATTACGACAAGAAGGACGGCTCCTATGTATCGGTCGTCACCAACGGCACGGGTAGCACCAACCTGACCGCCGACCAGCGCGGCGTGCTGGCGCCGCAAAGCTATCGGCCGCAGTTCGACAACTGGAACGTCTCGGGCGACCTGACCGTCGCCTACGACATCACCGACGATGTGCATTATTATGCCACTTATGCGCGCAGCTACAAATCGGGCGGCATCAACCTGTCGGGCCTGCCCAACGACCGGTTGGGCAACCCCGCCCTGTCGGTGGCGCAGGTAAAGCCCGAGAAGGTCAACCATTTCGAACTGGGCCTGAAGACGCAGTTCGCCGATCGCCGCGCGACGGTGAACTTCGCCGGCTTCTGGACGGAGATCGAGGACTATCAGGCCACCGTCACCAACAATCAGGTGGGCGTGCTGCGCGGTTACCTGGCCAATGCCGGCAAGGTCCGCACGCGCGGGCTGGAAATCGACAGCGCATTCCGCCCGGTCGACCGGTTGAACCTCTATGCCAACGCCGCCTTCACCGACGCGAAATATGTCCGCTTCGTCGATGCGCCGTGCCCGCCCGAACTGTCTGGCGGCACCGCATTGACGGCGGGACAACAGCCCGCGGCGGCCGGGACGCCCGGACCCAGCCCGGACAATTGCGACATCTCCGGCCAGTGGCTGCCTGGTGTGTCGAAATGGGCCTTCTCCTACGGCGCGGAATATGGCGTTCCTGCTCAGGTGGCGGGGCTCGAGGGCCGCTTCTATTTTGGCTATGACGGCAGCTACCGGTCCAAGTATTCGTCCAACCCGTCGCGGTCGGCCTACACGGATATCAAGGGCTATGCGCTGTCCAACTTCCGCCTCGGCTTTCGGGCGGAACGGAGCTGGAACGCGTTCCTCTGGCTGCGAAACGCGTTCAACAAGGATTATTACGAACTGCTCGCTACCCAGTCGGGCAGCACGGGCCTGATCGTCGGCCAGCCGGGCGATCCGCGCACCTATGGCCTTACCGTCTCGCGTAGCTTCTAACCAAGACAACGTATCAACATTCGATAGTGATATTCAAAAGGTGAATTGACCTGTCCTTTTCGCCGGGCATGATCGGGGAAAAGGAGAGCGGAATGCCTGACCATATCTCACCGATCGATCGACGCGGTTTCGTGGCGGGCGGTCTCGGCACCGTTGCCGGGCTTGCCCTGCCATCGTCGGTGGCAGGGGCCAGGGCAGTGGCCGGGCGCCCGCGCCCCTATCTGCTCGGGGCGGACATATCGTGGTTGCCCGAAGACGAGGCGGCGGGCGCGACCTATCGTTACGAGGGAAAGACATGGGACCTGCTCACGCTGTTGCGGCGGATCGGGTTCAACGCGATCAAGGTCCGTACCTTCGTCGATCCCGCCGCCGCCGGTGGCTATTCCGCCGATGCGCCGACGGCCCGATGGGCGGGACTGGAGCGGACGGTGGCACTGGGGCGGCGGGCAAAGGCGGCAGGGTTCGATTTCACGTTGAGCCTGCACTTCAGCGACGACTGGGCGGATCCCCAGAAGCAGGTGAAGCCCGCCGCCTGGGCAACGATGTCGCCGGTCGCCCTGGCCGCCGCGGTCGAGGCGTACAGCCGGCGCACGGTCGCCGCGCTCGTCGCGGCGGGGGCGACCCCGGACATGGTCGTCGTCGGCAACGAGACGACGTTCGGCATGATGTGGCCGGAGGGACGGGTACCGCTGACCCGGCCGACCGGTAATCCGGTGACGGACAAGACGCATCTCGATCCCGGTCGGGTCGGTGGGTTCGACGGCTTCGCGGCGTTACTGAAGGCGGGGATCGCCGGGGCACGCGCGGCTGCGCCGGGAACCCGGATCGTGCTGCACAATCACCTTGGCCGGCATTGGCCGATCCTGCGCGACTGGGCCGACGCGCTCCGTGCCCGCGATGTGCGGTTCGATGCGATCGGTTTATCCTGCTACCAGCAGGCGGCGGAGGGTGATTGGGCGCGCAGCTTCACCGAATTCTGCCGCCGCTATCCCGATCTCGGGCTGCTCGTCGCCGAATATTCCAGCCGCAAGCGATATGTGAACGATCTGGTCCACGATCTGCCCAACGGACAGGGCTGGGGCAGCTTCATCTGGGAACCGACCCGTCATCAGGAAGCCATCTTCGATCGCGGTGGCCGCAACGCCGGCGAGGGGCCACGCCCCAACCTGATCGCTCAGGGGCTGAATTCGGCCGAGGCCCCCGGCGATGGTGTACCCGCAACGCAACGTCGCCGCACCTACGGCGTCGGCGGACAATATGAGGGTAACGAGTTCCTCGCCTTGTATCGCCGGATCGCCAGCGATTACGGACTACGCTGATCGGCAGATCATGACAGCGGGTAGGGGCCCTTGCCGCCATCGGCGATGAAGCGATCGACCCGCGCATCGACCATCGGCAACGGCACCGATCCCAGCAACAGCATGGCATCGTGGAAAGCGCGGATATCGAACTTCGTACCCAGCGCCTTCTCCGCCTTCGCCCGTCCGGCGAGGAAGGTCAGTTCGCCCATATAATAACTGAGGGCCTGTCCCGGCCACGAAATATATCGATCGACCTCGGTCGTGATCTCGTGATCGGAAAGGGCAGTGTTGTCGTGCAGGAAGGCCTGCGCCCGTTCGCGCGACCAGCCCTTGGCATGGACGCCGGTGTCAACCACCAGTCGGGCCGCGCGCCACATCTGGTAGCTGAGCATCCCGAACGTCTCATAGGGGGTGTGATACAGCCCCATCTCCTCGCCCAGCGCCTCGCAATATAGCGCCCAGCCCTCGCCATAGGCGGAGATATAGGTGTTGCGGCGATAGGCAGGTAGGTCGTCCAGTTCCGCGGAGAACGACATCTGCCACGCATGGCCGGGCGCGCTTTCGTGCAGCGTCAGCGCGGGCAGCGAGTAGAGCGGGCGTGCCGGCAGGTTCCAGGTGTTGACCAGATAGACGCCGGAACCGCCGCGACCGGCAGTGTAATAAGGGGCGATTTCCGCCGGGACCGGTTCGATCGCGAAGCGCCCGCGGGGCAGGCGGCCAAACCAGCGGGACGCCTTGCCGTCGAATTCCTTGGCGGTCCAGGCCGCCCGATCGAGCAGCGCCTGCGGTGTCTTCACGTAGAATTGCGGGTCGGTCCGCAGGAAGGTGAGGAAACCGGCGAGATCGCCCTGCCATGCCACCTGCTTCATCACCTCGCCCATCCGGGTGCGGATTCTGGCGACCTCGGCCAGGCCGATCGCATGGATCTGGTCGGCCGACTGGTCGCGGGTGACGTATTCGGCGATCTTGGAGGCGTAATAGGCGCGACCATCCGGCAGATCATAGGCTGCCAGTCCGGTCCGGGCAGCGGGGATGTATTCGTCACGCAGGAAGGCAAGCAGCGATGCATGGGCGGGGACCACCGCACCGGCGATCACCCGTAACGCTTCGGCGCGCAGCGCCGCCTGCGTCGCGACCGGGATGGTGGCGGGCATCGTCCTGAACGGCGCGTAGAAGGTGGAGGTGTCGCCGCCGGCCTTCGCCACCGCGGCGACGCCGACATCGCGGCCTTGCAGCGTCACCCGTGGCGGGGTGAAGCCACGCTTCAGCCCGGCGCGCATATTCGCGACATTCTGGTCGAAATAGCGCGGCACTTCGGCGAGGGTACGGAGATAGCCGCGATAATCCTCCTCGGTCCGATAGGTCGAGCGGGTGAGGTAGCCGAGGTCGCCCCAGAAGCTGCTATCGGCGTTCAACGGCTTTTCGTACTCGCGGAACCGCTGCTCGGCGAGCAGCGCCGCCACTTGACCACGATAGACGGTGTAGTTGTCACGCGTCGCCGGCGACAGCGTGCCCGGATCGATCGCGGCGAGCGCCGCCAGCGTTTCGGTCCACCGCTTCGTCTTGATCGCCTGCATCGCGGGGCCGACATCAGGCAGGCCGCGACGCTGGTTTCGTGGGGTGTTCTCATCGGTACCCGACAGCGATCGACGCCACCGGTATTCCGCCGTCGCCAGCGCATCGAACCGCGCATCGGCACTGGTGGCGGTGGTGGCGGCGGCCGGCGCCTGCGCGATGGCGGGCAGGGGGGCAAGCGCGGACAGCAGGAGCACCGGAAGCAGTTTCATGGGGATATCCTTCATGGGACAGATCAACCAAGCCCCTCACCGGTTTCGATAATTTCGACGGGATCGCCGATCCGCACCTTGCCCAGGCGTTCGGGGACCGCGTTCTGGCCGAACATGATTCCTGCCGTGGTGGCATGGCCCATCGCGCGCAACGTCGGCAGGGGTTCGTTGCCCTCCAGCCGCTCGCCGGTATCCGGCTGCTGCGTCACGACGATGCAGCGCGCGCATGGGAGGGCGAGGCGTAATTCGACATCGCCGATCCTGATCCGCCGCCAGCGATCCTCCGCCCATGGCGTTGCCCCCGCGATCACCAGATTGGGGCGGAACCGCGCCATCGGTACCGCCACCGCCAAACGGTCGTTCAGCGCGGCAAGCGAAGCCTCGGTCGTCACCAGCAGCGGAAACCCGTCGGCGAGGCTGACATGCTCGCCCGGACGGGCATGGGCGGTGGCGATGGGACGGCGGCGCGGATCGTGCTGCCACGCCAGTCGGGCAGGCCGGTCGAGGATCGCGGCGAGGAAGCCGTCCGCCTGCGGGTTGCCGAGCCGGACCGGCAGTTCGTCCTTCCACACACGACCATCGATCACGGGCGCAGTAGCATCAGGGGTGGTCACGCGACAATCGCCATGGTCGGGGTGGCGGAGGATCAGGCCGTCCACCGTGGTTTCCACGGACATGGCGGCCATCGCGGGCACCTGTCGCCGGGTGATGAAGCGTCCGTCGGGATCAACCAGCATCCACCGGCGGTCGCCGGTCAGCCCGCACGGCTCGAGCGTCGCCTCGTCGACCGCATGGCCGCGCAGGCTTTTGACGGGATAGGTGAACAGGCCGGCAAGCTGCATCATCGCGCCATCATGCCCGATCCCCTTTCACCCGACCAGACCGTCATGGTCGGTAACGCAGTCCCAGCCACAGGGTGCGCGGCGTGGCGCGTTCGACGATATCGGCGCCGCTGATCCCCGCCTCGACCCTTGCATCGGTCAGGTTCTCCGCGCGGCCCTCGATCACGAGGGCGGCATTCAGCGGGATCGCGACATAGGCGTCGACCGTCGTGGCGGGGGCCAGCGTCCGGCGATTCTGGTCGTCTTCGAACTGCCGGGCGACATGGCGCAGGGTGACGGCGGCGGCAGCTCCGCGATAGCGGCCGTCGATCGTCGCCGACACCTGATCGCGGGGCGTTTGCGCCGGGCGCAGTCCGTCGAGCGGGGCGGCGGCACCGTCCGCCCGCATCCGCGCATCGACATGCGACCACGATGCGCGCAATCCGACCGGGCCGGGGCGCCACGTCGCATCCACCTCCAGCCCGTTCGAGCGGATGCCGTCCAGATTGGCACGGACGCGGTATACGCCGCCCGCCGCCACGAAGCCGACCAGCGGGAAGGTGCCGGGGCCGGTGCCGGCGGTGACGTTGGCGATCGCGTCGTCCATCACGTTGTGAAACCAGGTCGCGGCGATGCTGGTCGATCCGGTCGGCGTAATGGTGATGCCGCCTTCCACCCCGGACAGGCGCTCCGGTGACAGGGTGGCGTCGGCGGCGGTCGCATCCGCCCCTACCCGGAACGGGCGATAGAGTTCGTTTAGCGTCGGCAGTCGCCAGCCGCGATAGGCGGCGGTGCGCAGCGTCACCGGTCCCGCGATCTGCCAGGCGAGGCCGACTCGCCCGGTCGCCTCCGTGCCACTTCGATCCGTGAAGGACAGGTTGGTGATTGCGGCGCCGGTCGCCAGCGTCTGTTCGCGCAGGAAGCCGCCGGCGATCCGCCACCGGTCGATCCGGCCGCCGAGCGACAGGATGAGCGCCCCCGCCTCGACGCTGCCGTCCGCGAACAGGCCACCGGTCACGTTGTGCCCGCCCGCAACGCGGCGGCGGGTCGGGCTGCCGGCCACGAAGGTGAAGTTCTCCTGCGTGCGTCCCGCCACGCGGCGCAGATCCGCCCCTAGCCGCAGCCGGATCGCCTCGCCCAACGGCGGCGCCACCTCCACCCGCGCGCCGAGGCCAGTGGCGGGGGTGTTGTACTGGTCCAGCGTCTGCGTCGCGGTCGTCCGGGCGGCGTTCACACTGGCGAAGCTGGAGGCGAAGGCGCGGCTCTGGACATAGCCGAGCGCCGACCAGCCCCAGCGGCCACGGCCAACCAGGCGCAGGCTGGCATCCGCGCCCTCCGACCGGTTGGCGGTGAACGGCGTACCGCGATCGCGCGTGTCGGTGAAGGCAGCGACGTTCGCCTGCAACTCGGTTTGCGGCGCCAGCGCGACGACGGTACGCAGCGCGCCGGATGCCTGTTCATAGGGGGCAGGCCGATCGACCGGCCCCCGGTTTGCCGCGACGATCGGGGTGAACCCGTCGCCGCGCGTATAGGCGCCCGACAGCACCGCGAACCCGCCCGGCCGGACCAGCGCCGCCGATGCCTGCGCATCGATCGAATCGCGGCTGCCATAGGCCATGCGGCCGACCAGCGGCGTGAGTTGGTCGGGCGTCGCGCTGTCCAGTTCGATCGTTCCCGCCAGGGCACCCGGACCATAGAAGCCGCTGCCGCCGCCACGCGTCACGCGGATGCGGCCTATCCGATCGGTGGCATAGGCGGGAAAGGCCACCCAGCCGCCGAACGGATCCGCCTGCGGCACTCCGTCGAGGATCAGCAGCGCCCGGCTGGCGGCGTTGCCGCCAAGGCCGCGCAGGGTGATGCCCTGGCTGGTCGGATTGGCCGTGCGGCTGTCCGACCGGCGGAACTGCTGGAGCCCGGCGACATCGGCAAGGACGCTTTCGAGCCGGTTCGCGGCATTGGCCTCGATCCGCGTGCGATCGATCTCGATGACATCGAACGCGCGATCGCCGGGCCGGTCGGCCAGACCACGGCCTGTAACGATGATCTCCGGCGGCGGCGTGTCGGGTGGCGTCTGCGCAAGCGCCCCGGCGGAACAGGAGGTCAGCAGGAGGAGCGCGGCACGAAAATCGATCATGCTCCGGCGCTTAGGGGAGGATGGGGTAGGGATGAAGGGCCTGTCAGTCGATCCGTCGAAACGGCTTGCTGAGGAAACGGGAGCCGCCAAGCCCGAAGCGCCACGGCTCGGCGGCGGCGCGGGTGATGCCGATGCGGGGACCGACCTGAAGGTCTGGCTCCCCCGTCCGTGGCAGCAGCGTGAAAGGCGGGGCGTCGAGCGGCTGGCCGTCGAGCGCGGCGGTGATGCCCAGCGCCTGGCACAGCCGGCCCGGCCCCGCGCATAGCAGGCGTGGATCGGCGGTGCCGCGCCGCGTCGCCATGATCGCCAGTCCCTCGACCGGCTCGATCGCGCGCAGCAGCACCGCCGCACCGGGTTCGCGACCGCCGACGATGTTCATGCACCAGTGCAGGCCATAGCTGCGATAGACATAGGCGCGGCCGGGCGGGCCGAACATCGTGGCGGTACGCGGGGTGATCCCGGCATGGCTGTGCGAGGCGGCATCCCCGGCGTGATACGCCTCCGTCTCGACGATCGTGCCACCGACCCCGTCCACGAACAGCCGGCACCCGATCAGCGCACGGGCGAGATCGAGGACGGGGCGATCATAGAATGCAGGTGATATCGCCTGCGCGGCAGGGGGCGGCATCGCGGTGCTAGTCGACGTTGCCCGCTCCCGCCACGGCACGCGCCACCATGATCTCCGGTGCTTCGCCCGCCGGCGTGCGGTAGCGTTCCCGGATACCGGCGGTCACCGCCTCGACGCCGCTTTCGGGCATCAGCGCGACGACCGCGCCGCCGAAACCGCCGCCGGTCATGCGTGCACCACCCTGACCGTCGCACAGCGTCGCGATCAGGTCGTGCGCGGTGGCGGCGAGTTCGTCGACCTTGGGAACGGTGACCTGGAAATCGTCGCGCATCGACGCGTGGCTGTCGGCCATCAGTCGACCCATCGTGCGCAGGTCGTCCGATGCCAGCGCCTCGGCGGCCGCGATCACGCGATCGTCCTCGGTCACGACGTGGCGGGCGCGGGCCAGCACGTCGCCGGTCAGCCCGGCCGCGGCGATCATGTCCAGCGTCGCATCGCGCAGCTTCGGGACGCCGAGGATACGGGCGGCTTCCTCGCATTCGGCGCGGCGGCGGTTGTAATGCCCCTCTACCAGACCACGGACGACGCCCGAATGGATGATGACGATTGCGGTGCCGGCGGGGATCGGGATCGCCCGCGTGTCCAGCGAGCGGCAGTCGATCAGCAGCGCGGCATCGGCGACGCTGGCGGCCGAGGCGAGCTGGTCCATCACCCCGCATTTCATGCCGACGAAATCATTCTCGGCGGTCTGTGCCTGCACGGCGATCTTCGTCGCGTCGGGCGTCTCGCCCAGCACGGCAAGCATCGCATGGCCGACCGCCACCTCCAGCGAGGCGGACGACGACAGTCCCGCCCCGCGCGGAATGTCGCCGACGATGGCGAGGTCGGCGCCGCGCAGCGTGCGGCCTTCCTTCACCAGCGTCGCGATCATCGCGCGCACATAATCGCGCCAGCCGCCATCGGGGGCATGCTCGATCGGCTGGGCGACGTCGAATTCGTCCTGCTCGTTAGCGAATTCGATCGCGACGACACGGACGGTCGTATCGGGGCGCGCGCGCCACGCGATCCGCGTTTCGACGGGGATCGCGCAGGGCAGGACGAAACCATCGTTATAGTCGGTATGCTCGCCGATGATGTTGACGCGGCCAGGCGCGCGGACGACGCCGTCGGGCGATCCGTCGAAGGCAGCGGCGAAGCCGGCGGACAGGCGGGCGGCGAGGTCGGTCATGCACGTTTCTCCAATAGGGGGCTTGCCGCGCGCAGCCGTTCGGCGGCCTGCTCGGGCGTTAGGTCGCGCTGGGGTTCGCCCAGCATCTCGAACCCGACCATGAACTTGCGCACCGTCGCCGACCGCAGCAGGGGCGGGAAGACATGCGCGTGCAGCCGCCATGGTGCGGTGTCTGCGGTGCCGTGCGGGCAGCCGTGCCACCCGAAGGAATAGGGAAAACTGGTCGCGAACAGATTGTCGTACCGCGCCATCAGCCGGCCGAGCAGGCTGGCCAGCGCATCGCGCGCCGCATCCGACAGATCCTCCATCCGCACGACGGGATCGCGCGCGATGATCAGCGTCTCGAACGGCCATGCCGCCCACCATGGCACGATCGCGAGCCAATGATCGTTCGACTCCACCTCGCGCTCGCCGCCGGCCTCCCGCTCGGCGACGGCATCGAGCAGGACGGTGCCGTGTTCGGCCAGCCAGGCGCGCTGGCCCTCGTCTTCACGCGCGACATGGGCGGGGACGAAATCGCCGGCCCATACCTGACCGTGAGGATGTGGGCTGGAACACCCCATCATCGCGCCCTTGTTCTCGAAGAGCTGGACATGCGCCCAGCGGGCGCCGAGTTCGGCAGACTGATCGGCCCAGGTGTCGACGATCACCCGGCGTTCGGCGTTGGTCAGTTCGGGTAGGGTCCGTGAATGGTCGGGGGAGAAACAGATCACCCGCGCCTCGCCACTGGCGCCCTGCGCCGGAAACAGCGGGTCGTCGGCCGGGGCGGGCGTATCCGGCAACAGGGCGGCGAAGTCGTTGGGGAAGACGAAGGTGCTGGCGTAATCCGGATTGCGTTCGCCGCCCGTGCGCACATTGCCGGGGCAGAGATAGCAGTTCGGATCGTAGGTCGGCCCGCGTGGGGGGGCGGGCGGGGCCTCTTCGCCCTGCCATGGCCGCTTGGCGCGATGGGGCGAAACCAGCACCCATTCGCCGGTCAGCAAGTTTTGCCGCCGGTGCGGATGATCGGATGCGTCGAATGTCATACAAAACCCCTCCGCCCGCCCACTACGCGTTGACCGCGCGGCCTGCAATTCCTAGCCGTGTCGAAATCATCACGAGGAACAGCCATGCCCTATCAGCCCGATACCCAACGATATGACGGGCGGATGCCGTATCGCAGGTGCGGGCGCAGCGGCCTTGACCTGCCGGCCATCTCGCTGGGGCTGTGGCAGAATTTCGGCGGGCAGGACGTGTTCGAGACGGGGCGGGCGCTGCTGCGCCGCGCGTTCGACCGCGGGGTGACGCATTTCGATCTCGCGAACAATTACGGCCCGCCCTACGGCTCGGCGGAGGAGAATTTCGGGCGCTGGATGGCGCAGGATTTCGCGCCCTATCGCGACGAACTGCTGATCTCGTCCAAGGCGGGGTATGACATGTGGCCGGGGCCTTATGGCGGGCCGTCGGGCAGCCGCAAATATGTGATCGCCAGTGCAGAGCAGAGCCTGAAGCGGATGGGGCTCGATTATGTCGACATCTTCTATTCGCACCGCATGGATGCGACCACCCCGCTGGAGGAAACCGCCGGCGCGTTGGCGCATCTGCACCGGCAGGGCAAGGCGCTGTATGTCGGCGTATCCAACTATACGCCCGATGCGACGGCGCGGATCGCGGCGATCCTGGCGGAGGAACGCATTCCCCTGCTGATCCATCAGCCGCGCTATTCGATGCTGGAACGCACGATCGAGAAGGGGCTGCTTGATACGCTGGAGCAGACCGGCAGCGGCTGCATCGTGTTCTCGCCGCTGGCACAGGGACTGCTGACGGACAAATATCTGGACGGCGGCGCACCGGCGGCAGGCACGCGGCTGGCCAAGGCGCGCACGCTGACACCCGACCGGCTGACCGATGCGGTGCTGGACAAGCTGCGGGGGCTGAACACGATCGCGCAGGCCCGCGGGCAAAGTCTGGCGCAGATGGCGGTGGCATGGGTGCTGCGCGATCCCCGCGTCACCTCCGCCCTAATCGGCGCGCGTACCTTGGAACAGCTCGATCAGTTGCTGGATGCCGTCAATGCTCCTGCACTGACCACCGACGAACTAGCTGCCATCAATGCGTTACTCGGCTAACGATTGCAAATCTTGCATCCATGATAGCGTTAAATGCAATTGATTGCGATAATGGGTCGGCCTAACAGGATCAGGCCTTTCAGGCATCCTCTCCTAAAAACTTTCATGACCGGGTTTCGACCCGGTCTTTTTTTGTCCGCGTCAGATCGGCTGGTGGAGATCGACCAGCGACAGGGCGGCGACCGTGGTCGCGTCCTTGATCCGGCCGGTGCGGATCATGTCGATCACTTCGGCCCGCGGAAAGGCACGAGTGACGAGACCCTGTTCCTCAACCTCCAGCGCGGTTTCAGTGCGGGTCAGATCTTCTGCAAGGAAGACGTGATAACCCTGGTTGGCGAAGCCGGCGGCGAGGAACAGATGGCCCAGATGCACCATCCGCCCGGCAACCAGCCCGGTTTCCTCGCGCAATTCACCTCTGGCGAGATCGATCGGATCGGCCTCGGGCGCCTGTTCCCATGCGCCTTGCGGCAATTCCCAGTAACGACCGCCGACCGGATAGCGATATTGTTCGACCAGATGAAGTGATCCGTCCGCTTCGACCGGGACGATTACTGCGAAATCGGGTTTCTCGATGACGCCGTAGATGCCCCGCGATCCGTCCGCGCGCTGCACCTCGTCCTCGCGGACCTGAAGCCAGCGGTTGCGATAAGCGATGCGGGAGCCGATCGTCGTGATCTCGGGCGGGGTATCGGTCATGGCGTCGCTCCGGTGGGGGGAAGGGAAAGCGTGGCGGCAGCCTCCGGCGCGTCGCGCAGGTGAACCGGGACCGGGCCGCCGCGGGGGGGCGGGGAAAAGGTGAGACGGTCGCCCGTGAATCCCTCGGGCACCATCCGGTCAGCGACACCGGCGAGCAGAAACAGGTTGCGACCCGTGAGCGTGCAGACCTCGGAACAGGCCAGCGCAGTCAGCGTCGGCTCCCTTACCAACGTCGCCAAAGGTTGCCAGTCGCCGGCGATATCGCCCTGCACCGGACGAAACCGCAGCGGCCCCGCCGCCGAGGCGCCGAGCGCGGTGGCGGGCGTGATCGCAGCAACCCCGACCTGCGCATCCTGCAGCGTCACGGCGACCGTGGCGCTCGCATCGTCGCTGCCGAGCTCGATCCGGTCTGCGGCGGTGAACCGCGTCGTCCCGGTGGCGCGGAACGAAAAGGTGAGCCGGTCGCCCGCCGCGACTACACCCTCCGGCAGCGTGATCGATACGGGGGTGGGCGGGGACGCCGGCGTCACGCTGCGCGTCAGCAACGTCGCGGCCGGCCGGGCCGGCGCGACACGCAGCCGGGTAGCCACGGTGCGGCCATCGGTCAGCGTGACGGTCGCACTCCGCGTCTCGCCCGCCGCCAGCGACAGCGGTGCCGCCGCCGTCATCGTCAGCCGGTCGCCGCCGTCGACCCGCGCCAGCGCACCCGGCGTGAAGACGGTGCCTTCGACCGTCAGCGATGCGACCGTGTCGAGCCGCGCCCCCGCCAGCGTTCCGGCCCGATCGCCGGCATGAAGCGTCAACCCATCGATCCGTCCGGCTTCGGTATAGGCTCGCAGCGGCAGGTCGATCGGGTCGGCCGCGCCGTATCGACCGATCCGCAGCGTGACCGCTCCCGGCGGTACATCGGCAAGCGGCAGCTTGGCCGACACGCGGTTCGCCCCGCGCGCCTCCCACGTCACGGCGCGGACACCACCACCGGGCAGGCGCAGCTCCATCGCCTCGATGCAGGCGGAAGCCGCGCCCGTCAGTTCGACCGCGTTGTCACGACCTGCGACCAGGGTCGTTTCATCCC
The DNA here is from genome assembly GCF_039537815.1 of Sphingomonas cynarae. Classification (NCBI taxonomy): domain Bacteria; kingdom Pseudomonadati; phylum Pseudomonadota; class Alphaproteobacteria; order Sphingomonadales; family Sphingomonadaceae; genus Sphingomonas; species Sphingomonas cynarae. The sequence continues at coordinate 7,295 of NZ_BAABBF010000006.1, read as the reverse complement.
CGGCACGCCATGTGCCGTCCTGCGGACTTTGCAGGCGGAAGCGGGGGCCGTCGAACGGTGTGAAGCCCCATCGTCCATGCAGCCGCCCGGTTAGTTCCTGTTCGAACGCGATCGATCGCGGCACCGGTTCCCGGACGACGAAGCCGCCGCGTTCGGCATCGGCGACCACCGGCAGGTCCACTTCCCGTCCGTCGCGCCCCGCGACACGAAGCGCCATGTCGCGGGCATAGCGGGTCGCATAGATCAGCGGCGCTCCCTCGACCGGCAGCACCAGCCCCGGTCGGGCCAGGCACTGCGCCACCGCGGGCGATGTCGCCCGTAACGGCGGCAACGAGGCGGGGCCGACCGGCGGCAGCGCCGCGACGATCACCGATTGCGGCCGATTGAACGAGGGGGCTGCATTCAGCAGCAGGGCCAGCCGATCGCCGTCATGCGTGTTGAGCGCCGGGATATATTGATAACTGGCGGTGCGGAATGCGCCGAGGATGCGGGCGACGTCGCGGATCACGCCGATATAGGGGCTGTAATAACCCGCTCCGCCCTGCGGCGTCGCGCTCAACTGAAAGGCGAGGTCGGTGGGCGTGCCGGTCAGCGCCTCCGCCATCGTGCTGCTATGCCCGTCGCTCAGTACCAGCGCCTCGCGACCACCGGTCAGGCAACCGGCCTGAAGTTCGGCGGGGCGGGTCAGGCATTCCGCTTTCAGCTGGATCGCCAGACTGCGCGCGAGGGCGGGCGACGCTTCCTCCAGCCGGGTGCCGCCTTCGGCATCGCGCCGATTGACGCCGGTGACATAGGCATCGAGCCGGGCGCGATCGAGCGCCGCCTGATTGAGGTCCTGCGACGCGCGCACGAACGCGCCGGGCCGGCCGCGTACTGCCCCGGTCAGCGTGCCGAAATCACCGCCGGTTTCCGGTGCGAGGAAGGCGATGGCCTGTTGCGCGCCGGCGGGTACCTTGATGCGCAGGTCGCGCTGCTTCTTCTTCCAGGTTTCGGCGCGAAAGAACCATTTCTTGGGTGGCGGATTGGTGGCGCCGCGCAGGAAGCCGACGACGAGCAGATAATGCGCGGACTGATCGGCCGGCAGGTCCGCGCGGACCAGCATCTCGTCCCCCGCCGCCAGATCGGGCACCTGCGCGATCGGCAGCGTCACGCCTGCGCGGGTCACCGTCACCGTCAGGCGCGGGCCGGCGAGGTCGAATGCCGCGACCTCGGCCGGGGCGGACAGGGGAGTCAGGACACAGGCGGCCGCGGTCGCCACGCCTGCCGCCACACTGGCGATCGTTCGGGTCATCGCCCTGCCTTACCCCGTGGAACCACCGCCGCAAGTCCTGCCGGGACTTGCCGCCGCCCGCCCGCAGCGCGATAGGGCGGGGATGGCCAAGCAGCGCGTGGATCAGATGCTCGTCGATCGGGGTCTCGTCGAATCGCGTGCGCGGGCACAGGCCCTCGTCATGGCCGGGCTGGTGTTCGCGGGCACGCGCAAGGTCGACAAGCCCGGCCAGCAACTGCCCGACGATACGGCGCTCGACGTGCGCGGCCGGGACCATCCCTGGGTATCGCGTGGCGGTATCAAGCTGGCACACGGGCTGGATCATTTCGGCTGGAACGTGGCCGGTGCAGTCGCGATCGATGTCGGATCGTCGACCGGCGGCTTCACCGACGTGCTGCTTCAGCATGGCGCGGCACGCGTCTATGCGGTCGACAGCGGCACCAACCAGCTTGCATGGTCGCTGCGGCAGGACGAGCGGGTGATTGTCCACGAGCAGACCAGCGCCCGCATCCTGACGCCAACCCACATTCCCGAGCCCGTTGATCTGATCGTTTGCGATGCCAGCTTCATCGGCCTGGCCAAGGTGTTGGAGAGGCCATTGTCGTTCACACGGGCCGATGCGCGGCTGTGCGCGCTGGTGAAGCCGCAGTTCGAGGCGGGGCGCGGTGAGGTGGGCAAGGGCGGGGTGGTCCGGGACCCCGCCATCCATGCCCGCGTCTGCGATGATGTCGCCGCCTGGCTGACCGGACAGGGCTGGACGGTCGCGGGCATCACCCCCAGCCCGATCACCGGGCCAGAGGGCAATGTCGAATTCCTGATCGCGGCGGCACGCGGCGACGGCCCGGCCGGGGAACGATAGCCGGGCGCAGGATTTGGGCCGGTATGGCCATTCGATCGACCCGGACCGCTTCCCTGTTGCGCTGGAGCGCGATCACCGTGCCGTTGGTGCTGCTGCTCGGTTTCGCTTCGGGCATGTCGGCGCCAGCAGGGCGCGGCAACGCCTGGTACATGGCGCTTTCCCGCCCCGCGCAGACGCCGCCCGACTGGGTGTTCCCGGTGGCCTGGACGACGATCTATGTCCTGCTCGGCCTCGCGCTGGCGATCGTTCTTGCCGCACGCCCGGCACCCGGCCGCGGGTGGGCGACGGGGTTGTTCATGGTCGGATTCGGCCTGTCGCTGGCGTGGATGCCGCTGTTCTTCGGCGCCCATCTGGTATCGGCGGCGGTCTGGCTGATCGCCGCGATGCTGGTGATGGGCATCGCCACCACCTTCGCGTTCGCACGCGTGCGGCGGCTGGCGGCATGGCTGATGGTGCCGTATCTGGTCTGGATCAGTTTCGCCGGGGTACTGACATGGCGTATCGACCGGCTGAACCCGGCGGCGGAAACCCTTGTGCCCCCGCCCGTCACGTCCCAAATGTCGTGACGACGCGTTCCATCGCCCCTGGGGATATCAGCATGCAATCCGAAAATCGCTTCTTCGATGATTTCGCCAAGCTCGTGAACGGTGCCGCGGGCACCGTGGCCGGCATGGGCCGGGAGGCGGAAGCCAGCGCGCGATCGCGTGCGCGGGAATGGATCGGCGGCCTCGATTTCGTCAGCCGCGAGGAATTCGACGCGGTAAAGGCGATGGCCGCCGCCGCGCGGGACGAGGCTGATATGCTGCGTGCCCGTCTCGACGCGCTGGAGGCGAAGGCCAGCAATCCGTTGCCGACCGTCTGACAGGGATTGCACGGGATCGTGTCGGCCTTTGCCAGCCGGCTCGCCCCGTGCGACTAGACATTGATGCTCGACCAGACCGAACACGACGATGACGATGCCGCCCCGATCGACATGCTTGAGGCCTATTATGCCGCGCACGGCTGGGACCATGAGCGACAGGACGAGGAGATCGTCGCCTCGGTGAAGGGTAGCTGGGCGACCTATGAGTTGCGCGCGCTCTGGCGGGAGGATGACAGCGTCCTCCAGTTCCTGGCGTTTCCCGATATCAAGGTACCCGAGGATCGGCGCGCATCGATCTACGAGACGATCGGTCTCGTCAACGAACAACTGTGGATCGGCCATTTCGAGTTATGGTCCTCCACGGGCGTCCTGTTGTTCCGCCACGCCGCGATGATCGACGGTGACGATGACCGGACGATGACGCTGGGCGGTGCCGAACTACTGGTCGAATCGGCGATCGAGGAATGCGAGCGCTTCTATCCGGTGTTCCAGTTCGTGTTGTGGGGCGGAAAGAGCCCGCGGGATGCGCTTGCCGCCGCACTGGTCGAAACGCAGGGTGAAGCATGAATGCCGCCGCGATGCCCGTTGGGCCGCTCTGGATGATCGGATGCGGTAACATGGGTGGTGCGATGTTGCACCGCTGGCTGGCAGCCGGGCTTGACCCGGCGACGGTCATGGTGGTGACGCGTACCCGACGCGGCGTGCCGGATGGCGTGCGATCGGTCACCTCGATCCCCACGGACGAACGTCCGGCGACCCTGATCCTTGCGGTGAAACCCCAGCAACTGGATGTGATCGCGCCCCTGCTTGCCGATGTGCGTCCTGCGCTGCTGATATCAATTCTTGCGGGCGTCGAGGTGGCGGCGCTGGCGCGGCGGATCGAGGCGGCGGCCATCGTCCGGGCGATGCCCAATTTGCCGGTAGCGATCGGTCAGGGCGTTACCGCGTTATATACGCCAACGAGCGATGCCGATGTTCGGCGGACCGCAGAGGCTCTGGCGGCGGTACTGGGGCATGTCGAATGGGTGGCCGGTGAAGGATCGTTCGATGCCGTGACGGCGCTGGCCGGCTGTGGGCCGGGCTTCGTCTTCCGCTTCGCCGATGCGCTGGCGGTGGCGGGAGCAGCATTGGGTCTGCCCGAGGAACAGGCACGGCGACTGGCGCTGGCGACGCTGGCCGGATCGTCGGCGATGGCGGTGACGGCGGACGTGCCGCCGGCGGTGCTGGCAGACCGCGTCGCCAGCCCCGGCGGATCGACGCGCGAAGGGCTGAATATCCTCGATGCCGATCGCGCGCTGGAGCGGCTGCTGGCCGAAACACTCGCGGCATCCGCCCGGCGTAACGGCGAAATGGCAGCGGCGGCGCGAGACTGATAATCAATCCCGCGCTGCTGTGCCATCGCTGGCCTAGCGGCGCAGACCCTCGACCTGCGGCATCGCCTCTTCCGGGATCATGCCTTCCAGTACCGCCCAATAGCCGGCAACCGCCGCCGGCCCGGCATGAGTGTATGCCGCCGAGATTTTCTGCTTCCAGGCATCGAACAATTCGCCTTCCAGCTTTCTGCCCGCATCGGTCAATCGGAGCAGGCGCTGGCGCCGGTCGCGCTCTCCGGCGCGATTCTCTACCAGATCGCGCTCCGTCAGTTCGTTGAGCACGCGTCCAAGTGACTGTTTGGTAATGGCAAGCAACGACAACAGCTCGCTGACGGTCAGATCGGGTTTCCTGCTGATGAAATATAGGGCACGATGATGGGCACGACCCAGTCCTTGTCTCGCCAGATCGCGATCGATCGAGCGATTCAGGTGGCTGTGGCCAAAATACAGGAGTTCCAGGCCGCGGCGCAATTCGGGCTCGCGGAGGAACTGGGCGGGGGGAAGAGGTGCTGAGACAGCCATGTTGACCCGTCTAAGCCGCACTCCTACGCGTCCGCAACCCCATGAGATAAGAGAACGATACGAAATGTCTGCCCCTGCGCCCGCCGCCTTCCGCCACGATCCCCATGCTGCCCCGGTCGAAGCGGCGGAGCGGGCCAAGCGATTGATCGATCCGGGTTTCGGACGCGTCTTTACCGATCACATGGCGGTGATCCGCTATTCCGATCAGGCAGGGTGGCATGATGCGCATATCACCGCGCGGGCGCCGCTGCCGATCGATCCTGCCTCGTCGGTCCTGCATTACGCGCAGGAGATATTCGAGGGGATGAAGGCGTATCGGCTGGCCGATGGCGGCACCGCTTTGTTTCGGCCGCAGGCGAACGCAGCGCGGTTCCGTGATTCGGCACGGCGGATGGCGATGGCGGAATTGCCCGACGACCTGTTCATCGAATCGATCGAGCGGCTGGTCGCGGCGGACAGCGACTGGATTCCGGAAGGCGACGGGGCGCTCTACCTGCGGCCGTTCATGATCGCGTCGGAGGTGTTCCTGGGCGTGAAGCCGTCGGCGGAATATATCTACATGGTCATCGCCTCGTCCGTCGGCGCCTATTGGAAGGGCGGGGTGCGTGCGATCACGGTGTGGGTCAGCCGGGATCATACCCGTGCCGCACTGGGCGGTACAGGTGCGGCCAAGTGCGGCGGCAATTATGCCGCCAGCCTGATCGCACAGAAACAGGCGATTGCGCATGGCTGCGATCAGGTCGTCTTCCTCGATGCGGTGGAGCGGCGCTGGGTGGAGGAACTGGGGGGCATGAACCTGTTCTTCGTGTTCGCCGATGGCAGCCTGCAGACGCCACCGCTGACTGGTACGATCCTGCCCGGCATCACCCGCGATTCGCTGCTGACACTGGCGCGCGACGCTGGCCTGACTGTGCGCGAGGAGCCCTATGCGATAGACCAGTGGCGCGCCGACGCGCAGAGCGGCCGATTGGTCGAGGCGTTCGCCTGCGGCACGGCGGCGGTGGTGACCCCGGTGGGCCGCATCGCGGATCGTGACGGCGACTTCACGATCGGCGACGGTACCGGTGGCCCGGTGACCGACCGACTTCATCAATCGCTGGTCGCGATCCAGCGTGGTACGGCACCCGATCCCCATGGTTGGTTGCATCGGTTGTAAACGGTCTTCCCAACCACGCGGGCTGCGCTATAAGCCCGCGCTCTGCTGGGGCGTCGCCAAGTGGTAAGGCAGCGGCTTTTGGTGCCGCCATCCGCAGGTTCGAATCCTGCCGCCCCAGCCAAGTCATTGGAAATTCCAGCCAATGACATGCTAAGTATCTGACAAAAATGGTTGGCCATGACGGTCGGCTCACTGGCGCGCGTGATTGTGCCAATACGCTGGCCGGGAAGGCCTCGGCTTTGGATTCTCCCCGGCACGTTTACCGGCACGTTTACCGGCATGAGCGACCTGTATTGGCTGACGAACGAGCGGATGTAGCAACTGCGGCGGTTCTTTCCGAAAAGCCATGGCAAGCCGCGCGTTGATGACCGCCGGGTGTTGAGCGGCATTGTGTTCATCAATCGAAACGGGCTGCGCTGGCGGAATGCGCCGAATGACTATGGTCCTCGTAAGCCTGTGCTAGGGACGCTGTATAACCGGTGAACGCGCCAGGCCGAGGCAGGCGGGGGCACGCGGATGATGGAAGGGCTGGCCGGAGTGGATGCTGATCCGAAGGCCGTCATGATCGATGCGACCTATCCGGAGGCGCACGGCACCGCGTCTGTGGGTAAAAAGGGAAATCCTGGATCGGCGGCACGCAACGAGTCGGTCGGATACAACAAGCGGCGCTATTGGTGACTTAGTCGCAACATAGGCCGTTTCGAGGGAATGGCTGAAGCGGCTAAAGCAGCCAATCCGCGTCCATGACTGCGCGACTGCTTTCGGGAAGGGGCAAGGGCAGTGTGCATGTTCGTTTCCGGGTCGTCTTGTTGTTGCAGGTGAACAGCGATCAAGGAGCGTCGTCGCCAGGACGATACACCCGTTCGATATGACCGGCGAACTCATCGGGGTGGAAGTAGACCGGCCGAAGACGACCGGTGGCGTATCGGTCGATCTGGTCGGCGAAATGCGGTGAGGCAGGATCGCCGCTCTGCCCACCCGCCATGACGGCCATGGCTCTCACGCGGGGGCCGAACTCGACCACGGCGACGAAGCTGTTCCCGCTGGTGCCATAATAGCGCTTCGTTCCCGGCCACGTCTTGGCACCGAACGAGGCGAGGCTGCCCCATTGCGCCGAGGTGAAGGGCACCGGCGTCGACGGCTTCGCGTCGTCGAAGTGCGGTCGGATGGCACCGTCGAGCCGCTGGAAGCGGTTGATCGCGTTCCATGGCGTATTCCAGCTGCCGAAATCGCGCGTCAGTTGCCCGACCGCC